>NZ_JBVIRL010000106.1:0-1295 GCF_055576085.1 Kitasatospora sp. NPDC033851 | reverse complement strand
CGCCCCAAGGGCACCCTCATCCCCCACCACAACGTCCTCACCCTCTTCGCCAACACCGACCACCACTTCGGCTTCGGCCCCCACGACGTGTGGACCTGGTTCCACTCCTACGCCTTCGACTTCTCCGTCTGGGAACTCTGGGGCCCACTCCTGCACGGCGGACGCCTCGTCATCGTCCCCTTCGAAACCTCCCGCACCCCACACGCCTTCCTCGACCTCCTCACCCGCGAACACGTCACCGTCCTCAACCAGACCCCCTCCGCCTTCTACCAGCTCAGCCAAGCCGACGCCGAACACCCCCACCCCCTCGCCCTGCGCTACATCATCTTCGGCGGCGAAGCCCTCGACACCACCAAACTCACCCCCTGGCACACCCGCCACCCCGACACACCCCAGCTCGTCAACATGTACGGCATCACCGAAACCACCGTCCACGTCACCCACAAGACACTCCACGCCACAGGCACCACGGGCACCAGCACGGGCAGCACCACGGGCAGCACCACGGGCGGCACCATCGGCCACGGCATCCCCGGCCTCGACCTCTACGTCCTCGACCACACCCTCCAACCCGTCCCCCCCGGCGTCCCCGGCGACCTCCACATCGCCGGCCACCAACTCGCCCGCGGCTACCTCAACCGACCCGCCCTCACCGCCGAACGCTTCACCGCCTGCCCCTACGGCCAACCCGGCCGCCGCATGTACCGCACCGGCGACATCGTCCGCTGGACCACCCACGGAGAACTCGAATTCGTCGGCCGCGCCGACGAACAAGTCAAAATCCGCGGCTTCCGCATCGAACTCGGCGAAATCGAAGCAGCCCTCACCACCCACCCCACCATCACCCACGCCACCGTCCTCGTCCGCGAAGACACCCCCGGCGACCAACGCCTCGTCGCCTACACCATCCCCACCCCCGGCACGAACACCCACGAACTCGGCACCTCCGTCCGAGAGTTCCTGCGAGGGACACTCCCCGACTACATGGTCCCGGCCGCCGTCCTCACCCTCGACGCGCTGCCCCTCACCATCAACGGCAAGCTCGACCGCCGCGCCCTACCCGCCCCCGACCACACCCGCACCCCCACCACCACCCGCGAGCCCGCCAACGACCGCGAAGCGAAGATCTGCGAGGCCTTCGCCGAGGTCCTCGGACTCGACACCGTCGGCCCCGACGACAGCTTCTTCGACCTCGGCGGCCACTCCCTCCTCGCCACCCGCCTCACCAGCCGCATCCGCACCACCCTCGGCACCGAACTCCCCCTGCGCACCCTCTTCGAAGCACCCACCCCCGC
>NZ_JBVIRL010000105.1:0-1343 GCF_055576085.1 Kitasatospora sp. NPDC033851 | reverse complement strand
CGGCCGGAGCCGTCTCGCGCGGTGCAGCGGGAGTTCTGGCGCCTGATCGCATCGGGGGTGACGACGGTTGAGGCTGCGGGCGAGGTGGGTGTGTCGTGGCCGGTCGGGTCGCGGTGGTTCCGTCACGCTGGCGGGATGCCGCCGCTCAGCCTGGACGAGCCCACGGGCCGCTACTTGTCGTTCGCCGAGCGGGAGGAGATCGCGCTGCTTCGCGCTCAGGAGGCCGGCGTGCGCGAGATCGCGCGCCGGATCGGACGCGACCCAGGGACCGTTTCTCGCGAGTTGCGCCGCAACGCGGCCACGAGGAGCGGGAATCAGGTCTACCGCGCCGTGGTGGCGCAGTGGAAAGCGCAGCAGGCCGCGAAACGTCCGAAGACGGCGAAGCTCGTGGGCAACGACAGGTTGCGTGAGTACGTGCAAGAGCGGCTTGATGGGAGCGTCCGCCGACCCGACGGCACGATCGTCACGGGCCCTGAGACGCCCGCGTGGAAGGGCCTGAACAAGCCGCATCGGCAGGACAGGCGTTGGGCGATGGCGTGGAGTCCGGAGCAGATTTCCCACCGACTGAGAATCGACTTCCCCGATGATGAGGGCATGCGCATCAGCCATGAGGCGATCTACCAGTCGCTGTTCATCCAGGGGCGGGGCGCGCTCAAACGGGAGTTGGTCGCGTGTCTGCGGACTGGTCGTGCGCTGCGGGAACCGCGGGCTCGATCACGCAACAAGCCGCAGGGGCATGTGACCGCCGACGTCGTCCTCAGCGAGCGGCCCGCTGAAGCCGCGGACCGCGCGGTCCCCGGGCACTGGGAGGGGGATCTGATCATTGGGACGGGCCGATCCGCGATCGGCACGCTCGTCGAGCGCAGCAGCCGGTCCACGCTTCTGGTGCATCTGCCTCGACTGGAAGGCTGGGGCGAGAAATCACCCGTGAAGAACGGTCCGTCGCTCGGCGGCTACGGCGCCGTCGCGATGAACGCCGCGCTGGCGGCGTCGATGACGAAGCTGCCCGAGCAGCTACGCAAGTCCCTCACCTGGGACCGCGGGAAGGAACTGTCCAGGCATGCCCAGTTCGCACTTGAGACCGGCACGAGAGTGTTCTTCGCCGACCCGCACTCGCCCTGGCAGCGACCGACGAACGAAAACACCAACGGCCTGCTACGTCAGTACTTCCCGAAGGGCACGGACCTGTCCCGGTGGTCGGCCGAGGACCTCGAAGCCGTCGCCCTGGCGATTAATAACCGGCCCCGCAAAATCCTCGGTTGGAAGACCCCCGCCGAGGTCTTCACCGAGCAACTACGCTCACTACAACAACCCGGTGTTGCAACGACCGATTGAACTCGCCC
>NZ_JBVIRL010000104.1:0-1358 GCF_055576085.1 Kitasatospora sp. NPDC033851 | reverse complement strand
AGGTCGTGCGTGCGCCGTGAGGCGCTGTGGTTCGAGTGGAGGTGAGAGGCCTTCGCCGCTGATCCTGTCGCAGCAGGACGGTGGAGCTGAGGGCAGCCTGATCCGGGTGACGCCGGGGAGGGTGGGAGCGGCCCTGACAAAGCCGGGACGGGCCAGTACTGCCAGATGGTTCGGGTCCGGCGAGCGGGACGGAGAGGAGTACGCGAGGAACCGGCGTGTGACACCCCCTTGATTAGGCACCGGCTCGAATCTGGCGGATCTGGGCCGGGAGCGGTGCGTATCCCGTCGAGCAGGTGGGCGGGTAACTCCCAGGACGGTAGGCACGAGCCGTCCGGGAGGCCACGAGGAAGGTCTGCGGCGTACTCGTGGCGATGCCGCAGGGGCATAGTCGGGCTCCTACTTCGTCGAGCGAACCACAGTGAACACGGGAACCGTCCCGGGTCTTGCCCTCCGCGTCGTATCCAGCGGCGAGGGTGGGGTTGGGCGCGTCGACCGCCGATCGGTTCGGGACGGGGCGGAGCCGCCGTAGTACTCCGAGGTCGGGAAAGCCGGCCGCATGGGGAAGGGCGGCAGCGGTTTCGAGAAGGGAGGGTCGCTGCAATGCCGGAAGACGCGTCGCCGAATGGCGGTGCTCCTCGTTCTGGTCCGGCCGGGCCGGGAGCGAGGGTATCGGAGATGCAGGCCAAGCTTCACCGTTGGGCGGTGGCCGATCCTGGCCGCCGGTTCGATGACTTGTTCAACTTCGTGTGTGACCCGGCGACGCTGATCGTGGCGGTCGACCGGGTCGCGGGGAACCAAGGCGCGCGCACCGCTGGCGTCGACGGCCTGACGGTCGCCGACGTCGCGGAGCAGGTGGGCGTGCCCAGGTTCCTGGACGACCTGCGGGCCGCTCTCAAGGACGGCTCGTTCCGACCGTTGCCGGTGCGGGAGCGCAAGATCCCGAAACCGGGTGGGTCGGGGAAGGTCCGCAAGCTCGGGATTCCGACGGTCGCGGACCGGGTCGTCCAGGCGGCGCTGAAACTGGTGTTGGAGCCGATCTTCGAGGCGGAGTTCCTGCCGTGCTCGTACGGTTTCCGGCCCAAGCGGCGTGCCCAGGACGCGATCGCCGAGATCCACCACTTCGGCTCCCGCGGCTACCGCTGGGTGCTGGACGCGGACATCGAGGCGTGCTTCGACTCGATCGACCACACGGCTCTGATGGACCGGGTGCGTCGGCGGGTGAAGGACAAACGCATCCTGGCGCTGGTCAAGGCGTTCCTGAAGGCCGGGATCCTCACGGAACTCGGCGAACACCGGGACACGATGACCGGCACGCCGCAGGGCGGCATCCTGTCTCCGTTGCTGGCCAACATCGCCTT
>NZ_JBVIRL010000103.1:0-1390 GCF_055576085.1 Kitasatospora sp. NPDC033851 | reverse complement strand
CTGGTCGGCCGGGAGGCCAGACCGCTGATGGGGTGGCGTGCCCGCCCGCGAGGGCGTGAGCACTGGATCCATTAGGCCGCGTGCCGTGCCTTCCGCAGGCTGCTCGACGAAGTGAACGACCTGACAGGGAGGGCATGTTGCTGCTGATCGGCGATGACTGGGCGGAAGATCATCACGATGTCGAGATCCAGGACGAGTCCGGCCGCAGGCTCGCCGCCGCGCGGCTGCCGGAGGGCGTGGAGGGCATCGCGAAGCTCCACGAACTCCTCGCCCGCCATGGCGGCGAGAACCTGGACGCGGCCCGGGTGGTCGTCGGGATCGAGACCGACCGCGGCTCGTGGGTGCAGGCCCTGATCGCCTCCGGCTACCAGGTATACGCAATCAACCCGCGCCAGGTCGCCCGGTTCAAAGAGCGGTACGCCACGTCCGGGGCCAAGAGCGACAAGGGCGACGCGCACGCACTGGCCGACATGGTCCGCATCGACCGCGACCAGCTGCGGCCCATCGCCGGCGACAGCGGCCAGGCCCAAGCCGTCAAGGTCGTCGCCCGCGCCCACCAAACTCTGATCTGGGAACGCACCCGCACCTTCCAGCGACTGCGGAGCACGCTGCGCGAGTACTTCCCCGCAGCCCTCACGGCCTACGCCGAACTGGCGCTGACCAGCACGGACGCGCTCGAACTGCTCATCAAGGCGCCCACCCCCGCGACGGCCGCGAAGCTGACCCGTCCCCAGATCATCTCGGTCCTGGCCCGGGCCCGGCGCCGGAACCGGGATGCGAAAGCGGCGGCGATCCAGGCCGCGCTGCGCGAGCCGCAGCTCGGCCTGCCCGAGCCGGTCACCGCCGCCTACGCGGCGGCCGCCGCCGCCCACGCGCGCCTACTGATCGCGCTGAACGAGCAGATCACCGAGATGGAAGGGCAGGTGAAGGCCCATTTTCTCGCGCACCCGGACGCTGAGATCTACCTGTCGATGCCCGGCATCGCGGAGATCACCGGTGCCCGGGTGCTCGCCGAGTTCGGAGACGACGCCACCCGCTACGCGTCCGCCAAGGCCCGCAAGAACTACGCCGGCACCAGCCCCGTCACCAGGGCCTCCGGCAAGAGCCACACCGTCCAAGCCCGCTACGTCCGCAACAACCGGCTCGCCGACGCGTTGCAGACGCAGGCGTTCTCCGCCCTGAGGGCTTCGCCCGGCGCCCGCGCCTACTACGACAAGCAGCGCGCCCGTGAGGCCGGCTACAACCCGGCCCTCAGGCAGGTCGGCAACCGCCTGGTCGGCATACTCCACGGCTGCCTCAAGACCCGCACCCTCTACGACGAGGCGACCGCCTGGTCACACCACGCCCAACCCATTGCCGCTTGACACCCAACGACATGGGGTGTCTGACC
>NZ_JBVIRL010000102.1:0-1404 GCF_055576085.1 Kitasatospora sp. NPDC033851 | reverse complement strand
ACCACCGGCCGCGCCCCCGCCAACGAACGCGAAGCCACCATCTGCACCGCCTTCGCCCACGTCCTCGGACTCGACACCGTCAACCCCGACGACAACTTCTTCGAACTCGGCGGCCACTCCCTCCTCGCCCTCACCCTCATCAACCACCTCACCACCAACGGCATCCCCACCGACATCCGCACCCTCTTCCTCACCCCCACCCCCGCCACCCTCGCCACCACCCACACCACCACCCCCCAAAGCACCACCAGCGTGCCGCCCACCCACATCCCCCCAGGCACCACCCGCATCACCCCCGACATGACCCCCCTCGCCCACCTCACCCAAACCGACCTCGACCACATCACCCACCACACCCCCGGCGGCACCCCCACCATCGCCGACATCTACCCCCTCACCCCCCTCCAAGAAGGCCTCCTCTTCCACCACCTCCAAGACGACAACGACACCTACCTCCTCCCCGCCGTCCTACGCCTCGACAGCCGCGAACGCCTCGACACCTTCCTCACCGCACTCAACGCCGTCATCACCCGCCACGACACCCTGCGCACCGCCATCCACTGGCAAAACCTCACCCACCCCGTCCAGGTCGTCCACCACCACGCCACCCTCACCCCCCACCACACCACCCTCGACCCCCACACCACCGACCCCACCGCAGCACTCCTCGCCACCTGCAACACCCCCCTCCCCCTCCACCAAGCACCCCTCATCCGCGCCACCACCGCACCCGACCCCCACCACCCAGGCCACTGGCTCCTCGCCCTCCACATCCACCACCTCATCCAAGACCACAACACCCGCACCATCCTCCTCAACGAAATCCGCGCCCACCTCACCGGCAACCACCACCACCTCCCCCCCACCCAGCCCTACCGCGACTTCGTCGCCCACACCCTCACCACCAACACCACCACCCACCACCACGACTACTTCGCCACCCAGTTGGCCGGCCTCACCCAACCCACCACCCCCTACAACCTCACCACCACCGACCCCACCACCATCCGCGAAACCCACCACACCCTCACCCCCCAACTCACCACCCGCCTCCACACCACCACCCGCCGACACAACACCACCCCCGCCACCCTCCTCCACCTCGCCTACGCCCACACCCTCACCCACCTCACCAACCACCCCGACACCGTCTTCGGCACCATCCTCCTCGGCCGACACACCACCACCACCCCCCACAACACCCCCGGCCTCCACATCAACACCCTCCCCATCCGCATCAACACCCACCACCACACCGCCCTCACCGCCCTCACCACCACCCACCACCACCTCGCCACCCTCCTCGAACACGAACACACCCCCCTCGCCCACGCCCAACAAGCCAGCCCCCTCCCCCCCAACACCCCCCTCTTCACCACCGTCCTCAACTACCGCCACACACCG
>NZ_JBVIRL010000101.1:0-1436 GCF_055576085.1 Kitasatospora sp. NPDC033851 | reverse complement strand
CAATGCCGGTGACTTTGTCTTGCTGTTCTCGTTGGTTGTGGTGTGGCGAGGGTGGGGCAGGTCAAGTCACCTGCGAGTGAGCGGGTATCGGACCGGATCGCGATCGGGGTGCTGACCCAGGCGTTCCCGCCGAGGCTGGTCGATGAGGTGATCGCCGAGACCGGGCGAGGTGAGAAACGCAGCCGTCTGCTGCCGGCGCGGGTGGTCGTGTACTTCGTCCTGGCGATGTGCCTGTTCTTCGGGCAGGGCTATGAGGAGGTCGCCCGGCTGCTGGGTGAGGGACTCGGGGACGGGCGGCGGTCGTGGCGGGTGCCCACGACCGCCGCCATCGGCCGGGCCCGCCGGCGGCTGGGCGTCGAGCCGCTGAAGGCGCTGTTCACGCGGGTGTGCCGCCCGCTGGCCGTGCCCGAGACGGCGGGTGCCTGGTACCGGCGGTGGCGCGTGGTGGCGGTGGACGGCACCACGCTGGACCTGGCGGACACCGAGGCCAACGACGCGCACTTCGGCCGCCCGGGCACGGGACGCGGCATCGGAGCGTTCCCGCAGGCCAGGGTGGTGGCACTGGCCGAGTGCGGTACACATGCCGTGTTCGCAGCGGAGGTCGGTGCGCTGTCGGCCGGCGAGCAGACGCTGTCGCGCCGGCTGTTCGCCCACCTGCGGGAGGGCATGCTGCTGCTGGCCGACCGGGGCTTCTACGGGTTCGAGCTGTGGCAGGCCGCCCGGGCCAGTGGTGCGGACCTGCTGTGGCGGGTCCGCACGAATGCCGCCCTGCCCGTGGTGCGGGTCCTGGACGACGGCTCCTACCTCAGCACCGTCCACGCCGAACCGGACCGCAAGAGCCGCCGCAACCCGGTGACCGTCCGCGTCGTGGAGTACACCCTGGCCCGCACCGGCGACACGACCCTCTACCGGCTCGTCACCACCATCCTCGACCCCGAACAGGCACCCGCCGCCGAACTGGCCGCGCTCTACACGCAGCGGTGGGAGATCGAGACCACGCTGGACGAGATCAAGACCCACCAGCGCGGCCCCAGACTCGTCCTGCGCTCGAAGTACCCGTGGGGCGTCGAGCAGGAGATCTACGGACTCCTGCTCGTCCACCACGCCGTCCGGCAGCTGATGCACCAGGCCGCCCTCCACGAGGGCCTGGACCCCGACCGCCTGTCCTTCACCCGCAGCCTGCGGGTCGTGCGCCGCCAGGTTCCCGCCCAGGCGGCGCTTTCCCCCCGACAGGCTGGCCCGCGCACTGACCCGCACCCTGGCTGAGATCGCCGAACGCCTCCTGCCACCACGACGTCAGCGCACCAGCCCCCGTGTCATCAAACGCAAGATGTCCAACTGGCCCCTCAAACGCGCCCAACACCGCAACTGGCCACCGCCCCAACCCGCCACCGCCACGATCACCCAGCGAGACACAACTTAAGTCACCGGCATTG
>NZ_JBVIRL010000100.1:0-1451 GCF_055576085.1 Kitasatospora sp. NPDC033851 | reverse complement strand
CCACCTGGCCGACGCGGCCCTCGGCGGCCGCCCGGTCGCCATCGAGCTGTGCGTCCGGCGCTTGTTCTGCGACACCGCTCTTTGCACTCGTCGAACCTTCGCCGAGCAGATAGCAGAGCTGACCACGAGGTACGGCCGCCGCACGGTTGTCCTCGCCGAGATCGTTCAGGCGATCGCGTTTGCCCTGGCCGGGCGGGCCGGCGCCCGGCTGGCGGCCGTCCTGAACATTCCGATCAGCAGGACCACCCTGCTCAACGTGGTGATGGCGGCACCCGACCCGGTGCCGACCGCGCCCCGTGTGCTGGGCGTCGACGACTTCGCGACCCGCCGGGGCCGACGGTACGGCACCGTGCTCGTCGATCTGGACTCCCATCGCGTCCTGGACATACTGCCCGGGCGGGAGAAGGCACCCCTGGTGGCCTGGCTGTCCGCCCACCCCGGCATCGAGGTGATCTGCCGGGACCGAGCAGGCGCATACGCCGAAGCCGCGAACGTCGGAGCACCGCAGGCACAGCAGGTCGCCGACGCGTGGCACCTGTGGGACAACCTGGCCCACGCGGTCGAACGCACCGCCATCGCCCACCGCTCCTGCCTCACACCACCGCCACCGGCAGACCCCGAACCCAGGGCGGCGACTGCTCCCAACCCCACGCTCAACCCGGACACCGGAAGCGAGAAATGGCTGGTCACCCGCACACGCGAACGCCACCGCGCCGTTCAGGACCTGCTCGCCCAGGGATGGACCATCAGCGCGATCGGACGTGAACTCGGGCTGACCCGCCACACCACCCGCCGCTACGCGCGCTGGGAGAACCCCGAGGCACTCGCCGACCACGCCATCCGCACCACGCGCCTGGACGCCTACCGGCCCTACCTGATCAACCGGTGGAACCAGGGCTGCACCAACGCCTCCACACTCTTCCGCGAAATCCAGGCCCAGGGCTATCCAGGACGCACGCCCCAAGCCGTCCGCCGATTCCTTCGCCCACTGCGCGACACCGCGAAGACAGCCCCCGAGCCACCGCCGAAGCCCCAGAACCTCACCGGCTGGATCACCCGCCACCCCGGACACCTGCGAGCAGAGGAGGAGCGCCTGCTCGACGATGTCCTCTCCCGCTGCCCCGAACTGGCGGCCCTGCGCAACCACGTCCATGCCTTCGCCCGCATGGTCTGCGACCGCACCGGCACCGACCTCCCCGCCTGGATCTCCGCAGTCCGCGCCGACGACCTACCCCAGCTACACGCCTTCGCCGACGGACTCGAACGCGACCAGGACGCCGTCACCGCCGGCCTCACCCTGCCGTGGAGCAGCGGCCCGGTCGAAGGCCACGTCAACCGGATCAAGATGCTCAAACGGCAAATGTATGGACGAGCCACTCTCCCGCTCCTGCGCAAGCGCGTCCTACTCGCATGACGCTCCGTCACCGCATCACGAAAATCTTGACTGAACC
>NZ_JBVIRL010000099.1:0-1667 GCF_055576085.1 Kitasatospora sp. NPDC033851 | reverse complement strand
ATCACCCGCTGCTGCGACGGACCGTTCGGCGCCGTCAGCCCGTTCGACGCACCGTCCTGGTTCACCGCAGAGCCACGGACCACCGCAAGCACCGGGTGCCCGTTGCGCCGGGCGTCCGACAGCCGCTCGACGAGCAGCATGCCGGCACCCTCACCCCACGCCGTGCCGTCGGCGGCCGCGGAGAACGCCTTGCACCGGCCGTCGGCGGCGAGACCGCGCTGACGGCTGAAGTCGAGGAAGGTGTCGGGGGTGGCCATCACGGTGACGCCGCCGGCGAGGGCGAGCGTGCACTCACCGTTGCGCAGCGCCTGGACGGCGAGGTGCAGGGCGACCAGCGAGGAGGAGCAGGCGGTGTCGACGGTGACCGCCGGGCCCTCCAGGCCGAAGGTGTAGGAGAGGCGGCCGGAGACGACGCTCGCGGCCGTGCCGACGCCGAGGTGGCCCTCGAGTTCCTCGGGCGAGCTCATCAGCAGGGCGAGGTAGTCCTGGCCGTTGGTACCGGCGAAGACGCCGGTACGGCTGCCGCGCACGGTGGCCGGGTCGATGCCCGCACGCTCGAAGGCCTCCCAGGACGTCTCCAGCAGCAGCCGCTGCTGGGGGTCCATGGCGAGCGCCTCGCGCGGAGAGATGCCGAAGAACGCGGCGTCGAACTCGGCCGCGTCGTGCAGGAAGCCGCCCTCGCGGGTGTAGATCGTGCCGACCCGGTCGGGGTCCGGGTCGTAGAGGGTGTCGGTGTTCCAGCCGCGGTCGGCCGGGAGCCCGGACATTGCGTCGCCGCCGCCGACGAGCAGCTGCCAGAGCTGCTCGGGCGAGGCGACGCCGCCGGGGAAGCGGCAGCTCATGCCGATGATCGCGATCGGCTCGTCCTCGGCGGCCGTACGGGCGGTGCCCTCGGCGACGGCGGCGGGCTGGCGGCCCACGAGTTCGGTGCGGAGGTGGTCCGCGAGCGCAGCGGCGGACGGGTAGTCGAAGACGAGGGTGGTGGGCAGGCGCAGCCCGGTGGCGGCGGCCAGGCGGTTGCGGAGTTCGACGGCGGTCAGCGAGTCGAAGCCCAGCTCCTTGAACGCCCGGCCGGCCTCGACCTGGTCCGTGCCGGAGTGGGCGAGCACGGCCGCGACGGTGGTGCGGACGAGGTCGAGCATGACGCGCTGCTGCTCGGCGGCCGGGAGGCCGGCGAGGCGGTCGGCCTGCGAGGAGCTGACGGCTGCAGCGCCGGAGGCTACGGTGGCCGCGGCCGCGACCTGGCGGGCCTCGGGGATCTCGTCGAAGAGCGTGGTGGGTCGGACGGCGGTCAGGCCGGGCAGGAAGCGGTCCCAGGCGATGTCCACGACGGTGAGGGCACCGTCGCCGTGCTCGACGGCCTGCCGGAGGGCGGCCATCGCCAGGCGCGGGGCCATCGGCGGGACGCCGTCGCGGTGCAGGCGCTGCTCGACGGTGCCGTCGGCGGCCATGCCGCCCTGTGCCCACGGGCCCCAGGCGATCGAGGTGGCGGGCAGACCGTCGGCCCGGCGCTGCTCCGCGAGCGCGTCCAGATAGGCATTCGCAGCCGCGTAGTTGCCCTGCCCGGCACTACCCACCGAACCCGCCATCGACGAGAACAACACGAACGCCGACAGACCACACCCAGCCGTCAACTCGTGCAGGTTCCGCGCCGCATCCACCTTCGG
>NZ_JBVIRL010000098.1:0-1724 GCF_055576085.1 Kitasatospora sp. NPDC033851 | reverse complement strand
GGGAGCCGCCGATTAATTACTTGGCGTTCTTGGTGTGGGTTCGCCCGACGAGGTCGGCGAGGTCTGCCGCGGTGGGTGCGGTGATCGGTGCCGGGCGGGCGCGGCGGTCGAGGGCCTCCAGGATGGGGGTCATCTCGTGCAGGGCGTCGCCGACGGCGGCCGCTGGCGAGCCGAGCAGAGAGGTGAGGACCCGGATCTGGGTCTTCCAGCGGTGGCGGATGACGGTGACCAGCAGTCGGTCGGACAGCGAGAGGGGCCCGCGCCGCAGGGTGCGGTGCCGGGCGCGCTTGTGGTGCAGGCTGATCGGCGGGTGGTCGAGGAGGTACTGCTCGACCTCGGCCAGCAGGTCGGCGAACGCTCCGGTGTCCATGCCGGTGAGGGTGGGATGGTGCAGCCAGCCGGGGGCCAGGTCGTCGGGCTGGGTACGGTCTTCGCTGGTCGGGACCGGCACCCGGGCCGGCGGTTCGGGCCGCAGGGTGTAGTTCCACGTCCCGTGCCAGTCGTGCGCGGTCAGCGGCAGGGCCGCCATGACCTCGTCCAAAACCGTGACGCCGGTCGGGTAAGCGCCGGGGTCGAGTTCAGCGTGCACCGTCAGCCCGGTGCGAGTGGTGGTCGCGCCGATGGTGTTGACGACGACCTCGTGGCTGGTCAGCGGGCGTCCGCGCCAGTTGCTGCTGATCTTGGAGAAGAGGCGGTGCTCTATCTTGTTCCATTTCGAAGTTCCAGGCGGAAAATGACAGACCGTCACCTCCAGTCCAGCCGCGTGGGCGAAGTCGGCCAGTTCCTTCTTCCAGGCCCGCACACGGTAGCCGTTGGAACCGCCGGCATCTGCGGTGATCAGCAGCCGGGTCGCGCCGGGGTAGCGGTGCCGTCCCTCGCCGTGCCACCACCGGCGCAAGGTGGCGACCGCAAACGCGGCGGTGTCCCCGTCGCAGCCCACCGACACCCAGCCGGCATCGGCGGCAAGGTCGTAGATCCCGTACGGGACCGCCTTCTGGGCGTCCTTCTCGGGAAAGTCGTGGGCACGCACCTGCACCGGCTGCCCGCTGCGGTGCCACTCCTGCCCGGCGACCGCGTAGTTGCCCAGGACCTCCTTCTTCTTGGTGTCCACGCTGATGACCGGCTGCCCGGCCGCGGTGAACTCTTTGACCCGGTCGTTGATGTAGTGGAACTGCGCGTCCCGGTCGGGATGACGGGCGCCTTCGGTGGTCCGCGAGGTGCCCTGTAGGGAGAACCCCTCCCGCTTCAGCAGCGCGGCGACGGTGTCCGCGCCCACCGGGTGCCCTTGCCGGGTCAGCTCGGTAGCCAGGTTCCGGGTGGACTTCACCGTCCAGCGCAAGGGCGACTCCGGGTCCCCGCGCTGATCTGGCTCGACCAGCGCCAGCAGGGCCGGGACCAGGCCCGGATCGCTCTCACGCAACCGCTTGCGGCCCGCACCCATCGCCCGTACCCGGCCCGCCGACTCACCGCCCGAGGCCAGCTCGCGCGCACCGCGCGCCACCGTCGACTCCGCCACCCGCGCAACGCGAGCAACCCTGCGGACGCCCCCGTACCCCAGCACCCGGGCAGCCGCCCCCAACGCCAGGCGCCGCTGCCGTTCATCCAGATGCGGCAGCAGCGCGGCGAACGCCTCCCCGAGCACGGTCTCGGTCTCCTCCGTCACGCCGAGATCCTACGACCCCAAGTACGTCATCAGGTCCGTAAGTTATTAATCGTCAGCTCCC
>NZ_JBVIRL010000097.1:0-2186 GCF_055576085.1 Kitasatospora sp. NPDC033851 | reverse complement strand
CGGGTTCAGGCACGGATTTCGTGAAGAGCACGCCGAGGCGGTTACGATCTGTAGTCGATCGGAGCCCTGCTCGAACGGTTATGCCGAGCGACTCGCTGTGCGGGAGAATGCCCGGCATGACGACTTGAAGAGCACCGGCCGGGCGACAGCACTGGCGGAAGGTCGGGACCTGGGACACGGTTGCCGACGGCGATCGACGAATCTGTGCCGCCTGCAGAACGCCTGTCCGCTCGTATCAGTACCGCTTCCATCCACCCGAGTCCTCCATGTTCGAGCGCTGCATCGGGTTCGCTTGGTGTTCGGGCTGCAGGATCTACTCCGGCAACATGGTGTACGTCCCCCGGAAGCGAGTTCTGGTCGACGCCCTCGCTTCTCTCCCGTGTGAGCGACGGGAGCGGCTCCTGCGTTCGGAAACGCGACTGATCGATTTCCTGGACCGTCAGGCCAGAGGCGGCAGAGGTTAGGGTCGGCGGCTGGCGGCGATAAGGAGAAGCCGCTTGCGCAGCAACGAGGGCTTCGCTCGGCCGAACATGCTGCGCTTGAGTGCCTTGAGGTCGTTGACGCGGCCCTCGACTGGACCGGAGGACCAGTCGGTGCTCATGCCGTAGACGACGGCGTCGAGATCGGAGAGCAGTCCGGTGGCGAAGCCGGCCAGGCCGCATAGTTCGTCCGCGCAGACGTCGGCGATCCAGTGCCCCAGCTGGTCTCCTTCGCGGTTGGACATGATGCTGGCGAAGGTGCGGACGTGGGTTGCGGCGGCCGTGAGTTCGGGTGAGCGGGCCAGCAGGGTCTTGAGCTGTTGCTGGTCGTCCTCACGTAGGTGGTCGGGGTGGCGCATGATCCAGCCGGTGGCCTCGCGGGGAGAGGGCGGCCGGGCGATGGGCAGCGGGCTCCCCGGGGACTGTCGGTCGGGCCGTAGCGGCCGGACGTAGTCGCGCAGCGTGCTGTAGCTGCAGCGAGCCCCGCGTTCCTGCAGCTCGCGGTGGAGCCGGGACACGTTCGTGCAGCCTTCGGCGATGCGCTGGTCGAGGTAGGGCTTGAACCGGTCGAGCTTGCTGGTCCGGTTCTGCCACTGGCCGTGCAGCATCGCCTCCGGGCTGGCCGCGCGGGCGTACTTGCGAACGGTGTTGCGTCCGAGGCCGAGGCGTCGGGCGATCTCGCGCAGACTCAAGCCCTGCTCGATCTGGGCGCGGACGGCCGCGTGGGTGTCGCGGAGCCGGTCGAGGAACTTCCCCTGTGGGTAGGGCTCGGACGGCTCTGTGGCAGCCTCGAATGCCTCGGCCGATGCGGGCTTTGGTCCCGGCGGCTCGGGCTCAGGCGCGGGTTCGACAAGGTCGCGGAGCAGGGCGCGATGGCGGGAGACGAGGCGTTCAACAGCCTCGCCGAGGTTGTGCCAGACGTGCCATTTGTCCGCGCAGTGCTGGGCGTTCGGGGCGCCGGCGCGGGCGCCGTCCGCGAAGACCTGTGCGCGGTCGCGGCAGACGATCTCGACGCCGGGGTGCTCGCGCAGCCATGCCGCGACACTGTCCGCGTCGCGGTCGGGCAGCAGGTCAAGGGGCTGGTGGGTCTCGCAGTCGACCAGAAGGGTGCCGTAGCGGTGGCCCTTCCTGGTGGCGAACTCGTCGATGCCGAGCACGCGCGGGGTCGCCCAGGCAGGGTCCGGCAGCGCCATGACCAGGCGCAGGACGGTCATCCGGCTGATCACGATGCCGAGCAGCAGCGCGAGGCGGGCCACGGCCCGAGCAGCCAGGACGACGCCGAGGGCACCGAGCATCCGCTGAAGGGCCGGCGTCCGTCGGCCGTAGCGGTAGGCCAGCCCCTCAATCTGCTCGGCGAAGGTGACCCGCGGGCAGTCCCCGTTGTCGCAGAACAGCCGACGCACCGACAGTTCGATCACCACGCCCCGCCCGCCGCACGGCACGTCGGCCAGGCGCCGTCCATACCTGCTGTGCACCCGACCTGACGCAATCTGGCAGCCCGGACACGACACTGGCACTTCCTCCAGCGTCGACGCCTCGATCACCACACGTCCGTCCCGCACATCCATGCACTCGACCCGCACCCCTGCGAGATGCGGGAGCAGAAGGAATATCTCCTCACACGCGGCCAGCATCCACCTAGACGTGACGGAGCGTCACCCGGCGCACAGAAGCACGATCGACTTCACGAAATCCGTGCCTGAACCG
>NZ_JBVIRL010000096.1:0-2308 GCF_055576085.1 Kitasatospora sp. NPDC033851 | reverse complement strand
TCTCCTCACACGCGGCCAGCATCCACCTAGACGTGACGGAGCGTCACCCGGCGCACAGAAGCACGATCGACTTCACGAAATCCGTGCCTGAACCGTAGAACGGGAGCCACCTGGGCAACGAGTTCGAGAGTCAATTGTGAACTCGTGAACGGCTTCTGTGTCGGAGTGATCGAGGCTGGCCGTTCACACTGTCGGTACCTCGTTCGAGCGACGCCGTATCAGGCCGGCTCGGGGGCGGGGCCCGATCAGACGGACCGTCCTGAAGGCAGACGTCGCCCGGTTCTGCAGCGGCCTGGAGGAGCCGGCCCGGCCATTCGGCTGCCGCCGAATCAGCCAAGTGTTCCAGGGCTGTCCGGGCGGTGACCGGCGTGTACCCGGGTCGTTGAAGCAGCTTGGACAACCGAGTTGTGCGGTGCCCCGGTCGTGGTGGTCCGGGGCGGCGTGGTGTGCGGCTCGGCTGCCGCCTTCCCCGGGCCTGGACGCTTCGGCGTCCTGAGGCCTGGTCCAGATGCGAGCGAGAGGAGAACGGCGTGGCCGGACGGTCTGGTCTGTATATCGGTGG
Source organism: Kitasatospora sp. NPDC033851 (assembly GCF_055576085.1). Lineage (NCBI taxonomy): Bacteria > Bacillati > Actinomycetota > Actinomycetes > Kitasatosporales > Streptomycetaceae > Kitasatospora > Kitasatospora sp. NPDC033851. The sequence goes on along the minus strand of NZ_JBVIRL010000096.1, from coordinate 1,746 downwards.
GTTCCTGAGCAGGGGCCGCGGCAGCGGCCGGGCCGGCCAGGCAGCGGTGCTGGTGGTCGCGGCGGTGCTGAGCGGTTCGGCGATGCCCGCGCAGGCGCGGGCGCAGGCGCCTGCCCGTGATGCCGCTGCGGCGGCACCGGTGACGAAGGTGTACGCGACACCGGGCACGTACGAATTCACCGTCCCGAAGGGCGTCACCCAGCTGACGGCCACGGCGGTCGGCGCCGGCGGCAGCGGAGGCGGTGGAGGCTCCGGCGGCAACGGGAACCAGTTCCAGTTCGGTGGCGGCGGCGGTGGAGGCGCCGGCGGCAACGGCGGCGGGGCTGTCGAGTGCGTCTTCCCGGTCAAGCCCGGACAGGTCATCCACCTCGCCGTGGGGAAGGGCTACCCCGGCGGCCGCGGTAGCCACAGCTGGGACCCCGAGAACCGCTACAACGGCGAGGGCGGCTACGGCGGCGACTACGGCGACGATTCGTGGGTGTGGGACAAGACGACGAACAACTCCATCAGGGCCAGGGGCGGCCTGGGCGCGTGGGGCGGAGGGGGAGGAGAGTCGGCGAAGGGGAGCTCGCAAACCACCCGCGATCTGAGCGGTAAGGGCGGCAAGGGCGGCCCGTCCAACGACAGGGTCGGTGGCGGGACGTGGGACACTCGCGGCCCCAAATGCGCCAACGATGCGCTGGCCAGGGGCGGCAAGCATGGGGATCCCGGTCGGAACGGGGAGGACGGCAGCCACGACCGGGGAGACGGCCGCGGAGCTGACGGCGGACACGGCGGGGCCGCCGGTGTGGAGACGCCCTGGAACGCGGAGGTTCCACTGCCGAGCATGGCGCCCTGCCCCGAGAACGCGCGCGGGAAGGGCGGCGACGGCGGGCGCGGCGGGAACGCGGGGGACTGGAACCGGAACTATGACAACTTCTACCCCAAGCCGGGTGAGGACGGTAAGGCCGGCCAGAGTGGCTGCCTCGTACTGACCTACTGAGAGCACGGGCCCCCTCCGGGCCGGCTGACCAGCCGACCCGGGCGGTAGGCCCGGTGCGTCACGTCCGACCTGCCGACGCAGACGGACATGGTGTGACCCGGGCGGGTCTCCCGCCGGATCGGCACCCTGCCAGGCCCCACCAGACCGGTCCGACCCCACAGCCAGAAGACCATGCTTGCGCGACGGGTTCGCGTTGCCCGCCCTCGCGCACTCTGCGGCACCACAGCTCGGCCAAGTGGCGTAGCCGAGGCTCGCCCGCACCATCTACCCCAGCACTCAACCAGTCTCGATGGTCCAGGTTGCAGGTGGCTCTCGATTCCGTTGCCTAACTGGCTCCCGAATTAGGTTCTGGCTCAACTTCTGTGGTGGCCCGTCGGTCCTCAGCGGATCGGCCTCGTGACGCCGAAGAACCTACAGGTAAGAGACATGCGTCCGCTCGGTGCCCCGGCCGACGGCAGGTGGCTGTGTGGCGATGGGCCAGGGTGGCACCGATCTCACAGAAGGCCTCTGTGGCCGGGTCGTATGCAGGTGTCTCCCTGGCCGCTCACCACACCACCCCTGCGGGCCAGGGAGGCGGCAACCGCTCTGCTTCCCACAGCCCGCTAAGGGCGTCCGCCAGTAGGTCATCGGATGCGGGGGCTTCGAGGCCGGGTATCCCAGCGGTAGAGCGTCCAAGCCCGTCTGATTAGGCAGCGGACAGTGATGATGATGCTGGCCAGGGCGATGAAGAACTCGACGATGGTTCTTCGTCGCTCGGTGCAGCG
>NZ_JBVIRL010000095.1:0-2362 GCF_055576085.1 Kitasatospora sp. NPDC033851 | reverse complement strand
GCACAGTTCCGGCGGGCATTTGTGTATCGGCGGCCCTCCCGTCACCAGAGCCCCAAGCGTCACCAGACGCAGACAGTCCTGGCACCGGGAAAAGCAGCGTCAACCCCCACATCTACGGCTGAAACGCCCAGTCAGAAGACCTCTAGATAATTGATATCCCGAATGCAGACGCGGTCTTGCTCCAGGGCAGGGGCAGCATGGTGGATATCGTCCAGGCCATCGGCCGGGCCCTTCGGATGAAGCCCGGTGAAGGAAAGACCGCGAGCCTGATCGTGCCGGTCTTCCTCAAGCCCGGTGAGGAACCCGGAGACATTCTGGAGTCGGACTCGTACGGGCCGCTGGTCAAGATCCTCAGTGCCATCCGCAGCCACGACGCCCTGGTGATCGAGGCCCTGGCCGTGCCCCAGAAGTCCGGCAAGCGCACGGGTGGGCGCAGCGCTGAGGCCGAGGTCGCGCCGAGTGTGAGCGAGGGCGGGACGCCCACGTTCTCGCTGCCGGTCCGGTTCCAGAGCAAGCCCGGCGATGACGTTCTGGCGCTGTTCATCGCCACGCGTGTCCTGACCGGGGAAAGCCAGTTCTGGCGTGAGGGGATCGGGCATTGCAGGCGCTGGTACGAGGAGACCGGAGGGCTCGATGTTCCGTATTCGGCGCGGGTCGGTGAGCAGGAGAATTTCCGGCTTGGTGAATGGCTCACGCAGAGGCGAGTTGAATTTGCGAACGGTGAATTGGCGCGCCACCGGGTGGAGATGCTGGAGCAGCTCGGCATGATCTGGTCCGTGAGCGATGCGCGGTTCGAGGCCGGCTTGGACTGGGCGCGGGTGTGGGCGAAGGAGCACGGCGGTTCGCTGGCGGCGCCGGCGCGGGCGGCTGTCGGCGGGTACGCGATCGGGGCCTGGCTGGCGGGGCTGCGGGCAGCCGCTGAGGTGCCCGAGGGCGAGCCGGGGGCGCTCGACCCGCAGCGGCGGGCCGCGCTGGAGGAGATCGACCCGTGGTGGTGCCCGCGCTGGCCGATCACCTGGCAGCGCACGTACGCGGTGGCGCGGCAGTGGTGGCTGGAGTCGGACGGCCGGGTCGACTGGGCCGGCCTGCCGCTGGAGACGGCGTTCGAGGGCGAGGCGCTCGGCCGGTGGGTGCGGGCGCAGCGGGCCGGTTGGGCGGAGCTCGACCAGGAGCAGCGGGAGCTGCTGTCGGCGATCGGCATTGAGGAAGACCAGGAACTGGCGGCGGCGCGGGCGGCGGCCGCGGCGAAGCCGAAGGTGTCGCGGGCGGACCGGTTCGGCGCCGGCCTGGCGGCGCTGGCGGCGTTCGTCGAACGGGAGGGTCATGCGCGGGTTCCGAGGTCCCACCAGGAGGACGGGACGTCGCTGGGCAGCTGGTTGAACAACCAGAAGGCAAGGCGGGACAAGCTCAGCCCGGAGCAGCTCGGGCAGTTGGAGGCCCTGGGGGTGGCCTGGTAGAGCCGCGAAAGGCATTGGAGGCCGTCACTCTGTGGGGTGGCGGCCTCCGGGCCGAAGTCGCTCTACTGCTGCCACCTGCGGCGATGACTTTCCGAGCCCGACAGGACTGTCCGTGTCACGCGCTGGCCGCGAACTCTTCGGGGTTTGACAGTAAAGCTGTAACACTCGCGATGGTAGAGAAGCGACCCGCCGGTAACGATACCTCCACGCCCCGTCCCGGCCCGTCTTCCCCACCCTACGTGCAACCGCCGCTGCGGAGGGTGTCAGTATACCGACAGTGGGGCACGACACGGTCAGCGTGTCGCAGAGCAAACTGCCCCCACACAGAGGGAGGGAGAGCTACATGCCCATGGGAAAACCCGACTTCACTACCGGCCCGGTCGCCCCGGCAGCGGCATCGACACCCGGCACGCCGCCCAGTACCTCGCCGTACGCCAACCCCGCCAAGAGCGGCGACACAGCGCCCTGGAACGCCGCTCCCCCCGGCATGGCGACCACCCAATTGGACAACCCGCACGAACTCGCCGCCTCGGCCGGGATAGCCCGGCAGATCGCCACCGACCTCAACCAAGCCAACGGCAACAGCGGGCCCCTCACGCTGGGCCTCAGTGACCACGTGAGCGCCGCGTCGGCGGGTACCCGCGGTTTCGCCTTCAGCAGCGCGCTCACCAGCTGCACCGAACGGTGGCTGAAGCAGTGCACAGCCCTGCACGACCGGATCGACGGGATCGCCACCAACCTCGACACCACTCAGCGGACGTACACGGCCGACGAGGCCAGGAACGCCCAGCTGTTCGGCACGGCAGTTCACTAAGGGCGTCCGCCAGTAGGTCATCGGATGCGGGGGCTTCGAGGCCGGGTATCCCAGCGGTAGAGGGTCCAAGCCCGTCTGATTAGGCAGCGGA
>NZ_JBVIRL010000094.1:0-2660 GCF_055576085.1 Kitasatospora sp. NPDC033851 | reverse complement strand
GACACGGACCCCCAAACCATGGTTTAATTGTCTCATCAAGGCGGGGAGGGCAACCCCCGCCGAGACCCCCGGCCAACCGGCCGGAACCACCAACAATCCGAAGGACTAGCTGTGTTCGAGTACGGACCCGCCCCCATCGTGACCAGCACCACCCATGACCAGCTGGACGTGATCGAGGCCCTGCGCGTCGTGAGCGCCCTGCACGCCGTGCGCGGCTACTTCCAGCCGCTCAGCCGCCAGTGGGAGCCCCAGCCGCCCACCGCGATGGAGGCCGAGCAGTACCTTCGTGGCTACGACTACCCCCAGCTCCGGGCGGAGATCGACGGCGTGACCGACGCCGCCGACCGTGCCACCGAGGCCCTCCAGTGGTGCCTGGACGGCCAGTTCAGTGCCGAGGAGTTCCGCCAGCGGCTCGCCGCCATCGCGCGCCACCCCGTGACCACCTGGCGAAACCTGGGCCTGCTCGCCTCCGTCCCGGCCGCGATGAAGCGGGCGAAGGATGCGGCGGAGGCCGCCGAGGCCGTTAGCCGGTCCCGCCACATCGGCGTGCCGGGCTGCAGGTTGAAGGGGATGACGCTCACCGTCGTTCGCGTCGTTGACCTGCCGTCCCGGACCTACGGCTACCACGTCCAGTCGCGGAAGCTGCTGATCATGCGCGACGCCGAGTCGAACGTCTTCGCCTGGACCAGTACGAGCATCCGCCTCCCCGTCGTCGGCCGCACCGTCACGCTGTCCGGCAGCGTGAAGGCCCACCGCCACTACCGCGACACCGCGCAGACCGAACTCACCCGGTGCGCGTGGGAGTACCCGACCGACTGACCGGACGCCGGTCCCGGGCTGACGGCCCGGGACCGGCCCGGCCCCCGGCGCGGGTGGCCGGGCGTCGGCGGCATCGAGCCGCCGCCCCCCGGGCTGCCGCGCGACGGCCGGCCGCCGACGTCGCCCCGCCTTCCGAACCTCCGCACGGGAGGGCAACCCCGTGCGGACCCGGGCCGACCGGCCCGAACCACCAACATGAGAAGGACCCTGATGACCACCGACAACGCCAGCGCGGCCCAGGCCCTCGCCGCCGCCCTCACCCGCGCCCGCATCCCCGCCCGGGCCGTCGACCTCTCCGGCGACTGCCACTCCGCACAGGTCGACGTCACCATCGAAGGCGAGCCCCACACGCTCTACCTCGACCCGAGCGCCGCACCCGTCCTGTGGCAGCTGGACGACGCCTATGCCCGCGTGGCCGACACCGGCAGCTGGCCCCACCGCGCCCGCCTGACCGGCCGCCACCGCCGCACCGTCCGCGACGTCCGTGCCTGGCTCACCGAGCACGCCGCCACCCCCGGCCACCCCGCCCCCACCCCGATCCCCGAGATCATCCGCAACCACAAAGACACCTGGGAATGGCCGTTCGGCGCGGCCGCCAACCTCTACGCCCGTGTGCTGGTCGGCGGCCAGCTCGCCCCCACCGACGACACCGACGCCCTCGCCCGGGTCTTCTCCGACCTGAACCCCGAGCTCGCCGAAGAGCAGGGCCCCGATGCCGAGGCATGGGACATCGCGGTCGAGAGCATCAAGGCCCTCGCCAACGGATGGATTGTCGACGAGCGCTCCCCGTACGACCAGAGCGACTACGAGGGGTCGTGCTGCTGGTACATCGAGGAGACCGCGCCGGACGACGTCGAACGCCTCCGCCGCGCGTTCGGGGGGGACCTCCTCGCCGCCGCCACCGCCTTCCTCGCCGCCGATGACGTCCCCCGCCACCGACGCCGCGCCGCCCGTCCCCGGGTTCCTCTCCATCGCCGGATCCTCCGCCGCCTGACCGCCCGCCAGGCCTGATCCGCCCCGCCGGTCCCGGGCGCCCGCCCGGGACCGGCCCCCGCCGTGCGGAGGGCAACCCGCGCGGCCCCGGCCGACTGCCCGGCCGGACACCACCACCGACACCAACACCCCAGCGGAGAACCCCGTGCCCACCTGGACCCCCGGCCTTGTCACCCTCGACACCCTCGGCCCCTACCCCTGCCTCCTCAGCAGCCGGACCTGCCCGAACGGCTTCGCCCTGCCACGCGTGAACCTTGACGTCGTCCGCCGGATCGCCGCCGACATCGACGCCGAGAACCAGCGCTACCGCGACTGCGACACCCTTCGCGTCACCGGTACCACCGTCGACGTCATCGACTACGCCGACGGCGCCCTGGTCGAGCGGTGCGAGCCCAACGAGGACGGCACCTACTCCATCGGCCACGGCTACTGGACCTGGACCGCCTGCTGACCGAGCACCAGCCCGCCCCCGGGCCAGGGTCCGGGGGCGGGGGCCGGCAATGTCGAGCCGCCGTCCCCCGGGGCTGCCGCGCGGCGGCCGGCCGCCGCGCCAGCGGTTGTGGAATCGACGCCCTTCGGGCGGCGGCCCCGTGTCCGGCGCGTTCACCGCCGGGGCCGTGGCCGGCCCCGGCGGGCGCCGGGTGACCCGTGGGGGTTGCTCGTGGTGGGTGGTGGGGTTCGCCGTTCGGGGTGGGTGTCGGTGGTTGTTGACGGCTGGTGGGTGGTGGTGGCTGGTCGTGTGTGTTCGGCGGGGGGCGGTGGGCTGCCGGCGGGTGGTGCTGGGGGTGGGTGGGCGTGGGTGCTGGTGGTGCCGTGGTTGTCCGTCGTCCGGGTCTGCCCTTCCGTCA
>NZ_JBVIRL010000093.1:0-2770 GCF_055576085.1 Kitasatospora sp. NPDC033851 | reverse complement strand
GGTGATCATGAAGCGTAGAGAACTCCATGATCGGGCGAACCGTGCCTGCCCTGCTACTACCGATTAGCTCGGCACCTACTGGCGGACGCCCTTAGCCAGGACAACGAACGGCTGCCGAAGGGCCAGCCAGTGGTCGCCAGCTGCACCCAAGCGCCGTCCGGCTCATCGGCTCTCGCGTCCCACCACCACCAGCTCCGGTCGTCGCCCATCCCTTCCTCGGTAGGGTCGAAGTAGTCGAGCCAACCCGAGAGCATCCACGGTCCCTGATCGACAGCCGCCTTCTGCTGCGGCGTCATGGCCCGCCACTGACGTAGCCAGGCCTCGGCGTCGAAGGGCTCGCCATGTTCTGGTTCGGGGTGCTCGGGCGCGCACTGCTGGATGAACCAAGTCGGCATCAGCTGCGGCCATCGCTCAAATGCTGGCCACTCACCCATCTGCGCGACCACGCACGTCAGTACCGCGCGCGCATTGGCTATGACCTGGGCCGAATCCTCGGCAGTGAACCCGCTCTTCTGCCGGTCACCTTCTCGTAAGGGGTCACCGGTTGAGGCTCGTTCGCTCGGCATGCTGTTCACGTCACGTGGTGGTGCCTAGTAACGTTACCGGGTGCCGAGTTCCCACGAGCGCCCCTGCTCGGCGGGAGCCATCCCAGCGCTACGGCCGTGGCAGCCAGGCCGCAGCGGACCCAAAAACTTCGCTGGTCCGTTCTGAGGACTGACATCCGGACAGGAGAGCAGCACGTGAGCACGGCGCATGCCAGCCCGGGTGACTACAGCCAGGTACCGAATCCGGAGCAGGCCCTCAAGTACGCGATCCAGCATATTGCGGGTGACCGTGTCGAGATCGTCGAGGGAGTCATCACCCCCGTGTCACCGTCCTGGGCCCACGAGACTGCCGTCGACCTGATCCGTGAACAGATCGGGCCCCGCATGCGCGAGCTCGGCCTCCGTGCCGGCTCCGGGAACCTCGACCTGCCCGGCACGGAGAACTACTACGTTCCGGACCTCGCCGTCGTGCCCGCCGAGTTGGCGAAGACCGAAGGGGCGCTCCTGCCCGACCAGACCGTGCTCGTCGTCGAGGTGACCTCGCCGTCGAACGGTGACACCGACCGGACCGCGAAGCGCCGGCGGTACTCGCAGTTCGGCGCTCCCGTGTACCTCCTGGTCGACCGGCAGGAACGCACCTGCACCCTTTTCTCCCAGCCCGGCCAGCTCGGCTACACCCGGATCGAAGGGCCCCACCCCTTCGGCACCCCCCTGCAGCTACCGCCCCCGTTGAGCACCGAACTCGACACGACCAACTTCTGACACAGGAAGCGGCCATGCGGGTCACCTCCGCACACGCGGCGATTGCTCCGCCATGTAGACGTCCAGACCCACCACGTACGGGTCGGCCCCGTTCTATCGGACCGCCCTTCGCCTGGTGACCGGCAAACCGGCCAGGCCCGGCGATCCGTGGCTGCTGGCCGGACTTCGCGGATAGACCGAAGCACCAGCGCGGCACCGCGGCTGGCTGTGCGAGCACGAAGCAGCCCGACCGACCGCAGCCGAGGACAGCCGGCACCAAGAAGCCGCCGCCCTCGCCCCATGGCCGAGAGCAGCGCGCACGCCACCGTGCCGCCCTCGCCGCTGCCCGCGCGAACCGGGCCAGTGCCGTGCCGCTGCGCACCGCTCGCCCGCCGGAGCCCGCACCCGCCCGCGGTGCGGCGTGAGGTCGCCGACCGTGGTTCCCGAAGCGAGTAGCCTCGCAGCAGACGAGAGATGGAGTGTCGCCATGAGTCAGCCCGTGCACGACGGGGTCGAGCTGATCCCCCGGCCCGAGCAGAGTCCGGCCGCGCTCGCCCCCATGGGCCGCGCTGGTCGGCGGCATCCACACTTATCGCCGACCAGACCCCTTACGAGATCGCCTACGCCAGCCGCACCTGAGAGGCTCCCGCCTGCTGGTACTCCAGCTGTAGATCTTGATGTCGTCAGGCATCAGGATGGTGCTCATGACTGGTGATCCCTTGCGTGTGTCCCTTGATGAGCTGCGCAGGTCCTTCGATGTGCTGATCCGTCACGTCGAAGGCGCCACGGCGGGCGGTGCCGTCGTCCTGGACAAGGACTACTTCTGGTCGATCCCGTCCGACGAGCTGTACGACGTCGCGAACGTGCCAGGCAACCTGACGATCGGGCAGCTCTCCGAGTCCTGGCAGCATCTGCAGGATCTGCTTGCTAAGGAAGATCGTGCTCTGGGATACCACCTGGTGTGGTTCGCTGACGTCCTGCGGGCGATCGGCCAGGACCTCGCCGCATAGTCGCCCACCGGCGTAGGCCGCGATTTTCATGCCTGCGTGGTGGCCTGGTGCCGCTGGTAGTGGCTGGTGCGGGTTCGAGCCTGGTGTCGTCGGCGCCAGTGCGGCCAGCGGAGTCGGTGCGCGAAATCGCGGGCATGTTGGTTGATGAACGCGGCGAAGAGGCGCTGGATCTCGTTGCACGTCAGCGGGACGAGCCCCGGAAGCGCCGCGGGTTTACCGTGCGGTGGCGGCCGTGACCGCAGGGGAGGCGTGCGCGAGCATGGCCGCCGTCTCCGCCTGCGGACCGGTCTCACCCAGCAAGATCAAGATCTACAGCAAGAGTACTAGAGAGCTTCTGATCCCGGACATCGGGATTGGCGTTGGGGGGCGTCGAGGTAGGTACTGAAATTGGCGCTTCAGGGTGATGGCGGCGGGAGGTCGAGGGAGAGGCCGGTCCCGGCGAGGAATCCGTCGAGGATGTCGGGGCGGTACTGG
>NZ_JBVIRL010000092.1:0-3206 GCF_055576085.1 Kitasatospora sp. NPDC033851 | reverse complement strand
CGCCGACCAGGCGACGGCCGAACCAGTGGCCGTCGAACCACCTGAACCCGTCCTGACCAGGTAATCAGCACCTCCCGCACAGCGGGGGAAGCTCACTGATCTCGCAGGTCAACGCGAAATTAGACGTTCTGTCGTAGGAGGCACGCTCAGGTCTTGTCTCGGCTGAGAACGTCGCGCCGCTCCTGGCACCGCTCGGCTGCTTCCTCGGCTGATCAGGGGACGCGCCCGTGGGCGTGGTGAACGACGGGCGGGGTCACTGGGGGAGGGTGACCAGGACGCGGCCGCGGCTGCCGGTGTCGACGCGGTCGTGGGCCTTGGCGATGTCCGCCAGCTCGTAACGGTCGCCGACTTCGACGGTCAGGGCGCCCACGGCGGCCGCGGCGGTCAGATCGCGTGCTGCCTGGCGTTTCGCCTCTTCGGGGAAGTCGTCGCTGCCGATCAAGCGCAGGATGACGTTGTTGAACAGCAGGGGCCAGAAGGGGATCTCGGTCCGGTCCGTGCTCGTCGCGTAGGCGGTGATGACCGCGCCGTTCGCGACGACGGCGTTGTCGAGGTCTGCGTTGTCGGACAGGGACACCTCGACGATCCGGTGCACGCCCTCGGGCGCGTACGCGCGGATCGCCGCCGCCGGGTCCCCCTGGTCCAGGGCCACGGCGTGGGACACGACAGCCGGATCGACCTGTGCGAGATCCGCGCCGCGCCGGACGGTGGCGACCACCCTGGCCCCGCCCCAGTGAGCGAGCTGCGCGGCCAGGGACCCGACCCCGCCCAGAACGCCGTGCACCAGCACGAGCTTGCCGTCGACCGGTCCGTCGGCGAACACGGCGCGGTGGGCGGTGATGCCGGGGATGCCCAGGGCCGCGCCGACCTCGTCGCTGAGGTGGTCGGGCAGCGGGACAGCCAGATCGGCGGGTACGACGGTGTACTGGGCGGCCGTGCCGAAGGGCCGGTAGGACTGGGCGCCGTAGATCCACACCCGCTGTCCGGCTCTGCGCTCGTCGGCCCCCTCGCCCACGGCGTCGACGACTCCGGCGGCGTCGCTGTGCGGGATCACCCGTGGGTAGGGCATCGAGGAGCCGAGCCAGCCGCGCCGCTTCTTGGTGTCGCCGGGGTTGACACCGGAGACGGCGACGCGGACGCGGACCTCGCCCGGGCCGGGGGTGGGGTCGGGCAGCTCGCCGACGCGCAGCACGTCGGCGGCGGGGCCCTGTCGGTCGTACCAGGACGCAAGCATGGGCGGCTACCTCCGGGGCTGGTCAGCGCACAGGTTGTCCGAGCGTAGAGGGGTCTGTCTCGGCGCGCGCGGTGACTGGCTCGTCACCGTCCAGAACCTGGCGCAACCAGGCCCGTTCGGCGCTACTGATGGCGCGGGCGGTCAGCAGCATGCCGCGCCGGTAGGGGTCGGCCATGTCCTCGGCACGCAGCGGCCGGTCGCCGTCGTAGAAGAAGCTCGCCGGTTCCTCCAGGAACTCCAGCCGCCGCCGCAGCACCGCGTGCTGTTCGGCGACGTCCGGCAGGAGGGACAGGAACGCCAGTACGGTGAAGAACCGCGTGAAGTCGCTGATCTCGTGGTCGGCGGGCGCGCGCAGCCGCTTCAGCAGGTCGGCGCGCCCGGCGTCGGTCACGCTCAGTATGTAACGGGCCGGGCCCGCGGCCGGGTCCGCGCGCCGTTCCAGCAGGCCCGCCGCGGCCAGACGCTTGATCGCCGGGTACAGGCTGCCGTCGCTCACCGGCCGGGTGTAGCCCGTCAGCTCCGAGAGTCGGCGGCGCAGTTCATGTCCGGGCAAAGGCCGCTCAGCCAGGAAGCCCAGTATCGCTAGGTCAAGCATGTCCCTATCGTCCCACACCTACATCGATTCGATGCACACATCGAATCGATGTACTGTGGTTCTTTCGCTCGCTCGTTGCGAGCGGGCAGTGCCAGAAGAGAGAGGCGGACGGACATGTCGCCACAGTCCACCGAATCCGTGATGAGCCGCTTCGTCGAGTTCATCAACACAGCCGACGAGGACCTTGCCCGTGAGGTCATCGCCCCGGATGCCGAGTTCCATGCGCCGAGCCACGCGGAACCGCTGCGGGGCCCTGAGGGCTACCTGGAGCTGATCGCGATGATGCGCGCGGGGTTCCCGGATGTCCGGTGGACCCTGGAAGAGACCGTCACCGAGGGCGACACGGTGGCCGCCCGGTTCACCATGCGCGGAACGCATCAGGGCGAGTTCTTCGGAATCCCGGCCAGCGGCAAGACCATCTCGGTCCAGGCCATGAACTTCTACTACCTGGCCGACGGAAAGATCATCAAGGAGCGGGGCCAGCCCGACCTCCTCGGGGTGATGCAGCAGATCGGTGCCGTGCCTGCGCCTTGAGAGCGCAGGTCCGTCGGCGGCAGCGCCGGACGTCTACCGGCTTCCGGCAGTACGAGGGTGGCGTGCCAGACCATGGTCCTGGCGCACCACCCTCGTCTCATGTCACCTCGCCGGCGGTCAGCCCTTCGCGTCCGGTCGCGACTCGGCAGCCGCGAGGCCGGCGATGACCACGAGCATCAGCACCGTACCGACGACCGTGGCCGCGGTGAGCCGCTCTCCGAGAAGCGGGCCCTCTCTGCGGAGCTGCGACCCACCACTGTGCCGCCGCAGTGGCCCCAGGAATCGAACACGGGGCGACCGGGGGTGGTGTCCGAGGTCATGAACAAACGCTGTCGAATCTCGTGAACAAAGCCAGGCCCGGACGCCTGCCCGACCAGCAAAGGAACTGACATGCGGCACCTCACCCCCGCCTTCGCCCTCGGCGCCCTCCAGCGCGGGAAGCAGATCGAGCAGTTCCTCGGCGCCATCGAAACCGACGGCCGGCCCGGGCTCCGCTGGATCGCCCTCAGTCCCAGCCGCACGGGCGTCACCATTTACCTGAGCGAGGTCGAGGATGTCGGCACCGACACCTTCCTCGACATCACCGAGTTCCCGCCTCTGGACCCCGACGAGGAGACGTGGGGCCGGGAGGTCGCCGTCCTGCCCACCCCCGAGGAGGCCTTGCACCTGGCAGAGCATGAACTCGCTGCCGACCCCCAACGCTGGGTCAACGATGGCGTCGTCTGCGACGAGTACCAAGACTTCCGGGCTGATTTTGTCGGGTCATATGAGAGCCACTGCTCCGGGGTGAACGGGAGCCAGGTCTAGGCCGTTCGTGGTGGAGACGTACTCGACCATGGCGGG
>NZ_JBVIRL010000091.1:0-3279 GCF_055576085.1 Kitasatospora sp. NPDC033851 | reverse complement strand
CGGACCCCCAAACCATGGTTTAATTGTCTCATCAAGGCGGGGAGGGCAACCCCCGCCGAGACCCCCGGCCAACCGGCCGGAACCACCAACACGAAAGGCCAAGACCTTGACCACCACCGTGAAGACCGCGCCCGAGGCCGCCGCCGAGTCCGAGGAGACCCCGGCCGACCAGTGGCCCCAGGCGTCGATCGCCGACCTGCTCGCCCAGCCGGGCAACGCCCGTCCCGTGGAGATCGACCCGGAGCTGACCGCCTCGATCGCCGAGCGCGGCATCGAGGACCCGCTGCACATCACCACCCGTTCCGACGGCACCCCGCTGGTGATCGACGGATTCCGGCGCCTCGCCGCCGCCCAGGCCGCCGGGCTGGAGACGGTTCCTTACTCCCCGCTCCCGCAGATCCGGGTCAGCGCCCTGACTCCGCACAAGGGCAACCTGCGCCGGGGGTTGAAGATCACCAAGGAGCTCATCGCCAGCATCAAGGCGGACGGCGTGCAGATCCCGCTGATCATCACCCCCGGGCTGGTCGTGATCGACGGTCACCGCCGCCTCGCCGCAGCCATCAAGGCCGGGCGGACGCACGTCCCCTTCGAGCAGCGCGAGCGCACCGACGCCCAGCAGAAGCTGGACATGCTGACCACCGCCGTCCACCGCGCGCCGCTGACCGAGGCCGAGCAGGTCGCCGGACTGTTCGACGCCAGCGAGCTGGGCGCGAGCACGGCCGAGATCGCCGCCGCCTCGGGCAAGACCCAGAAGACGGTCAAGGCCGCCGTGAAGGCGGGCCAGGCCACCCCGGTCCGCAAGCTGCGCGAGGCCGTGCCCGCCGTCGCGCTGACCCTGGACCAGGCCGAGGACCTGGCAGGGATGGACGACGAGGAGGCCGCCCTGGCGAAGCTCGCCAAGGCCGCCAAGGAGGGCGAGAACCTCACCTACGTGATCCGAGGGATCAAGCTCCGCCAGGAGGCCGACCGCAAGGCCGCCGCGCACCTGGCCGAGCTGCAGGCCGCCGGAGCCCGCATCAGGGAGGAGGACGAGCTGTCCGACAAGGCTTCCTCCCTGTACAACCTGCGGGACGAGAACGGCAAGCCGTTCAGCGCCGAGTGGCACGCGGCCAACTGCCGTGGCGCGGTGTGGGTTCGGTACGGCACGAACAGCAGCTACTCGCAGCAGTGCGTGAACGTCGCCCTGTACGGGCACCGGGTCATCCACCCCAACGAGGGGGCCGTCCGCAAGACCGCCGCCGAGAAGGCGGCGATCAAGGAGGGCAATGTGGACTGGGAGGCCGCCACCGACGCCCGCCGGGAGTGGGTCAAGGCCCTGCTGGCCAAGGGCCGCAAGTACACCACCGCCGAGACCGCCGCACTGCAGAAGGCCACCACGCTGGCCTTGCTGAGCAGCTTCGGCAGCGTCAGCAGCCGGTTCGCCGACCACCGCACCCTGCCCACCTTCGGCGAGCTGCTCGGCATCTCCGGCCTGGTCACGGACGAGACGTTCGTGAAGCTCATGGACCGGGCGAGCGCCGCCCGGGTGGTCGCTCTCGGCTTCGGCAAGCTCGCCGCGTGCGGGGAGATGGACGCCACCCGCGAGGCCTGGAAGGAGGACGGCGGAAGTCGCCGCACCAAGACGCGTGAGTACCTGCGGATTCTGGTCCTCCTCGGCTACAAGCCGGTGGCGATCGAGCAGGCCGTGCTGGACGACAAGCCGTACGCCCCGAAGGTCTTCCCGCAGCTCTGACCCGTTGACCCGAGCCGCCGGGCGGGGGAGGGCAACCCCCCGCCCGGCCCCCGGGGCCATCCGGCCCCGGCCAACCCGCCAACACCTTGAGGAAGCCGAGCGCCATGACCACCGTCCCCGCCTCCGATTTCGACTGCTGCCACGTCGCCGCCCCGGCCACCGCGACCCCGGCCCAGCTCGCGGATCTCGTCCAGGCCCACGCCATCGCCCGCCACCTGTCCCGCAACGTGGACGGCCGGAGGATCGCCGCCGCGTGGGACGCCGCCGCCGACGCCGCCGTGGTCCGGGTCGACAGCGCGCGGGGGCTGTGGGTCCTGGTGATCCCGCCGGTTGGCCGAGCCTTCCCGGTGCTGCTGGGCGGACGGCGGATCGGCGCGTTGGACGTGCGCCGCGTGCCCGCCACGACGGACAGCAGCGCCGCCGACCAGCTGACCGCCTACCTGCGCAATCGCGCCGCGCTCTGACCGGGCGCCGGTCCCGGGCTGATGGCCCGGGACCGGCCGGGCCCCGGCGCGGGTGGCCGGGTGTCGGCGGCATCGAGCCGCCGCCCCCCGGGCTGCCGCGCGACGGCCGCGCGCCGCCCCGGCCCGGCCCCCGCGAACCCCAGACGTCAACCAGCCCCTGAGGAGACAGCCTTGACCACCACCACCGTCACCGAGGCACTGCCCGCCGGAACCATCGTCCGCTGCCCCCACTACCGGAACGGTCAGAACCTCGGCACCGCCAAGGCGGTCGTCCTCGGTCCGTTCGGAGACCGCGTCCACCTCGTCTGGTTCTACCCCAAGGGCCCCGCCCGTCAGGGCGACCGCTCCACCGTCTCCGTCGTCTTCGGCAAGGAGATCACCGAGGTCGTCGGCGCCCTCGCCGACCTCTCGGAGCGCACCCTTCGGCACATCGTCCGTGGCGCTCACGAGTTCAGCGACGCCCGCGACGTCTGGCGGACCGCCAGCACCCTGCGCGTTCGCAAGCGCGCCGCGCGCTGACCGGACACCGGTCCCGGGCGCCCTGCCCGGGACCGGCTCGGCCCCCGGGGCTGCCGCGCGGCGGCCGGCCGCCGCGCCAGCGGTTGTGGAATCGGCGCCCTTCGGGCGGCGGCCCCGTGTCCGGCGCGTTCACCGCCGGGGCCGTGGCCGGCCCCGGCGGGCGCCGGACAACCCGCTGGCGTGCTGGCGAGTGAGCGCGCTGGCGTTCCTGCGCGTCGTACCGATGTGGCGTCAGCGTTTCGCTGACGCCTGCCATCGGGGGCGGGCGCGGCCGATCCGAGGGCAGGCTGCTGCTCGGGGTGCGCCGGCGGCGGGCGGTGAAGGTCAGGTGAACGCCGACCGGCCCGACCGGAGTGGCCGGCGGTGCGCGGGCCAGTGCGGCGGGGAGCCGCTTTCCTCGTGGTCGCCGCCGCGGCGGTGGTGCTGTCGGTGGGCGGTTGGGGCGGCGGCGACCTCGAGGACGCTCCGCTGGTTGTCCGTCGTCCGGGTCTGCCCTTCCGTCATCGGCCTTGCGGCCGATCCGGCAGTGGGCGCGCCTGGTCGTGTGACCGCGCTGTGCGGTTC
>NZ_JBVIRL010000090.1:0-3750 GCF_055576085.1 Kitasatospora sp. NPDC033851 | reverse complement strand
CCCCGAGCACGGTCTCGGTCTCCTCCGTCACGCCGAGATCCTACGACCCCAAGTACGTCATCAGGTCCGTAAGTTATTAATCGTCAGCTCCCTGCTTCTCACCACCGTCCTGTTGTGCGGCGGCCTGGCGGCGTTCGGAGCCCCGGACCGCGGGGAGCCGCCCGGCGTCTCGACCTCGGCGGGGAGCGCCCCCCACGGCTCCGGCGTCCCGTTCGCAGACGGCTCGCTCGCCCGCGCCGTCGCCGCGGACCAGCAGAGGCTGCGCGAGGTGCCCGGCGACGCCGCCGGGTGGGCCCGCCTCGGTGGCGATTACGTGCTTCCCCGCCCCCGAGCAGCAGGCCGCCGCGCCGGTCGCGCCGCAGCCGCAGTTGACGGCGCCTTGGGCGACGTCCAACAGGTCCGACAGGTCGCCGGCCGCCTTCACCGGGATGAAGCCGCGGCGGGCGCTGGTGGCCGTGCAGGCCGAGCGTCGCGCGTTCCTGGGCACGCTCCCCAGCTGGGGCGGCGATCTGGAGGCCGCTCGGCAGGGGCTGAGCGAGGAGCAGCTGGCCGAGTCCGCCCGCCTCGAGGAAGCCGAGCGGCGGGCCTGCCACGCGGTGTGGGCCGACGAGTACTGGGCCACGCTGTCCGGCGAGGACCGGGTCACCGCCCGCAGCCGGCTCCAGCACATCGACGACGAGCCGGCCGCGGCAGCAGCGGCGTAGCAACGGTCCGCGCCGCTCGCCGGCCGGGATCGGCTACCGCAGGCGGATCGGCAGCATCCGCCACCCAACCCGGCCGGGATCCGCGGCCCGGGCCGCAGCCCGCCTCCGCCGAGCTGCTCTGCCTCTTCCTCGAGCGCCGCCTTCTGCCCGCCGCCGCTGACCGGCCCGCCGGGAAGAGCAGGTCGGCGGAGCGGAGTCGGCCTACGCCGCCGTCGTGCCCCGGCCCGGGGCGGCGTGGGCGAGCGCGATGATGACACGCGGGAGCCCGTAGGCGGCCAGCACGTCGGCCGCGGCGATGAGCCCGGTCAGGTACCAGGGCAGGTGGCCCGGGTCACCAACCGGGTAGGAGACGCCCGCGCACCCGATGGCCATCACGAACAGCAGCAGGACTGTGAACAGGCGGCTGCCGGCGGTGGGGCCGCCTGAGGTGTCGATCCGGTGCAGCAGTTGCGCGCAGGAGATCCCGGCCGTCAGCAGGACGATCGCGGCCAGCCAGCTGATCGGCCAGGCGGTGCCGAGCGCGGTCAGTCCGGCCGCCGCGTACGGCACGTTGACCGCCCACCAGAGCAGCGCGACGGCCGCCAGCACCGCCCTGCCGCCGGTGAACCGGCGGGCGCCGATGTAGTCAGTCAGGGTGCAACCCAGTAGGTCCGTGTCCCAGTTCGGGACCAGCACCCGGGGGGTTCGGTGTGCTGGAAACGCGGTGTCACGGAAGATCGCGCCGGTGCGGGCCAGGGTGGTGGCCTCCGGAGCCTGCCAGACGAACTGTTCGCCCGAGGCGCGCATCAGGAAGTCCCGCAGTCGCACATCCGGGCAGGCAGCAGGTGTCGTCGGGCGTGTCGCCCAGTACGAGAGCGGTGGCGGACTCGGTGCCGCGCAGGCTGATCACCCCGGCGTAGTCCGCGACCGCGCAGGCTCGGTCGTAGTCGTCCTGCTGGTCGGTGTCGCCGAGGATCGCACCGTCCTCGGTGCAGCCGCCCCACTGGTGCAGTGCGGACACCGGGACGACGATCAGCGGGCCACCCATGGACTCGACCCAGGCCAGTTCGAGCCCGGGGCGGGCAGTGTTCGGGGTATCGCTCATGCCTGCAGTGTGCCGCTGGCCTGTGACAGGGAGGGAAGCCGGGGCTTCACGCCTCGGGTGAGGGCGGCAGCCAACTCAAAGGCCGCGTTCGGTGGGCGGGGTCCGGTCGGTGGCCGGGCCGAGTGTCAGTTCCGGTATCTCCTGGGGCTGGGGCGTGGCCGGGACGGGGCTGGAAGTGGCCGGCTCGGCTCGGTCGGCCGGCGGCCGCGGCGCCTGGACAGGCCCGGGACAGGCCCGCTCCCTGCCGGTCAGGGCCGCGCGCTGGCCGCGGTCGAGGTCCCGGCGGATCACCCGGTGCAACGTCGCCAACGACGGCACCGCCACCGGCACGGCCTCGCCCACGTCGTTGGTGTCGGCTTCGACCGTGGCGCGGGCCTCGGCAAGCAGTTCACGGTGCACCGCGGCCGCGTTCCCGCACCACAGAACCAGCCGGGCATGCAGTTGCGGGGTGAGCGTGAAACGCTCCCGCTGCCGTACGCCGGTCCTTCCCTCGGCACGGGCCGCGGCCAGCCAGCGCCACACCGTGCGCAGCGACACCCCCACCGCGTCCGCGACCAGCCGCACATGGCCGGTCGCCAGCTCACCCCGCACGTCCAGAGCCAGCAGCCGCTCCACCGCCTGCTGCCGCGCCAGCGCCACCGGCACCACACCGGCCTGTCCGTCCTCGCCCGGCACGAGCACCACCCCCACTCCCCGACGCC
This sequence comes from Kitasatospora sp. NPDC033851, assembly GCF_055576085.1. Lineage (NCBI taxonomy): Bacteria > Bacillati > Actinomycetota > Actinomycetes > Kitasatosporales > Streptomycetaceae > Kitasatospora > Kitasatospora sp. NPDC033851. The sequence goes on along the minus strand of NZ_JBVIRL010000090.1, from coordinate 1,261 downwards.
GTGAGAACCCATGCCCCTGCGCATGGGGTCCTGGAGTTCAGGACGCCGGACTCTGCACCTCGGTGACAGCGCAATCGGCATTCCGCTGACACCAGGACGGGGCGTGCGGTAGAACCCACGGGCGGCGCGGCGCGGCGGGACAACGGCAGGCAGTACGTGCGGCTCAGCAGGAAGGAGCCGGACCAGACCGACCCAAGCGTTCTCCTCGAGCTCGGGACGGCGGCACCGGACCCTGCAGCTGCAGGCTGGCAAGGCAACGGTGGCTTGATCGGGCAGGTCGCCTCCCGGGAACTTGACACCCGGGTCGGCACGGTCGTTCACCGAGTCCATGAGCGCTGCTGGACCGTCCGTCGTCCGGATGCCGCAGTCCTCCCAGCGCGTGGATGGGTCAGCCAGGACGCGGCCGGCCGCTGTGACCATGTCGCCTACAAGGGCGTGTAGGTCTGGTACTTGCCCTGCAAGGACAAGACAGCTGCACTGGCCACGTCGGCTCGAGGGCTGGCTGCGCAATCCCTGAGGAACTCTTGAACCCGGGGGCCCGGCCATCCCGCTGCGGCGGCGCGGCCCAGAACCGAAGGCCATCGTGGGGGCCCAAGGGGCCGAGGAGATCGAGAACGTGGTCGATCGTGGTTGTGTCCGGGCGCAGCCGCTGCGTGGCGACAGCGCGCAGGGCGCCGTCGGCAAGCATCGGGGTTCCGCTGTCCAGGCACCAGCGCAGGGAATCGGTTGTGGCTTCGGGAGCGCTCAGCCGCACGATGGCGTCGCCGAGCGCGGTGTACACCATGGTCGCCTCGAACGGGCGCTGGGCGAGGTCCCGAAGCAGGCCGAGGGCGGGGCGGTGCCCGCACATCCCCAGTGCCATGACCATCTGGTACTGGGTCTCCCACGTACGGGGTCGCGCACCTCCTGCTCAAGGGCATCCAGGAGCGGCGGACCCGCTGCGGGGTCGGCAAGCCGGCGCAGCCGCGTTGCGGCGGAACGCCGCAACGGCGACAACCGGTGGCCGAGCTGCTCCACGGCCTCATCCAACGTCAGCGCCATCACGGTCCCTGTCTGCGCGGCTTCGTTCCAGGCGCAGCGTAGGGCCCCGTGCCGACAGAACCTGCCGGGTGGCTGGAGGAAGCGCGCGCTCCGGTGTCCTGGGCCGAGGAGGGGAACCGATCAATGAGCCTTCGCCATCTTCGAACGTGCTGGTCGGAGGGGCTGGCGTGACGGTTCTCCGGGGTGCTCGTGCTGGTCGTGGGCGGGAGTCTGCGGTCTT
>NZ_JBVIRL010000089.1:0-4021 GCF_055576085.1 Kitasatospora sp. NPDC033851 | reverse complement strand
CGAACCGCAGGCCGTCGGCGGCGGTTCGCCCCGGTCGCGCGGGGTGCGCGCACCGGCCCCCGTGCCGGAACCGGACGGCGGAGCACGACCAGTACCCCGGCCAGTCCGACGGATGCCGGTGAACAGCGGGTAGGACATCGGTCCGTGTTCGAACCGTACCGTGGCGGGCGGTGTCTCGATGGGATTCGTGGTCCGCGGGCGGACCCGGTGCTCGGCTGCGATGCCGGAGAAGCCGGAGCCGCCGCTTCTCTCCGTCGTGCCACGCCGAGTGGCGCAGCGGCGGGGCATCGGCACGAGCCGGGGGGTGGATGGATGCTGTGTACTCCCCACTCGGGTGCGACGCGTTGCCTGCGGATGGTCGCCCCCGGGTGTGGTTGTGGGCGAGGCGACGGCTACTCGCGTTCGTCGGCCCGCCCCGATCCGGTCCGCATTGCGGCGACGGCTGCGTCCTGGGGGCGCCATCGCCAACCTGTCGGTGCAGAGGCACTTGGGCGGCCGGTCACGACAGGAGCAGGCCCGTTCGGCCCTGTCAATGGCACCGGATGCGGGGAAGGCTCACGGTAGGACCGAAAACCGGTCCCGCGCCTCCCGGTCGCTCTGCTCGCGGCGACGCGTTTCCCGGACCTGGCTGTCGACGCAGGTCCGCAGTCGAAGGAAGCCGAAAGGACTGCCGTGATCGCAGTCCTGGTGGTGCTGGTCATCCTGGTCCTGATCGGGCTCGCGATGTCGATCCGCATCGTCCGCCAGTACGAGAAGGGGGTCGTCTTCCGGTTCGGCCGGATCACCGGAGCACGCGAGCCGGGACTGCGCCTGATCGTCCCGTTCGCCGACGTCATGCACCACATCTCGCTGCGGGCCTGTCGGAGCGGGGCCGGGTCGTCGCGGCTGGAGGGTGGCCGCTGTCACGTATGACGCCCCCCAGGGCGGTCGCCCCGGCCCGGGTCGGCGGGCCGGCTCATCCGGTGGCTCCTTTCGGTATCTGGTCGTCGACGATCTCCGCATCGACGACCTCCTCCTCATCGCCGCTCTGCGTCGGGCCGGTGCCGGCCGCGGCTTGCGGGCCGCCGGCCTGGGCGTAGAGGGCGGTACCGATCTTCTGTGCGACGGTGGCCGCGCGCTCCATCGAGGTGCGGATGGCCGTGGTGTCCTCGCCCTTGAGCTTGTCCTTCAGGTCCGCCAGGGCTTCGTTGACCTCGGACGTGACGTCTGAGGGGATCTTGTCCGGGTTGTCCTGGAGGAGCTTCTCGGTGGAGTAGACGAGGTGTTCGGCCTGGTTGCGGGTCTCGGCGGCCTCCTTGCGGCGGCGGTCCTCCTCGGCGTGCTGCTCGGCCTCGCGCATCATGCGCTCGATGTCCTGCTTGGGCAGGGAGGAGCCACCGGTGACGGTCATCCTCTGCTCCTTCCCGGTGCCGAGGTCCTTGGCGGCGACGTGCATGATGCCGTTGGCGTCGATGTCGAAGGTGACCTCGATCTGCGGCAGGCCGCGCGGAGCCGGCGGCAGGCCGGTCAGCTCGAACATGCCGAGCTTCTTGTTGTACGCGGCGATCTCGCGCTCGCCCTGGAAGACCTGGATCTGCACGGACGGCTGGTTGTCCTCGGCCGTCGTGAAGATCTCGGAGCGCCGGGTGGGGATCGTGGTGTTGCGCTCGATCAGCTTGGTCATGATGCCGCCCTTGGTCTCGATGCCGAGGGACAGCGGGGTGACGTCGAGCAGCAGGACGTCCTTGACCTCGCCCTTGAGGACACCGGCCTGCAGGGAGGCGCCGATGGCGACGACCTCGTCCGGATTGACGCCCTTGTGCGGGTCCTTGCCGGTCAGCTCCTTCACCAGGCCGGTGACGGCCGGCATACGGGTCGAGCCGCCGACGAGGATGACGTGGTCGATGCCGGACACCTTGATCCCGGCGTCCTTCACCGCCTGGTGGAACGGGGTCTTGCAGCGTTCCAGCAGATCGGCGGTGAGCTGCTGGAACTGGGCGCGGGTGAGCTTCTCGTCCAGGTGCAGCGGGCCCTCGGCGGAGGCCGTGACGTACGGCAGATTGATCGTCGTCTCGCTCGTCGCGGACAGCTCGATCTTGGCCCTCTCGGCGGCCTCACGCAGCCGCTGCACGGCCATTTTGTCCTTCGACAGGTCGATGCCGTAACCGTTCTTGAACTGCTGGACGAGATGGTCGACGATCTTCTGGTCCCAGTCGTCGCCGCCGAGGTGGGTGTCACCGTTGGTGGCCTTCACCTCCACCACGCCCTCGCCGATCTCCAGCAGGGAGACGTCGAAGGTGCCGCCGCCGAGGTCGAAGACCAGGATCGTCTGGTCACTCTCCTTGTCCAGCCCGTACGCGAGGGCCGCGGCGGTCGGCTCGTTGACGATGCGCAGCACCTTCAGGCCGGCGATCTCCCCGGCCTCCTTGGTGGCGGTGCGCTGGGAGTCGTTGAAGTAGGCGGGGACGGTGACGACGGCGTCGGTGACGTCCTCGCCGAGGTAGGCCTCGGCGTCGCGCTTGAGCTTCTGCAGTACACGGGCGGAGATCTCCTGCGCGGTGTACCGCTTTCCCTCGACGTCGCCGGTGTCGGGGAAGCGCCAGTGCGGGTCGCCCACGTGGCGTTTGACGGAGCGGGCGGTGCGGTCCACGTTCGTGACGGCCTGGCGTTTGGCGACTTCGCCGACCAGCACGTCGCCGCCCTTGGCGAACGCCACGACTGACGGGGTGGTGCGCGCCCCTTCCGCGTTGGGGATGACGGTGGGCTCGCCGCCCTCCAGGACACAGACGACGGAGTTCGTGGTGCCCAGATCGATACCGACGGAGCGAGCCATCGCGGGGCCTCCTCCCGCACGAGCGGATTCCTGGGCCAAACCCCTCTCCCTCACTCGTAGAGCTTCAGTGGCTCGGTGTCAAGGTTGTTCGGCGTCGGGCCGCCCGCCGTGGGGCGGGAGGGCTCCGAACGCTCGGCGGTGAGGAGGTCGCCATGGCTTCCGTACTGCGGTGGGCGATCGCCCTGCCCCGTGCCCGGCACCCACGCGCCGCCCGAGACGGTCGTCGCGCATTCGGCCGCCGACTTCGGCCCGAACCGGGAGCCGGTCCGCACGGTCGGCCCTCGGGTGGCAGTGGTGCGGCCGTGTCGTCCTCAGCATTGGTGCGGCATGACGAACGCGCCGAGACCAGGGGTGAGCGGCCCTCGCGCGGCGCTGGACGGCGGCACGGTGACCGGGTCCTGTGGTTTCACCGACGGCCTGGTCGAGGAGCGCGAGGCCGGCGGGATGCAGTTCGGGGAGGAACAGCTCATCGACTGGGTCAACCGCGTCGAGCGATCGCAGGACGGGGTGCGGGCCGTGGTGCGCGCGCTTTCCCACATCCTGAAGGAGAAGCGGGGCGGGCGCACGAGCGACGACGCCACCCTGTTCCTGATCGAGTGGCGCTGAGACGCCCGCACCCCCGCCGCGGTTCTCCTGACCGGCCGGATCGGTCCGGCGCGGGCGGAGTACCGTGGAGATGTCGGGGCGGCCCGAGCCGCAGCGCCCTGAGGGCCGGGCCTCGCTCAGCGGGCTCGGCCCGCGTCCACGGACAGGTGGCGAGCCATGTCGGACGAAACCGGTGCCTCGCACCACGGGCTTCTGCCGGACCGGTTCCGGCAGGCCGCGCAGCCGGGGACGGTCCTGCTGCGCCTGGAGACCACCCAGTCACGCGAAGGTGCGCTCGACGGCGCGTGGTGGCCGCGTTCACGTGACATCGGCGCCGAACTGCCTGGCCTGGTCCGCGCGTTGACCGAACACCTCGGCCCCGTGGCGAGCGTCGGCCTGGACACGGAAGCCTGGGACGACGTCCCGGCCCGCCTGGTCGTCGACGGCCGGTCGGTGCACATCGACCGGTATCCGGTCGGCGACGACACCGTGATCATCACGCGGGGCGACCGCGATCACTTCAGCCTGCTCGTCGTCCCCCCGCAGGCGAGCCAGGAGGCGGCCCTGGCCGCGATGGCCCGCGCGGTCGAGGCCGACGGAACCGACTCGGCACGGCAGATCCTC
>NZ_JBVIRL010000088.1:0-4111 GCF_055576085.1 Kitasatospora sp. NPDC033851 | reverse complement strand
ACCGCGTCACCCGTGCGGTAGAGCCGGCCGCCCACACCGAACGGGTCCGCGACGAACCGCTCCGCCGTCAGCCCCGGCCGACCCACGTAGCCCTGCGTGACACCGTCACCGGCCACGTACAACTCACCCACCACACCCGGCGGCACCGGCCGCAGCCAGCCGTCCAGCACATACACCCGGACGTTGGCGAAGGGGCGCCCGATCGAGGGGTCGGTGTCGGCGTCCGGGTCCAGGGCGGCACTGAAGGAGGCCGCGACGGTGGTCTCGGTGGGCCCGTAGCCGTTGACCATGGTCCGCCCCCGGCCGAAGCGGGCGACCAGGCCCGCCGGGACGGGCTCCGCGCCGGCGATCAGGCTGCGCAGCTCGGGCAGTTCGACGTCCGGCAGGGTGGCGAGCGCGGCGGGCAGGATGATCGCGTGGTTCACCCGCTGCTCGACCAGGACCTGCGCCAGCGCCTCGCCCGCGAGCGGGCCGGGCGCCGGCAGGACCAGGGCGGCGCCCCGGCCCAGGGCCATCAGGGTCTCCAACAGCGCCACGTCGAAGCTGGTCGAGGCCAGTTGCAGCACCCGGTCCCCCGGCTGCACGCCGAGGAGTTCGGCGGGCACCGTGAGCAGCCCGCTCAGGCCGTGGTGCGGGACCTCGACGCCCTTGGGGCGGCCGGTGGAGCCCGAGGTGTAGATGACGTACGCGGGCTGGAGCAGCTCGATCGCCACCTCGGGCAGGCCGTCCGGCAGCTGCGTGTGCTCGACCAGGGCCGGGTCCAGGGTGCGCACGCCCGTGGTCGCGACGGTGGCGCCGGCGGCCTCGTCGGTTATCACCAGCCGGATGCCGGAGTCGCCGACCATGTGGTCGAGCCGGTCGGCCGGGTAGGTCGGGTCGAGCGGTACGTAGACGGCGCCGGCGTGCACCACGGCCTGCATCGCAGTCAGCCAGGCGATGCCGCGCGGCAGGGCAACCCCGACGCGTTCGCCCGGGCGGACGCCCTCGGCGATCAGCAGGTGCGCCAACCTGGCGGACCGGGCCTGGAGTTCGGCGTAGGTCAGGGTGTCGTCGGCGCAGACGACGGCGGGCAGGTCCGGGGTCCGCTCGGTCTGGCTGCGGAAGATCTCGGACAGGTTCAGCCTGGTCAGGTCGCGGGCGGTGTCGTTCCACTGGCCGAGGACCTGGTGGCGCTGGTCGGCGCCGAGCGGGTCGAGCCCGGCCAGGGTGGTGGAGCCGTCGGCGGCGACGACGCTCTCGGCGTGCCGGACCAGCTGGTCACGCAGGCCCTCGACGGTGCTGCGGTCGAAGACGGCCGGGTCGTAGGGCAGGATCAGCTCGATCCGGTCGCCGGCGTAGGCCAGCAGGTTGAGCGGGTAGTTGGAGGCCTCGATCGCGCTGACGTCGCTGACGGTCAGGCCGCGTTCGGCGGCCGCGTCGATGTCCAGCGGGTAGTTCTCGAAGACGACCAGCGTGTCGAACAGGGCCTGGTCGGTGGGCAGTTCGCTGACGGCCTGGATCCGGGTGAGCGGGAGGTAGTCGAAGCGCCGGGCCTCGACCTGCTCGGCCTGGAGCGCCTGCAGCCACTCCACCACACCCTGGTGCGGGTCCAGATCCACCCGCACCGGAAGGGAGTTGATGAACACGCCGATCATCTCGTCCGCACCCGGCAGCTCCACCGGACGACCCGACGTCGTCGCCCCGAACACCACGTCGGTACGACCCGAGCAGCCCGCCAGCAGCAGCGCCCACAGGCCCTGCACCACCGCGTTCACCGTCAGCCGATGCCGGCGCGCGAACCCGAACACCCGCTCCGACAGCTCCTGCGACAGCCGCACCCCGACCCGGCCGGTCGAACGGGACTGACCCGCCCGCACCACCTGACGGTCGAACGGCAGCGCCACCGGGGACTCGAACCCGGCCAGCACGGAGCGCCAGAACTCCTCCGCCACCCCCGCGTCCCGACCCCGCAACCAGCCCACCTGCGCCGCCAAACCGCGACCACCGGAGAGCAGCGGCAGCGCCGAACCCGCCGAACGCGCCGCGAAATCGTCGAACACCAGCGACAGCACCCGCGCCAGACTCCACCCGTCCAACAGGATGTGATGGAACGTCAACAGCACACGCACCCGGCCCGGCGCCACCGTCACCAACGTCAGCCGCGCCAACGGCACCTGCCGCAGATCCAGCCCCCGCTCACGGTCGGCCGCCACCAGAGCGTCCCAACGCACCGCCTGACCGTCCCCGTCCACCGAGGACCAGTCCAACACCTCCACCGGCAGCACCACACCCCGGCGCACCACCTGCACCGGCTCCGGCACGCCCTCCCACACGACGCCCACCCGCAGCGCCTGCACCTCGTCCACCACCCGCTGCCACGACGCGGCGAACCCACCCACGTCCGACACACCATCGGCGGTGAACATCAACTGCTCGAAGTACGCCGGAGAATCGGCCTCCACCAGCGAGTGGAACAACATGCCACTCTGCATCGGCGACAGCGGCAACACCTCCTCCACCCCCCGGCCGTCTCCGACCACCAGGTCCACACCCGCCTGATCCAGCCCCGACAGCGGGAAGTCCGACGGCGTCAACCCACCCGCCCCCGGCACCCCGCAGTGCGCCACGAACTCCTCCAACGCGGCCACGAAACCCGCGGACAACCCCTCGATCACCGCAACGGAGAACACGCCCTCCTGCCAGCCCCACTCCACCAGCAGCCGACCGTCCACCACCCGGCCCACGACATCCAGGACGTGGGAGCGGGGGTCCAGCGGGCTGTGCTCGCCGGCGGGGCTGGGCAGCATGGCCCGGTAGAAGTCGCCGTCTCCGGTCAGGCCGTCGAACTGGCCGAGGTAGTTGAAGCTCACCTGCGGGCGGATCGCGCCCAGTTCTCCGGCCGCGGAGTCCTGATCGCCGAGGTAGCGCAGGGCGCCGTGCCCGATCCCGCGGCCCGGCACCGTACGGACCCGCTCCTTGACCGCCTTGACCAGCACGTCCCAGTCGCCGCCCGCCGGCAGTTCCAACGGGAACACCGAGGTGAACCAGCCCACCGTCCGCGAGACGTCCACGCCCGCGAACAGCTCCTCACGACCATGCCCCTCGACATCCACCAGCACCCGGTCCCGGCCGGTCCACTCCCCCAGCACCCGGGCCAGCACCGCCAGCAACACCTCGTTCACCCGGGTCCGGTACACCCCCGGCACCCGCTGCAACAGCGCCCGCGTCGCCTCCACCGACAAGGCGCCCGAAACCACCCGCAAACCACCGGGCCGCGCCGCCACACCCTCCACCGGCAGACCCGGCTCAACCCCCTGGCCCACACCGGACCAGTACGCCAGCTCGGAGTCGAAACCACCCGACTCCACCAGCTCCCGCAGCCGGTACGCCCACTCCTGGAACGACGCCGACTTCACGCCCAGATCCACCGCGGCACCGGACACCACCTGCCCGTACGCCACCGCCAGATCCTCCAGCAGCACCCGCCACGACACCCCGTCCACCACCAGGTGGTGCGCCACCACCACCAACCGCACCCCACCCGCACCGAGATCGATCAGGGCGAAGCGGATCAGCGGGCCGTCGGCGAGGTCGAAGCCGTGCTGCATCGTGTCGGTGATGGTGTCGAGCGCGCTCTGCCAGGCGTCCGGCGCGAGTGCGGACAGGTCGTGGTGCTCGACCGGTACGGTCCGGTCCTCGGCGAGGTTGCGCTGGCGCCAGCCGGCGCCGGTGCGCTCGAAGCGCAGCCGCAGCGCGTCGTGGTGCGCGACCAGGGCCTCCACCGCCCGGGTGAGCGCGGTGTGGTCGACGGCTTGGGCGAGTTCCAGGTGGACGGCCATGTTGAAGTGTTGCGGTGCCGTGCGGTGGGTGCGGAAGAACCACCGCTGGATCGGGGTGAGCACCACGGAGCCCTCCACGGGCGGCTGGTCCTGGACGGGGGCGGCGGAGGCGGTGGGGCCGCCGAGGGCGGCGGCCAGCGAGGCGACCGTCTGGTGCTGGAAGATGTCCCGCGAGGTGAGGGTGAGTCCGGCCTTGCGGGCGCGGGCGACGACCTGGATGCTGAGGATCGAGTCGCCGCCCAGGTCGAAGAAGTTGTCCTCGACCCCGACCCGCTCGACACACAGCACCTGCG
>NZ_JBVIRL010000087.1:0-4123 GCF_055576085.1 Kitasatospora sp. NPDC033851 | reverse complement strand
ATGGTACTGCAGGGGGGACCCTGTGGGAGAGTAGGACGCCGCCGAACAATCATTCAGAAGAACCCCCATCCGGATCCCGGATGGGGGTTCTTCGCATTTCCAGGCCTTTCTGGCCCGTCGGCTCACTCGTCCTCGGACTGCGGCTCCTCCGTCGGCGGCTGTCCCTGGGCCTGGGCCGGCTGCTGGGCCTCGGGCTGGGCGCTCTGGGTCGGAGTAGACGGGGCAGACGGAGTGGACGGAGCAGATAGGGCAGCCGGGAGTTCCGCCGTGCCCCAGGCCGGGTGGTTGAGCCACTTGTCGGCGCTGTTGGTGAGGCGGGCGACGCCCGTGCCGTCCGGCCGCATGCTGTAGAGGTCGGCGCCGGCGCCCGCGGGGGCCTGGGCGAACACGATGGACTGGCCGTCGGGTGCGTAGGCGGCGGCGCCGTAGAAGGCGTCCGAGGGGGCGGGGGTGAGGGCGCCGATGGCGGTGCCGTCGGGGTGGACGGTATAGATGGCGCCGCCGGGGGCGTTGTCGGGGCCGGCCGGGTAGGTGGTGAAGAGGATCCTGGTGCCGTCGGGGGACCAGTCGGCACGGTCGCCGGCGCGCAGGTCCCAGGGGGTGAGCTGACGGAGCCCGGTGCCGTCCGTGTTGACGACGTAGATGGCCCGGCTGTTGGCGGGTTGTCCGGTGGCGCTGGTGCGGTACTCGAAAGTGAGCTGTTTTCCGTCGGGGGACCAGCTGGGGTTGCTGACCGAGCCGGAGTAGGGCTTGTCGTTGGTGAGGAAGGTGAGCCGTTGGACGTCGGTGCCTTCGGGGCTCATCAGGTAGAGGTCCGAGTACTGGGTCCGGGTGTTGTCGGCAGGGTTCAGGGCGCCCCAGGAGCGGCTGAAGGCGAGCTGCTTGCCGTCGGGGGAGAAGGCGGGGGCGCGTTCGTCCTCGTTGGCGCAGTCGGCGCCGCCGCTGGAGTCGTCGCAGAGCTGGCTGATCTGGTGGGCGCCGTCGCCGGAGGCGGCGACCGTCCAGAGCCGGGCGGTGCCGGTCTGCGGGTCGGTACGGTCGAAGGCGACGGCGGTGCCGTCGGGGGACCAGTCGGGTCGGTCGTCGCGGGCGCGGTCCGGTGGCTGGGTGATCTGGTGCTGGCCGCTGCCGTCGGGGGAGAGGGTGACGATGGCGCTGGTGCTGCGGGAGGAGTCGGTGTAGGACCGGCTGACGATCAGTCCGTTGTGCGCGGTGGCCGCGGCGGGGGCTCCGGCTGCCGCGCCGACCACGCCGGGGGTTGCGGCGGGCGTCGGCTCCGGGGTGGCGGAGGGGGACTCCGGCCGGATCTCGGAGAGGGGGATCTCCCCGGGCTCGGCCCCGCAGCCTGTGAGCAGGGTGCCCAGAAGCAGAAGGCCCGCACCTGCGCTTGCGCGAGTGCGGGCCTTGCTTGTGGGGGACTGCCGTGTCCCAGTGATCCGTGCCATCTCTGCCTCCGACCTTGCCGACCGCTCGACGTGTGCCCCCGTCGCCGATTCAGGACGAAGGCCCCTGAAAGGAGCTGTCACTGTGTCAGACGGGGGGCGTCGGAGGCCGGGCGACACGCGACGGATCGCGCTCGCTAGGCCACACGGAGGAGCGGAAGGGGAGGGGAGGGTTTGTCAGTCCCGGGCGGCGCGGCGCTCGGCCTTGGCGAGCGCCTCCGCCTCGTCCTCGGCCTCGGCGACCTCCAGAGTGGGCGCGGTGCCGTCGAGGTGGGTGGGCAGCCACCAGGTGTCGTCCGGGCCGGAGGGCTTGCCGGGGTACTCGCGCTGGGCCTGGTCGAGCATCTCGCTCATGGCGGCGCGGAGTCGTCTGGTGACCATGACGGGCTTGTCGTCCGGCCCGAGGTGAATCGGTTCGCCGATCATGATGGTGACCGGGACGTGGCGCTTGGTCAGCGTCTTCGGGCGGCCCTTGGTCCAGAGCTGCTGGGTGCCCCAGAGCACGACGGGCAGCAGCGGGGTGCCGGAGTCGGCGGCCATCCGGGCGGCGCCCGTCTTGAACTTCTTCAGCATGAACGAGCGGCTGATCGTCGCCTCGGGGAACACCCCGACCACCTCGCCGGCCTTGAGGGCGCGCACGGCGGCCTCGTACGCGGGCTGGCCGTCGGTGCGGTCCACCGGGATGTGCTTCATGCCGCGCATCAGCGGGCCGGAGATCCGGTGCTTGAAGACGTCGTCCTTGGCCATGAAGCGGGTCTTGCGGTTGCCGCCGCGGTAGGCGCCGAGGCCGGCGAAGAGAAAGTCCAGGTAACTGATGTGATTGCTGACCAGTACCGCTCCCCCCTTGGCGGGGATGTGTTCGGCGCCCACGATCTTGATTCGCACGTCGAGCGCGCGGAAGGCGGTGAGTGCGGCGCCGATCACCGGCGGGTACACGAACTCTGCCACGGTCAGTCCTGACTTCCACGGGCCGGAGCCCGGTTCGGCGGGGGCCCGTGACGTTGCGCGGGCGGTGCCGACCGGAGCACGGCACGCCGCGGCGGTCACGGGTGATACACGGAGATGATCCCCCGAACGAGTGCCTGCTGTCACCTGAGGCGTGCGGTCAAGCCGATTTTCACGGTGTGATCTCCGTGATGAACTTCGACCGGGAACTCTTCCGTTCCCCGGGCTAGGGGTGGCCGCCGGAGGCGGGTCAGGCCCCGGCGGTGAGGCGGCCCTGGGCGCGCCGGACGACCGGGTAGAGCTCGCAGCCCACGCAGTAGCCGAAGGCGGCGTTGAGGAAGGCGGAGGCGAGGCCGACCGAGGTGGCCAGCAGGCCGAGCCAGGTCACCCCGGTGACGTGGCCGAGGGCGCCGACCGCGGCGAACACCAGGAGGATGCCCTGCCCGAAGCGCAGCGGCCGCTCGTCCTCGGTCTCGGACGGCGGGGCCAGGCGGGGCAGGACGAGGATCCGGAAGAGCCAGTCGTACGGGGAGAGCCGTAAGCCGCCGAACGCGCCGAGGGCGAAGACGAGCGCTTGGGCGGCGAGGAGTCCGCTGCTGCCGGTGAGGAGGACGGCGATCAGGACGGCCGAGGTGAGCGCGGCGGAGAAACGGGGACCGCGGGGGTCGGTCTGCACGGGGGCTCCGGGAGGGTCGCGACGGGCGGCAGCGGCGGAAGGTGGCGGCGGGGGCGTCAGCGACAGTGGGGTCCGGTGGGCCGGCCCGGGGAGATGACGCGGCGGGCGGTCGGCAACGGCGGTGAGGAGCGCTCGGAGTCCACCGGCCGATCGTACGCGGCCCGCCCCCGGCGGTCGACCGTCTTTCGGGGCCCGTCGTGGCTGGCGCAGACTGGGGGGATGACCGGGCTGGTGGCGTGCGTTGTCGTGCTGGCGGTCGCGACCACGTTCGGGCTGCTGCGGGCCGGGCTCGACGGAAGGATGAGGGTGCGCACCACTGACGGGACGGTACGGCTGTCGGAGGCGGAGCTGGGCGGGCCGCTCGGCGTGCGGGCGACGCTGGTGCAGTTCTCGACGGTCTTCTGCCAGCCGTGCCGGGCCACCCGGCGGGTGCTCTCGGAGGTGGCCGGGATGGTCGAGGGGGTCGAGCACGTCGAGGTGGACGCCGAGGCGCGCTTGGAGCTGGTCCGTCGGCTGCAGATCAGGCGGACGCCGACCGTCCTGGTGCTGGACGCGGACGGCCGGGTGGTGCGCCGGGCGGTGGGGCAGCCGCGCAGGGCGGACGTGATTGCGGCGCTCGGCCAGGCGGTCTGAGGAGCCCCGTCGCAAAGGAACCTGTCGCAGGGGAACCCGTCGCGTAGGAATCCCGTTGCGATGGATTCCCGTCGTAGCGGAATCCTGTCCCTGCCGGTCCGCCCCGTCAGGTGGAGTCGCGCCCTGCCTGGGGCAGGATGTGCGCAGGCGGCGGGCGCAGTCGCCCGGCGTAAGCTACTGGCCAGTAGTGACCACTGAGCTACCGGCGAGTATGCTGCCAGGAAGTTCCGGACCGGCACGGGAATTCGCTGCCCGGAGCGGGTGCGTTCCGTGTTCGCGCCCGCTTGCACAGCCGCAGCCGCCGGACGAGACCAGTACAGGAGACAAGGCCGTGAGCTTGAGGATCGTTGTCTGTGTGAAGTACGTGCCGGACGCGACGGGTGACCGTCGTTTCGCGGACGACCACACCACGGACCGGGAGGGCGTG
>NZ_JBVIRL010000086.1:0-4351 GCF_055576085.1 Kitasatospora sp. NPDC033851 | reverse complement strand
GGCGTGGTGGTGATTCTCCGGAGCGGTTGTTCGCGGGGCTGGGGCGGTTGTGGGTGGATGGTTCCGTGCGCTGGACGCCGCCCGCGGCCACGACGGCGGGGACGTCGGGCGTGCGTGTGCCTTCGTACGCTTTCCAGCACCAGCACTACTGGCTCCAGCCCACCACCCCGGCACCGACCGGTGACGGCCGGATCGACCACCCGCTGCTGCGGGACGCCATGGAACTCCCCGACGACAACGGCGTGGTGCTGACGGGACAACTCGCCACCACCGCGCAGCCGTGGCTCACCGAACACGTCATCTCGGGCTCGCCCCTGCTGCCCGGCGCGGCGTTCGTGGACCTGGCGCTCCGGGCCGGCGAACACGTCGGCTGCCCGGCGGTCGAGGACCTGACGCTGGAGACACCGCTGGTGGTCGCGGACGGCGTGCAGGTGTCCGTGACCGTCGGCCCCGACCGGGCGGGCCGGCGCAGCGTCTCGATCCACTCGCGCGCGGACGGCGAGTGGGTACGGCACGCCACCGGGACCCTGGGCGCCGTACCCGTCGCACCGCGGGAGCCCTGGGCACGGCAGTGGCCGCCGCACGCCGAAGCCGTCGACCTCGACGCCTTCTACGACAACCTGGCCGACGCCGGATTCGCCTACGGCACGGCCTTCCAAGGCCTGCGAGCGGCCTGGCGCGAGGGCCACACCCTCTACGCGGAGGTGGCTGTACCCCCCGGTGACACCCGGTTCGCCCTGCACCCCGCCCTGCTCGACGCCGCGATCCAGACCGTGACCGTCGCCGACGACCGGGCGAAGATGCCGTTCTCCTTCGCCGGGATCTCCTGGTGGCGCGGCGCCGAGCACGCCAGGGTCCGGCTGACCATGACCGGCCAGGACTCCTGCGCGATCGGCCTCGCCGACCAGTCGGGCGCGCCGATCGCCGAGATCGCCTCGTTGACCCTGCGCCGGCCGGCCGGGGCCACCACGCGGGACGTGCCGTACCAGGTGGTGTGGCCGGTCCTGGAAGCGGCGACCACCGAACCGGACATCCCGGTCCACCACGCCACCTCGCCCGTCGAGACCCTGCGGGTGATCCAGGACTTCCTCACCACGGACACCCCGCGCATGGTGATCGCCACGCGCAACGCCGTGCCGGTCCGTCCGGGCGAGGACGTCGACCCGCAGGCCGCCGCCGTCTGGGGCCTGGTCCGGTCGGCCGCCACCGAGCACCCCGGCCGGTTCGTGCTGGTCGACGGTGACGACGGCGACGAGGTCCGGCTGGCCGGTGACGAACCCCAGCTCGCGATCCGCGTCGGCGCCGTTCACGTCCCCCGCCTCGAACGGGCGCGGACCGAACCGCTGCCCTCGCCGCTCAGCCCCGAGGGCACGGTGCTCGTCACCGGCGGCACCGGCACCCTGGGCGGCACGATCGCCCGCCACCTCGCCGTACGGCACGGCGTGCGGCACCTGCTGCTGGTCAGCCGGAGCGGCCCGGACGCCCCCGGCGCGGCCGCGCTGACCGCCGACCTGGCCGCGCTGGGCGCGACCGCCGACATCGTGGCGTGCGACGTGTCCGACCGCGAGGCGGTGGCGCGGCTGCTCGCCGAACACCCGGTCACCTCGGTGATCCACGCCGCGGGCACGCTGGCCGACACCGTCGTGGAATCCCTCACCCCGCAGCAGTTCGCGCGCGTGTGGGAGCCGAAGGCCCTCGCGGCGCGGCACCTCCACGAACTGACCTCGGACCTGGAGGCGTTCGTGCTGTTCTCGTCGGCGGCCGGTGTGCTGGGCGGCGCGGGCCAGGCGAACTACTCGGCGGCGAACGCGTACCTCGACGGCCTCGCCGCACACCGGCACGCCCAGGGACAGCCGGCCGTGTCGCTCGCCTGGGGCTACTGGGCAGAGGCCAGCGGCATGACCGGAGGTCTGACCGCCAGCGACCGGCACCGCCTGGCGAGGGCCGGCGTACGGCCGCTGCCGACGACGGACGCGCTGGCCCTGTTCGACGCCGCGCTGACCGCGGGCACCCCCACCCTCGCCCCCGTCAGGTTCGACCTGTCGGCGCTGCGCCGCGCCGGCGATCCGCCCGCCCTGCTGCGGGAGCTGGTACGGCCCCGGCGCAGGCAGACCGCCGACCGCGTGTGGACGCAGGCCGACGTGCTGCAACTCGTCGTGGGCCAGGTCTCCCTCGTCCTGGGGCACTCGTCACCGGAGGCGGTCAACCCCGACCAGGCGTTCACCGACATCGGGTTCGACTCGCTCACCGCCGTGGAACTGCGCAACCAGCTCGACGCGGACACCGGCCTGCGCCTGCCCGCCACGCTCGTCTTCGACCACCCGACACCAACCCGCCTCGCCGCCTCCCTGCACACACGGCTGCACGGCACCGAACCCGACCCCCTGCTCGCCGAACTCGACCAGCTCAAGTCCACCCTGGACGCGGCAGCCGCCGACGCCGACTACGAGACCGTCGCGGCCCGCCTCGAAGCACTACTCGCGGCCTGGACCGGCAAACGCACCGGCTCCGCGGCCGGTGTCGACGAGGCCAGCGACGACGAACTGTTCAGCCTTCTGGACGATGCGCACCGCAGGACCGAGGTCATCCGATCGGGCGAGTCCCGAAACGCTGAGGAGCAGTAGCGATGTCTGACGAAGAGAAGCTCCGCACTTACCTCAAGCGCGCCACGGCCGACCTGGGAGTGCTCAGTAAGCGCCTCGCCGACATGGAGGAGGCCGCGCGCGAGCCGATCGCGATCATCGGCATGGGCTGCCGCTACCCGGGCGGAGTGGAGTGCCCGGCCGACCTGTGGCGGCTCGTCGCGGACGGTGCCGACGCGATCACCGCATTCCCGCCGGACCGTGGATGGGACGTCGTCTACGACCCTGACCCGGACCGGCCGGGCACGACCTACAGCCGATCGGGCGGCTTCCTCGCCGACGGCGCCGGCTTCGATGCCGGGTTCTTCGGTATCTCGCCGCGCGAGGCGTTGGCGATGGACCCGCAGCAGCGGGTGCTGCTGGAAACCGCCTGGGAGACCTTCGAGTACGCCGGCATCGACCCGACCACACTCGGCGGCAGCCGCACAGCCGTGTTCACCGGCCTGTGGTCCTCCGGCTACGGCAACCAGCCGCCGCCGGACCTCGAAGGTTTTCTCGCCACCGGAACAGCCACCAGCGCCACGTCCGGGCGGGTGTCGTACCTGCTGGGGCTGGAGGGTCCGGCGGTGTCGGTGGACACGGCGTGCTCGTCGTCGCTGGTGGCGATCCATCTGGCGGCGCAGGCATTGCGGGCGGGGGAGTGTTCGCTGGCGTTGGCCGGTGGCGTGACGGTGATGGCGACGCCGGCGGGGTTCGTCGAGTTCTCGCGGCAGCGGGGGCTTGCCGCCGATGGCCGGGTGAAGGCGTTCGCCGAGGCGGCCGACGGCACCAGCTGGGGTGAGGGCGCCGGCCTGCTGCTGCTGGAACGCCTGTCCGACGCCCGCCGTAACGGCCACCGGGTGCTGGCGGTCGTCCGGGGCTCGGCGGTGAACCAGGACGGCGCGTCGAACGGGCTTGCGGCGCCGAATGGTCCGTCCCAGGAACGCGTCATCCGGCAGGCGTTGGCGAATGCCGGACTGTCGACGGCGGACGTGGACGCGGCGGAGGCCCACGGCACCGGCACCACCCTTGGCGACCCCATCGAGGCGCAGGCACTCCTGGCGACCTACGGTCAGGGGCGGGATGAGCCGTTGTGGCTGGGGTCGGTGAAGTCGAACATCGGCCACACGCAAGCCGCCGCCGGCGTGGCGGGTGTGATCAAGATGGTCATGGCGATGCGGCACGGTGAACTGCCGCGGACCCTCCACGTGGACGCGCCGACCTCCCACGTCGACTGGTCGGCGGGTCGTGTCTCACTGCTCACCGAGGCCCGGCCGTGGCCGGAGACGGGGCGTCCCCGCCGTGCCGGCGTGTCGGCGTTCGGCATCAGCGGTACGAACGCGCATGTGGTGATCGAGGCGGCTGGTGAGGAGCCGGTCCGGGTTTCGACGGGGTCCGCGGGCGGGGTGGTGCCGTGGGTGTTGTCGGGGAAGTCGGATGTGGCGTTGCGGGAGCAGGCGCGTCGGCTGGGGGCGTTCCTGGCCGGGCATCCGGGGGTCGGCGCGGCTGCGGTGGGTCGGGCGTTGGCGGGGCGGTCGCGTTTCGATCACCGTGCGGTGCTGAGCGGTGTGGAGGCGTTGGAGGCACTGGCGGAGGGCCGGTCGGCGCCGGGTCTGGTCACCGGGACCGCCCGTCCGCTGGGTCGTTCGGTGTTCGTGTTTCCGGGGCAGGGTGCGCAGTGGGTGGGTATGGGTGGGGAGTTGTACGGCTCGGAGGCGGTGTTCCGGGAG
>NZ_JBVIRL010000085.1:0-4452 GCF_055576085.1 Kitasatospora sp. NPDC033851 | reverse complement strand
TGTTTTCACCGGGGTGAAGTAGAGCCACGGATTCGGTCTGTTGGGGAGCCAGTGGTTCTTCGGTGAGTTCGGGAGCCAGTAGGTGTGATGGTGTGGAACATGCCGCTTTCAGAGTAATCGTGAGGGCTTGGGCTGTTCGGCCGTCACGCTGTGCCTGTTGATCACGGTCCAGGTCAGGGAGACCGCTGGTGCACAGGTCACGTGAGTGGCTGTTCGAGAGGATCCGCCGGGCTCAGCGCGAGCAGGGGCTGTCGGGGCGGGAGCTCGCCGCGCGGTTCAAGGTGTCGCGGAACACGGTGAAGAGGGCGTTGGAGTCGCCGGTGCCGCCGAAACGCAAGTCGCCGCCGCCGCGCAAGAGCGTGTTGGAGCCGGTGAAGGGCTTCATCGACGCGATGCTGCGCGAGGACCTGGACGCGCCGTCGAAGCAGAAGCACACGGTCCCGCGGATCATCGAGCGGCTGGCCGCGGAGCACGACTTCGAGCTGGCCCGGAACACCACGGTCTGGGACTACGTCTCCAAGCGGCGCCCGCAGATCCGGGCGGAGGCCCTGGAGGGGCGCCGGCACCTGGACGGGATGGTGCCGCAGGCGAAGCGGCCGGGGGAGGAGGCGGAGGTCGACTTCGCGGACTTCTGGCTGGACCTGGCCGGGCAGCGGCGCAAGTGCGTGCTGTTCACGCTGCGGCTGTCCTACTCGGGCAAGGCGGTGCACCGGGTCTACGCGACGGCCTCGCAGGAGGCGTTCTTGGAAGGGCACCTGGAGGCGTTCACGGTGCTGGGCGGGGTGCCGTCAGTGCACATCCGCTACGACAACTTGAAGCCGGCCGTCAAGCAGGTGCTGTTCGGCCGCTCCAGGTTGGAGTCGGCGCGGTGGGCGTCGTTCAAGTCCTGGTACCAGTTCTCGGCGTTCTACTGCGCGCCGGGCGAGGACGGGGCCCACGAGAAGGGCGGGGTGGAGCACGAGGGCGGGAGGTTCCGCCGCAAGCACCTGGTCCCGCCGCCGGTGGTGGAGTCGCTGGCGGAGCTGAACGAGCGCCTGGCGGCGATCGACGTCGCCGAGGACGCCCGGCACATCCACGGCCGGCCGACTTCGATCGGGTTCGACTTCGAGGCCGATCGCGAGCGGCTTCGGCCGCTGCCGGCGGACGACTACGACTGCGGGATCGACCTGACGCCGGTGGTCGCACGCAACTCCCGGATCACGGTGCGGCAGTGCTACTACTCGGTGCCGGCGAAGTTCATCGGCGCGAAGGTGCGGGTCAAGCTGCGGGCGAACGAGTTGTGGGTGTTCGACGGGCGCAAGGTCGTCGCCCGCCACCCGCGGCTGACCAGGCGTTACACCTACCACGACTTCCTGGACCACTACCTGGAGATCCTGCTGGTCAAGCCGGGCGCGTTCGCCGGGGCCTCGGCACTCGCGCAGGCCCGGGCGGAGGGCGGCTTCACCAAGGTCCACGAGGCGTTCTGGGCGGCGGCGAAGAAGAAGGCCGGCGACCGCGAGGGCACCCGGATGCTGATCGAGGTGCTGCTGCTGCACCGCCAGCTGCCCGGTGAGGCGCTGGTCGCGGCGATGGAGACCTGCCTGCGGATCGGGTCGGTCTCCACCGACCTGGTCGCCATCGAGGCCCGCAAGGCGATGGAGGGCACCGACGCGGACGACGCCGAGCTGCTGGCCGACGCGGACGAGGTGGCCCAGGACGGTCCGGCGGCTGCCGACGGTGGGGCCCGGGTGATCTCCCTGCACGCGCGCCGCCTGCCGCCCGACCCGCGCCAGGGAATGCCCGACATGAGCAAGTACGACCGACTGCTGAGCCCGGTCGCCGGCCGCGACAGCCAGACCCAGAAAGGCCACGGCGCATGAGCCCGACCATCACCGTCACCGATCAGGACGACGAGCAGGACACCGACGGCAGGGTCCCCGGCCGCAGGATGTCGCTGCCGGGCGATCCGGAGGACATGCTCATCGACGAGGCATGCCGCGAGCTTCGCCTGCCGGCCTTCCGCGAGCGGTTCATCGACCTGGCCGCCGGCGCCCGCCGCGAGCAGGCCACCTACAAGCAGTTCCTGCTGGACATGCTGCAGGCCGAGCTGACCGACCGGGACCTCCGCCGCCAGCAGCGACTGCTCAGGTTGGCCCGCTTCCCGCGGCCCAAGCGGCTGGAGGACTTCGACTTCGCGAAGAACCCGAACGTCACCCCGGAGGTCGTCGCGGACCTGAAGTCCCCGACCTGGGTGCGCGAGGGTCGGCCGCTGGTGCTGATCGGCGACTCCGGCACCGGCAAGTCCCACCTGCTGATCGGCATCGGCACCGCGATCGCCGAGACCGGCCTGTCGGTGCGCTACACCACCACCAGCGCGCTGGTGAACGAGCTCGCCGAGGCCGACGCAAACCGCCGCCTGTCCTCCGTGATCGCCCGCTACAGCAAGATCGACCTTCTCTGCCTGGACGAGTTCGGCTACCTCAACCTGGACCGCAAGGGCGCGAAGCTGCTGTTCCAGATCTTCACCGAACGCGAGGAGCGCAAGGCCACCGCCGTCGCCACGAACTCACCCTTCACAGAATGGGACAAGACCTTCGGCGACGCCCGCCTCTGCGCGGCCATCGCCGACCGGATCACCTTCCGCTGCACCCTGATCCAGACCGGCACCGAGTCCTACCGCTACCAGGCCACCCAGGAATCCCTCTTCCCCTCCCCGAACTGACCCGCCTGTCCACGTACTCATCAAGTCACTCGGCTACGAAGGACGCACCTATGACGTCAGAGACCGCCTCGGTCGGGCAATCTGGGCAGGAATCGGTAGTTATCGCCAGCTTCGACAACCGCCACCGCGCCGAACACATGCTGGCGTCGCTCGGGCGAGGCTTCCGCAGGAAGGCCCGCAAGGGCCGCACGACAGCTGCAGTGGTCAGCGCAAACACCGACGGCTCGCTGAAGCTAACTCAGTCTCGTGTGCTGACGGCCAACGGCTTTGCGAGCGCCCTGCTCCGCATCTCCCTCTCCTGGACGGTCGGATTCATGGGTCTGTTCTCCACGCTGAAAGGGGCAAGGGTCGGGGCCCGCACCGCTGAAGTGCGGGAAGGACACGTCGGATCCACCGAGCACCAAGCCCACAGGATCCTCGCGGAAGCCGGCCCCCATGCCGCCATCACGCTGGTTCGCTGCGAGGACACAGACACCCGGCAGATGGTCGCCGCAGCAGCGGCCGAACGTGCGAAAGACAGCTGGGACGGCTCGCTCACGGAGTTCCTCGCCTCCCTCGACCCCGGTAGCGCTCACGATTGGGTGCGCGCCGCTGTCGGTGAGAAGTCCTCCAACACACACCGCGACCAGTGACTGACAGCGCCGGCCCCGGGCCGGACACCCGGCGGGAGGCCAAACCCTCGCACCGCATGATCGTGTGGGCTGCTCTGCGGATCGTGGGATCCGCCACCGCGCTGGTGACCTTGTACTTTCTGCTCCCCCTGAACCACTCCTCGACATGGCCCGCCGTCACGATGCTGGTCATCGGGCTGGTGGCATTCATCGGACTGGTCGCCTCTCAGGTCCGCTCGATCATCCGGTCACCGTTCCCGGGACTGCGGGCCGTCGAAGCCCTGGCCACCAGCGTTCCGTTGTTCTTACTGCTGTTCGCGAGCACATATGTCGTCATGGCCGCGATGTCGGCCGGCGACTTCGGCGGGTCGCTGACGCACACTGACGGGTTGTACTTCGCCGTAACGGTCTTCTCGACGGTCGGATTCGGCGACATCACGGCCAAAAGCGAGGCAGCTCGGCTCGTGGTCACCGGGCAGATGATCGCCGATCTCGTCGTCCTCGGCCTTGCGATCAAGATCATTATCGGCGCCGTCAGTCGCCACCGACAGCCGGGGGGAGCCTCAGGACAGGCCCCCGAGGGGATCTACCGCTAGGAGCACAGTCGCTGACGAGCAAGCGGCTCCGCGGGCCGCCGAACGATGACCGGTCGAGGTCGCCACACCAGTGCTTGTCGGGCCCTGACTGGCGCCTGCTTATTCGGAGGCATTCTGGGACGAGTGCGACCCGCGTCCGTGAAACGCCTTCGGCTCGCCGGTGGTCAGGCCGACGTCGGCGTGCCGTTCGATCACGGCGAGGCGGTTCTTCAGCCGTACGCCGACACACCACCAGCAGCACGAAGGGCTGGACTCACGGGTCCAGCCCTTCGGCACATCCAGAGGCGAGCCCCTGGCCGCGACTTGTCAGGGAGGCGACCCGGGCCCGCGATGACAAGCTACCGACGCTTCAGGCCCCGGTCCCTACGGACACTCCGCTCAGGCGCACCAGGTCACCCGATCAGTGGCTCCCGATCTCGTCGGAATGGCTCCCGAACTCGCCGAAGAACACCCGCCATGGTCGAGTACGTCTCCACCACGAACGGCCTAGACCTGGCTCCCGTTCACCCCGGAGCAGTGGCTCTCATATGACCCGACAAAATCA
>NZ_JBVIRL010000084.1:0-4702 GCF_055576085.1 Kitasatospora sp. NPDC033851 | reverse complement strand
ACCGGCGCGTCACCAGCGCACCGGAGTACGGGCAGAGCACGTCAGCTGATCAGCATGACGCTCCGTCACCGCATCACGAAAATCTTGACTGAACCCATCGACTGCCCGGCTTCGTCCTCGAAGACGAGCCAGGCCCCGCGGGCCGCCGCGACGCTTTTACCCGCGGCCACGTCTCCTTCTTCCACAACTCGACGGCCGCGTCATCACGCTCGATCGCCCGGCGGGCCGGCTGCTGCCAGGACCAACCGTGCCGCTTCAGCAACTGCCAGGTCCCCTCCACCGTGTAGCTCACGTGGAACAGGCGGCCGATCAACGTCTTCACCCGCGCGAGTGTCCACCGCTGGTCCGCCCACCCGTGGACCAGCGGCCCACGCTCCAACTCCCGTTCCAGCCGGGTGATCTGGGCATCGGACAGCTTCGGACGACCGGGCGAGCCCTTCGAGGCGATTCCCGTTGCGCCGCCCTCGCGCCACTGCCGGCGCCAGCGCTCCACCGAGCGCACACTCACCCGCAGCGCGGCCGCGATGTCCCGGCTCTTCTCCCCGGTCTCGAAACGTTCCACCGCCTGCTGCCGGATCCGCTCCCGCGCGGCTCTCTCCGCGTCGGTCAGACCGCCGCCCTGTGCATACCTCACAGCACATGACTACCGGGGCCAACCCTCCGCCGGCAGGCGAACGCTATTGCTTCACCCATCCGAGCGACATCACGGATTCAACTTCAGTACGAAGGAGTAGGGCCAGCCGGGGATCAGCTGGTCCGCGCTGCGGCCGCGCCCGTAGACATGGCAGAACAGGCGGTCATCGCTGGTCGGCGCGTCGGGGCGGAGCCAGTTAGAGACATCGACGGCCAGGGCGATGCGCCCGTCAGCGAGACGGGGTATCGGAAGGGCAGCCAGCGCGCGGCGCAGTCGGGCGGGCTCGAGCCAGCCCCGGTCCAGCGCGGCGTACATCGCGCCGTGCCCACGCCGATGCTCGGCCGCCAGCGACAGGTCCACCAGCGTCCTGACCGGCCCGTCCGTGCACAGCAGCGCGTCGGTGAGCTCGAAGAGCACGTCCGCACGCGTGTACAGGCACTCGTAGAAGTCCATCCGAAAGCGGGACAGCACACCCCACTGCTCGACGGCGGGCAGTTGCACAGGGAGACTCGTCACCAGCGGCCGTTCCTTCAGCTTCGTTACTCGACATCTCGAAGCGTGAGGGGCGGCCGCCTCTGCTGTCTCGCGAAGAACCGCAGATCAGCAGGTTGGGTGACCTGCGAGGTTAAACAACAAGCTCAGTGGTTGTTGTCGTTCCGATCTTGGGCGGTGCTGATCGAACGTGAGTCTTGATCAGGCGCTTCGGCAAGGCCTCGGGCAGCAGCAGATCTAGGCCGAGCGGGGGCGCGATCACATCGCCAGATGGTAACTATAGTTGTCATCCCTGGAGTCGTGAACTATAGTTGTCGCATGATGCTGCCTGAGATCACCCGAGAAGAACAGGTAGAACTCGACAAGGCTCTGTATGAGGCCTTGAACCCATTGGCCTCGGCCATTCGCTCTCGAGAGACCGGGCTTTCCGCGGACCGCATGTGGGACGCGGACCCCGTAGCGGTGGCCCTGTCGGTCCTTGCCGCTTGGAGAGCGGTGGACGCGGAGGTCAAGCGACTGACCGCGAACGCGGCAGCGACGGCCGGCTCCTATGGGGCAAGTTACGAGCAGTTGGGAGCCGTGTGGGGCATCACCCGTCAGGGCGCCCGCAAGAAGTGGCCCGACGCCATCACCCGCCCGGCGCTTCCGACAGCGCGCCCGACCAACCTTGAAATCTTCGGCGGGACTGCCGAACTGGTCCAGGCGCCATCCGGCGGCTGGAGCTGGACGGGCGAGGGCGCAGACGGAGCATTTGGTGCGGCCGGCGACGGGGCGTGCTACGCGACCGCGGAGGAAGCCGCAGCCCATGCGGGCGCATTCCTCAAGGAGCATGCAGCTGACACTGTGGGCCAGCCCTGAGCGACTGGTATCGCTCCGATCTTGAGGGGTGCCGGTTGAACGGGAGTTGACCCCGACGGCCCGGCACGCTGGTGAACACCGGCACCGACAGCGAGGGCGCTGCCGCCGACCTCGCCGACGCCCTCGAAGGCTTCGCCCAGGCTGCCCCCGCCCCCGGCGCAGGCGCCGACGTCTGGCTGACCATCGGCACCCCCTACGAACTCGAACAGCGCACTCTCCGCATCCCCGCCGGCGTCGCCGACTGGATCACCGAGCTGCTCCGCGACGAGACCCAGGCCTTGGAGGCCGGCCGCCACAGCGCCGACCACGGCCACGACGACGGCCAGGACACCGTCCCCGAACCGGCTTGGTGGTGACCCGCCACCGCCGACTGGCCGGCGTGGTGTCGGTGCGGGCTGGAAAGCTGACCACCATGGACGACGAGGCACTGCTGCGAGGCCGGGTTTACGGAGCTGATCACGACGACCCCAGCCTGGGCACGACTACCGCGAGCTGGTCGGTGGCCCGCTCGACGGACACGGACGGGGACGACGAGGCGGGAGCGGACTGAGTCTAAATAAACTTCCAACCTTCTTGAAAGTTGATTCGCCCACCATCCCAGACGCCGAACGGCTACAGGACCTGAGTGCGCCGAGATCACATCGGCTCCGACACCGATTGCTTAGAGCCTTCGACGGTGCTCTCATTGAGATGAGGGCGCGCACAACGGATACAACGGCCATGTGCGGGAACTCGAAAGCGTTCTCGACTCGACAAAAGACTGCACATGGGGCGCCTTGACTTGGCGCCGATCATCTCCCTGCCCGTTTGTGTACGAAATAATTGGCTCACACTCTTAGTGGGGTGTTGTGATGGCATTCTTGTGGATCCAAACGCGCCAGATGACGCTCAGCGACCACTTGGGTGATGGAATTGAGGAGTTGAAAGGAATTATAGGGAACCTCTTGGAGGAAAATGGGCTCACGGACGTCAAGGTTACGCAAGATGAGGTCGCTGGCAACAAGGACGACATCCACCTCAGCGTCCTGCATCTTCCCATCGCCGACCGCACCTTCTATCAGCAAGTCATAGGCGCGGGTGAAACCGACGTCACGCGCAGCGTCGTTGAAAGTATCGCCACTAATCTAAAGACCCTCGATTAGAATTTCCTACTTACCGGGTTGAACTGGCGATGTCGGCGATCAGTCCGGTCGCAGCCAGGCGGCCGTCGATGAGCTACGGCCGGTACTGGATTTTTTGTGAGCCACGCCTGACCGTCCGCACGAGGCAGGGGTGTTTCAAAGTCCCGGCGATCATGTAGACCGGCTGGTCAGACACCCCATGACGTTTGAGGTCAAGCGGCAGGGAGTTGGGCGTGATGCGACCAGGCGATCGCTTCGTCGTAGTGGGTGCGGGTCTTGAGGCAACCGTGGAGGATGCCGACGAGCCGGTTACCGACCTGGCGGAGGGCGGAGTTGTAGCCGGCTTCCCGGGCGCGCTGCTTGTCGTAGTAGCGGCGGGCGCCGGGTGAGGCGCGCAGGGCGGAGGATGCCGGGCGCTGGAGAGCGTCGGCGAGCCGGTTGTTGCGCACGTAGCGGGCCTGGACGTTATGGCTCTTGCCGGAGGCTCGGGTGACGGGGCTGGTTCCGGCGTAGTTCTTGCGGGCCTTGGCGGAGCTGTAGCGGGTGGGGTCGTCCCCGAACTCGGCGAGCACCCGGGCGCCGGTGATCTCCCCGATGCCGGGCATCGAGAGGTAGATCTCAGCGTCCGGGTGCGCGAGAAAATGCGCCTTCACCTGCTCTTCCATCGTGGCTATCTGCTCGTTCAGCGCGATCAGGAGACGGGCGTGGGCGGTCGTGGCGGCCGCGTAGGCGGCGGCCACCGGCCCTGGCAGCTCCAGCTGCTTCTCGCGCAGCGCGGCCTGGATCGCCCCGGCCTTCTGGTCCCGGTTGTGTCGCCGGGCCCGGGCCAGGACCGCGGCGATCTGGGTGCGGGTCAGCTTCGTCGCTGCCTGCGGCGTGGGCGCCTTGATCAGCAGTTCCAGCGCGTCGGTGCTGGTCAGCTCCAGGCTCGCGTAGGCGTTCAGAGCGGCGGGGAAGTACTCGCGCAACGTGTTGCGAAGCCGCTGGAAGGTGCGGGTGCGCTCCCAGATCAGGGTCTGGTGGGCCCGGGCGACGACCTTGACGGCCTGGACCTGGTCGCTGTCGCCCGCGATCGGCCGCAGTTGGTCGCGGTCGATGCGGACCATGTCGGCCAGCGCGTGGGCGTCGCCCTTGTCGCTCTTGGCACCGGAGGTGCCGTACCGCTCCTTGAAGCGGGCGACCTGCCTGGGGTTGATCGCGTAGACCTGGTAACCGGCGGCGATCAGGGCCTGCACCCAGGTGTCGCGGTCCGTCTCGATCCCGACGAACACATCGGCCGGGTCGGGCTCCTCATCGGCGTGTTTGGCCACGACCTCGTGGAACCTGGCGATCCCCTCCGCGCCCTCGGGCAGCCTCGCGGTTGCGAGGCGGCGGCCGGTGGCGTCCTGGATCTCGACGTCGCGGTGGTCCTCGGCCCAGTCGTCGCCGATCAGCAGCAACTTCTTCCTCCCCATCCGGTACTTCCTGGTCGTGCAGCCCGCGGAAGATACGGCACGCGGCCTAATGAGCCTTCGCCATCTTCGAACATGCTGGTCGGAGGGGCTGGCGTGACGGTTGTCCGGGGTGCTCGTCCTGGTCGTGGGCGGGAGTCTGCGGT
>NZ_JBVIRL010000083.1:0-3264 GCF_055576085.1 Kitasatospora sp. NPDC033851 | reverse complement strand
CTGTGTCGGGCACGTTGTTGGGTCCTGAGGGAACGGTTGACCGTTGTCTCAGTGCCGGCCTCACTCGAGGCGCTCTTCGGAGTGTTGAGGGTGTGTGACTGGTCGTTGTTTGAGAACTGCACAGTGGACGCGAGCATCTGTGGCCAAGTTTTTAAGGGCGCACGGTGGATGCCTTGGCACCAGGAACCGATGAAGGACGTGGGAGGCCACGATAGTCCCCGGGGAGCCGTCAACCAGGCTTTGATCCGGGGGTTTCCGAATGGGGAAACCCGGCAGTCGTCATGGGCTGTCACCCGCTGCTGAACACATAGGCAGTGTGGAGGGAACGCGGGGAAGTGAAACATCTCAGTACCCGCAGGAAGAGAAAACAACCGTGATTCCGGGAGTAGTGGCGAGCGAAACCGGATGAGGCTAAACCGGAATGGTGTGAGACCCGGCAGGGGTTGCCGTTTCGGGGTCGTGGGTTTTTTCTTGATCGGTCTGCCGGCCGGTCGGCGAGTCAGAAACCGTATGGATAGTCGAAGGACATGCGAAAGGTCCGGCGTAGAGGGTAAGACCCCCGTAGACGAAATCTGTACGGCTCGCTTGAAGAATACCCAAGTAGCACGGGGCCCGAGAAATCCCGTGTGAATCTGGCGGGACCACCCGCTAAGCCTAAATATTCCCTGGTGACCGATAGCGGATAGTACCGTGAGGGAATGGTGAAAAGTACCGCGGGAGCGGAGTGAAATAGTACCTGAAACCGTGTGCCTACAAGCCGTGGGAGCGTCGTTCGTCAGCTTGCTGGCGGGCCGTGACTGCGTGCCTTTTGAAGAATGAGCCTGCGAGTTTGCGGTGTGTAGCGAGGTTAACCCGTGTGGGGTAGCCGTAGCGAAAGCGAGTCCGAATAGGGCGTTTGAGTTGCATGCCCAAGACCCGAAGCGGAGTGATCTAGCCATGGGCAGGTTGAAGCGGAGGTAAGACTTCGTGGAGGACCGAACCCACCAGGGTTGAAAACCTGGGGGATGACCTGTGGTTAGGGGTGAAAGGCCAATCAAACTCCGTGATAGCTGGTTCTCCCCGAAATGCATTTAGGTGCAGCGTCACGTGTTTCTTGCCGGAGGTAGAGCACTGGATAGGCGATGGGCCTCACCGGGTTACTGACCTTAGCCAAACTCCGAATGCCGGTAAGTGAGAGCGTGGCAGTGAGACTGTGGGGGATAAGCTCCATGGTCGAGAGGGAAACAGCCCAGAACACCGACTAAGGTCCCTAAGCGTGTGCTAAGTGGGAAAGGATGTGGAGTCGCAGAGACAACCAGGAGGTTGGCTTAGAAGCAGCCACCCTTGAAAGAGTGCGTAATAGCTCACTGGTCAAGTGATTCCGCGCCGACAATGTAGCGGGGCTCAAGCACATCACCGAAGTCGTGTCATTGCAGCATGAAGGGCCAACGCCTGCTGTGATGGGTAGGGGAGCGTCGTGTGCCGGGTGAAGCGGCGGTGGAAACCAGTCGTGGACGGTACACGAGTGAGAATGCAGGCATGAGTAGCGATACAAGAGTGGGAAACTCTTGCGCCGATTGACCAAGGGTTCCTGGGTCAAGCTGATCTGCCCAGGGTAAGTCGGGACCTAAGGCGAGGCCGACAGGCGTAGTCGATGGACAACGGGTTGATATTCCCGTACCCGCTTTGAAGCGCCAACGCTGAACCTTCTGATGCTAAGCCCGTGAAGCCGGCCCGGAGTCTTCGGACAAAGGGACGTGGTGGAGCCGGTGGCCCAACGGAGTAGTAGGTGAGCGATGGGGTGACGCAGGAAGGTAGTCCAGCCCGGGCGGTGGTTGTCCCGGGGTAAGGGTGTAGGACGAACGGTAGGCAAATCCGCCGTTCACATAGTCTGAGACCTGATGCCGAGCCGATTGTGGTGAAGTGGATGATCCTATGCTGTCGAGAAAAGCCTCTAGCGAGTTTCATGGCGGCCCGTACCCCAAACCGACTCAGGTGGTCAGGTAGAGAATACCGAGGCGTTCGGGTGAACTATGGTTAAGGAACTCGGCAAAATGCCCCCGTAACTTCGGGAGAAGGGGGGCCATTCCTGGTGACGAGTCTTGCACTCCGAGCTGGGGGTGGCCGCAGAGACCAGCGAGAAGCGACTGTTTACTAAAAACACAGGTCCGTGCGAAGCCGTAAGGCGATGTATACGGACTGACGCCTGCCCGGTGCTGGAACGTTAAGGGGACCGGTTAGCTTGGATTCGTCCAGGCGAAGCTGAGAACTTAAGCGCCAGTAAACGGCGGTGGTAACTATAACCATCCTAAGGTAGCGAAATTCCTTGTCGGGTAAGTTCCGACCTGCACGAATGGCGTAACGACTTCTCGACTGTCTCAACCATAGGCCCGGTGAAATTGCATTACGAGTAAAGATGCTCGTTTCGCGCAGCAGGACGGAAAGACCCCGGGACCTTTACTATAGCTTGATATTGGTGTTCGGTTCGGCTTGTGTAGGATAGGTGGGAGACTTTGAAGCAGCAACGCCAGTTGTTGTGGAGTCGCCGTTGAAATACCACTCTGGTCGTGCTGGATGTCTAACCTGGGTCCGTGATCCGGATCAGGGACAGTGTCTGGTGGGTAGTTTAACTGGGGCGGTTGCCTCCTAAAGAGTAACGGAGGCGCCCAAAGGTTCCCTCAGCCTGGTTGGCAATCAGGTGTTGAGTGTAAGTGCACAAGGGAGCTTGACTGTGAGACTGACGGGTCGAGCAGGTACGAAAGTAGGGACTAGTGATCCGGCGGTGGCTTGTGGAAGCGCCGTCGCTCAACGGATAAAAGGTACCCCGGGGATAACAGGCTGATCTTCCCCAAGAGTCCATATCGACGGGATGGTTTGGCACCTCGATGTCGGCTCGTCGCATCCTGGGGCTGGAGTAGGTCCCAAGGGTTGGGCTGTTCGCCCATTAAAGCGGTACGCGAGCTGGGTTTAGAACGTCGTGAGACAGTTCGGTCCCTATCCGCTGTGCGCGTAGGAGTGTTGAGAAGGGCTGTCCCTAGTACGAGAGGACCGGGACGGACGAACCTCTGGTGTGCCAGTTGTCCTGCCAAGGGCATGGCTGGTTGGCTACGTTCGGGAGGGATAACCGCTGAAAGCATCTAAGCGGGAAGCCTGCTTCGAGATGAGCACTCCCACCTCCTTGAGAGGGTAAGGCTCCCAGTAGACGACTGGGTTGATAGGCCGGATATGGAAGCCCTGTGAGGGGTGGAGTTGACCGGTACTAATAGGCCGAGGGCTTGTCCTCAG
>NZ_JBVIRL010000082.1:0-4945 GCF_055576085.1 Kitasatospora sp. NPDC033851 | reverse complement strand
CCAGATGACGGGCCACCTGCCGACCGAGCGAACCCGTCGCACCCGTCAGCAACACCGTCCCCGCAGGGTCCAACGCCCGCAGACCCACGGCCGGGACCGCGGCTTCGCCCGTCCTGGCCAGGCGGAGCGCGGTGGCGCTGCCGGCCCGCAGCGCGAGCTGCGGTTCGTCGGTGCCGAGCGCGCAGGACAGCGCCCGCTGCGAGGCGGGGTCACCGTCCAGGTCGATCAGGGTGATCCGGCCCGGGTTCTCCGACTGCGCCGACCGGAACAGACCCCGCACCGTGGCGGCCGGGAGGTTCGCCTCGCCCGCGTTGCGGGTGACGACGACCAGACGGGAATCCGCGAAGGCGTCCGCTGCCAGCCACTCCTGCACCAGCTCCAGGGCCTCCCGCACGGCCATGTGCGTGGCCGCGGCAAGGTCAAACCCGGTCCCGACGGCGACCGGGAGCACCAGGATGTCGGGAGTGACACCGCCCTCGGCGATGTCCGCCAGGTCCGCGAAGGCGATCGCGCCGGCCAGGCCCAGGCCGTCCCCGCCCAGGACACCGATCACACCGTCGGGCGCCGACACCGGCAGCGAGACAGGAGTCCACTCCGGACGGAAGAGCGCATCATGGCCGCCCTGCGCGGCGAGCTGCTCCGGCGAGAACGCCCGCAGCACCAAGGAGTCGACCGTCGCGACCGGTGCACCGGAGGCATCGGCCACCGCGAGCGAGACCGCCTCGGCCCCCACAGCGGAGATCCTGACCCGCAACTCCCCCGCACCGGCCGCGTGCACGGACACACCCGACCACGCGAACGGCAACCGGCCCCGCCCGGTGTCCTCCAACAGAGCGCCCGCACCGATCGCATGCAGCGCAGCATCCAGCAGCGCCGGATGCAGACCGTAGGACCCCGCCTCCGACCGGGCCTCCTCCGGCAGCGCCACCTCCGCGAACACCTCGCCCCCGTGCCGCCACACCGCTCGCAGGCCCCGGAACACCGGCCCGTACGCGAACCCGGCCGCCCCGAACGCCTCGTAGACCTCGTCCACCGCCACCGGCTCCGCACCGGCCGGCGGCCACACCCTCAACTCCACGCCACCGGCAGCCGACTCCCGCGCCAGCAGACCCACCGCATGCCGCGTCCAGAGCACGTCATCAGCAGCCTCCGCAGGCCGGGAGTGCACGGCGATCGTCCGGTGACCCGACTCCTCGGGAGCACCGACGGACACCTGGAGCTGCACCGCGCCCTGTTCGGGCACGATCAGCGGCGCCTCCAGCGTCAGCTCCTCCACATGCGCACAGCCGACCTGCTCGCCGGCCCGGACCGCGAGCTCCACCAAGGCCGTTCCGGGCAGCAGTACGCTGCCGGCGACGGCATGGTCCGCCAGCCAGGGGTGCGCGTCCAGGGCGAGCCGCCCGGTGAACAGGTGGCCGTCCGCATCGGCCAGCGCCAACGAGGCGCCGAGCAGCGGATGGTCGGCGTTCGCCAGGCCGGCGGAGAGCACGTCCCCGACCAGCCCGGGCCTGACCCGCGGCCAGTAGTTCTCGTGCTGGAAGGCATAGGTGGGCAGATCCACCCGGCGGGCACCCGTGCCCGCGAACACGGCGTGCCAGTCCACCGCGGCGCCGCGCACCTGGAGCCGGGCCAGCGCAGTCGTGAAGCTCTGCGCCTCCGGCCGATCGCGCCGCAGGGCCGGTACGAGGACGGCGCCGCTCTCCTCGCCGAGGCAGTGCCCTGCCATGGCGCTGAGCGTGCCGTCCGGGCCCAGCTCCAGGAACGCCCGGACGCCTTCGCCCTCCAGCACGTGCACCGCGTCAGCGAAGCGGACGGCCTCGCGAACATGCCGCACCCAGTACTCAGGGTCGGTCAACTCGGCCGACACGAGCGAGCCGGTCAGCGTCGACACGATCGGAATCCGCGGCTCCGCGAAAACCACCTCAGCGGCCACGGCGCGGAACTCCGCCAGCATGCCGTCCATCAGCGGCGAGTGGAAGGCGTGACTGACGGTGAGCCGCCTGGTCCGGCAGCCGTCGGCCGTCAGCTTCTCCGCGACATCCAGAACGGCCTGTTCGGTGCCAGAGATCACCACGGACGCCGGCCCGTTGACGGCAGCGATGCCCACCTCGGCCGTCAGCAGCGGCAGCACGTCGGCCTCCGCCGCCTGGACGGCCACCATCGCGCCGCCGCGCGGCAGCGCCTGCATCAACCGGCCGCGCGCCGCCACCAACCTGCATGCATCCGCCAGCGAGAACACACCCGCCACGTGCGCCGCGGCCAACT
The DNA here is from genome assembly GCF_055576085.1 of Kitasatospora sp. NPDC033851. Classification (NCBI taxonomy): domain Bacteria; kingdom Bacillati; phylum Actinomycetota; class Actinomycetes; order Kitasatosporales; family Streptomycetaceae; genus Kitasatospora; species Kitasatospora sp. NPDC033851. Next base: position 2,680 of record NZ_JBVIRL010000082.1, on the reverse strand, counting down.
CACCGATCGAGTGACCGGCGAGGAAGTCCGGCCGCACACCCCAGGATTCGACCAACCGGAACAGCGCCACCTCCAGCGCGAACAACGCCGGCTGCGTGAACCCGGTCTCGCTGATCAGCTCCGCATCCGCGACCGCCTCACGCAGCGGACGCTCCAACAGCGGATCCAGTTCGGCACACACCGCATCGAACGCAGCCGCGAACACCGGAAAGGCCGCCGACAACTCAAAGCCCATCCCGACCCGCTGACTGCCCTGACCGGTGAACAGGAACGCCGTCCGCCCACCGGTCGGTGTGCCGACGCTCTCCGACGACACGCCGCCCGCCAACGCCTCCAGCGCCGCCAACAGCTCCGCACGGTCGCCCGCCACCAGCCCGGCACGCCACTCGAACGAGGAGCGCGTGGTCGCAAGGGACAGCCCCAGATCGGCCACCTCCACGTCGGGACGCGCCGCCACGAACTCCCACAGCCGAGCAGCCTGCCCGCGCAGCGCCTCCTCCGTCCTGCCCGAGATCACCAGCGGCAACGGCGCACCCGTGCTCGCAATGGCCGGCACCGGCTCCTCCGCGGGTGCCTGCTCCAGGATGATGTGCGCGTTGGTGCCGCTGAAGCCGAAGGAGGAGACCGCCGAACGGCGCGCCCGCCCGATCTCCGGCCACGGACGGGCTTCGGCGAGCAGTTCGACCGCGCCGGCCGACCAGTCGACGTGCGAGGACGGCTCGCCGACGTGCAGGCTCTTCGGCAGCACTCCGTGCCGCATCGCCAACACCATCTTGATCACACCGGCCGCACCCGCCGCCGCCTGGGTGTGACCCAGGTTCGACTTCACCGAGCCCAGCCAGAGCGGCTCCTCCTCGCCGCGCCCCTGCCCATAGGTGGCGAGCAGGGCCTGCGCCTCGATCGGATCGCCCAGACGCGTCCCGGTCCCGTGCGCCTCCACCGCGTCCACCTCGCCGGCCGTCAACCCGGCACTGGCCAGCGCCTGCTGGATCACCCGCTGCTGGGACGGCCCGTTCGGCGCGGTCAAGCCGTTGGACGCGCCGTCCTGGTTGACGGCACTGCCGCGGACGACCGCCAGGACCGGATGACCGTTCCGCCGGGCGTCCGACAGCCGCTCCACCAGCAGCATGCCGACGCCCTCGCCCCAGCCGGTCCCGTCCGCGTCATCGGAGAAAGCCTTGCAGCGGCCATCGGCGGCCAGGCCGCGCTGGCGGCTGAACTCCACGAACGTGCTCGGCGTCAGCATCACCGTCACACCGCCCGCCAGCGCCAGCGTCGACTCACCCTGCCGCAGCGACTGACAGGCCAGGTGCAGCGCGACGAGCGAGGAGGAACACGCCGTGTCGATCGTGACGGCCGGCCCCTCCAGGCCCAGCGTGTACGACACCCGTCCGGAGGCGACGCTGCCGGAGGTACCGGTCCCCACGTGGCCTTCCGCGCCCTCGGCGGACTGCTGGAGCAGCATGCCGTAGTCGTTGTACATCACGCCGACGAAGACACCGGTACGACTGCCGCGAACCGTTCGCGGGTCGATCCCGGCCCGCTCGAAGGCCTCCCAGGACGTCTCCAGCAGCAGCCGCTGCTGCGGGTCCATCGACATCGCCTCCCGCGGCGAGATGCCGAAGAAGCCGGGGTCGAAGAGGCCGGCCTCGTGCAGGAAGCCGCCCTCACGCGTGTACGAGGTGCCGAGGTGGTCCGGGTCCGGGTGGTACAGGTTGGCGGTGTCCCAGCCGCGGTCCTCGGGGAAGAACGACACCGCGTCCCGCCCGTCGGCGACCAGCCGCCACAGGTCCTCGGGCGATTCGATCCGGCCCGGGTAGCGACAGGCCATGCCGACGATCGCGATCGGCTCGTCGTCCGGGGCCGTGCTGACCGCCGGGGCGACGACGGCCTCCGGATCGGCGCCGAGCAGTTCGGTCCTGAGCTGTTCGGCGAGCACGGCGGGGCTCGGGTAGTCGAACACGAGCGTGGCCGGCAGGCGCAGCCCGGTGGCGCCGTTGAGCCGGTTCCGCAGCTCGACCGCGGTCAGCGAGTCGAAGCCGAGTTCCTTGAAGGCGCGGCCCGCATCGACCCCGGAGGCGTCCGGGTAGCCCAGGACGGCGGCGACCTCGCCGCGCACCAGGTCGAGCAGCAGGGCCTCCCGCTGGGCCGCGCCCAGCGCCGCCAGCCGGTCGGCGAGCGCCGAGCCGCCGGCGGCAGAGGTACCTCCACCGTTGGCGGTGGCGCGGCGCACCGGCGTCCGGACCAGGCCGCGCAGCATCGGCGGCAGCATCCCGATGCCGGCCTGGGCCCGCAGGCCCGCCAGGTCGAGGCGGATGGGGACCAGCACGGGTTCGGTACCGGCCACGGCAGCGCCGAACAGCAGCAGGCCGTCCTCGGCGTTCAGGGCGACGACACCACCGCGGGCCATCCGCTGCACGTCCGCGTCGCCCAGCCCGCCGGCCATGCCTCCGCCGTCCTCCGCCCACAGACCCCACGCCAGGGACTGCGCCGGGAGACCCGCGGCGTGGCGGTGCTCGGCAAGGGCATCCAGGAAGGCGTTCGCGGCAGCGTAGTTCGCCTGACCCGCCGCACCGAACACACCAGCCGCGGAGGAGAACAGCACGAACGCGGCAAGCGGACGGTCCTTCGTCAGCTCGTGAAGGTTCCACGCCGCATCCACCTTCGGACGCAGCACGGC
>NZ_JBVIRL010000081.1:0-5063 GCF_055576085.1 Kitasatospora sp. NPDC033851 | reverse complement strand
ATGCCCGGCCAGGAACGCCCCCAGCCGACGCGCCTGCTCCCGCAACGCCACATCCGACTTCCCCGACAACACCCACGGCACCACCCCGCCCGCGGCCCCCGTCGAAACCCGGACCGGCTCCTCAGCAGCCGCCTCGATCACCACATGCGCGTTCGTACCGCTGATGCCGAACGCCGAGATGCCCGCGCGACGCAGGTGGCCGTTGTCGGGCCAGGGCCGGGCATCGGTGAGCAGCCGGATGTTTCCGGACCCCCAGTCGACGTGCGAGGTCGGCGCGTCGACATGCAGCGTCGGCGGCAACTGCCCGTGCCGCATCGCCATGACCATCTTGATCACACCCGCCACACCGGCCGCCGCCTGGGTGTGCCCGATGTTCGACTTCACCGACCCCAGCCACAACGGCTCCACCCGGTCCCGGCCGTAGGTCGCCAGCAGCGCCTGCGCCTCGATGGGATCACCGAGCCTCGTCCCCGTACCGTGCGCCTCCACCACGTCCACCTCGGACGCCTCCAACCCGGCGTTCGCCAACGCCTGACGGATCACCCGCTCCTGCGACGGACCATTCGGCGCCCCGAGGCCGTTGGAGGTGCCGTCCTGGTTCACCGCCGAACCCCGCACCACCGCCAGCACCCGGTGCCCATTGCGACGGGCGTCCGACAACCGCTCCAGCAGCACCAAGCCCGCGCCCTCACCCCAGGCCGTACCATCGGCCGCCTCGGCAAACGCCTTCACCCTGCCGTCGGGAGCCAGGCCGCGCTGGCGGGAGAACTCCGTGAACCCCAGCGGGGTCGCCATCACGGTCACCCCGCCGGCCAGGGCCAGCGAACACTCCCCCGAGCGGAGCGCCTGCGCTGCCAGGTGGATCGCCACCAACGAGGACGAGCAGGCGGTGTCCAGCGAGACCGCCGCGCCCTCCAGCCCCAGCAGGTAGGCGATCCGGCCGGAGGTCACGCTGGTCGCGGCGCCCGTACCGAGATAGCCCTCGGCGTCGGCGGGTGCCTGGTCACCGTAGCCGGATGCCCAGATGCCGGTGAACACGCCCGTCTGGCTGCCCCGCAACGACGTCGGATCGATCCCCGCATCCTCGAACGTCTCCCACGCGGTCTCCAGCAACACCCGCTGCTGCGGGTCCATCGCCAGCGCCTCACGCGGCGAAATCCCGAAGAAATCGGCATCGAACCCCGCCGCGTCCGCGAGAAAACCACCAGACCGCGTATACGACGTCCCGGGATGCTCCGCATCCGGATGGAACAACCCCTCAACGTCCCACCCGCGATCACCCGGAAACGCCCCGACCGCATCCACCCCACCCGACACCAGGCCCCACAGCTCCTCCGGCGACCCCACCCCACCCGGCAACCGGCACCCCATACCCACGATCACCACCGGATCAGCCCCATCACCCACCGACACCACCGGCACCACCGACACCGGCACCACACCCGCACCCTCACCGAGGATCCCGCTCAGCAGGTGCTCGGCGAGTTGCCGCGGGGTGGGGTGGTCGAAGGTGACGGTGGCGGGCAGGCGCAGGCCGGTGGCGGTGTTGAGCCGGTTGCGCAGTTCGACGGAGGTCAGGGAATCGAAGCCGAGGTCCTTGAACGGCTGCCGGTCCCATGCGGCCCCCGGTTCGCGGTGACCGAGCACGGCTGCGGTGTTGGCGGTGACCAGGTCGAGTGCGGCTCGCAGCCGTTCGGCCTCCGGCAGTGACCGCAGGCGGTCGGCGATCGCGCCGTGCCGCGCCGGGCGCCGGGCCGCCTTGCGGGAGACGAGGCCCTTGAGGGCTGCCGGGGCGCCCGCCATCACGGAGAGGTCGAGGCGTACCGGCACCAGCGCGGCCCGGTCCGTGGCCAGGGCCGCGTCGAACAGCGACAGGGCGTGGTCGGTGGCCAGTGGCACGACCCCGGCTCGCATCAGCCGGTCCTGGTCGGCACCGGTCAGGTGCCCGGTCATGCCGCTCAGCTCGGCCCAGTAGCCCCAGGCCAGCGAGGTCGCCGGCAGTCCGAGGGCGCGCCGGTGCACGGCGAGGGCGTCGAGGAAGGTGTTGGCCGCGGCGTAGTTGGCCTGCCCGGGGCTGCCGAGCGTCCCGGCCGCCGAGGAGAAGAGGACGAACGCCGTCAGGTCCCGCCCTCGGGTGAGTTCGTGCAGGTGCCAGGCCGCCCGTGCCTTGGGCTCCCAGACCGCGGCGAGGCGTTCGGGGGTCAGGGACTCGACCACGGCGTCGTCGAGCACGCCGGCGGCGTGGACGACCGCGGTCAGCGGGTGCGCGGCCGGGATCGAGTCCAGTACGGCCGCCAGCGCGTCCCGGTCGGCCACGTCGCAGGCGGCCACGGACACCTCCGCGCCCAGCCCGGCCAGTTCCTCGCACAACGCCGCCCCGCCACCACTGCGGCTGACCAGCAACACATGCCGCACACCCCGCTCCGCCACCAGATGCCGGGCCACATGGCCCCCCAGCGTCCCCGTACCACCGGTGATCAGCACCGTACCGGCCGCATCGAGATCCGCAGGAACCGTGAGGACGATCTTCCCGACGTGAGCGGCCCGGCTCATGAACCGGAAGGCGTCGACCGCGTCCCGGACCCCGCGTACGTCCAACGGCAGCGGTGCGAACTCGCCGTCCGTGAATTCCCGTACGACGGCGTCCAGGATCTCGCCGAGCCGTTCCGGCCCCGCGTCGGCGATGTCGAACGCCCGGTAGACGATGTCGGGATGGTCGGCCGCGTCGCGGATGTCGGTCTTGCCCATCTCCACGAACCGGCCGCCGGGCCCGAGCAGCCGCAGGGAGGCATCGACGAACTCGCCGGACAGCGAGTCCAGAACCACGTCCATGGGCGGGAACTTCTGCTCGAACTCCAGGGTGCGCGACGAGGCGATGTGGTCCTCGTCCAGTCCCAGGGCGCGCAGGGTGTGCCATTTGGCCGGGCCGGCGGTGGCGAACACCTCCGCCCCGAGCCGCCGGGCCAGTTGGATCGCCGCCATGCCGACGCCGCCGGTGCCGGCGTGGATCAGGACCCGGTCACCGGCCTTCAGCCCGCCCAGGTCACGCAGGCCGTACCAGGCGGTCAGGAACACCACGGGCACTGCCGCGGCCCTGGCGAACGACCAGTCGTCGGGCATCCGGACCAGCAGCCGCTGGTCGGCGACGGTGACCGGGCCGAAGGCGCCGGGGACCAGGCCCATGACGCGGTCGCCGGGGCGGAACCGGGTGTCCGGGCCGGTTTCGAGGACGACGCCCGCGCCTTCGCCGCCCATCAGGGCCTCGCCGGGGTAGACGCCGAGGGCGATCAGCACGTCCCGGAAGTTCAGGCCGGCCGCCCGCACGGCGATCCGAACCTGCCCGGGCTCCAGCGGCTCCATGAGCTCCGGGCGGGGCACCAGCGCCAGGTCGTCGATGCTGCCGGTGCCCGTGTCCTCCAGCCGCCAGGTCCCGTCTGGCGGGGTGAGGCTCCCGCCGACGCGGACCAGGCGGGGGACGCGCAGCGCCCCTTGGCGTACCGCCAGTTCCGGCTCGTCCGTGCCGGCGATCAGCGCGGGGTCCCAGGTCGAGTCGGCGTCGACCAGGACGAACCGGTCGGGGTGTTCGGCCCGCGCGCCGCGGACCAGGCCCCAGACCATCGAGTGGTGGAGGCCGACCACGTCACCGGGCGCGGCGGCGACGGCGTTGCGGGTGACGACCGCCAGCCGTGTCCGCTCGCCCGCCAAGTGGTCCCGGATCACGGCGAGTACGCTCTGCGCGCTCTCGTACGCCGCCTCGACGGTGTCCGCCTCGGGCTCCGGCCCGGGCACCTCGTAGACGACCAGGTCCGCGGGGTCGCCGCCCGTCGATGCCGATTCGCAGGGGACCCAGTCGAGTGCGTACAGGCTGTCCGGGACGGCGGTGGCGTCCCGGACGGTCAGCGACGTGATGACCGCGACCGGGGTGCCGTCCGGATCGGCCACGGCCACGGTGTACGTGTCCGGCCCGGTGGCGGACAGGCGTACGCGCAGCGTCCCGCGGCCGGCGGGCCGTATCGCCACTCCGGTGAACGCGAACGGCAGGCCGGTGCGGTCGGTGAGGAAAGCCATGGGGTGCAGTGCGGCGTCGAGCAGCGCGGGGTGCAGGGCGAACGGTTCCTCGGCGGGAAGCTCCACCTCGGCGTAGACGGTGTCGCCGACCCGCCAGGCCGCCGTGACGCCCTGGAACGCCGGCCCGTACTCGTAGCCGAGCACGGACAGCGAGTCGTAGAGCCCGTCGACGTCGAGGGGCTCACCGGCCGGCGGCCAGTCCCAGGTGCTCAGCACCGGCTCCTCGCCCAAGGTCCCGGTGGCGTGCCGCACCCACTCGTCGCCGTCACGCGAGTACACCGTGAGCGGGTTGCGGCCGTCGTCCTCGGGGCCCACGACGACCTGGAGGTGCACCGGGGTGTCGTCGAGGACGAGCGGCGTTTCGAGCACCAGCTCCTCGACCGCGTGGCCGAGCCGGCCGGCCGCGTAGGCCGCCATTTCCGCGAACGCGGTGCCGGGCAGGAGGACGGAGCCCCGCACGGCGTGGTCGGCCAGCCACGGGTGGGTGGCGAGCGAGATCCGTCCGCTGAGCACCGCGCCGTCGGGCAGTTCCACGAACGTGCTGAGCAGGGGGTGGTCGCCCGACTCCGTCGGGACGGGCCGCAGCCAGTACGGCTGGCGCTGGAAGGCGTACGTCGGCAGGCTGACGGGCTCGGTGTCGTCCGGGAACCGCCAGTCGACCGGGACACCATGGACGTGCAGGCGGCCGAGCGAGGTGAGGAAGTCGTCCTGGTCGCGCCGGAGCGTGCCGGTAGCCAGGAGGTCGGAGCCGTGGTGGTGACCGGTCTCCTCGACGGCGGAGACCAGGACCGGGTGCGGGCTGACCTCGACGAAGACGGTGTGGCCGTGGTCGAGCAGCGCACGGGTGGTCTGGTCGAACAGCACGGGTTCGCGGAGGTTGCGGTACCAGTAGCCGGTGTCGAGGGCGGAGGTGTCGATCTGCTCGCCGGTCACCGTCGAGTAGAACGGGATCGTCGCCGGGCGCGGTGTGATGCCGGCGAGGTCGGTGAGCAGTT
>NZ_JBVIRL010000080.1:0-5113 GCF_055576085.1 Kitasatospora sp. NPDC033851 | reverse complement strand
CTCACCCTCCACCCCGACCACCCCGCCTACGTCATCTACACCTCCGGCTCCACCGGCCGCCCCAAGGGCGTCACCATCCCCCACCGCGCCATCGTCAACCGGCTGGCCTGGATGCAGTCCGCGTATCCGCTGGACGCCACGGACCGCGTGCTGCAGAAGACTCCGTTCGGCTTCGACGTCTCCGTCTGGGAGTTCTTCTGGCCGCTCCTGGAAGGCGCCACCATGGTGGTCGCGCGCCCCGGCGGCCACCAGGACCCGGGCTACCTGATCGATCTGATCCAGAGCCAGCAGGTCACCGTCACCCACTTCGTGCCGTCGATGCTGCAGGCCTTCACCCAGGAGCCGGCCGTCGCGAACTGCACCGGCCTGCGGTCGGTGTTCTGCAGTGGCGAGGCCCTGCCGGCCGAGCTGCGGGACAAGTTCCTGGCGCTGCTCGACGTGCCGCTGCACAACCTCTACGGTCCGACGGAGGCGGCGGTCGACGTGACCGCCTGGGATTGTGCCACCCCGAACGCCGGGGCCTCCGTCCCGATCGGCCGGCCGGTGTGGAACACCCGGGTGTACGTGCTGAACGCGCGACTGGAGCCGGTCCCGCCGGGCGTGGAGGGCGAACTCTACCTCGCGGGCCTCCAGTTGGCCCGCGGCTACCTCAACCGCCCCGGCCTCACCGCCGAACGCTTCGTCGCCTGCCCCTACGGCGAGCCCGGCGAACGCATGTACCGCACCGGCGACCTCGCCCGCTGGACCGCCGGCGGGGACCTGGAGTTCGTCGGCCGCGCCGACGACCAGGTCAAGCTCCGCGGCTTCCGCATCGAACTCGGCGAGATCCAGGCCACCCTGGCCACCCATCCCGCCGTCGCCCAGGCCGCCGTCATCGCCCGCGAGGACACCCCCGGCGACAAGCGCCTCGTCGCCTACCTCGTCGCCGCCCTCGGCCACAGCAGCGATGAACTCGTCGAATCCGTCGGGGAGTTCCTGCGCCGACAGCTGCCGGACTACATGGTGCCGTCGGCGACCGTGGTCCTCGACGCGCTGCCCGTCACCGTCAACGGCAAGCTCGACCACCGCGCCCTGCCCGCCCCCACCTACACCACCCAGACCGACCGCACCCCCACCACCCCGCACGAGGAAATCCTCTGCGCCGTCTTCGCCCAGGTCCTCGACCTGCCCCGAGTCACCCCCACCGACAACTTCTTCGACCTCGGCGGCCACTCCCTCCTCGCCACCCGCCTCGTCAGCCGCATCCGCACCACCCTCGGCATCGAGGTCCCGATGCGCACCCTCTTCGAGGCGCCAACCCCGGCCCGCCTCGCCCAGCGGCTGGACGCCGATGCCGGGGTGCGCACGGCGGTCACCGCCGCCCAGCCGCGACCGGAGCAGGTGCCGCTCTCCTTCGCGCAGCAACGCCTCTGGTTCCTTGGCGAGCTGACCGGACCGAGCGCTGCCTACCACATCCCGGCGGCTCTCCGCCTGACCGGCGACCTCGACCAGGAGGCCCTCCGGGCGGCACTGCGTGACCTGATCGCCCGCCACGAGGCCCTGCGGACGCTCTTCCCCCTCACCGACGGGCAGCCGCGCCAACACGTGCTTCCCGCCGACGGGTTCAGCTTCGAGCTCACCGTCACCGAGCCGGCCAAGCACGAGCTCACCGAGCACAAGCTCACCGAGTCCGAGCTTGCCGAGGCGATCACCCGCACCGCCACCCGAGCCTTCGACCTCACCACCGAACTCCCCATCCGCGCCGCACTGTTCACCCTCGCACCGGACGACCACGTCCTCACCGTCACCATCCACCACATCGCCGGCGACGGCTGGTCCCTCGCCCCACTCGGCCACGACCTCTCCACCGCCTACACCGCGCGCCTCGACGGCCGGGCACCCGAATGGGAGCCCCTGCCCGTCCAGTACGCCGACTACACCCTCTGGCAACGCGACCTACTCGGCGACGACCACGACCCCGAAAGCCTGCTCAGCGAACAACTCACCTACTGGCGTGAGGCCCTGGCCGGCATCCCGGCCGAGCTGGAGCTGCCCTTCGACCGGCCGCGCCCGCCCGTCGCCACCCAGCACGGCGCCCTGGTCGACCTGCCCATCGCCCCCGACCTGCACGCCGCCCTCACCGAGGTCGCCCGCAGCAACGGCGCCACCATGTTCATGGTGCTCCAGGCCGCACTCGCCGTCCTGCTCTCCCGCCTCGGCGCCGGACCGGACATCCCCATCGGCACGCCGATCGCCGGCCGCACCGACGAGAACCTGAACGAGCTGGTCGGCTTCTTCGTCAACACCCTCGTCCTGCGCACCGACCTCACCGACGACCCCACCTTCGAGCAACTGCTCGGCCGCGTCCGCGAAACCGGCCTCGCCGCCTTCGCCCACCAGGACGTGCCGTTCGAGCGCCTCGTCGAAGAGCTGGCACCCGTGCGCTCGATGGCCCGGCACCCGCTCTTCCAGGTCATGCTCAGCCTGCAGAACAACGCCGAGGCGGTCCTGGACCTGCCCGGGCTCCACAGCACCGCCCTGCCCGCCGGCCCGCCCGCGGCAAAGTTCGACCTCGCCTTCGAGATCGACGAGACCTTCGACCCCGCCACCGGCACCCCCGCCGGCCTCGCCACCCGCATCACCTACGCCACCGACCTCTTCGACCACGCGACGGTCGAACTGCTCGGCGAGCGCTGGGCCCGGGTGCTGACCGCGCTGACGGCGGCCCCGCAGGCCCCGGTCAGCACGGCGGACGTCCTCGACGCCGAGGAGCGGCACCGGATCCTGGAACGGTGGAACGACACCGCGCTGCCGACGGCTCCGACCGCGCTGCCGCAGCTCTTCCAGACCCAGGTGGCCCGCACCCCCGACGCCATCGCCCTCACCCACGTCGACCAGCGGCTCACCTACGCCGAGCTCGACAGCCGCAGCAACCGCCTCGCCCACCACCTGATCGCCGCCGGCGTCGGCCCGGAGAGTCTGGTCGCGCTGGCGCTGCCGCGCTCCGCCGACCTGCTCACGGCGATGCTGGCGGTGCTGAAGAGCGGCGCGGCCTACCTGCCGCTGGACGTGGCACACCCGGTGTCGCGGATCGCCTTCCAACTGGACGACGCCCGGCCGACCCTGGTGATCACCTCGGAGGCGAGCACCGCCGTCCTGAACGGCACCTCGACGCCCCGGCTGGTACTCGACGGGGCGGAGACGACCGCCGCACTCGCCGAGCGGTCCGACTCCGCGGTGACGGACGCCCACCGTACGAGGCCGCTGCTGCCCGCACACCCCGCCTACGTCATCTACACCTCGGGCTCCACCGGACGCCCCAAGGCGGTCGTGATCCACCACGGCGGCCTGGCGAACCAGTTGGCGTGGCTGGCCGCGGACCACGGTCTCGCACCGGACGACGTGATGCTGGCCCGTACCTCCACCGCGTTCGACGCGTCGGTGTGGGAGCTGTGGCACCCGCTGGCCTCCGGGGCCGCCGTCTGCCTGCTCCCCGACGGCTTCGGCGGCGACCCCCGCCGACTGCTCCGCTACGCCACCGAACACCGGGTGACCGTCGCCCAGTTCGTCCCCTCGCAGCTCGCCACGCTCCTCGACGAGGGCCGTATCGACTCCCTGCGGCGGCTGTTCTCCGGCGGCGAGTCGCTGAGCGCGGACCTCGCCCGGCGGATCACGGACATCTGGAACGTCACACTCATCAACATCTACGGCCCCACCGAGACGACGGTGCAGGTCGCCCACACACCCGGGGAGCCGCCGGCTGCCGGATCTACGGTGCCGATCGGTCATCCGATCCACAACACCCGGTTCTTCGTCCTGGACGCGTCGCTGCGCCCGGTGCCGCCGCGCGTGGCCGGCGAACTGTACATCGCGGGTGCCCAGTTGGCGCGCGGCTACCTGGGCCGGCCCGGGCTGACCGCCGAACGCTTCGTGGCCTGCCCGTACGGCGAGCCCGGCGAGCGGATGTACCGCACCGGCGACGTGGTCCGCTGGACCACCGACGGCGAACTCGAGTTCGTCGGCCGCGCCGACGACCAGGTCAAGATCCGCGGCTTCCGCATCGAGCCCGGCGAGATCCAGGCCGTGTTCACCGCTCACCCCGCCGTCGCCCAGGCCGCCGTCACCGTCCGCGAGGACGCCCCCGGCGACAAGCGACTCGTCGCCTACCTCGTCCCGGCCCCCGGGACGGACGGTGCCGGGCTCCCCGCCCTGACCCGGGCAGCGGCCGCCGAGCGGCTGCCGGAGTACATGGTGCCGTCGGCCGTGGTGGTGCTGGCGGCGCTCCCGCTGACCGTCAACGGCAAGCTCGACCACCGCGCCCTGCCCACCCCCACCTACACCACCCAGACCGACCGCACCCCCGCCACCCTCCGTGAAGAACTGCTCTGCACCGTCTTCGCCGAGGTCCTGGGCCTGCCCTCGGTCGGCCTCGACGACAGCTTCTTCGACCTCGGCGGACACTCCCTCCTCGCCACCCGCCTCGCCAGCCGCATCCGCACCACCCTCGGCACCGAACTCCCCCTGCGCACCCTCTTCGAGGCACCCACCCCCGCCGCCCTGGCCGAGCGGCTGGACGCCACCACCGGGGTACGCCCTGCGGTCACCGCTGGCGAGCGGCCGGAGCGGCTTCCGCTCTCCTTCGCCCAGCAACGCCTGTGGTTCCTCGGCGAGTTGACCGGACCCAGCGCCGCCTACAACATCCCGGCCGCACTCCGCCTCACCGGCGCCCTGGACCGGGAAGCGCTCCAGGCGGCACTGCACGACCTGATTGCCCGTCATGAAGCCCTGCGCACCGTCTTCCCCGCCGTCGACGGACAGCCGCACCAACACGTCCGCCCTGCCGACCAGTTCACCTGTCGGCTCACCGTCACCGAGACCACCGAGCCGGAACTGGCCGCCGCCGTGGCCCGCGCCACCGGGCACCCCTTCGACCTGGCGACCGAACTCCCGATCCGGGCCGAACTGTTCGCGCTGTCGCCGCAGGACCACGTGCTCGTGGTGACGGTTCACCACATCGCCGGTGACGGCTGGTCGATGGCTCCGCTGGGGCGGGATCTGTCGGCCGCGTACGCGGCGCGGGTGGGCGGCCAGGCGCCCGGATGGGCGCCGCTGCCGGTGCAGTACGCGGACTACA
>NZ_JBVIRL010000079.1:0-5336 GCF_055576085.1 Kitasatospora sp. NPDC033851 | reverse complement strand
CTGCCGTTCGTCGTCGCCCTCAACGGCTTCGACGGACACCAGCCCCACACCGCCGACGAGGTCCGCGAAGCCCTCCAGCTGGGCCCCGACACCCCTGTGGTCACGCTCGACGCCCGCCGCCGCGACAGCGCCAAGAGTGCCCTCATCACCCTCGTCGAACACGCCCTGCTCGCCCGCCTCCGCTGAGCGGGACGCGCCGCGCACCGGACCCGGACGGCCCGGCGGCGAGCGCGCGGGCAACCGGAACCAGTCAGCCCCGTCGGCCCGTCGTTGCAACGGGCCGACGGGGCCGCGCCGCTTACGGGCCGGTGTCCTTCCGGGGCCCCGCGCAAGACCCGTGTATAAGCAGCCGATAACAGTTCGGTAGGCATTTTGTGATCAACAATGACGCAGCGTGGCGATTCAGCGTCACTCAGCGCCAGATGACCACGGTTTTGCTCCGTCATGTCGGTGAATGTCCGGATTGCGCCGACGCGGGTGCCGGACGGCGGCTGTTTGTCCCCCATCCCTGCACGTGCTGAAATTCCAGCTACCCCTGATTCTTTCGTGTCGGCCCGTCCGGCGACGGGTCAGGGCCCGGGGGTAGCGCTGGATTGATCCATGGCCGACTGTCGGCCGAGAGGTAGTTGTCGAGTGAGGCGTAAGCAGCAACCCGCCCCGCAGCGGCGCTCCGAGCCCCGCCAGAGCGAGCCGAACGGTACCCCCGGGAGCCCGGCCGGATTCTCCGCGTTCACTCCCACCGAGGAACGCCCCCCGGCCGCACCGGCTTCGACGCCCCCGAGCCTCGCCTCGGCGCCCCGCAGCGGCGGCGCGCAGGGCGGCGAAGGCGGCACGGGCCGGTACGAGTTCCTCCGCCCGCGGAACTGGCGTGTGCCGACCCGTCTGATCGCGATCCTGCTGATCCCCGTGATCATCAGTCTCGTCTTCGGTGGTCTGCGAGTGAACACCTCGGTCGACGGCTACATCAAGGCCTCCCGCGCCGAGAAGACCGCCGAGCTGGCCAAGGCCGCGACCGAGCTCGCCGAAGCGCTGGAGAACGAGCGCGACAAGACGCTCATACCCCTGCTCACCAAGCAGGACCCGAACAACGAGGTCACCAAGCGCCGCGCCGACACCGACGCCGCGCTGAAGGCCTACAACGCCGCGTACGAGGCCACCGACAAGTCCGGTGAGCTGCCGCGCCGCCACGAGGCCTTCCAGTCGCTGATCATCGACCTGCCGCACCTGCGGGCCAACGCGTACAGCCCCGAGCTGTTCCTCAGCGCGACCGCGAGCGCCTACTCGGTGATGTTCGCCCCGCTGCTGGCCTACGACAACTCGGTCGGCATGGGCTCCTCCAACGCCACCAGCAAGGGCCGCGCGATCTACGCGATGTCCCTGGCCAAGGCCTCCGCCTCGACCCAGCGCTCGCTGATGCTGAGCCTGCTGGTCGGCATCGCGCAGAACGGCACCACCCGGTACGAGAACGCCGACGCGACCCAGCAGATCGTGGTCGCGGAGAAGCTGGAGCAGGTCTCCCTCAACGAGTTCAACACCGGTAGCGCCCCCGAGGACGCCAAGAAGTACTCGGACGCGCAGGTCGCCCTGGCCACCGCCCAGGACCGCTCGGCGTACAAGATGCCGAACGGCCACGCGCCCACCATGCAGGGCCTGCTGGCCCTGGCCGCCGCGTACAGCCAGGCCGCCGCCGAGGGCCAGCTGAAGGGCAAGGCCACCGCCGACGCCGCGTTCGCCGAGGCGAAGGCCTCCGGCCTGACCCCGGACAACTGGAACCAGGCCGCCAACACCCACATCCAGGCCCTGCGGAACACCGAAGTCGTGCTGCTGGACGACGTCCTCACCGAGTCCCGCAACCTGAAGGACAACGCGCTCTACGACGCCATCCTCAACACGGTCATCGTCGTCGCCTCGCTGATCCTGGCCGGCCTGCTCACCGGTTACGTCGCCCGCTCGATGATCCTCGGCATGCGCACCCTGCGCAGCGCCGCCCTGGAGATCGCCGACCACCGTCTGCCCGACCTGGTCGAGAAGCTCTCCAAGACCGACCCCGACCGGGTCGACACCTCGGTGACCCCGATCCCGCTGCACGGCAAGGACGAGATCGGCGAAGTCGCCCGGGCGTTCGACCAGGTCCACCAGCAGGCCGTGGCGCTCGCCGCCGAGCAGGCCCTGCTGCGAGGGAACGTCAACGCGATCTTCACCAACCTGTCGCGCCGCAGCCAGGGCCTCATCCAGCGCCAGCTGGCGCTGATCACCGACCTGGAGAACAACGAGGCCGACCCGGACCAGCTGGAGAACCTCTTCAAGCTGGACCACCTCGCGACCCGTATGCGCCGCAACGGTGAGAACCTGCTCGTCCTCGCGGGCGAGGAGGCCGGCCGCCGCTGGAACACCCCGGTCCCGCTGGTCGACGTGCTCCGCGCCGCCGCGTCCGAGGTGGAGCAGTACGAGCGCGTCGAGCTCTCCGGCATCCCGGAGGTCGAGGTCGTCGGCGCCGCCGTGACCGACCTCGTCCACCTGCTCGCCGAGCTGCTGGAGAACGCCACCTCGTTCTCCAGCCCGCAGACCCGGGTGCTGGTCAACGCGACCCGCCTGCCGGACGGCCGCGTGCTGGTCGAGATCCACGACAAGGGCATCGGCCTCACCGCCGAGGACTTCGCCGAGATCAACGAGAAGCTGGCCGAGCCGCCCACGGTCGACGCCACCATCTCCCGCCGCATGGGCCTCTTCGTGGTCGGCCGGCTCTCCCAGCGGCACGACATCCGCGTCCAGCTCCGCCCGTCCGGCGAGTCGGCCGGCACGACCTCGCTGGTCATGCTCCCGCCGTTCGTCACCCAGGGCGGTGCCGCGCCGGAGCCCGAGGAGCAGTTCACCGTCTCCCGGATCTTCGCCGACCAGGAGCCGACCGACCAGTGGGCGCCCGACGCCCGCGCCCGCAGCGCCGCCGAGCTCGGCTTCGACGACCACCTCACCGGTGTCGGCAACGCCGGCTCCAGCGGGTTCAGCCCGGCCCTGGAGGCCGTCCAGCGCTCGCAGCGCCTCGACCAGGTCCGCCGCGCGGCCCTGGAGGGCGGCGCCCCGGACGGCCCGGTGCTGGACGCCGAGGTCGAGGAGGACTACCAGCAGGGCTACGACCAGTACGCCCCGCAGGGTTACCAGCAGGGCGGCGCCTACGCCGACGACCAGTACGGCTACGAGCAGCAGGGCTACCAGCAGGACGGGTACGCCCAGGACGGCTACGACCAGTACCCGCAGCAGGGCTACGACCAGCAGGGCTACGCCGAGGACCAGTACGCCGACGAGCAGTACGGCTACGACCAGGGCGGCTACGCCGACCAGTACGGCCGCCAGGCCCAGGAGGCCCCGGCCGGTCACCCGTACGCCCCGGAGCCGCCCGCGCTGCCCGCCGCCGACCAGGCGCCCACCACCCTGGCGTCCGGGCTGCCGCAGCGCCGCCCCGGCGAGCAGTTGGCGGGCGGTGGCCCCGGCAGCGCGCCGGCCGGCGCCGTCCCGTCGGGCGACAGCCCGAACTGGTTCGCGGGCGCCAAGGACACCTCGATGCCCCTCGAGTCGCGCGGCCACGACGTGTCCTCGCTCGGCGGTTACGGCCCGACCGGCCCGACCGCCGCCTGGCAGTCGCCGAACGACGGCGACTGGCAGCGGGCCGAGCAGCTGCGCGAGCCCTCCTCCGCCGGGACCACCCAGTCCGGTCTGCCGCGGCGCGTGCCCAAGCAGAACCTGGTGCCCGGCAACGCCAAGCCCACCCCGCAGGACGGGCCGCAGGTCTCCCGCAGCCCCGAGGAGGTCCGTGGCCGCCTCACCAACCTGCGCCGCGGTGTGGAGCAGGGCCGCAGCGCCGGCAACACCGGAAGCTTCCGGATCGACCCCGATCAGGTAGACCAGTCCGGCAACGGACAGAACCGCAGCACCGATCTCTTCGGCGGCTCGAACCACCAGGAGCGTTGAGTTGACTCAGATGAGCCAGGCCGCACAGAACCTGAACTGGCTGATCACCAATTTCGTGGACAACACCCCCGGGGTGTCCCACACCGTGGTGGTCTCCGCGGACGGCCTCCTCCTGTGCATGTCCGAGGGCTTCCCGCGCGACCGCGCCGACCAGCTCGCCGCCGTCGCCTCCGGCCTCACCTCCCTCACCTCCGGCGCCAGCCGGATCTTCGAGGGCGGCGAGGTCAACCAGACCGTGGTCGAGATGGAACGGGGCTTCCTGTTCCTCATGGCCGTCAGCGACGGCTCCGCCCTCGCCGTCCTCGCCGCCCCCGACTCCGACATCGGCCTCGTCGGCTACGAGATGGCCCTGCTCGTCGACCGCGCCGGCGCCGTCCTCACCCCCGCACTTCGCGCGGAACTCCAGGGCAGTCTCCTGCACTGACGGTTCGTCGGATACCGTCCAGGTATTCGAAGTACCTCCGCGTCCTTCCCGGGCCCGCTTCGGCGGGCTCGGGTTCGGACGTTGTACGGCCTTCGCACCACCGGCTCCGGACCCGCGCCGAAGCTGAACCGCACCGCCGCACCTTGTGAGGAGAGGAACCGTGACACCGCCCGACGACCGCAGCGGCCAATACGGTCTTCCGTACCCTGGCACAGGCCATGACGCTTTCGGAGCACCCGGCGTCGGCCACGGTCAGCAGTACGGCCGGCACCAGTACGGGCAGCCCCAGCACCCGTATGCCAGGCCCGAGGAGCAGTACGGCCAGTACGAGCAGTACGACCAGTACGCCCAGCAGCAGCCCTCCTACGGCGCCCCGGCGCCCGGCTACCCGACTCCGGCACCGGCGCCCGAGCCGACGCCCGGTTTCCGGCCGGCCCAGGACCCTGGGTACACCGAGGAGTTCGAGGACGAGCCCGACTCCGGCCCGCTGATCCGTCCGTTCGCTATGACCGGCGGCCGTACCCGGCCCCGCTACGAACTCGCGCTGGAGGCCCTGGTCTCCGCCGACGTCGATCCGCAGCGCCTGGCCACCCTGCTCCCCGAGCACCAGCGGATCTGCACGCTGTGCACCGAGGTCAAATCCGTCGCTGAGGTGTCGGCGCTGCTCTCCCTTCCCCTGGGAGTGGCCCGCATCCTCGTGGCCGACCTGGCCGAGGCCGGCCTGGTCGCCATCCACCAGCCCGCTTCCGGCGGCGAATCCGGAAACCAGCCCGACGTCACGCTGCTCGAAAGGGTCCTCAGTGGACTTCGCAAGCTCTAACGCGGCCGCCCCCACCCGCGCCACCACCTCCGCGAAGATCGTCGTCGCGGGCGGCTTCGGTGTCGGCAAGACCACGCTCGTCGGCGCCGTCTCCGAGATCAACCCCCTGCGCACCGAAGCCGTCAT
>NZ_JBVIRL010000078.1:0-5473 GCF_055576085.1 Kitasatospora sp. NPDC033851 | reverse complement strand
GTGATCATGAAGCGTAGAGAACTCCATGATCGGGCGAACCGTGCCTGCCCTGCTACTACCGATTAGCTCGGCACCTACTGGCGGACGCCCTAAGGGGGAACCGGGCATATGGTGTCCTTCAAGCAGTTATACGAAGCCCGTCCGGACGCGGTCACGGAGGCGGCCGAAGCCTGGTCCGGCGTCGCCAAGACCCTCACCACCTTGGAGGGCCGGGTCTGCAAGGACCTCACCAGCACGGTGCAGCGGGCCGGTTGGAAGGGCGTGGCGGCGGCCAACGCAAACTCGGCATTGGAGGGGGTGGACACCGACTTCCAGCAGGCGTCGGCAGTCGCGACCGCCCTCGCCGCGATCATCACCACCGCGGCCGAGGAGTTCCGCGCGGCCCACAACGACCTCCTCACCGCGATCTACGACGCGAAGACCGAGGAGCTGACCGTCACCCCCGACGGCGAGGTCTGCTGGCCCCCGCTGGCCGGCTCGCGGAACGACCCCGACGGGGTCGAGGCCGCCAAGAAGTACGACACCGAGATGCGGGCCAAGGCCGACGCGATCTCCACCCGCCTCGGCAAGGCCGTCGGCCGGGCCACCGCCGCCGATCAGACGGCCGCCGCCGCCCTCCAGAGCGACATCGGCACCAGCACCACCTCATTCAACCCGAAGCCGTACGGCGCTGGCCCGATCGCTGACGCCAACCGGGCCAAGGACCTGATGTCCAAGGCCGGCAGCCTCTCCGATGACCAGCTCAAGCAGTTGCGGGCCCTCATGGCCGCCAACGCGGAGAACAAGGACTTCTCCACCACCCTCCTCAACGGCCTCAACTGCGGCGGCAAGACTGGCCCGGACGCGCTGCTGGAGTACTCCAAGGTCTACGGCGACCTGGCCCACGGCAATCACAACGCCAAGGGCTACCAGGACGTCTACGGCAACCTGTCGACGGTCCTCGCCACGGCCACCCGCGACGGCGGCATGGGCAAGGACTGGGAGGACGGCCTCCTGAAGGCCGCACGCCGGCCCGGAGACTCGGCGGCCGGCTGGAACGACAACTACCCGGCGCTCACCTCGCTGATGGGCGCGGGCGGGAAGTTCGACAAGTCGTTCCTCCTCAAGGCCGGAAACGACCTGGTCGACTACGAGCGGAACAGCAAGACCAAGGGCGAGGACCTGTGGGGTCCGAACTGGTCCCTCAGGGCCGGTGCAGGCGATCCGCTGGGCCCCTTGATGAAGCAGATGAGGAGCGACCCGGCGGCGGCCGAGGAATTCCTCGACCCGAGCCGCAACAAGAACCTCACCTACCTACTCAAGGACCGCTCGTGGCCCAACCAGGACCTGGAGGGCAAGCTGTCCCCCGACGAGCTGCGCAACAGCTCTCACGGGATGTTCGGTCAGGTCCTGGAAGCCGGCGCGACCGGCCGCGATCCCAACAGCTCGCAGCCGCCTGTACGACCGCACGACGCGACGATGAACCGGATCATGGACACCGCGCTCTCGACGCTCGGCGGCGACAAGGCGGGCGACCAGAACAACCTCGCCGTCGCTCTTCGCCGTCCGATGGCCGACATGGTCGCCGATTACGTGGCAGACACCCATGACATCCTCAGCAAGGACCTTCCCGGCCCCTCCGAACCCGGCGGATTGAACGCCACCCGCGAGCAGCTCCTCCGGGTGATCCGGGGCACCGCCGAAGACCCTGAGGCGTACTCCCTGATCCACCTGGCCGAGACACAGGAGGTGGCCCGGCGGATGGCCGAGTTCGGCCCCGAGGCGTTCAGGGACGTCAACGGGCGCCCGGACCCGAAGTTCGAGGGATTCGTCAACGAGGCCGGCAAGGCCTTGGGCGCGCTCGACGCCGTTCAGGCGGACACGATCACGGACCACAAGTCCGATGAGCAGTTCAAGGTCAACTGGAAAGCCAAGATGGACTACCACTACATCGGCACGCTCGCGAACATGATTCCGGGCAAGGACTGGCTGCCGGTGGGGGACATCGCCCAACGCTACGTCGACGTCGCCACGTCTGACTGGGCGAACAAGGTCAACGCGGCGATCGACACCAAGGCGCAGGGCGACCTCAGCAGCCTGTACACGACGGGACAGTCGCAGATGCAGGTCATGCTCAAGGCGAAGGCCGATCAGTTCGGCGTGCCAGGTCGGGACATCCTGCTCGGCCAGCTGACCGACTCGGCCAACGTTCACTACTACACATCGATCGTCCAGGCCCACAACGCCGCCTTCGGGAAGGGATGATCCGATGCCGGAACGACAGTCCAAGATCTCCGAGGTCGATGCCGCCCTCGACCGGCGCGGGTTCACCACTTGGCCGTTGCGGGTGCGGGCGGTGGTCGGCGCGGTGACGGTGACGGCGGTCGTGGCCGGGGTGGGGGCGTTCCTCGCCAACAACCTGAGCAACGCCTTCGGGCCGGACGCCGTGTGCGACGGCGCGGTGAGCGTGGCCGCACTGAACGACGCGCTCGGGCCGGGCAAGGTCAGCAGCAAGAAGAACGGTGTCTGGCAGTCGCCGAGCGGCGGAGCATTCTGCACGGCGGAGGTGAGCTACGGATTCTTCGGCAACAGCCGGTCCGTCTTCGTGCAGGTCCTCCAGGCCGACGACCTCGCCCCCTACCCGGCCAATTCGAACAGCCAGCTGTTCGCCGCCTCGGCGAACGGCGGCGCGAGCGGAGCGGCCCGCAGCGACTGGGCGTGGGCGCTGCTGCCCGGAGAGTGCGGCAACGGCCTTCGAGTGGAGGTCAAGTCAAACGGCGATGACGGACCCGGCGCGGAGAACCTCGCCCGTCTCGCCGTTTCGGCGGCGAACGGCGTCGCGGCGGGCAAGGGGTGCGGGAAGACGCCGCTTTCCGCACCGCACGAACTGTCACAGGCCGGTCAGGAGCACGACCTGAACAACGCCTCGGTCTGTGGCCTGCCCGGGTTCACTGCGGCCAGCGCCGGCAGCAAGGGCTACCGGGAGAGCGTGACCACCGCGTTCGACCCGGTGTGGGTGTGCCGGATCGCCACCGGCCAGAACCCCATCGCCTGGTCCTTCAGTATCGGGACCGAGCCCAGGGTTCGGGGGCCGTTGGCCGAGAAGGACGCCACACCCGCATTCGGCCGGTCCCGCTGGGCGGGCTCCCCCATCCCGAAGCAGGAGGTCGTGGCGACCTGCCACGACAAACCCACCTACTTCCGGATGGACACCGACATCCTCCAGGGGCTTTTCCCCGACACCGACGAGGCCTGGAAGCAGTTCCTCACCGCTGGCGGCAAGGCGATCGGCTGCGAGCCGATCCTCTGATCGCGTCCGTCGAGTGGTCGGCTCCGCGCCGGCCACTCGATGATGAGGAGGCCGAGGGTGGCCAACCTCGACAGCATCCACGGAGCGGTCACCCTTCTGCTGTACGGCGCTGACCGGTGTGGAGGCGATCTCCAAGGGTGTGTCGGCGTTCCGCGAGCCCAAGGCGAAGGATGCGGCCAGCACGATGGCGGTGACGGGGCTGACCGCGATCACGATGTTCGTCGGCGTCACCGCTCTGGCGGTGATTGCGAAGGTCCACTACGTCGACAACGCCTGCCAGCCCACCGGATCAGCCGTGGCTGCGGGACGTTCGCCCAGCTGAGAGTGATCACCCAGCTCGCCTCGTCGATCTTCGGCGGCAGCGATGCAGCTCGGCGCCTGGCTGCTCCTGAACGGCTTCCGTCCATCGCTGGCGACGCTCGGCCGGGCGTGGGACGGCGCGGACGGGATACGTCTGGTCCTTTTCACCGGCATCGCTCTGGTCGCGGTGATGCCCGCGTACCTGCCGCGGCGGAGCAGCGGCGTGGTGGGCGGCCGGTGGTGGTCGGCGCCGATACACACGCGCGCGGCGAGGGCGGGGGTTCGTGGTGGGCGCCGGAGTTGGACGTCGGGGCGGGCGGCCGGTGGTGGCTGCCGGCGCGCTCGTGCGCCGACCGAAAGCTGCCGCTACCGAAGAACCTGCCGACGAAGGGGGTCGAGAGACAACCGGACTGGGCCAACCTCTGCGGCTGCCCGGGTTCGCACCGGCGAAGAACCCCGAGGCGCAGCTGGACATGTCGCAGCAGGTCACCACCAGGTTCGCCCCTATCTGGTCCTGCACAATCGGCACGAACCCGACGCACGACGGTCGGACGAAGGTCTTCGCGATCACAACCGATCCGCGGACCACCGCCCTGACCCAGAAGGACGGCAAGGACCCGGCCGGGCCCGGGCGGGCCCGGGCGGGCTCGGTGGGTCGCTGGCGGGACACTCGTCGTCACCTGCCAGGGCAAGGACGTCTTCTTCAGTCTCAGCGGCGGCTTCGAAGGGCCTGCTCTGTTCCCCGACAACGACGACCTGGTACGGAAGTTCCTCGCCGCCGGGGGAAAGGCAATCGGCTGCGAGCCGATTCTCTGATCGCCTCCGTCGAGGGGCCGACTCTGTGACGGCCACTCGACGGACGGATCAAGCGATGGCCGACCGGCACAGCAAGCTGGCTGGCCCGGCCTGGAGGTGGACCAGCGGGACCTGCTGGCGGCGATCGGGAGGCCGACCGCGAGCTGGTGGCCGCCAAGACCGCCGCCGACGCGAAGCCAAAGGTGTCGAGGGAGGACCGCTTCCAGCAGGGCCTGGCCGCCCTCGCCGCCTTCGTTGAACGCGAGGGCCACGCCAAGGTGCCCCGGTCCCACAAGGAGCCGCTGGAGATCGTGGTGACCGGCCCCGGCGGGGAGGAGAGCATTGAGGTGGTCTCCGTGGGGTTGGGTCCGAAGGTGTCGCGCCGACCGGTTCGCCCAGGGCCTGGCGGGGCTCGCGGCCTTCGTCGAGCGTGAGGGGCACGTCCGGGTGCCGCGCACCCACAAGGAGGGCGGGGTGTCCCTCGGGTCCTGGCTCAACAACCAGAAGGCCCGGCGGGACAAGCTCAGCCCGGAACAGCTCGGGCAGCTGGAGGCCTTGGGGGTGGCCTGGCAGGTCCGTTCCCCGTCGGCCCCGGTATGGCTCGCGCCGCCGGGGCCTCTCGCATGTCCTCGGACGGTTAAGAGCGTCGGCTCGTCCAGCGGCCGGGATGCGAACGGGGCCACCGTGGCGCACGGTCGGGGCATGGCCACGATCGTTGTCCTCTTCGAGCTGGAGTCTGACCGGGATCTTGGGGCGGAGGGAGTTGGGCCCGCCGTCCTCATGGTTCACGCTGCCGGCGCCGATCCGGACGCCCCGGAAGACCCCCAGGCGTGGACGCTGTGCGGTAAGGACACCACCCCGATGGAGCACGCCCACTACAGCCCCACCCGGCCCGGTGAGCCGTGGTACCCGCCCGTGTTCTACGACCGGCGGTGCCGGGAGTGCGAAACGATGCTCCGTCGGCTCTGAGACGGCAAACCCGCCGGCGCCACTCAATGAGCCTTCGCCATCTTCGAACATGCTGGTCGGAGGGGCTGGCGTGACGGTTGTCCGGGGTGCTCGTCCTGGTCGTGGGCGGGAGTCTGCGGT
>NZ_JBVIRL010000077.1:0-5558 GCF_055576085.1 Kitasatospora sp. NPDC033851 | reverse complement strand
CTCCTCGCCACCCGCCTCACCAGCCGCATCCGCACCACCCTCGGCACCGAACTCCCCCTGCGCACCCTCTTCGAAGCACCCACCCCCGCCGCCCTCGCGGAACGGCTGAAGCCCGCCAAGCGGGCCCGGCCGAGCCTGCGGTCGGTGAAGCGACCGACGGAGGCCGACTGACGAAGGCCGACTGACGGCGACCGACTGAAGGACGCCGCCTGGCGGGCGATCCGGCCCGTCGGGCGTCCGGCCTGGCCGACTTGGCCCGACCCGGCCCGACCTGGCCCGACCAGCTTCGGCCGCACAAGCACCACACCAGACCTGATCCATCGCACGACCCGGCCCCTGCGGCCGGCCCGTCTCACAGCTAGGGGACTCCAGATGATTCCGTTGTCGTACGCGCAGCGCCGCCTTTGGTTCATGGGCGAGTTGACCGGCCCGAGCGCGACGTACAACATCCCGGTGGTGCTCCGGCTGACGGGGACGCTGTCCCCGGCGGCGCTTGAGGCAGCTCTGCGCGATGTGATCGACCGTCATGAGGTGTTGCGCACCGTCTTCCCGGCGGTGGACGGCGAGCCGCGCCAGCGGGTGCTGCCGACCGAGCTGGCCGCGTTCGAGCTGGCGACGGCCGAGCCCGCCGGGGAGGCGGAGCTGGCCGAGGCGGTGGCCCGGGTCCTGGGGCACCCGTTCGACCTGCACGAGGAGATCCCGATCCGGGCGACGCTGCTCACGGTCGCCCCGGAGGACCACGTACTGGCCGTGGTTGTCCACCACATCGCCGGTGACGGCTGGTCCCTCGAGCCGCTGGCGCGCGACATCGCCACCGCGTACACCGCGCGACTGGCCGACCGGGCGCCCGAGTGGGAGCCGCTGCCCGTCCAGTACGCCGACTACACCTTCTGGCAGCGCGAGCTGCTCGGCGACGACCAGGACCCGGAGAGCCTGCTGACCGAGCAACTCGGCTACTGGCGGCAGGCGTTGGCCGGGGTCCCGGAGGAGTTGGCGCTGCCGTACGACCGGCCGCGCCCGGCCACCGCCTCGAACCGGGGCGAGTCCGTCGAGCTGCTCGTTCCGGCCGAACTGCACGCCAAGCTCGCCGAGTTGGCGAAGCAGCAGCGTGTGACGATGTACATGGTGCTGCAGACGGCGCTCGCCGTCCTGCTCTCCCGGCTCGGCGGCGGTCGGGACATCCCGATCGGCACGCCGATCGCCGGCCGCACCGACGAGGACCTGAACGAGCTGGTCGGCTTCTTCGTCAACACCCTGGTGATGCGCACGGACCTGACCGGCGACCCTTCGCTCGCCGAGGTGCTCGACCGGGTCCGCGAGACCGGCCTCGGCGCTTTCGAGCACCAGGACGTGCCCTTCGAGCGCCTGGTCGAGGACCTGGCACCCGTGCGCTCACTGGCCCGCCACCCGCTCTTCCAGGTCATGCTCAGCCTGCAGAACAACGCGCAGGCGACCCTCGAGCTGCCCGGTGTCACCGTGCGCCCGCTGGCCGCGCAGACGGCCTTGGCCCGCTTCGACCTTTCCTTCGAGGTCGGCGAGAACCTCGACCCGGCGGGTGGCCCGGCCGGGCTGGCGGTGCGGGCCACGTACGCCGCCGACCTCTTCGACCGGGCTACCGTCGAAGCCGTCGCCCAGCGCCTGGTACGGGTACTGACGGCTCTCGCCGAGGAGCCGGCCACCCGGGTCAGCGCGGTGCGGGTGCTCGACGACGCCGAGCAGGTCCGGATCCTGGAGGAGTGGAACGACACCGCCGTCGAGGTGGCGCCCGCCCACCTGCCCGCGCTGTTCGCCGCCCAGGTCGCCCGTACTCCCGACGCGGTGGCGGTGGTCGCCGAGGGGCAGCGGCTCTCCTACGCGGAGCTGGACGCCCGGGCCAACCGGCTGGCCCGGCTGCTGCGGGAGCGCGGCGTCGGCCCGGAGTCGCTGGTCGCGGTCTGCCTCGGACGCTCGGCCGAGCTGGTGATCGCGCTGCTCGCGGTGCTGAAGTCCGGTGCCGCCTACGTGCCGGTCGACCCGGAGTACCCGGCCGACCGGATCGCCTACATGCTCGACGACGCCCGGCCGGTCGCCCTGGTCACCACCGGCGACCTCGCCGCCGGTCTGCCCAGCACCACCGGTCTGCCCAGCACCACCGGTCTGCCCAGCACCACCGGTCTGCCGGGCACCGCCGGCGCCCGCGGCCCGCTGCCCCGGATCCTGCTGGACGAGACCGACCTGGACTCCTACGACGGCTCCGCCCTGCCCTGCCCCGAGCTGCTCCCCGCGCACCCCGCGTACGTCATCTACACCTCCGGCTCCACCGGCCGCCCCAAGGGTGTGCTGATCGAGCACCGGGCCCTGGTGAACTACGTGGTCCGCTGCCACCGGGCCTACCCCACACTCACCGGCAGCACCCTGCTGCATGCCTCCATCTCCTTCGACGCGGGCGTCACCGGCCTCTACGGCGCGCTGACCTGCGGCGGCCGCGTGGTGGTCGCCGCACTCGACGAGCGGCTGCCCGCCCTGCTGGCCGGCGAGCGGCTGACCTTCCTCAAGGGCACTCCCAGCCACCTGGCCTTCATGGACGCGCTGCCCGAGGAGTGCGCGCCGACCGGGCAGCTGATGGTCGGCGGCGAGGCCGTGCGTGCCGAGGCGATCCGCGCCTGGTCGGCGCGCCACCCCGGCGTGGCGATCGTCAACCACTACGGGCCGACCGAGGCGACCGTCGGCTGCACCGACTTCCCGGTGGACCCGCGGACGGTGACCGACACCGCCGTGGTGCCGATGGGCCGGCCGATGTGGAACACCCGCGCCTACGTCCTGGACGACACGCTGCGCCCGGTGCCGCCCGGTGTCGCCGGCGAACTGTACATCGCGGGCGCCCAGTTGGCGCGCGGCTACCTGGGCCGGCACGGGCTGACCGCGGAGCGCTTCGTGGCCTGCCCGTACGGCGCCCCCGGCGAGCGGATGTACCGCACGGGTGACGTGGTGCGCTGGACCGCCGACGGCAACCTGCAGTTCCTCGGCCGCGCCGACGAGCAGGTGAAGATCCGCGGCTTCCGCATCGAACTCGGCGAGGTCGAGGCCGCCGTCGCCGACTGCCCCGGACTCGCGCGGGCCGTGGTCGTCGCCCGCGAGGACATGCCCGGCGACAAGCGCCTCGTCGCCTACGTCGTCCCGGCCCCCGGCGCGGAGAGCACCAAGAAGCTGCCCGCGCTGGTCCGCGCAACGGTCGGGGCCCGTCTGCCCGACTACATGGTGCCGTCGGCCGTGGTGGTCCTGGACGCCCTGCCGCTGACCTCCAACGGGAAGCTCGACCGCCGCGCCCTGCCCGCCCCGGACTACGGGGCGACGGCGGCGGGCCGCGCCGCACGCACGGAGCAGGAGGAACTGCTCTGCGGCGTGTTCTCCGAGGTGCTAGGAGTGGCGGCGGTCGGCCCGGAGGACGACTTCTTCGCGAGCGGCGGGCACTCGCTGCTGGCGGTGCGACTGATCAGCCGGATCCGCTCGGTCCTGGGCATCGAACTGTCGCTGCGCACCCTCTTCGTGGCACCCACCCCCGCCGCCCTGGCACGTCACCTGGACCCGGGCGCTCTGGTCCGCCCGCCGGTGGTCGCCACCGGGGAGCGGCCCGAGCGGGTACCGCTGTCCTTCGCCCAGCAACGGCTCTGGTTCCTCGCCCAGTTGGATGGGCCGAGCGCCACCTACAACATCCCGGTCGCGCTGCGGCTCACCGGCGAGCTCGACCGCGCCGCACTCCACGCGGCCCTGCTCGACCTGATCGGCCGCCACGAGGTACTGCGTACGGTCTTCCCCGCCCACAGCGGAAACCCGCATCAGCAGGTGCTCCCGGCTGACCTCGACCGGCTCGGCTTCGGCCTGACCGTGGCCGACACCACCGAGGTGGAGCTGGCCGAGGCCGTCGCCCGGGCGGCCGGGCTCGCCTTCGACCTGTCGGCGGAAATCCCCGTACGGGCCTGGCTGTTCGCACTGGCGCCACAGGAACACGTCCTGGTGGTGACGGTCCATCACATCGCTGGTGACGGCTGGTCGATGGCTCCGCTGGGGCGTGACCTGTCGGCCGCGTACGCGGCGCGCGTCAACGGCCGGGCACCCGCGTGGGCGCCGCTGCCGGTGCAGTACGCCGACTACACCCTCTGGCAGCGCGAGCTGCTCGGCGGCGAGGAGTCGCGAAGCGACCTGCTCGAGCAGCAGTTGGCGTACTGGCGACGGGAGTTGGCGGCGGTACCGGAGGAGCTGGCGCTTCCCTTCGACCGGCCGCGCCCGGCCGTCGCCTCGCACCGCGGCGGCTCGGTCGACCTCGCCGTGCCGGCGGAGCTGCACGCCCTGCTGGCCGAGGTGGCCCGCTCGCAGGGTGCCACGATGTTCATGGTGCTGCAGGCGGCGCTGGGTGTGCTGCTGTCCCGGCTCGGTGCCGGGGAGGACGTTCCGATCGGTACGCCGGTCGCCGGCCGTACCGATGAGGCGCTGGACGAGCTGGTCGGGTTCTTCGTCAACACCCTGGTCCTGCGCACCGATCTGGGCGGCGATCCGACCTTCGCCGAGCTGCTGGGCCGGGTCCGCGACGCCGCGCTGGGCGCGTTCGCGCACCAGGACGTGCCGTTCGAGCGCCTCGTCGAGGAGCTGGCACCCGCGCGCTCGATGGCCCGGCACCCGCTCTTCCAGGTCATGCTCAGCCTGCAGAACAACGAGCGGGCAACCGTCGAACTCCCGGGCCTGACGGTGACGGCGGAGCCCGGTGCGGCCCCGGTCGCCAAGTTCGACCTGGAGCTGAGTGTCAGCGAGGCGGTGAACACGACCGGCGCGCCGGACGGACTGGCGGTGCGGGTCACGTACGCGGCGGACCTGTTCGACGCGGCATCGGTACGGACGATCGGCGAGCGGTGGCTGCGCGTGCTCGCCACCGTCGCCGGGGACCCGTCCCTGCGCGTCAGCGCCGTCGACGTACTCGCCGACGACGAACGCCACCTCCTGCTCCAGGACTGGTCCGGCGCCACCCACAGCGTCCCGACCGAGACCGTACTGCCCGCGCTCTTCGAGGCCCAGGCCGCCCGCACCCCCGACGCCGTCGCCGTCATCCACGGCGACGAACAGGTCACCTACCGGGAGTTGAACGAGCGCGCCAACCGGCTCGCCCACCTCCTCGCCGAACAGGGCGTCCGCCCGGAGTCACTGGTCGCGATCCGCATGGAACGCACCGCCCACCTGATGACCGCCCTCCTGGCCGTCCTCAAGGCCGGCGGCGCCTACCTGCCCATCGACCCCGACTACCCCACCGACCGCGTCACCCACATGCTCACCGACGCCAACCCCACCCTGCTCCTCACCACCAGCACCATCACCGCACCCACCAACGGAATTCGCACCATCCTGCTCGACCAGGCCGACCTCTCCACCCGCCCGCGCAGCAACCCGGTCGTCACCGCACTGCCCGCGCACCCCGCCTACGTGATCTACACCTCCGGCTCCACCGGCCGCCCCAAGGGCGTGGTGATCACCCACCGCAACATCACCAAGCTCCTCACCTGGGCCGCCGACACCTTCGGCGACCACCACTT
>NZ_JBVIRL010000076.1:0-5622 GCF_055576085.1 Kitasatospora sp. NPDC033851 | reverse complement strand
GTAGCCACCGCCCCACGCGTCACACACCACAACGGCGCACCGACCCCGGCATCGCCCAACGCCTGCACCAGCGTCAGCGTCGCCACCGGGCCGCCCGCCGCAAGCAGCGAGACCACACCGGAGAACCGGACACCGTCGGCGAGGAAGGCTCGCAGCGCCTCGGCCACCGAGGCCCGGTCGGCCGCGGCGGTGTCCAGCTCGTACCGGCGCACCTCCACCCCGCGTGCGGCGAGCAGGCCCTCGACGGCGGCCGCGGCGGCATCGTCCTCGCTGTCGGCCGGCACCGCCACCAGCCAGGTGCCGGACGGCACGCCGGAGCCGAGGTCGGCAACCGGCTTCCAGCTGTCCCGGTAGCGCCAGCCGTCGACCGTGTTCCGGTCGCGGCTCTGGCGACGCCAGGCGGAGAGGGCCGGGAGGACCTCGCTCAGCGGGCGGTCGGCGTCCAGGTCCAGGGCAACCGACAGCGCGTCGACGTCTCCGCTCTCGACGGCCTCCCAGAAGCGGGCGTCCACGGCATCGACCGACGCCTCGGCGACGGCCGCCGAATTGACCGACTCCAGCCAGTACTTCTCACGCTGGAAGGCGTAGGTCGGCAGCTCCACCGTCCGAGCACCTCGGCCGGCGAGAAGGCCCTGCCAGTCGACCCGCAGCCCGCGCACCCACGCCTCGGCGAACGAGGCGAACAACCGCTCCAGCCCACCCTCGTGACGACGCAGCGTCCCGAAGGCCCCCGCCGGCCGACCGGCCGCCTCGGCGGCGTCCTGCACCGCCATCGCCAGCACCGGATGCGCGCTCACCTCGACGAACGTGCCGTAGCCGTCGGCGAGGAGGGCGTCGACCGCCTCGGCGAAGCGGACGGTGGTACGGAGGTTGGTGTACCAGTACTCGGCATCCATGGCGGAACCGTCGACCAGCCCACCGGTCACCGTCGAGAACACCGGCACCGAACCCGCCCGCGGACGGACCTCCGCAAGGACCTCCAACAGCTCGGCACGGATCGACTCCACCTGCGCGGAATGCGAGGCGTAGTCCACCGGGACACGACGGGCACGAACGCCGTCCACCTCACACGAGGCCAACAACTCCTCCAGAGCGGCCGGCTCACCGGACACCACCACCGCCGACGGACCGTTCACCGCCGCGACCGACACCCGATCCCCGTCACCGAGACGCTCACGCACCTCCTCCACCGGCAACGCCACCGAGACCATGCCACCCAGACCCGCCAGACCACCCGCGATCGCCCGGCTGCGCAGCGCCACCACCCGGGCACCGTCCTCCAGCGACAACGCACCCGCCACCACCGCGGCAGCGATCTCACCCTGCGAATGACCGACCACCACACCCGGCTCCACACCGGACGCACGCCACACCTCCGCAAGGGACACCATCACCGCCCACAACACCGGCTGGACGACGTCCACCCGATCCATCCACCCATCACCCTCGACGCCCCGAACCACCTCCAGCAGCGACCAGCCATCCACGAACGGCGCCAACGCCGCCCCGCACTCCGCCATCCGCACAGCGAACACCGACGACGACTCCAACAGCTCCACCGCCATCGCGGCCCACTGCGAACCCTGACCCGGGAAGACGAACGCCACCCGGCCCGCCGAACCGCTCACGCCCCGGACCGCCCCCGGCAGGTCCGCCGCCAGCGCCTCCAGCCCCGCCACGGCACTGGCACGGTCACCCGCCACCACCACCGCCCGATGCTCGAACACCGCCCGCGACGCCACCAGCGAGTGCCCCAGGTCGGACAGGCCGAGGCTGGGCTGCTCGTTCAGGAGGGCCACCATCTTTGCGGCCTGGCCCTGGAGGGCCTTCTCGTTCCTTGCCGACAGCACGATCGGCACGGCCGGGGTCTCGTCGCCGGCGGTCGGGTGCTCGACCGTGGCCGGTGCGTACTCGAGGATGGTGTGGGCGTTGGTCCCGCTGATACCGAAGGACGACACCGCCGCGCGACGCGGGCGCCCGGTCTCCGGCCAGGCCCGTCGCTCGGTGAGCAGCTCCACCGCACCCGCCGACCAGTCGACCTTCGCCGACGGCTCACTCACGTGCAGCGTCTGCGGCAGCACACCGTGCCGCATCGCCATCACCATCTTGATGATCCCGCCCACACCGGCTGCGGCCTGCGTGTGACCGATGTTCGACTTCAACGAACCCAGCCACAGCGGCTGTTCGGCCGAACGCTCACGGCCGTACGTGTTCAGCAGCGCCTGCGCCTCGATCGGGTCGCCCAGGGTCGTCCCCGTCCCGTGCGCCTCCACCGCATCGATCTGATCCGATGCCAGACCCGCATTCGCCAACGCCTGCCGGATCACCCGCTGCTGCGACGGACCGTTCGGCGCGGTCAGGCCGTTCGACGCACCGTCCTGGTTCACGGCACTGCCGCGCACGACCGCGAGCACCGGGTGCCCGTTGCGGCGGGCGTCGGAGAGCCGCTCGACGAGGAGCATGCCGACGCCCTCGCCCCAACCGGTGCCGTCCGCCTCCGCCGAGAACGCCTTGCACCGGCCGTCGGCCGACAGGCCGCGCTGGCGGCTGAAGTCGACGAAGGTCTCGGGCGTCGCCATCACGGTGACACCGCCCGCGAGCGCCATCGTGCACTCGCCCTGGCGCAGCGCCTGGATCGCCCAGTGCAGCGCGACCAGCGAGGACGAGCAGGCGGTGTCGACGGTGACCGCCGGACCCTCCAGGCCGAAGGTGTAGGCGACCCGGCCCGAGGCGATGCTGCCCGAGACACCGGTGCCGAGGTAACCCTCGACGCCCTCGGGGAGTTCTCCGATCCCGGTCGCGTAGTCGTGGTACATCACGCCGGCGAACACGCCGGTCCGGCTGCCGCGCAGCGTAGCCGGGTCGATCCCCGCACGCTCCACGGCCTCCCACGAGGTCTCCAGCAGCAGCCGCTGCTGCGGGTCCATCGCCAACGCCTCGCGCGGCGAGATCCCGAAGAACTCCGGGTCGAACAGCCCCGCGTCGTGCAGGAAGCCGCCCTCGCGGGCGTAGGTGGTGCCCTGGTGGTCGGGGTCGGGGTGGTAGAGACCGTCGAGGTCCCAACCGCGGCCGGTCGGGAAGCCGGAGATCGCGTCACCGGCCCCGAGCACCAGGCTCCACAGATCCTCGGGGGACTCCACCCCGCCGGGGTAGCGGCAAGCCATGCCGACGATCGCGATCGGCTCGTCGTTCGCGGCCGAGGACGCCCGGGCGGCGCCGGCGCCGGTCACGGTGGCGTGCTCGTCCGCGTCGTCGCCGAGGAGTTCGGCGAGCAGGAAGGAGGCGAGGGCGCCCGGCGTCGGGTAGTCGAAGACGAGGGTGGCGGGCAGGCGCAGGCCGGTCGCGCCGTTGAGCTCGTTGCGCAGCTCGACGGCGGTCAGCGAGTCGAAGCCCAGCTCCTTGAACGCCCGTGCGGACTCCACCGCACCCCCGTCGGCGTAGCCGAGCACGGCGGCGACGCGGGAGCGGACCAGGCCGAGGAGAGTCTCCTCCCGGTCGGCGGCGGCCGGCTGGGCCAGCAGTCGGGCGACCAGCTCGGAGCCGCCGGCCGTCGCCCCGGCGCGGGCGACCCGCCGGGTCGGGACCCGGATCAGGCCCCGCAGGAGGGCGGGCAGGGTGCCGGCGGCGGCCTGGGCGTGCAGGGCAGTCAGGTCCAGGTGCATCGGGACGAGGGCGGCGCTGCCGATGGCGGTGGCCGCGTCGAGCAGCCCGAGGCCCTCGGCGGAGCCGAGGCCGTGAATGCCGCCGCGGCTCATGCGCTGGACGTCCACCGCGTCGAGGCTGCCGACCATGCCGCTGCTGTCGGCCCACGGACCCCAGGCGAGGGAGGTGGCGGGCAGCCCGGCGGCCCGGCGCTGGGCGGCGAGGGCGTCCAGGAAGACGTTCGCGGCCGCGTAGTTGCCCTGGCCGGGGCTGCTGAGCGTGCCGGCGGCGGAGGAGAACAGGACGAAGGCGGTGAGCGGGTGATCGGCCGTCAGCTCGTGGAGGTGGAGGGCCGCGTCGACCTTCGGACGCAGCACGGTGTCGATGCGGTCGGGAGTGAGCGAGGTGACGATGCCGTCGTCCAGGACACCGGCCGTGTGGACCACACCGGAGAGCTCGTGGTCGGCGAGCAGCGCGGCCAGCGCGTCGCGGTCGGCCACGTCGCACGCCGCGACCGTCACCGTTGCGCCGGCGTCCGTCAGCTCGGCGACCAGCACCGCCGCACCCGGCGCGTCCGCACCACGACGCGACACCAGCAGCAGACTCCGCACCCCGTGCCCGACCACCAGGTGACGGGCCACCAGCCCGCCCAGCAGACCCGACGCACCCGTCACCAGGACCGTGCCCGACGGCCCGAACACCGACACCGCCTCCGAGGACGCAGCCGCCCTCGACAGACGCGGCACCTGAATCGCGCCGGCGCGTACCGCGAGCTCCGGCTCGCCGGCCGCCAGAGCGGCGGAGAGCGCCTCGCGGGAGAAGTCGCCGCCGTCGAGGTCCAGCAGGACCAGGCGGCCGGGGTTCTCGGACTGCGCCGAGCGGACCAGGCCCCACACCGGGGCGTGCACCAGGTCCTCGACCTCGGCACCGACCGCCCCACGGGTCACCAGGACCAGACGCGACGCCGAGAACCGCTCATCAGCCAGCCACTCCCGCACCGTCCCCAAAACCCCATGCAGCGCGGCGCGCACAGCCGAGGCCACACCGTCAGACGCTTCGACCGACTCCAGCGCCAGGAACACCGCATCCGGAACCCCCGAACCGCCGTCGACCGCCGCACCCAGCTCCGTCAGGTCCGCGAACCGCTCCGCACCGAACCCGCCCGCACCCAGCACGGCCCACCGACCCGCCGGCGCCTGCGACACCGGCAGCACCGTCCACTCCACCCGGTACAGCGAGTCGACGAAGCCACCGCGCGCACTGCGCACCTGCTCCTCGGACACCTCACGGGAGACCAGGGACTCCACCGCGGCCACCGGCCGGCCGGTCTCGTCCGCCAGCAGCAGCGAGGCCGTGTCCTGCCCGGCCTCGGTGAGACGCAGGCGCAGGGCGGTCGCACCGGCGGCATAGAGGGTGACCCCGTTCCAGGAGAACGGGATCCGGGCCCGGCGGGGGCCGTCCGCGGTCGAGCCGTCGGCGATGTCCAGGCCGAGGGCGTGCAGCGCGGCGTCGAGCAGCGCCGGGTGCAGTCCGTACTGCTCGGCGTCCTCGTGGGCACTCTCCGGAAGCCGGATCTCGGCGTACGTGTCTCCGTCGTGCCGCCAGGCGGCGCGCAGGCCCTGGAACACCGGTCCGTACCCGAACCCGGCCGCGGCCAGCCGCTCGTACAGGTCGTCGACGGGAACCGGCACCGCACCGGTCGGCGGCCACTCGACCAGCTCGAACGACGGGACGGCGGCCGTGCTGTCGGGTGCGAGCACACCGGTGGCGTGCCGCGTCCACGGCTCGCCCTCCACGGCCTCCTCCGGGCGCGAGTGCAGGCTCAGCGTCCGCCGGCCCGCCTCGTCCACGCCGGCCAGGGACAGGCGCAGCTGGACGCCGCCGCGCTCGGGCAGCACCAGCGGCGCCTCCAGCGTCAGCTCCTCCAGCAGCCCGCAGCCGACCTGGTCACCGGCGCGGATCGCCAGCTCGACGAACGCC
>NZ_JBVIRL010000075.1:0-5623 GCF_055576085.1 Kitasatospora sp. NPDC033851 | reverse complement strand
ACCGGATCCGCCACCCGCTCCGAACGACCCGTAGCCACCGCCCCACGCGTCACACACCACAACGGCGCACCGACCCCGGCATCGCCCAACGCCTGCACCAGCGTCAGCGTCGCCACCGGGCCGCCGACCCCGGCGAGGAACGACACCACGCCCGTGATGGACGTACCGTCGGCCACCTCCTCGCGCACCAGCTCCGCGACGGCCCCGCGGTCGGCGGTGCTGTCGATCTCCACCCGACGGACGCCGATCCGGCGCCCGGCAAGCATCTCCTGCAGGCCCGCCACCGCAGCGTCGTCGTGATCGGCCGGAACGGCCAGCAGCCAGGTGCCGGACAGTGCGCCCGGACCGGTGTCGGCTGCCGGCTTCCAGCTGATCCGGTAGCGCCAGCCGTCCACGGTCGACTGGTCGCGGCTCTGACGGCGCCAGGCCGCCAACATCGGCAGGACGGAGCCCAGTTCGCTGCCGCCCTCGACCTCCAGGGTCGCGGCGAGCGCGGCCAGGTCCTCGCTCTCGACGGCCTCCCAGAAGCGGGCGTCCACGGCATCGACCGGCGCCCCCGTCGGCGAGGCCGCGGTCGCCTCCAGCCAGTACTTCTCACGCTGGAAGGCGTAGGTCGGCAGCTCCACCGTCCGAGCACCTCGGCCGGCGAGAAGGCCCTGCCAGTCGACCCGCAGCCCGCGCACCCACGCCTCGGCGAACGAGGCGAACAACCGCTCCAGCCCACCCTCGTGACGACGCAGCGTCCCGAAGGCCGCCGCCGGCCGACCGGCCGCCTCGGCGGCGTCCTGCACCGCCATCGCCAGCACCGGATGCGCGCTCACCTCGACGAACGTGCCGTAGCCGTCGGCGAGGAGGGCGTCGACCGCCTCGGCGAAGCGGACGGTGGTACGGAGGTTGGTGTACCAGTACTCGGCATCCATGGCGGAACCGTCGACCAGCCCACCGGTCACCGTCGAGAACACCGGCACCGAGCCCGCCCGCGGACGGACCTCCGCAAGGACCTCCAACAGCTCGGCACGGATCGACTCCACCTGCGCGGAATGCGAGGCGTAGTCCACCGGGACACGACGGGCACGAACGCCGTCCACCTCACACGAGGCCAACAACTCCTCCAGAGCGGCCGGCTCACCGGACACCACCACCGCCGACGGACCGTTCACCGCCGCGACCGACACCCGATCCCCGTCACCGAGACGCTCACGCACCTCCTCCACCGGCAACGCCACCGAGACCATGCCACCCAGACCCGCCAGACCACCCGCGATCGCCCGGCTGCGCAGCGCCACCACCCGGGCACCGTCCTCCAGCGACAACGCACCCGCCACCACCGCGGCAGCGATCTCACCCTGCGAATGACCGACCACCACACCCGGCTCCACACCGGACGCACGCCACACCTCCGCGAGGGACACCATCACCGCCCACAACACCGGCTGGACGACGTCCACCCGATCCATCCACCCATCACCCTCGACGCCCCGAACCACCTCCAGCAGCGACCAGCCATCCACGAACGGCACCAACGCCGCCCCACACTCCGCCATCCGCCCAGCGAACACCGACGACGACTCCAACAGCTCCACCGCCATCGCGGCCCACTGCGAACCCTGACCCGGGAAGACGAACGCCACCCGGCCCGCCGAACCGCTCACGCCCCGGACCGCCCCCGGCAGGTCCGCCGCCAGCGCCTCCAGCCCCGCCACGGCACTGGCACGGTCACCCGCCACCACCACCGCCCGATGCTCGAACACCGCCCGCGACGCCACCAGCGAGTGGGCGACGTCCGTCAGGGACACCTCCGGCCGATCCGAGAGGAGCGTGAGCAGCCGCTCGGCCTGGCCGCGCAGCGCGGACGTACTCTGTGCCGACAGGAGCACAGGCACGGCCGGGGTCTCGTCGGCCCCGGTCAGGTGCTCCTCCACCGCCCCTGGGACGTACTCGAGGATGGTGTGGGCGTTGGTCCCGCTGATCCCGAAGGACGACACCGCCGCGCGACGCGGACGCCCGGTCTCCGGCCAGGCCCGCCGCTCGGTGAGCAGCTCCACCGCACCCGCCGACCAGTCGACCTTCGCCGACGGCTCACTCACGTGCAGCGTCTGCGGCAGCACACCGTGCCGCATCGCCATCACCATCTTGATGATCCCGCCCACACCGGCCGCGGCCTGCGTGTGACCGATGTTCGACTTCAACGAACCCAGCCACAGCGGCTGTTCGGCCGAACGCTCACGGCCGTACGTGTTCAGCAGCGCCTGCGCCTCGATCGGGTCGCCCAGGGTCGTACCCGTCCCGTGCGCCTCCACCGCATCGATCTGATCCGATGCCAGACCCGCATTCGCCAACGCCTGCCGGATCACCCGCTGCTGCGACGGACCGTTCGGCGCCGTCAGGCCGTTCGACGCACCGTCCTGGTTGATCGCCGACCCGCGGACCACGGCGAGCACCGGGTGCCCGTTGCGCCGGGCGTCGGAGAGCCGCTCGACCAGCACCATGCCGACGCCCTCGCCCCAGCCGGTGCCGTCCGCCTCCGCCGAGAACGCCTTGCACCGGCCGTCCGCGGAGAGGGCCCGCTGGCGGCTGAAGTCCACGAACACCTCGGGGGTGGACATGATCGCCACGCCGCCGGCGAGCGCCATCGTGCACTCGCCGTTCCGCAGCGCCTGGATCGCCCAGTGCAGCGCGACCAGAGAAGAGGAGCAGGCCGTGTCGATCGTGACCGCCGGACCCTCCAGACCGAAGGTGTAGGCGACCCGGCCCGAGGCGATGCTGCCCGAGTTACCGGTGCCGAGGTAACCCTCCACGCCGTCGGGGAGCTCACCCAGGTTGTGGGCGTAGTCGTGGTACATCACGCCGGCGAACACGCCGGTACGGCTGCCGCGCAGCGTCGCCGGGTCGATCCCCGCACGCTCCACGGCCTCCCACGAGGTCTCCAGCAGGAGCCGCTGCTGCGGGTCCATCGCCAACGCCTCGCGCGGCGAGATCCCGAAGAACACCGGGTCGAACAGGCCCGCGTCGTGCAGGAACCCGCCCTCGCGGGCATACGAGGTGCCCTGGTGATCGGGGTCGGGGTGGTAGAGGTTCTCGAGGTCCCAGCCGCGGCCGGTCGGGAAGCCGGAGACCGCGTCCCGGCCCTCCGACACCAGCCGCCACAGATCCTCCGGGGACTCGACGCCACCCGGGAAGCGGCAAGCCATGCCGACGATCGCGATCGGCTCGTCATCGACCGTCACCGTCCGGACAGCCGCTGCGGCACCCGGCGCCTCGCCGACCAGTTCGGCGAGCAGGAAAGCGGCCAGGGCACCCGGCGTCGGGTGGTCGAAGACGAGGGTGGCGGGCAGGCGCAGGCCGGTCGCGCCGTTGAGCTCGTTGCGCAGCTCGACGGCGGTCAGCGAGTCGAAGCCCAGCTCCTTGAACGCCCGGTTGGCGTCCACGGCGCCCGCGTCCCCGTAGCCGAGGACGGACGCGACCCGGGCACGGACCAGGTCCAGCAGGAGTTCCGTCCGTTCGGCGGCCGGCGCGGCAAGGACGTGCTGCGCCAGGGACGAGCCGGCCGGGCGGCCCGCCGAGCCGTTCTCGGCAACGCGGCGGAGCGGGGCGCGCACCAGGCCGCGCACCAGCGGCGGCAGGGTGCCGGCGGCAGCCTCGGCGCGCAGCGCGGCCAGGTCGAGCCGGATCGGAACGACAAGGGACTCGTCCGCGGCGATCGCCGCGTCGAAGAGCGCCAGCCCCTCGTCGGCGAGCAGGCCCTGCACACCGCCACGGCTCATACGGCGGACGTCGACATCGGCGAGACTACCGACCATTCCGCCTTCCGCCCAGGCACCCCAGGCGAGGGAGGTCGCGGGCAGTCCGGCGGCCCGGCGCTGGGCGGCGAGGGCGTCCAGGAAGACGTTCGCGGCCGCGTAGTTGCCCTGCCCGAGTCCGCCGAAGGTGCCGGCGGCGGAGGAGAACAGCACGAAGGTGGTCAGCGGGTGATCGGCCGTCAGCTCGTGGAGGTGGAGGGCCGCGTCGACCTTCGGACGCAGCACGGTGTCGATGCGGTCGGGAGTGAGCGAGGTGACGATGCCGTCGTCCAGGACACCGGCCGTGTGGACCACACCGGAGAGCTCGTGGTCGGCGAGCAGCGCGGCCAGCGCCTCCCGGTCGGCCACGTCGCACGCCGCGACCGTCACCGTTGCGCCGGCGTCCGTCAGCTCGGCGACCAGCTCCGCCGCACCCGGCGCGTCCGCACCACGACGCGACACCAGCAGCAGACTCCGCACCCCGTGCCCGACCACCAGATGACGGGCCACCAGCCCGCCCAGCAGACCCGACGCACCCGTCACCAGGACCGTGCCCGACGACCCGAACACCGACACCGCCTCCGGCGACACCGCCGCCCGGGCCAGACGCGGCACCCGCACCTCGCCACCGCGCACGACCAGCTCCGGCTCGCCGGCCGCCAGAGCGGCGGAGAGCGCCTCGCGGGAGAAGTCGCCGCCGTCGAGGTCCAGCAGGACCAGGCGGCCGGGGTTCTCGGACTGCGCCGAGCGGACCAGGCCCCACACCGGGGCGTGCACCAGGTCCTCGACCTCGGCACCGACCGCCCCACGGGTCACCAGGACCAGACGCGACGCCGAGAACCGCTCATCAGCCAGCCACTCCCGCACCGTCCCCAAAACCCCGTGCAGCGCGGCGCGCACAGCCGAGGCCACACCATCAGACGCCTCGACCGACTCCAGCGCCAGGAACACCGCATCCGGAACCCCCGAACCGCCGTCGACCGCCGCACCCAGCTCCGCCAGGTCCGCGAACCGCTCCGCACCGAACCCGCCCGCACCCAGCACGGCCCACCGACCCGCCGGCGCCTGCGACACCGGCAGCACCGTCCACTCCACCCGGTACAGCGAGTCGACCGAGCCACCGCGCGCACTGCGCACCTGCTCCTCGGACACCTCGCGCATCGCCAGCGAGGCCACGGACGCCACCGGGCGCCCGGACTCGTCGGCCAGCACGAGAGAGACCGTGTCGCGGCCCGCTGGCGACATCCGCACCCGGACGGCCGAAGCCCCGGCGGCGTGCAGCGTCACCCCGTTCCACGCGAAGGGCAGGCGGCCGCCGCCGCTCTCCTCCAGCAGGTTGCCGATGCCGACCGCGTGCAGCGCGGCATCGAGCAGGGCCGGGTGCAGTCCGAAGAGTGCGGCGTCGGCCTCGGCGCCCTCCGGCAGGCGCACCTCCGCGTAGACGTCCTCGCCACGGCGCCACGCGGCGCGCAGGCCCTGGAACACCGGTCCGTACCCGAACCCGGCCGCCTGGAAGACGTCGTAGAGGTCGTCCACGCCGACCGTGGTCGCGCCCTGCGGAGGCCACTCGGTGAGGTCGAAGGACGGCAAATCGTCACCGTCGCCGGGGGCCAGCACGCCGGTGGCGTGCCGCGTCCAGACCTCCCCGCCGGCCGTGTCCTCCAGCCGGGAGTACAGGCCGACAGCCCGGCGGCCCGACCCGTCGGCCTCCTCGACGGCGAGCTGGACATGGACGCCGCCCTGCTCGGGCAGCACCAGCGGCGCCTCCAGCGTCAGCTCCTCCAGCAGCCCGCAGCCGACCTGGTCACCGGCGCGGATCGCCAGCTCGACGAACGCCGTGCCGG
>NZ_JBVIRL010000074.1:5296-7340 GCF_055576085.1 Kitasatospora sp. NPDC033851 | reverse complement strand
TCCGTGACTGCGGGGTTGGCCGCCTTTGGGGCCCGCCCGGTAGTCGTCGGGCACGGGGTTGAAGAAGACGCGGTCGGAGCGCATCCGCACCACGACCTGGACGGGCAGGTCCCGCAGGAGGTAGGCCAGGCGCGGGCCGTCGTAGCGGTGTCCGCCACGATCAGCACCGGCGGGTCGCCGAGCTTCCAGTGCCCGGCGTCGAGGATTCCGTGCAGGACCTCTCGCAGTTGGGTGGCGGTGACGGCCGCGGTGTCCGCACCGGGCTCCAGGCGCTTGGCGTCCAGTAGGGCTGTCCACGAGGTCGAGCCCGACTCCAGGGCGGCGACGAAGGAGTAGGGCCAGCCGGGCACCATCTCGTGCGTGTTCTCACGACGGCCGTAGGTGTGGCAGAAGGAACGGGCATTGCTCGTGTTGGCGTCCGGCCGCAGCCAGGCGGACACGTCGACGGCGAGCACGATCCGCCCGCCTGGGCCGCGGGGCACGCTTCGGGCCGCGATCGCGCGCAGAAGGCCGTCCGCGTCGAGGTCCCGCGGTTCAGGGCGGCGTACAGGGAGCCGTGCGAGCGCCGGTGCTCGGGCGCCAGGGCCAGCTCGACCAGGGCGCGGACCGGCCCGTCGGCACACAGCAGGGCATCCGACAGCTCGAACAGTGCGTCCGCGCGGCGGGGCATCGCGGCGTACAAGTCCATTCGAAAGGAGGACAGTTCCGCAAGAGCCTGCTGGCGAACGGCTTCAGGGACCACACTCGACACCGACGACCTCCGTGACCACTGTGCGACTCGACATCACACAGCGTGAAACGGAGGTCGTCGCCATGTCCCGAAGATCCTCATGTGGGTGACCAGATCGAACAACCTCGAGTCGATCACCGAAAGTAAAACAACAAGCTTAGATGAAGAGCGTCTCGCAGCCTTCCATGGGCGCCCA
Organism: Kitasatospora sp. NPDC033851; assembly: GCF_055576085.1. Taxonomy (NCBI): domain Bacteria; kingdom Bacillati; phylum Actinomycetota; class Actinomycetes; order Kitasatosporales; family Streptomycetaceae; genus Kitasatospora; species Kitasatospora sp. NPDC033851. The sequence continues at coordinate 6,414 of NZ_JBVIRL010000074.1, read as the reverse complement.
CCCGGCGTCTCCGCTGGCCGTCACGGCCAGAACAGGCAACGGCCTGTCCCCCGGGAAGGGATGGGCAGCCCACCGGGTCGAATGTCAGCAGTAACGCACCATCCCCGTGGCCAGAACAGGCCGCACACGAATAATTCACCCTGACGGAGCAAGTCAGTTGACATATGATCAAGGCAGGCTTATGGCAGGACGGAAAGGAGAAGCCCGGCTCGCTCAGACATGCAGCGCGCCCCTCGGGCGCGAGGCTCGCCAGGGCGGGAAGAGTGGGCCCATCAACCTGCCGGCGGGAACGCCCCAGCATGTAGAAGTGCCTCAAGGGGCTGGCATCAGGTGAGTTGATCAGCCATTGCGGCTTCGGCTGGTCACGAGCAGGGCCAACTGCATGGCAGCCAGCCATGGAAAAGCCCGAGCCGCGCAAGCCGTCGCCTGCTGCTTGGTCGACCACCATATCCGCCTCGCCGCCGCCGTAGACGCCCTTCTCTTTGTGGAATCGAGTCGACGACTCGATTACTCCATCAGGGTGAATTATTCGCGTGCGGCCTGTTCTGGCCACGGGGATGGTGCGTTACTGCTGACGTTCGACCCGGTGGGCTGCCCATCCCTTCCCGGGGGACAGGCCGTTGCCTGTTCTGGCCGTGACGGCCAGCGGAGACGCCGGGTGGGCACCCTTGGAAGGTTGCGAGACGCTCTTGTTGACGCCCTCCATCTGATGGAGCGTCAACTACTCCTCTCGGGCGCCCCATCCCGATCAGATCTGGATCAAGGGGTGTGTCATGGCCAAGAGTTTTCAGTCGAGGTGGCGTCAACTGTTGGGCCTCGGAAGGCCCAAGCAGAGTGCGGCGGTGACGCCGCCGGATCCGACGGTGGCAGTGGGCAGCTTCCCGACCGGGGTGGCGATCACTCCCGACGGACTGCACGCGTACGTGACCAACGAGGGCGACAACACCGTCAGCGTGATCGACACCGCCACCAACACCGTGACGGCCACGGTCGTCGTGGGTACCGGACCGTTCGATGTGGCTGTCACTCCCGACGGACTGCACGCGTACGTGACCAACGAGGGCGACAACACCGTCAGCGTGATCGACACCGCCACCAACACCGTGACGGCCACGGTC
>NZ_JBVIRL010000074.1:4700-5197 GCF_055576085.1 Kitasatospora sp. NPDC033851 | reverse complement strand
CGTCGTGGGTACCGGACCGTTCGATGTGGCTGTCACTCCCGACGGGCTGCACGCGTACGTGACCAACAGCGGTGACAACACCGTCAGCGTGATCGACACCGCGACCGCCACCATCGTGGCCACCATTCCCGTGGGTACCGGACCGTTCGGGGTCGCGGTCAGCCCCGACGGACTGCACGCCTACGTGACCAACAGCGGTGACAACACCGTCAGCGTGATCGACACCGCGACCGCCACCATCGTGGCCACCATTCCCGTGGGCGCCGCGCCCACCGGCGTCGCGGTCAGCCCCGACGGACTGCACGCCTACGTGACCGACAACGGCGACAACACCGTCAGCGTGATCGACACCGCCACCAACACCATCGTGGCCACCATCACCGTGGGTACCGCACCCACCAGCGTCGCGGTCAGCCCCGACGGACTGCACGCCTACGTGACCGACAACGGCGACAACACCGTCAGCGTGATCGACACCGCCACCAACACCATCGTGG
>NZ_JBVIRL010000074.1:0-4603 GCF_055576085.1 Kitasatospora sp. NPDC033851 | reverse complement strand
TGGCCACCATCACCGTGGGTACCGGGCCGTTCGATGTGGCTGTCACTCCCGACGGACTGCACGCGTACGTGACCAACAACGGCGACAACACCGTCAGCGTCACCGACACCGTTCCCTTCACTTCCGCCACCACCCTCGCCTCGGCGCCCGACCCGTCGGTGTTCGGCCAGGCCAAGGTCCTCACCGCCACCGTCACCTCCGTGGACGGCATCCCGACCGGGACGGTGTCGTTCTTCGACGGCGCCAGCCTGCTGGGCACTGGCACTGTCGTCGCGGGCGTGGCCACCTTCACCACCACCGACCTCGCCGTCGGCACCCACGCGCTGACCGCCGTGTACGGTGGAGACACCAGCTTCAACGGCTCGACCTCGCCGGTGGACACCCAGACCGTGAACATGGCGGACACCACAACGGTGTTGACGTCCCTGCCCGACCCGTCGGTGTTCGGCCAGGCGAAGGTGCTGACCGCCACCGTCACCGCGGCGGCTCCCGGTGCCGGCATCCCGACCGGGACGGTGTCGTTCTTCGACGGCGTCACCCTGCTGGGCACCGCCACCCTGGACGCCACCGGCACGGCCACCTTCACCAGTTCGGCTCTGGGCGTGGGCAGTCACGCCCTCACCGCCGTCTACAGCGGCGACACCAGCTTCAACGGCTCGACCTCGCCGGTGGACACCCAGACCGTGAACATGGCGGACACCACAACGGTGTTGACGTCCCTGCCCGACCCGTCGGTGTTCGGCCAGGCGAAGGTGCTGACCGCCACCGTCACCGCGGCGGCTCCCGGAGCCGGCACCCCGACCGGGACGGTGTCGTTCTTCGACGGCGTCACCCTGCTGGGCACCGCCACCCTGGACGCCACCGGCACCGGCACCTTCACCACCTCCGACCTCGGCGTCGGCATCCACGCGCTGATCGCCGTCTACAGCGGCGACACCAGCTTCAACGGCTCCACCTCACCCATCGACGCCCAGACCGTCACCACGGCCGACACCACCACGGCGTTGACCTCGGCACCCGACCCGTCGGTGTTCGGCCAGCCCAAGGTCCTCACCGCCACCGTCACCGCCACCGCCCCCGGAGCCGGCACCCCCACCGGCACGGTGTCGTTCTTCGACGGCGTCACCCTGCTGGGCACCGCCACCCTGGACGCCACCGGCACGGCCACCTTCACCAGTTCGGCCCTGGGCGTCGGCATCCACGCGCTGACCGCCGTCTACAGCGGCGACACCAGCTTCAACGGCTCGACCTCGCCGGTGGACACCCAGACCGTGAACACGGCGGACACCACCACGGCGTTGACCTCGGCACCCGACCCGTCGGTGTTCGGCCAGCACAAGGTCCTCACCGCCACCGTCACCACCACCGCCCCCGGAGCCGGCACCCCCACCGGCACGGTGTCCTTCTTCGACGGCGCCACCCTGCTGGGCACTGGCACTGTCGTCGCGGGCGTGGCCACCTTCACCACCACCGACCTCGCCGTCGGCACCCACGCCCTCACCGCCGTCTACAGCGGCGACACCGCCTTCAACGGCTCCACCTCACCCATCGACGCCCAGACCGTCAACACGGCCGACACCACAACGGTGTTGACGTCCCTGCCCGACCCGTCGGTGTTCGGCCAGCCGGTGAGCCTGACGGCGACCGTCAGCGTCGTCGCCCCCGGGGGCGGCATCCCCACCGGCACGGTCACGTTCTTCATCGGCGGCATCCCCCAGGCGCCGGTCACCCTGTCCGGCGGCGTAGCCACCCTGACCACTGCCGCCCTCAGTGTTGGCGTGCACCCGATCAGGGCCACCTACAACGGGAGCGGCAACTACAACACCTCCACCTCGGCGACCATCACTCAGACGGTCACCAAGGCCAGCACCACCACGGCGCTGACCTCGGCGCCCGACCCGTCGGTGTTCGGCCAGCCCAAGGTGCTGACCGCCACCGTCACCGCCACCGCCCCCGGAGCCGGCACCCCCACCGGCACGGTGTCCTTCTTCGACGGCGCCACCCTGCTGGGCACTGGCACTGTCGTCGCGGGCGTGGCCACCTTCACCACCACCGACCTCGGCGTCGGCATCCACGCGCTGATCGCCGTCTACGCCGGTAGCCCCAGCTTCAACGGCTCCACCTCCCCCGTCGACGCCCAGGCGGTCACCACGGCCGGCACCACAACGGTGTTGACCTCGGCACCCGACCCGTCGGTGTTCGGCCAGCCCAAGGTGCTGACCGCCACCGTCACCGCCACCGCCCCCGGTGCCGGCACCCCCACCGGCACGGTGTTGTTCTTCGACGGCGCCACCCTGCTGGGCACTGGCACTGTCGTCGCGGGCGTGGCCACCTTCACCACCACCGACCTCGCCGTCGGCACCCACGCCCTCACCGCCGCCTACAGCGGCGACACGGCCTTCAACGGCTCCACCTCCCCCGTCGACGCCCAGACCGTCAACACGGCCGACACCACAACCGTGTTGACGTCCCTGCCCGACCCGTCGGTGTTCGGCCAGGCGAAGGTGCTGACCGCCACCGTCACCGCGGCGGCTCCCGGAGCCGGCACCCCGACCGGGACGGTGTCGTTCTTCGACGGTGCGACCCTGCTGGGCACTGGCACTGTCGTCGCGGGCGTGGCCACCTTCACCACCACCGACCTCGCCGTCGGCACCCACGCCCTCACCGCCGCCTACAGCGGCGACACCAGCTTCAACGGCTCCACCTCCCCCGTCGACGCCCAGACCGTCACCAAGGCCAACACCACCACCACGGTGACTACTGCGCCGAACCCCTCGGTGTTCGGCCAGCCAGTGAGCCTGACGGCGACCGTCAGCGTCGTCGCCCCCGGGGGCGGCATCCCCACCGGCACGGTCACGTTCTTCATCGGCGGCATCCCCCAGGCGCCGGTCACCCTGTCCGGCGGCGTAGCCACCCTGACCACTGCCGCCCTCAGTGTTGGCGTGCACCCGATCAGGGCCACCTACAACGGGAGCGGCAACTACAACACCTCCACCTCGGCGACCATCACTCAGACGGTCACCAAGGCCAGCACCACCACGGCGCTGACCTCGGCGCCGAACCCGTCGGTGCACAGGCAGTTGGTGACCCTGACAGCGACCGTCACCGCCACCGCCCCCGGAGCCGGCACCCCCACCGGCAAGGTGACGTTCTTCGACGGCGCCACCCTGCTGGGCCACGCCACCCTCTCCGGCGGCGTGGCCACCTTCACCACCTCCGCCCTCGGCATCGGCATCGGCATCCACGCGCTGATCGCCGTCTACGCCGGAAACCCCAGCTTCAACGGCTCCACCTCACCCATCCACGCCCAGATAGTGCTCTGAGCACATGAACCCACCCGGGTCGGCCTTCGGGCCGGCCCGGGTGAGGCATGTCCGGGGTGCGTGCACGACATTCCGGTACGCGCACTCGGTTCTCCAGTCCGGCTTCCCCTGACGCCCACTCGACGAGGCGGGGGCCTGCCGAGTCGACCCTGGACCTGCACGGTATGCGGTCGGCCCGGATCAACGAGGTCGAGGCCGACGACGTCATCGCCACCGCTGCGCTAGGCCTCCCCCGACAGGGCCGGTGCAGATCACGCCGCGAGATGCTGACTACCAGCTGGCTGCCGCCCCAGAGTCGACCGCAGACCATCATGACCGCGATCCACCACCACTCGCCGTCACTCGTCCTGAGCGCGTAACCCCAGTCCAGCGCACTCGTCCCCGTGGTTTCAGCTTGTCGTTTTACCTTCGGTGATCGACTCGAGGTTGTTCGAGCTGGTCACCCACATGGGGATCTGCCGGACAAGGCGACGACCTCCGTCTCACGCTGTGTGATGTCGAGTCGCACAACAGAGCCGGAGGTCGTCGGTGTCGATTGTGGTCCCTGAAGCCGTTCGTCGGCAGGCTCTTGCGGAACTGTCCTCCTTTCGAATGGACTTGTACGCCGCGATGCCCCGCCGCGCGGACGCACTGTTCGAGCTGTCGGATGCCCTGCTGTGTGCCGACGGTCCGGTCTGCGCCCTGGTCGAGCTGGCCCTGGCGCCCGAGCACCGGCGCTCGCACGGCTCCCTGTACGCCGCCTTGAACCGCGGGGACCTCGACGCGGACGGCCTTCTGCGCGCGATCGCGGCCCGAAGCGTGCCCCTCGGCCCGGGCGGACGGATCGTGCTCGCCGTCGACGTGTCCGCCTGGCTGCGGCCGGACGCCAACACCAGCGACGGCCGTTCCTTCTGCCACACCTACGGCCGGCGCGAGAACACGCACGAGATGGTGCCCGGCTGGCCCTACTCCTTCGTCGCCGCCCTGGAATCGGGCTCGACCTCGTGGACAGCCCTACTGGACGCCAAGCGCCTGGAACCCGGCGCGGACACAGCGGCCGTCACCGCCACCCAACTGCGAGAGGTCCTGCACGGAATCCTCGACGCCGGGCACTGGAAGGCCGGCGACCCGCCGGTGCTGATCGTGGCGGACACCGCTACGACGGCCCGCGCCTGGCCTGGCTCCTACGGGACCTGCCCGTCCAGATCGTGGTGCGGATGCGCTCCGACCGCGTCTTCTTCAACCCCGTGCCCGACGACTACCGGGCGGGCCCCAAAGGCGGCCAACCCCGCAGTCACGGA
>NZ_JBVIRL010000073.1:0-7726 GCF_055576085.1 Kitasatospora sp. NPDC033851 | reverse complement strand
CCGTCGTGCTCCCGCAGGCGCCTCCGCCACCTCCTGATCTCGTCCCATCGCATACCTCTATGATCAAGGTGTTGCGACGACCAGTTGAATCCACCGAGGCCAGCCACCACGGGCCCTCGCCGGTGGGGATCAGCGAGATGTCGGCGACCCACAGCCGGTTCGGAGCGTTGGCGGTGAAGTCGCGCTGGACCAGGTCCGGGGCGAGGTCGGCCGCCGGGTCGCGGCGGGTGAAGCCGCGGGGCCGGCGCGGGCTGACGCCCTGCAGGCCGGCCTGGCGCATCAGGCGCTCGACCCGTTTGCGGCCGACGTGGGTGCCCTCGCGCCGCAGGACGGCGTGGACGCGCGGGGAGCCGTAGGTTTCGTCGGAGTCTGCGTGGATCCGGCGGATGTGTTCGGTCAGCTCCGCGTCGTGGCGTCTTCGCGCGCACGGCTCGTGAACCTCGCGGCGCCAGCGGTAGTAGGTGGAGGCGGGGATGTGCAGTTCCCGGAGTACGGGCTCGGCCCCGAAGCGGTCCTGGTGCTCGTCGATGAGCTTCAGTACCGTCGCCGGGTCGGGTCGAGCTCCTGGGCGAAAAAAGCCGAGGCGGCCTTGAGGATCTCGCAGGACCGGCGGAGCTCGGCGTTCTCCTTGCGCAGAGCGGCCAGCTCCTCCTTCTCGGCCGTGGTCAGCCGGTCGTCACGCTCGCCCCGGTCGGCCTCGTCCTGGCGGATCCAGTTCCGCAGGGCCTCGTGGTGCACGCCCAGGTCCCGGGCCATCTGACGGATCACGGGCTTCGGATCGGCAGCCCGGTACGCGGCAACAGCTCGCTGCCGCAACTCGGGCGGATACTTCATCGGTGCAGCCATGGCAGAGGCTCCCTTCTCATGGCCAATCAGGCCATGTCCGGCAACCTTCCGCACCTCGGGGGAACCTCACAGGAAGACAATCCCAGATCGCGGTCGTCACCGGCACGGTGCTGATGCTCGCCGCCATCGCCGGCCTCGCGGTCGCAGAGTCTCGGCTGAACGCAACGGACTGACGACGCGACGAGGCTGGTCAGCCTGGATACTCCGCCTGGTTGGCCAGCCTCATTCGGTCGGGTGGCCAAACGGGCTGCAGGACTGCGCTGTTCGAATCGCCTGACCAAGCCCCGCTGTCTGAAGTCATGAACAAACGCTGTCGAATCTCGGTTCTGGCACAGATCTTGGGGAGCGGTCACAGAACGTGACGGGTTTTCGAAATCCCGGCCTGCCTGCCGGATTCGAACGCTGACCTCGTACTCTGCACGCATGACCGGTGATCCATTCCAGTGCCGATGCGTCCTGTGCCACGACTACGGTGACCGAGACGATGCAGACCAGGTTGAGCGGACGATCATCGGCAATGTGCAGGAGTACGGCTGGCACGTCGCGATGGTCCCCGAGGACGAGATCGGCCCGGGGTTCGCCTACACGATCGGCCTCTCCCACGCACACGGTGCACCCGAGCTCGCGATGTTCGGGCTCGATGTCCACCTCATGCACCGCATGCTCAACACACTCGGCGAGAAGGCGGCCTCAGGCGCGGTCCTGTCTGACGGCCAGGAGCATCAAGGCGTCGCCCGTGGCCTACCGGTAGGGCTCAGGCGGGCCGATCTTCGCTGGTACCGGACCTTCTTCGGGCAGGCCATCGGGTTCTACCGGCGGCCGCCCTTCCCAGTCCTGCAGGTGGCATGGCCCGACGCGAACGGGCGCTTTCACTGGGAAGAACAAATCGAGCAGGGGCATCGAGACTCGCAGCCGCAGTTGTGGCTGCCGCCCAGCGAGCACCCAGTCGGAGTCTGGACGGCCGAGCTCTGAGCCCGGTCGGCGGGGATCTACTGAAGCAGGATCATCTTGCGAAGCAAGTCGAAACCGGCTCGCCCGTAGAGCTGTCTCTTGATCTTCTACAGCATCAGATGATCAAGCACCCGTTAACGTGACAGCACCGCCACAGAGCAACACCCCCCGAGAACCGGCTCCCGGCTCTCAACGAGGGCACCTTTCCCAACGTCACGCCACAGGGCTGGGACCCCCCGAGAAGGCGAGCGGGGCGTCGACCAGGACCGCGACGGCTCGGCGGCCGTGCTGGTGGGCCAGCTCCACCAGCTGGAGCCGGTGGTGCGCCTCGACCGAGGTGTTGTCCACGTAGGTCGTGGCGCCCCGGCGCGCACGGGTCAGGAGGATGTGGTGCTGGAGCAGGACGGCGTCGGCGGTGGCTTCTCTGAACCAAGAAGGAAGCCGCGTGATTGGTGCACGGCGTGTCAGAGGGGCGGGATTTCGTGACAGAAAGTAGTGAGGTCCGGGTGTTACGTGCAAGGCCCCAGATTGACCGAAGGGGAGTGTCGGCGCACTCCCAGCTCGATACAGAGGAACACGTTCAGATACCTGTTCGATGTGATCGTGTTTCGTGCGACGATCCCGGCATGGCCAACCTCGATGCTTCCTCTCCATGGCGCCGTATAGGTACTGATTGGCTCCAGAGAGCTGCGCCAGTTCAACGGAGTTCCGCGGTCGCCGTGCTGGGCGCGTTGCTGGACCGCTCGTTGGTGCAGATCGCTGAGGCTTCCTCGGATGCGCGCGGCTTCGACCGGGAGACCATCCGCGTGGCGGCGGACGTGTGGGACAACAACACCTTTCCTCTATTTCGGGCGGTGACGGCCAGCACGCGAAGCGGGCGCGAGCGTCGTGCGCGGGCAGTCTTGGAATGGATGGCTGGCCTCGGTAAGGAAAGGCGAGCCTGGATGCGGGACCAGGCCTCGGTCGCCGGTCACTCGTTGGATGAGCTGTTGGCGCCGGCGAAGCCGTACGTACCCGGTCGTGACTATCTGGGGCAGGTGATGGCCCCGGTGATGGTGGTGACGCCGCAGGTTGCAGAGAGCCTCGCCACCGATTACGACCTGCCGTCGGCCGAGGTTCGCCATCTGCAGGTCGAACGGGCCGGCAGCCGTCTCATTGGGCATCTCGAACTGGCTGTTGCCCGTTCCTATCCCGTCGACGACGTCACCTCTCCAGAGGCCGCCACGCTGGACATACGGCTACGCGACATCACCGAGGTCCGCTTCGACTCCCAGGACGCCCGGGGCGTCGTCCTTCGAACAGAAGCGGACGGCGTATCGATCGGCGTCGGAGCCCGCGGCACGCTCCGTGCGGCGATGGCCGACCTCCGCCCGGACGACCGCTACTGGCACCTGTCCGCCGCTGGACGCCGGGCTGACGCGACCACTCCGCACCGTGACAGCCAGCCTGCCTTGCCCGGTTCCCCCCAGGAGGGGCACTTGGGCACCAACGCCACGGCCGCCGCGACTCTCCTGCACCGCGCCATGCTGCACATCCGCATGGTCCGCTCTGCCGAGCACACGCACCGCGTCCCGGTGCGCGATTTCCAACGGGCCTTCGCCGGAGCGGGCGAGGCGATCCTTACCGCAGGCACGCACCGCACGTCCCACCGCCGCGAAGCCGGCTTCCGCCAACTCATCGAGACCTGGGCCCGACGCGGTGGCCCTGCTCTCGCCGACTGGTTCGCCACGGTGCTGTCAGAGACGGCCCATCAACCGGATTTCAGCCTCCGTGCCCGGGCCCAATCGCACTCGGCCGCCGACGCACCCCAGCAGCCCACTCCAGACACCTCGACGGCCCCCGGCCCGCCGTCGGCCGAGCTCCGATTGGCCACATACACCTCGGATCACACGCGCTACGGCACCCACTACAACGCCTCCGCCCTCCTGCACTTGGCCGTGTCGCCCCGCCCCGAGAGCGCTGATGACGGCCCCTGGCGTCTGCGCGCTGTGCAGGGTGCCAACCCCGCCCGTTTCCAGCTGCGGGCCGAGGCATTCCAGGGCGCCTGCCATCCCCGCGTCACCGTTGACGACAATGCGGCCCGCCACTTTGTAATGCGCGATGGAGCCCTCAACATCACGAGCGGGGAAGACCGGAGCGACGATCCGTCGTGAGCATGTTGGTTCGCACGGACCCGAGCACTTGACATGTACGTCGGCGAGGAGTCTTCGACAGGGCCGTTCACGGCCCTGACTCCTCGATGACTCGTCCGTACGGGGTCTTGAAGGTGGGCATACCGAGATCGGTTGTCCGCCCGTTCTCGGAGAGGGCCTGCATCGCCGCGAGCTTTTCCATGGCGGAGGACAGGCTGACTTCGAGGCCGGCGACTTCGCCGGTCCAGCCTTCGCGTCGGGCCTCGGCGATGCGGGCATCGAGGTTGGTGATGATCTCGGCGAGGCGGGGCATCTGGGCCGGATCGGGCCGCAGGAGCGGGCAGCGGATGCATGCTTAACCGAACTGATCTTGATCCAGGTCCGATCCCTACTTGAGTCCATGTCGTGACTCAGTGTCACCCTGGAAATGCTGTTGGGGGATCACGGTCGGGCGTGGCGAAGCCCTCGTGCACATGGGCACCGGAGCGACAGTCGTACCGGGTGCGTGATCAACGGCATGAGCGGGCATCGCGACGTCGAGGAGTCGGTGGTGGGGAAACGCCAGCGCTGATGGGCCGTCTGGGAGGGGCACTGACGTGGCTTCGGAGGCAATTTTCGGGTTTGTGGGAGTTGTTCTCGGCTCCCTAACGACGTCTGTTTTGACGATCTACAAGGAGAGAACCGCAGCCAGACGCGAGATTGCTACTCGCGACGAGCAGTACAGGCGGGATCGTAAGGATTCTCTTGATACCTTCCAGAAGGAGAGTATCTTGGCGTTGCAGTCAGCGGTCTCGGACATGATTAAAGCCGTCTACGACGAACTGGATCGAGTTCTCGCTGAGGTTCAGCAAACGGGCCAATGGACTGCACGCCAGTGGGAGACCCCGACAGCTATTGGCTGGTCAGAGGCCGTATTGAGGCTGGAGTCATCGCGAGCACGGGTACTAGATAGCGAGCTGCGTGCACTAGCCAAGGAGCTGCGGACTGTTGCGGGGGAGACCGTATGGGCAGCAAGTCTCGAATCGGCTAAGCAGCTCAGTCGACGCCTTGATCCATTGCAGATCCGGTTCCATGAGGCCGTAACGAGAGCTCTTCCGTCTCTGTATTGATACTCGAGCACATGTTGTCGGGAACGCTGTCCTGGTGCCCTTCGGCGCTCAGCCCTCGGACTCGGCGCTGCTTCGTCCGGCGTCGCGGCGGAAGTCTGGCATCCCGAGGTGAACGGTGGACGGTTGCGCTGCGCGGTCGCGCATGGCCTCCAGCTTCTGCGCGGCGGCGGCCATGGTGGTCTCGATCGCGGCGACCTCGCCGAGCCACCCCTGGTCCCTGGCCTCCTGGAGGCGGTCGACGAGGTTGGCGTGGATCTCCTGGAGGCGTGGCATCTGGGCCGGGTCAACGAGCAGTAAGCTCGCGGTACTCCTCGCTGGGTCGCTCGGTTCTGCGGCGGGCGATGAAGGCCCGGTGATGGGAGATCACGTCCTCCGGGTAAATCGCGGCATACCCCATGGTGGTGTCCAAAGCGGCGTGGCCGCAGATTTTCGCAGCGATGTGCGGGGGCAGTCCGGAGCGGATGGCGTCGGTCACGAAGATCCTTCTGAAGTCGTGGGGGCGCCATTCGAGCGGGGCGCCGGCCACGGTGATCTGAGCGGACTGCGAGGTCGCGACCAGGCACTCGCGAATGTAGCTGCGGGTCAGCGGCCGCTCCTCGGTGCCGTACCGGCGTTGGAACAGGAACGGCATGGGCGGGCTCCAGGTCTGCTCAAACACGTCGTAGGCCGACACCAGCGGCAGGGCGGCGTTCCCGGCCCGGACCCGGAAGATGACCGCGGTCAACACCTCCGCCAGCTCCGGAGAGACCAGCAGCAGCCGCTCCGAATCGGTCTTGGACGGGGCGACCTGCAGCATCGGCACCACCTCGCCGGTGGTAGGCAGGGTGTAGGCGATGAAGCTGTGGTGGGTGAGCTCCAGCATCTCCTCGATCCGGATGCCGGTATGCCGCAGCACCTCCACCGTCGCCCAGGACCAGAACGCTGCTTCCTCCTCGTGGGTCAGGTTCCGCCGCCTGCCGGCGGCCACCTCGGTGACGTAGACGCGGCGGGCCTGCCCGGACCCGCAGCGCTCGAACTCCTCCCCGGCAACGAGGAACCGTCCACCGGCCGGCGTCGCGCGAGCTGCGGTGGTGCGGGCCTCGGCGTCCTTGCACTGCCGGTCGACGGCGCGAAGCAGGGCGGGCAGCAGCGGCAGCTGGGTCCTGGTCCGCTGGTCCATCCGGGACTTCACCCCGGACCTGGACTTCTTCGTCGCGCACTCGTTCGCCTTGATCGGGCACGGCGCGACCCAGGGCGCCCACCGTGCCGGATCGTCGGCGGCCCAGCGGGCGATGTCCTGGTAGAACGCCCGGACGAACACCAGCTCGCTGCGGAAGTTCACCCGCGGCCGCACCGGGTGGCCCTGGGCGTCACGGATGAAGGCCAGGCGTTCCTTCCACGCCTGCGCAACCTCGGGCGCCAGTCGCAGCGAGTCGATGCCGGGATGGTGGATCTCCAGGTCGCGCCAGAACAACCGGCGCAGATTGCGGGCGATCGAACGTAGCGAGACATGGTCGAGCTCGGGAGCCCGCTCGGTGAAGTACTCGACCAGCAGGTCCCGGACGGCCCGGCACTCGATACCGTACGCGTCGACGATCTGCTCGACGCTGCGGCGGCCCTCGATGCGAAGCGCCCTCAGCCGCAGCGGTGCGCTGGCCGGGAGTACGCCGGTCTCCTTGAGTAGGGCGTAGAACAGCGGCCGGCCCGCGCTGCCACGGAAGTGGTGTTCCTCCAGTGCGGCGGTCAGTTCGATGCAGTCGCCGACGGTGATGTCGCTGACCAGGCCGCCCTTGCGGATCACAATCCAGGTGAGCTTGTTCAGGGCGTCGGACCTCGCTGTCGGGGTCGCGTGCTGGGCCAGTCGTTCGAGTCGCTGGAAGGCAGCGGGGTCGCTGGCGGCCCGGGATTCGTTGAGCAGCACCGTCACGCGTTGCCGCAGCAGCCACGGGTAGCTGGGGCGGATCGCCTGCCCGGCGACCAGGAGCACCAGTCCCGTGGCCAGTTCATCGCGCCAGTGGCTCTTGGGTGTGCCGCGTCCCTGCAGGGGCAGATCGGTCCACTCGAAGCCGGCGTCGTCCGCCCCGCTGGCCATCCAGCGATCCTGCCAGGTCTCTCCGGGCTGGCCTTCGAGCCAGTCCAGCAGCTTGCCCAGGCCCCGCCGCCGGGTCTTGTCGCGGGTCAGTCCCGCACCGGGTTCGGTGAACAGTCCCAGCAACCGCTCGACCAGGTTCTCCCGGCTCTGACGGGTCTGCCACCAGCTCGGTTCGCCGACTCGCGGTTCCCACTCCAGCGCGTTGTCCACCTCAGGTGACTCGACGGCCCTGGCAACCTCGACGTTCGCGGTCGGGTTCACCGGCCTTCGCCGCCCGCAGCCGAGGTGCCGAACAGCGCTGCCAGCACTTCGGGGCGGTAACCCGGCGCCGGCGGAGCCGGCGGCTTGGCCTGCTCGGCGCGCTGTCGTTCATGGTGGGCCAGGACGTGGGCGACGACCTCGTCGGGCGTGGGAGCGATGTAAATTTCCGTGGTGGTGATGTGGGCATTTCCCATGACCCACTGCACGTCGGCGAGGGTCAGGTTCGGATCGCGGACCATCCTCTTGGCCGCGCTGTGCCTCAGGTCGTGCGTGCGCCGTGAGGCGCTGTGGTTCGAGTGGAGGTGAGAGGCCTTCGCCGCTGATCCTGTCGCAGCAGGACGGTGGAGCTGAGGGCA
>NZ_JBVIRL010000072.1:0-9950 GCF_055576085.1 Kitasatospora sp. NPDC033851 | reverse complement strand
ACAGGCCACGGATACGGCCCGGACTACGTCTTCGACCTCAGTCGAACCTCCTTCGACGTCTTCACTCAACACAAGCGACCTCATGTCGCAACGGATGGTTCCAATACCCAACGTCACCATTACATGTCCGACTCCGCCTTCAGCGCCAAGCCATCGACACCCTGAGCAAGCCCTCCGCGACCCTGCCCAGCCCGCCACCCGACCCAACGACGGCGACGAGCCGCCGCTTTGTGCAGCACCCGTCCGCTGACGTTGCCGTCAACTACTGCCGTCAAGGCGGCCAGAGGCCCCGCCGGATTTCGCTCCGACGGGGCCTCTGAAATGCACGGCGGAATCCACCGAGATTAACCCAAGAACCTCAAGAGCCTTGGTGCTCTAGCAGCAAATTCATCCGCCGAGAGAGCTCCATGTCGGCTGATTTCAATTGAGATCACTCAGCTCACCAAGGCCAGGATCCCCCTCGCCCTCATAGTAGTCAGCAGCCAGGCAGAAAAGTTCGGTCGCCATTTGGTAATGGGCTTCCGAAGGAAACGGCTCGGCGTAGTGCTTGTACAGCGGGAGGCACACCTGAACAAACTCCTGCGGAGACAATCTTCCCTCCGCGACCGCGCTCGCCAACACCGCGAACGGCTCCAACCTGGCAGTCACAGCTTCCCCTGTGTCGTTAGGTACAAGAATTGATCTGCCTTTGGGGCCGATTTCCAGCCGCCCAAGTACTCGCCCGTCTCGGGATTGACCGACACGTGGAGCCCGCTATTGAGGTCCACGTAGTGCAAGGCGGGATCTCCTCGAAACGTCCCACGAATCTGAACATTTCCAGGATTCTTCACGAAATCTCTAGCCGCATCCACGAACGCTTGCTTACTCGCCTTACTCTCCTGGGCCGTGATCCCAAAATCATCAGCATACTTGAAATGGTGAGGCACTCTGTTCGAATCCATCCAAATCGACCCGCAGCCAGGTCCGCTGTTATGAACCAGGACTGGTGTCGAGCCGGCGAGTACATAGCACGTGTGGAGGGATGGGCCATCGGAAAACACTGGTGGCCCTACCCGGGATAAATCCGGACAGGACCACCAAGGCTCCCCTTTAGGGCTTACCCACGCGGGTCGATGACCCCGTCGTCGCGAAGGCCTTTCTTGACCGCCGCCAACCAGTCAACCCACCTGGCGGGGTCGGATTCCATGTACTGCAAGAGCAGGACAAGCCCCACATCAGGGTTCTTTTCCAGGTCAATATACTGCTCCACCATGCGGAAGGCCGCAAAGTAGGCCTGCTCCAGAGTCAGACTATCCGGGAGCTGCTCGTCGCCAATTCTGTCATTCATGCAGTCCATCATCCCCTATCGGGGCGTCAGATTGACGCCGCCATTCGTAATAGTAGTTCCATTCATGACTTCGGCCCATGCCTGCGTGCCGTTCGGTAGTGTCAGGAAGTACCTATCGAGCGTGCCCCCACCCTTCAATGGAACGGTAGTTCGGAGATTATTCGGATTGATAGCACTTTGGATTATCGCGCGATTCTCAGGCGTATCATCTACCAGATGGCCGGGGTGGCCAGATCGAAAAATGTGCGAAGTGTCGCTTCGAAAGACTGGCCCACACTTATCATCCGAGTTGTGCACGAGTACAGACGTGGCGCCAGCCAGCACATAGTACGTGTGGAATTCGCCGACTGTCAGGTTGTAGGTGACGATGGGCTTCGCGTAGTTGCGGTGCACCGTAATCGCCACCTCGGTGCCATCCGGCTGGCGAAGTGCGTCTCCGATTTGCAGGTCTGCCGCGTCGACCCACTTGTTCGCGGTTGCGTCCCAGTAGGGGTGGTGCTGGGTCGAGGTGAGTGTCTCGTCACCGTTCGCCGTGTGAACCGTCAGGTCGGTGAAGTCGATGTCGGTGAGGGTCTTGATGACATCAGTGACCTTCTGAGCATGGGTCTCGTCTGTTGACGGGTCGGTGGCTTGTACGGTGTCACCGACTTGGACCTCTCCGATCGGCTTCGTGCTGCCGTCGGCGAGGAGCACGCCTGTTCCTGCAGGGAAGCTGTCGGTCTCGCAGACTCGTGCGATGGCTGCAATCAGATCCTTCATGCTCGACTTTTCGCCTGAGGCCGCGACCGCTCCGAAGTCCCGCGCTGCCGGGCCGAGGTCAAACGTGGAGATTGCCGCACCGAGGGTGTCGCAAGCTTCCGGGTTCGAGCCGTTCGCTCCGCCGCCCTTGGCGCACCTGTACCAAGGGATCACGACCGTCATGTCGGACAGCATCTTGTCCATGGCCTTGGTATGGGCTTTTTCCTGATCCCGTTGCTGCTGGCTTGTGCAGCGTTTCCCGAGCCGCGACGTGTCGTAACAGGTCTTCTTCGTGTAGCTCTGGTAGTAGTCCTTGACCATCTTTTCGACGCGGGCGGTCTTCTGTTCCACGATGGTGTGGTCGGGGTTCTGGTTGATCGTGCTGTGGCCGCACTCGCTGGTGACGCAGTCGCCGACCATGGTGGCTTCGGCTGAGCAGTCACTACCGCAGGCGTTGCCGTGTTCGTTGCAGCCTTCGTGGCCGTTGCGGCAGGTGTAGAGGCCGCTTGGGTCGCTGGAGTTGACGGGGTCGTTGTTGCTGTAGGCGTAGGCGTTCCACTGCTGTGGGTTATCCGGGCCGATGAGGGGGTCGGGGTTGAGGAAGCGGCCGGTGGTGGGTTGGTATTCGCGGGCGCCGAGGTTGGTGAGGCCGGTGGCGTCGTCCTTGGTGCCGCCGATGAAGCCGTGGTCGCCGACCCAGGTGGTGGGCTGGGTGCCGCGGGGGTTGCCGAACGGGTCGGAGGGGCGGCGGGTTTCGGTGAGGGTGGCGCCGTCCAGGGCCAGGGTGCCGGTCCCATGGGGGTCGGCGATCTGGTAAGTGGAGTTGCCTCCCTGCCGAACCAGGGTGATGCCGCCGGGGATCTGGTAGTAGCGGATGCCGGTGACAGCGTTGGCGTTGGAGTCGTAGACCAGTTCGTCGCCGCTGAGGTTGATCGTGGTCTTGCCGGGGTCGCGGCGGATGAGCTGGTTGCCGGTGGGGTCGTAGAGGTAGGTGGTCGGTCCAGCGGTGCCGGTCTTGGCGTAGGAGGCGAGCTTGTCCTCGCCGTTCCACGTCAGGGTGGCGGTGCCGGAGGTGTCGGTGACGGCGGTGGTGTTGCCGGCCGCGTCGTACTGGGTGGTGCTGCCGGTGGTGCCGGCCGCTGCCGTGGTGGTGGAGCCGGTCAGGGCGTGCGGGCCGCCGGTTCCGCCACCGGAGTTGGGCGCGCTGGTCGGGGTGTTGACAGTGCCGGTGGCCGGGAAGGCCTGGTTGGTCGTGATGTCCTTGGTGGTGTCACCGAAGGGGTCGTGCTGGACGAGCTGGGTGCGGTTACCGGTGAGGTCGTAGCCGTAGCTCTGCCAGTACGCGGCAGGTCCCCCGACGGTGGTCTTCAACGGAACCTGGGCGCCGCTGGTGGGCGTGGAGTTGGCGCAGGAGCCGACGCCGCCCACCGTGGGCTGCGGAGCCTGGGTGAGCGTTCCGGTGTCGCTCCAGGCGTTGGTGAGCCGGCCGAGGTAGTCGTAGCCAAAGCACTGGAGATCGGTGGACGACGGGATGTTGTCCGGGATGTTCCGTACGGCTGTGATCTGCCCGGCCGCGTTGTAGGCGTAGGTGAGCTGCTGGACGGCGCCGGTGGCGGCGGTCTGCTTGTCGACGAACTGCTGCAGCGATC
Organism: Kitasatospora sp. NPDC033851; assembly: GCF_055576085.1. Taxonomy (NCBI): domain Bacteria; kingdom Bacillati; phylum Actinomycetota; class Actinomycetes; order Kitasatosporales; family Streptomycetaceae; genus Kitasatospora; species Kitasatospora sp. NPDC033851. The sequence continues at coordinate 6,236 of NZ_JBVIRL010000072.1, read as the reverse complement.
GGCCGGTGGAGGTGTCGTAGGTGTTGGTGACGACGATCTGGGAGCCCCACGGGTTCACGGTGGAGCGGATGTTGCGTCCGAAGGCGTCCCAGTCCGAGGACAGGTCGTAGGTGGCTCCGCCGTAGGCACCGTAGGTGATGAGCGGGCCGTTGTTGTCGTACGAGTAGTGGATCGCCTCTTCTGCGATGTCGCCGACGGCCGAACGGTCGTCGTCGGTCAGCGCGCCGGTGACCGGGTCGTACATCGCCTGGTAGGTGTAGGTGAACGGGGTGGTTCCCTGCCCGATTTCGGTGCCGGGGATGGTGGTGGTGATGTTGGTCGGGTGGTAGGCGGTGTCGTAGGCGAGCACCGCCGTGGTGTAGGCGCTGCCGGAGGCGCCGCCGACATAGCGGGTCGACGTAGCGGGCTGGCCCGGGAGGACCGTGTCGTAAGTGAAGCCGGTAAGCTGGTTGGCCGGTGCGACCGAGCCGGCGTACGAGCCTGTGGTGCGTCCTAGCAGGTCGTAGGCGTAGGCGATGGTCTGCCCACGCGCATCCGTGGTCGAGCCGAGCCGACCGTCGGCGTCGTAAGTCTTGGTGCTGGTACCGGTATCCGGGTCGGTGGCGGTGACCTCGCGTCCGCGCAGGTCGTAGCCGCGGGTCCAGATGTTGCCCGACGCGTCCTTGTGCGTGGCGAGATGGTCGTCGGCCGTGTAGTTGTAGGAGGTGATGTCCGCGTCGGCCGGGTTGCCGGTCGCGGTGGCGGTCTTGTACTGCCACAGCTGCGCGGTGTGACCACGGGCGTCGGTGACGGTGGACGTGGGCGTAGCGCCGGCAGGCGGCGTGATGTCGGTCCGGTCAATGCCGGGGTAGGCGGTCGTATTGGTGGTCTGGGCGACACCGTAAGCGACGAACTGCTGTGTGACGGGGCGGCCGAGACCGTCGTAGGCGTTGTAGGTCTGAGCCGGGACCTCCTTCGTCGTGGTCACGTACGGCGTGGGGCTGGGCGTGGCCTTGTCGTTGTACCAGGGGCTGTTGGCCCGGGTGACCCGGCCCTGGGAGTCGTAGACCGTGTCGGTGATCAGCCGTCCGTCCTTGTAGGCGGACAGGGCCGGGGTGGACTGGGTCTGCACGACCCGGCCTGCGCCGTCCATGATCTGGATACTGACGGCGTACTTCCCGTCGGCCAGTAGCTTGGAGCTGGTCACGGTCGGCGGCACGGCTGCGCCGTTGACGACGCCCGGGGTTGAGTAGGCGAACGTGGCGTTGGCGCTGGCCGTGGTGTCCTGTCCCGGCAGCCATACGCTGGTGATCCGGCCGAGCGCGTCGTAGGACCGGCTGGTGCTACGGCCGTTGGGGTCGGTGATCTTGATCGGAAGAGAGCGTGCCGGGTCCATCGTGGTCGTAGCGACCCGCCCGGATGCGGCGTCTGCGGCTCCGGCCGGGGCCGGGGCGGTGACGGTGAGGCTGTTCGGGAGCTCGCCGGCGGTCGACGCGGTATAGGTCGTTGTCGTGGTGGCGCCGCCCGGGTGGGCGCTGTCTGTTGCGTTCGGGTCGCTCGTTCCGACGAGCCGCCCGTAACCGTCGTACGCATTGTTCACCGCGGTGAACTGCGGGGCTCCGCTGGCGTCGTAGTGGTCGAGTGTCAGGCTGCTCGTCACGTCGTGCGCGCTGCCGAGCTGGCCAACGGGCTGGCCGTCGTACACCGACCGAACCCAGGAAACGGTGTTGGCAGCGGTCGGCGTGACGGTGCAGGCGTTCGCGCCGGAGACCGCGATCACCTCGGACGGCAGCGCCAGGACCTGCGGGTTCGAGCCCGCCGCGTAGTTGGTGCGGGTGCAGATGTCCGGCAGGCCGTCGGCAGTGTCAATCGAGGTGAGGAGGCGGTTGCCGTTGGCCTTGTCGGTTGCGGTGGTCTTCGCCGACGTCCGCCACGTGCCGTCCGCCTTCAGCGACCGTGATGTGGTGGTTGCGCTGGTGGTGGCGTAGCGGGCGGTGAGGGCGGGCAGGTTGGCGCCCTGGCTGTGTGTGGCGGTGGTGACCGTGCCGCTGGCGGTGCTGACGGTGTAGCCGGCGATGCTGCCGCCCGTCTGGGTGTAGGTGTCGGACTCCAGGACCTGGCCGGAGAGCCAGTCGGAGTCGGTGACCGTGGGGGTGCCGGTGACCTGGCCGCTCATCGGGCCGGCGATCTGGACGCTGCGTCCAGTGCGGTTGGCGAGGACGTCGCCGTCCATGCCCTGGTAGTACGTCGTCGAGCTCTGTGACTGAGGGCCGTCATTGCCGCTTCCGGAGACGGCGGTGACGCTCGCGTAGCCGCGGAACTGGTCCCAGGTGCGGTTCTTGTCCTGGGTCGTCGGCGAGTCGTTGCGGTGCCAGGCGGCCTTGCCGTAGGTGTAGTTGGTCACCATCGGGATCGAGCCGGGGGTTGCCGGGTTCGTGGTGACGCTGGCGACGGGGTACTTCAGGAACCAGTCGTCCACGGGCGCCGCGCCGATGATCGAACCGGGCGGGTTCCACTTGACGTTGTAGCAGGAGCGGGTGTCGCTGTCGGCGGAGGCCGGCATGACGTTGTTCACGCGGGAGCAGTCGGCGGGGGCGTAGTTGACGCCGATGGTGCTGCCGGTCTCGGTGGTGATCAGCTGGATGCGCGGCCGGTTGTAGGCCGGTGGCGCGGGCACCAGGTTGGTGCCGTCCACACGGTTGGGCAGCAGCTGGGAGGTGAAGGACACCGGCGGCAGCGTGATGGAGCCGCCGTTCGCCTGGGAGTCCTGTCCGGTGCGCTGCACCGAGGCGAGCCAGGGGACCTGGGTGTTCTCGGTGGCGTTCTGCACGTTGATGAACGTGTGGTTGAGCGTGTAGGAGTCCACCGTCTGGTAGGTGCCGTTGACCCGGATCTGGGTGGCGATGGACGCAAGCCACTTGGTGGTCCAGAAGGTCGGCCCGTAGACCGTGCACGCGCCGGTTCCGTCGCACTGCTGGTCCAGCGGGACGTCTGGCCAGTTCGCGGCGTTGGCCGCGGTGCGCTGGGACGGGTCGCAGGCCGCAGTGGAGCTCACGCACCGCTCGGAGGCGTTGAAGACGATCTTCGCGGCGGGATTGTAGGCGCCGTTGTTGTTCAGCTGGTCCGAGAGGAGCTGGCCGTAGCCGATCGAGGAGAGCGTGCCCGCGCGGGTGTAGGCGGTGCTGGTGCCGCTGCCGTTGTTCTGGGCACCACCACGGGCGTAGTAGTTCGTCTCGGGGGCGTACGTGTAGGTGGTGAGGTTGCCGTGCGGGTCCACGACGAAGTCGAGGTTCCAGCGCCACGCGCTCTGGCACCACGAGCCCTTGCCCTTGGCCGGGTCGTAGCACGGGTCCCCGCTGTTGGGCGAGTAGACCGGGAGGGTCCACGCCGAGCCGCTGTCCGCACCGAGAGCGGTCGGGTTGCCGTTCGCGTCCGGCACGTGGTTCAGGCCGAAGTAGTAGACGGTGCCGCTGGTGTCGGTGACCTTGAGGTAGGAGCCGTTCCAGGTGCCGTTGGTCGCGCCGGTCAGGAACTGGATCTTGGTGCCGTCGTCGTCCTTCAGCCGCCAGGTGCAGGCCGCCTGCTCCATCGCCGCCGGCGCGCCGGACTGGCAGGAGGAGTCGTCCGGAACCAGTTGCCCGGAATGGCCGGCCAGCGACAGCGTGAGGTTCGCGCCGCCCCAGCACTGGTCGCCCGAGCCGGTGATCCCGGCCAGCGAACAGGGCTTGAACGACCGCTCGACGAAGCCGGCACCGTAGTCCCAGCCGTCGCCGATCCAGGAGGTCTGCGAGTTCGTCGACGAGGTCCGCCCGTCCACGGAGGCGGAGTCGTAGGACAGCGCCACCTTCGGGGCCGAACCGGCCAGCGTCGGCGGCACCTGCACCGGGTACCCGTAGGTGAACGCGCCCGACGAGCCGCCGGCGGTCCAGGACTGGGAGGCCCCGAGCGGGGTCGCCGAGTAGGTTCCGGCCCCACTCGACGCCCCCGACACCACACCGACCGTGGTCGATGTAGTGGTGGAGTCCGCGTACACCGCCCGGGCCGTCCCAGCGGCGGTGTCGATCGCGGTCGTGGTGGCCGGGGCGGTGGCGTCCTTGGTGGTGCCCGTTCCGGTCAGAGGGACGTCGGCTACGAGCTTCTTCGTCGACGGGTCGTAGCGCGATTCGAGCGGCGTCTGCTTCTGGCAGTCCGGAGCCTGTGGCGTCGTGGTCGCGCAGCCCGGCAGGACCACCAAATGGGCCCGGGCAGCCCAGTTCGCCCCGAACGCGGCGTCCAGACTCGACGCGTCGACACCCAGGCGCACAGGGGCGTCATCGCCCGCGCCAGGGCGGGTAAGGGTCACCGCAATACCGGGGACTCCGGCGGATGCCGATGTCTTGGTGTCGGCGACTTGGACCTGGATCGTCTGGCCGGCTGCCGACGAGCCGGCCAGTGGCGCGATGGTGACCGGGAGACCGGCAGCCTTGGCTTCGGTGCCGGCCTGCGGCTTCTCGCCTTCGCCCAAGGTGCGGGCCTGGGGCGCGGACCCGAGGTTCACCGCAGCGTGCCCGCCCTGCATCACCTGCGAGTTCTTCGGCGGAGTCCAGGTCTGTGGCACCGGGTGTTCCGGCTTCGGGGCCGGCACCGGTGCGGCGTTGCTACCCGCGACCGAAGGCGTCTTCGGCAAGGCGGTGTTCGGCGGCGACCACTTGCGCGAGTAGTCCGGCCGGTCTGCCGCCGCTGCGATCGGCAGGGGCGCCAGCATCGACCCGAGGACAGCGGCCGTCGTGACGGCCGCCAACCGGGCTCGTAGTCTCACCCTCCTGCACCTTGTATTCCCAAAACCTGATGGGTGTTCAAATGACACGTTTTACATCCCCCAAAGCAGATTGGGCCCCCCGAATACGGGAGCCAAGCCCTGTATCCGAACCGCCGGATGCTAGCGGATGCCGATAACGGACAGTCAAGACCCAGTGACAGGTGAGGCTTCTCACGATGGCCTACGAACCGAACATTTCACGGCAAGCCGGACCTTCGTCGTCGAATTGCACTGGCCGATGTCCGACCCTCCCCATACGGTGCCCCTGACCTGTGCCATGCAGGTATTCCAGGTTTATTGGGGGGAAGATTCCCGTTTTGAACAGAATACGCCGCCACAACGGTGCACCGCTGAGGGCATTGACCGCGACAGCCGTTCTGACGCTCACAACCGGCCTTTCAGGCCTGGTTGCCCACGCCGCCGAGGCGCCGGCAGTACCGTCCCAGGCCACCATCGACGCCGCCACCGCGAAGCACCTGCAGGAACGCCCTCCGGCCAACGCGGCCGAGAAGGCCATCGCCGAGGCCAAGGCCACGCAGAAGAACGTCCCGATCGACTCGCTCACGACCGAGTTCAGTGAGACCGTGGCGACCCCCGAGGGCCGCCTCGCTCTCACCAGCCACCAGGAGCAGCAGCGCGTGCGCCGTGCCGGCGCCTGGCAGGGGCTGGACGCCACCCTTGCGGCGAATCAGGACGGCACGTTCTCTCCCAAGTCCGCGGCTGGGCAGCTGGTTCTGTCCAAGGGCGGAAGCGGGCCGCTCGCGACCATGACCAGTGCGGATGGCAAGAAGCTGGCCTTGTCCGCCCCGTTCGCGCTGACCGCGCCCGCAGTCAGTGGCGACAGCGTGATCTATCCGTCCGTTGGGCCCGACATCGACCTGAAGGTCACCGCCACCAAGCTTGGCGGTCTGACCACTGTCCTGGTCGTCAAGACCCAGGCCGCCGCAGCCAACCCGGTCCTGAAGAACCTGCATTTCGGCACCACCACCGACGGCGTCACGGTCAAGAGCGACGAGCACGGCAACATCACCGCCGCCGGCACCGACGGCAAGCCTCGCTGGATCGCCCGCACCCCGCAGATGTGGGACAGCACCACCGCACCCGCCGCGACCACGCCGACGCCCGCGGTGAAGACCGCCCCGGCGCTCACCGCGGCCGCCGCTGACGCTCCCGCCCCGACGGACCCGGGCAAGGCTCCGGCCACGGGTTCCGATGCCGGCCCCGGGGCGGGCTCCAATGTGGCCGCCATGCCGGTCACGGCGGGCACTTCCGGTATCGACCTGACGCCTGACCAGGACCTCTTGGCCCACGGCACAGCGCCCTACTACATCGACCCCGCCTTCCTGCCATGGGCGCAGTCCGGCAACTCCTGGACCTGGGTCCAGTCGGCCCACGACGGGTCGAACAACTGGCTGCGGCAGGGCAGTGCGGACGCCGACCATCCCGGTGTCGGTGTCTG
>NZ_JBVIRL010000071.1:0-10613 GCF_055576085.1 Kitasatospora sp. NPDC033851 | reverse complement strand
CGGGCCAGCCTCGGGGGCGACCGCCGGGCGCAGCGCGGCGGCCTGCGGCCGACAGCCCCCAAAGCAGGCCTCTCGCCCCGTGCCAGGGCCGGGGTGACGAAGCCTTGGTCAGTCCTCCCTGGGCCTGGCCGCCCCATGCCGGGGCGAGGACATCGCCGCACGAGCTGTCACCGAACCGGCACCCCAGCCGCCGCCAACAGCCACGACACCGCTACGACCAGCTGAAACGACACCTATGACAGCAACCAGGCGACAACCAACGACAGTAGAAACCCACCCCACGACCAGCACAAACCCCGGAACACCACTGCCACACCCGTGACAGATCACCACCGCCACTCCACCGACGCATATCAACTCTCTTTCAGGCCACAATCCGAAAGCCTCGCACGACGCAGCCGACAGAAATCCAATTCAGGCACACCGAAAAGTGGCCTACGGCCCTCGCCACCGACACCGCGACCGCCAATCCAGACCGCCCGGAAAACAGTGCGCGCCGTCAACGGGGCAATTCCCGGAGCAACACCACCAAACCGAACACCGGGCAGGACGGATCAGGACGGCGGCCAGGACGGGCGCGGGCACGGCGGGCAGGACGGCCGAGCCGGGCGCAGCGGGACCGGCCTGGCGGCCGACCAGAACGGCGGCCAGGGCGCAGCAGCGGGGCGGCGTCGAGGCCGGCGGAGCAGCGCGGCGGTGCAACACGGCAGTGCAACACGCCCGCCCCGGGCCCCTCCCGGCCACATAACGCCTGTTCAGACCCGCAACACGGCCCCGTTTTGCACCCCGGCGCAACACCGCGTTGCACCCCGCACCCCCTCACCAGGCCGCCGAGCACCAGCCACCGAACCCCACCACTAGAACAAAGGCCGGCCCCTGCAGCGGCCGCCGTCCCCGCCGTACCCGACGGCCCTTGGGCGGCAGCCCGACCCGCGGCTGTCGCGCCCACCTGTCGCGCCCCCACCACACACAGGGGCAACCCGGCATCCGCCCACGTCACAGGGCACGACAGCACCCCACGCGACAGGGGGCGCGACAGCACCCACACCCCGGCCACCAACCCCAGCAACAGCCCTCGTGCACGCCCTCAAGGGTGGCCTGACGGCCACCCAGCACCACCACCCACCACCAAGGACCGCAGCCCGCGGACACGCGGCGCAGCAGCCGGACAGAGCCCAGCACGGCCAGCACACCCCGCCCCGGACAACGGCGCCAGGACGGCCCGGACGGCCTGGACGGCGGCCAGCAGGCGGGCACGCTCCGACCGGCGGGCACGACAGCGACAGCGCAGCCCCGACCGGCCCCAACAAACCGAACACCGACCCCCGACCCCCGCCAACGAGCCCTCACCCGGCCATTCCAACCCGAACCCAAAAAACCACGCCGGTCAATTCGGCAAAACACACCACACGAAATTCTAAGCCGAACACACGCCAGAAAAGACCGCCCACCCGCCCGACCTGGCCGACACCACCCCCAACCCCGCCAACCACCACACACAGTCACCAAACCCGCCGGACGCCGACCCGGCCAAGCACCCCCTACAGGTCTAGCCAAAGGTCCAGACAATTTGGCATCCAGGCCGATTCCACGCCCACAACCACCAAAAGGTCACACCCGCGGCCCTTCGCCGGGTAGAGCTTGGCGTGCAGTACCCGGTCCTCCCCACCACGGGTCATCCGGGGCGCAGACCAGCGCAGCCACCAACTCCCGCATGGACGGAGCGGGCAACACCACGGGCCCAAGCCCTTCGCCTCCCGGTCGCTGACGCACCCCGGACACTCCAAACGGCCCGGGGCGGGCGTCGGAAAGTAGACAGGCGTGCCGTGACCTGTGGCGCGTTGGCTCGTTCAGCCGTCTGTGCTGGAAGATATAACTGACGGGTGGTCAGACGAATTCGGCGACTTCGTGGCGCGGTTCGCGGGCCGCCTCGGGCGCGTGGAGCCTCCTCGGATCAGCCGGTCTTGACCCAGTCCTGGCAGGCGGTCGTCTTGAAGAGCTTGTCTCCGGGCTTGATGGTGATGGTGGCGGGGCCCTGCACGTTGTCGTTGGCGATGATGGAACCGACACCGTCGCCGCCGTTGTTGCGTTCCCAATAGCACATCCCGATGCCACCGGCCTTGGGGCCCTTGCTCTTGTAGGTACCGGGCCGGACGTCGACGCCGACCTCGTAGCTGCCGTCGCCACCGATCGTGTCGCCCTTGGGCTTGTCCGGCGTGCTCGGCGCCACGGGGGCCGCAGGGGCCTCGGCTGTCACGGTGGCGGTGACGGTGGCAGCAGGAAGCGGGGCGGGAACCTTGGCCGCCGCAGCGGGAACGGTGGCCATGGCAGTGACGGTGGGTGCGGCCGCCGGGGTGCTGCTCTTCTTGTCTCCGCCTACCGCCGCGCCGACGGCGATGCCGACGATCAGGGCGACGGGGGCGACGACGCGGACCTTTCGGTAGACGGGGCGCTTGGGGGCATTCTGAACAGGGTGGCTCATGAAGGACGTTCTTCCTCTAAGGGTGGTGCTCGGACAGCGGCGCCACCCTCGCGCATCCCGGAGCGGCGGCGAGGGCATGTGATCGAATCGTGTCCCACAAGCAGAGGAATCGTGGCGTGACCGGCCTGCCCGACGGCGCCGTTGCGGTGCCGGCACTCCGGCGCGATTCCTCGTTCCTGCGACCCCCGAGCGGTGACCGGGCGGCTCGACGGCGTGCGGGACGGGTAGGGAGGCCCTGCAGTGGCGGAGTGCCCGGTCGGAGGTCTCGGGCTCAGTCGGCGGACTCCCGCTGGCCGTCGTCGACGGAGAAGACATCGGGTTGCGTCGGAGCTGGTCGCGCTGCCGATCGGTCAGCAGGGCGGCGAACCTGTGGACCTCGTCGCACGCGTGTAGCAGGGTGCCGTCCAGGCCGGCGAGCAGTGCGCGCAGGTCGCCGTCGTCAGCCACGGCAACGGAGTACTGGCCCACGACGCGGTGCGGGCCGAGGACGCGGTGGTAGCGGGCGACGACGCCGACACCGTCATGCTCGACGTACTCGACCTGGCGGTCGCCACGCAATGCGGCGAGCTGATCCGCGTCCAGGTCCGCCCCCACGATGATGCCGTGGCGCGTCCGGGCGGCGGCGGGGGCGGCCCCGAGCCTGGTCAGGATGTCCAGGACTCCCGGGAAGGCCCGCTCGGTGTGCGGCCAGTACGTGGGGTAGACCAGGAAGCCGCGCTGCGACTGCGGCCACCCCGCCGAGAACAACGGCGCCTCGTACGCGCCCGCCACACGGACCACGGCTCCCCAAGGCTTGGTATCGGCACGAGAGTCTGCTGCACGCCCGGCTGGACGGACAAGACTCCCGCACGCGAGGCCTACGACATGGCCGGTGGGTGCACTACTGTGCGTTCCATCGCCATGGCTGAAGCCTGTTGCAGGAGATCGGGGAACCAGGCAGGGCAGCCGGGCCGGCCGGGCTCCGTACGGCCGGCCCGGCGCGGCGGACTCAGCGGAAGTCGTCGGCGTGGTCGGCGGCCCACTGGGCGTAGGTGTGGGCCGGAACGCCGGTGATCTTTTCGGCGATGGCGGAGGTCACCGCCGCGACGCCGTCGGCGGCGGCCCACTGGCCCACGATCGCGTCGGCCACGACCGGGTGCATCGTTCTGGCGACGTCCGCACAGGCCTGCTCGTCGGAGATGTGCTCGACCCGGATGTGACGGCCGATGGCCTCGCCGATGTGCTCGACCTGGCGTTGCAGGGTCAGGGACTCGGCCCCGTGGACGATGTAGGCCTGGTGCGAGTGGCCCGGTTCAGTCAGGGCGGTCACCGCCAGCGCCGCGATGTCCTTCTCGTGCACCGGTGCCGACTGGGCGAACGGACGGGGAAGGCGGACGACGTTGTCGGTGCGGATCGATTCGGCCCACCAGGTGCGGGTGTTGGTCGCGAACGTCCCCGGCCTGAGGAACGTCCAGTCCAGGCCGGAGCGTTGGACGGCCTGCTCGATCGTGCGGTTCAGCCGGGCGACCGGGTGGTCGGCGTCAGGGTCCAGGACGACCGCCACCGACGAGAGCAGGACCACCTGCCGGATCCCCGCTGCCGCGGCCGCCGCAGCGACCTTGTCGATGTCGTAGGGCTGCTGGGGGTCGAGCATTCCGTACAGGAACACCCTGTCGGCACCGTCGAACGCTGCAGGCAGCGTCTCGGGACGCCCCAGGTCAGCGACGACCGAGTCGTACCCGGGCGTCGGGCCCGCGGCTGGGACCCTGCTGACCGCTCTGACCTGCTCACCGGCGGCCAGCAGGCCGCCGGCCACATGACGACCGACGTTGCCTCGGGCGCCGAAGACCACTGTCGGCATGATGGAACCTCCTGCTTGTCGTGGACGTGAAGTGCCCCATCGACGTGCGTGGTTGTCGGCGATGGGGCGGGGAACGGGTGGGGAACGAGCCGGGAGCCGGAGCGCGTCAGGGCCGGATGTTCTCCAGGTCCGCCAGGAGGCCGGGGTGCCTCGGCTCCCAGCCGAGCGCCTGCCGGGTGCGGGTGCTGGACGAGGGCTGGTCGGCCCTGAAGATCGGGCCGAGCGGGCCGTAGGTCTCCTCCGGCACCGGCCCGACCGGCAGGCCCAGCCGCCGACCGATGACGGCCGCGATGTCCCGCACCGCGTCCCCCTCGTCGGCCACGGCGTGCCAGGCAGTACCGGCCTGCGCCCGCTCCAGGGCGAGCCGGAAGAGGACCGCCGCGTCGAGCGCGTGGACGGCGGGCCAGCGCTGGGTACCGTCACCGGGGTAGCCGGAGATCCCGCTCCGGCGTGCGATGTCGGTCAGCAGACCGGCGAATCCGCCCGCGCCCTCGTGGTGGACCGTGCGCGGCAGGCGGACGGACGTGCTCCGGACCCCGCGGGAGGCCAGGCCCAGGATCGCCGTGACCGTGCGGCCGCGGCCGCCGACCGGCCCGTCGATCGGCACCGGGTCGGCCTCGGTGGAGGCACGGCCCGGCACCCAGGGCGTGCCCGAGACGGTGACCAGGGGGCGGTCGCTGCCGACGAGCTCCTCACCGAGGGTGGTGAGGGCGGCGGTCTCCTCGGCGACGTTGCGGGCGAGGGCCTCGGGGCTGCTGAAGTCGTTGCCGAAGGCCAGGTGGACCACCCCGTCGGCCCCGGCGGCGCCGGAGCGCAGGACGTCCAGGTCGGCGAGGCCTCCCCGCAGCGGCTCGGCGCCGGCCGCCTCGGCGGCCCGTGCGGAGGCCTCGAAGCGGGCGAGCGCGAGGACGGTGTGGCCGTGGCCGAGGAGTTCGGCGACAACGGCGGATCCGATCAGACCGGTGCCGCCGGTGACGAAGACGCGCATGGAACCCTCCACAAGTGATGGGACTCTTGTCCCATCACTGTAACAGGGGTGACGGGACAAGAGTCCCGTCGCATATGCTGAGCCCATGGGTCGATGGGAACCAGGTGCGCGTGAACGCCTCGTCGTGGCCGCGGTCGACCTGTTCACGGAGCAGGGGTACGACGCCACGACGGTCGCGCAGATCGCCGAGCGTGCCGGGGTCACCAAGAGCACCTTCTTCCGGCACTTCCCCGACAAGCGCGAGCTGCTGGTCGCCGGACAGGAGACGCTGAGCCGGCTGCTGGCCGAGGGGATCGCCGACGCGCCCTGCGACGCCAGTCCGCTCGAGGCGGTCGCCGCCGGTCTCCAGCGCGCCTCGACCGCCATGGGCCCCGGGAGCCGCGAGCTCGCCCCCCGCCTGAAGGCGGCCGTCGCCGCCAGCACCGAGCTTCAGGAGCGCGACGCCCTCAAGACCGTGAGTCTCGCGGCCGCGATGACGACCGCTCTGCTCGCCCGCGGCGTGCCCGGTCCGACGGCGGCTCTCGCGGGCGAGCTGGGCGTCCTCGCTTTCAAGCGGGGGTACGCCGAGTGGGCCGAGGAGGACCGTGGCCCCGGGGACGGGCTCGCCGGGTGCGCCTTGGCGGCCCTGAACGAACTGCGTGCAGCGAGCGCGTCGCTGGGCTGACCGAACGGGCAGCGTCCGGCACCGGTGCGGCGGGCGGGAAGCGGACCCCCGGGCTCTTCGGGCTCGCCGCCCTCCCCCACCGATCCCTTGACGCCGACGGAGCGGGGGACGGCAGGGCGGGAGCGGCAGTCGGCTCACCCGGGCCGGGTTCAGCGGCACAGGGTGCGCAGGGCGGTGAGGCAGTCCGCGTCCCGGCGCTGGGGGTCGGTCTCGGCGCTGGCCACCTCGGCATCCCGGTCACCGCCCGCACCACCCAGGCGCAGCAAGGGCCGCCCGGCGCCCACTGCACCGCGGCGGCCGACTCCCAGCAGCTGACCCGCGAGCTGGTCCGGTGCGCGGTGATCGCCGACCGCGAGGCCGGCGCGACCTGGGCCACGATCGGCGAGGCGCTCGGACTCAGCGCGGACGCCGCCCGCGCCCGCTACGGCAACCTCCGCCTCCTGTGGCCCCCACCCCCAAAGCCCGCCTGACCGCCACCGCCGCCCGCCCCACCCACACGAGCGGCCGGCACCAGCCGGACGCGAGAACAAGAGCACAGCACAGCGCAGCGCCCGACCACACCGACCAACGCCCCAACCCACCCACCACAACCACCAGGCAGGGGCCCAGGAAGGTAAGTCGGGTGGTGAGTTCGGCCCGTCACCCCCGATGAGCAGCGCAAACAGGCGGCAAGCTCGGTCGGAGGCCGGTGGCCGAACCGCGCTGCGGACCGAACCCCCAGCCGGATCCCGTACCGGACCACGAGCCGAACCCCCGACCGAACAGCCTGGTCCCCCGTGCGCGGGCAACCAGTCAACGGGACAGACCCGCGTCACGTCCGGCGGTGGCGTCCGGTGGGCCGGGCCGGGCCGCCGGGGAAGGAGGTCAGGCCAGGGTGCGCTCCAGCCAGTCGAGGACGAGGGTGTTCCGCAGTTGGGGGGCCATGGGGGCGCAGTGGTCGCCGGCGCCCTGGGCGGTGGTCAGGATGGTGTGCTGTTTGGGGCAGCGGAGGAGGTCGAAGAGGTGCGTGTCCTGGTCCGGGATGAGGGCCTCGGTTTCGTAGCCGAGGACGAGGGTCGGGCAGGTGACGAGGTGTGCCACGTCGTCGCAGCGGAACTGGCGGATGGCGCGGGCGAGTTGCCAGAGGTCCTGGGGCGCCCGGCCTGCGCGGGCGTCGTGCAGGAACTGGGGCCCGAAGATCTCGGCGCGTTTGGCGAGCAGCGGGGTGGCCTGGCCGAGTTGCGGGAGGACGGCCTGTTGCCAGTGCCGGTTGACGGCTTCCGGGTCGGGATGGTCGGCGAGGTTGCGCCAGGTCTTGGGCCAGGCGAGCCAGTTGTCGACGGCGCCTGGGTCGGCGACAACGGCGGCGAGCCGGGGTTCGAAGGCGGCCGCGCGGATGGCGAGGATGCCGCTCATGCTCCAGCCGGTCAGGGCGATCCGGTCGGGGTCGACCAGCGGGGAGCGCAGGAGGTGATCGACGACCGGATGTATGACGTGTTCCCAGTCGGGACGGAAGGGGATTGCGTGCTCGAAGAGCAGGCTGCCCTGCCCGGGCCCCTCCAGGATCAGGGTGTTCCAGTCGCGTTCGATCGCTGCGCAGGCGCCGAAGGCGTAGAGGTCGATGCTCTGGGCGTCGCTGCCGTTGACGAGGATGAGGGTGGGCCGGCGCCGGGGTGTCCCCGGGGGCGTGAGGAGGTAGGCGGGCAGTCCGACGCCCTGGTACGGGATGCGGAGCCGTTGTACGGGCGGGTCGAGGAGTTCGCCCGCGCGGTGCCAGCAGGCCTGCATCTCGGCGAAGACCGCCGGTTCGTCGGCCGGCCGGGCGCTGCCGAGAACGGAGAACAACGCCAGGGACAGGTACTTGGCGGCACGCAGGTAGGCGTCGCGGGCGCCGATCGTGCGGCCTGAGCGGAGGGCGGTTTCCGCGGCGACGGCGGTGCGGCGGCCGAGGGCGAGGAACTCCTCGTGGTAGCCGCGGCCGGACAGTCCGGCCCGGTTGATGCGGTCGACGGCTGCCAGGAGCTCCCCGGCTTCGGCGGCCCGGTAGGCGGTGGCACCGAGGGCAGCGCGGGTCTGGAGGTCGAGGTTGGGCTCTGGGAAGAGCCGTAAGCGGTCGACGGGGGCTGTGGTGGTCAAGGGAAGGTCCCGTTCCGGTCAGGCCCGCAGGCCGTGGCGCTTGGTGTACGCGAGGTGGAAGACGAACAGCGGCGCGGCGATGACCGGCCAGCACGCGTGCATGGCCGCAGGGGCGGCGTCCACCGGCAGCAGGTAGGCGAAGGCGAGCTGGGCGAGGGCGTTGAGCAGGCTGGCCGCGCCCCACACCGCGGTGATCACCCGCAGGCCGTGGCGGAAGGCGGCGTCCTGGTGCCAGCGTCCCTCCCAGGCGCGCAGCCCGTCCTCGCCCGCCTTGGCATGCACGAAGGAGCGGAAGACGACCATCAGAGCCGGGCGTCCGTAACCGACCGAGGCCAGCAGCCAGGCGCCGATCAGTCCGCCGAGCATGCCCGTCCAGGCCTCGCGGACCAGCAGGGCGCGCGGGTCGCCGGTGAGCGAGGAGAGCACCAGCCCAAGACCGATCATGCTGAGGATCAGCAGGGCCAGGAAGTCGAGACGGCGAGTGCGAACCAGCCGGACGAGGATCGTGGCCGCCGGCAGTGCGGCCGACCAGAGCAGGGACCACCACTGGTCCACGCCCGCGAGGCGCAGCCCGTAGTAGAGGCCGAGCGGCAGGACGAGGTCGAGCAGCGGCGGTAAGAAGAGGCGGGACCAGGGGCGCGGAGCGGCGTGGACGGTCACGACGTCTCCTGGTTCCTGGTCGCGAGGGCGAACAGGGTGACCAGTTCGCGCCCGTAGGCGCGCGGGTCGAAGTCGTCCCCGGCGGCGAGCCGGCCTGCGGCCGCATCGATCGAGGCGCGGATCGCGGTGGCCATCGCCTCCGCGTCGAACCGGCGGAAGGCGCCGCTGCGCTGGCCGTCCCGCAGGTGCTGCACCAGCAGCGCGACGGGGGTGTCGAAGCCCGCCGAGCTGACCAGCGGGCTGCCGTCCTCCCGGCGGGCGTTGGCCAGGACGTCCACCAGTGCCCGTACCTCCACAGGGTGCTCCGCCAGGAACTCCAGGTTCGCCTCGATGTAGGCGGCCAGCATTGCGGCCGGTTCGGTGTGCGCGCGGATGCGCGGCTGCATGGCGACCCGCGCCTGTTCCTGGACGGTGTCGACCAGGGCCTGGAACAGGTCCTCCTTGTCGTCGAAGTGGTACGAGATCAGCCGCACGCTGGAGAGCTTGGCCCGTTTGGCGATCTGCGCGAACGAGGCGCGGGCGTAGCCGAGTTCGGCGACGGTCTCGATCGCGGCGGCGACGATCTGGGCGCGCCGCGCGTCGGTGGTGAAGCTCCGGCTGTTCTCCGGAGCGGCCGCGTCCAATGGATTTACTCGCATGAGTAAAAACTAACACGTGTCGGCAACACCTGCGTCACGTAAAACACGCAGTCGCTTCTGAGTCTGGGCGTGCGGAGGCGCGGCACCGGCTGCTGCGGGCGCGTGACCGTCCCTGGACGGAACGGCGGAGGCTTCGGCGACGGCTACCAGAAATGACGGTCCCGCGCCATGTCGCGTCCCTGGCCACGCACAGGGATCACGGGTGTCCGCCCACGTCACACCACACGACAGCACCCCGCGCGGCAGGCTCGCGCGACAAGGGGGCGCGACAGCACCACGACGGCAGGGCCCAGCGGGGTGCAGCACAAGCAACGGCGGCCAACGGGACGACGTCGACCAGGCGGACGGCGACCCGGCGTCGACTGCGAGGCAGCGCGGGAACCGGCGGCCCGGCGGACGGTGGACAGGGCAGCGTCGGGAGCCCGCGGGGACGACTGGCAGGGCGCGGGGCAGACGGCGGTGGCACCGGACGGCTCCACCCCGGCCGGGCGCAGCGCTGCACCAGACGGGACGCCGGGCACTACGGTGACCGGTCGAAGCCCGCCATCCACGGAGGAGACACCGCCATGGTCCACCCGGCCATCACCCGCCTCTCGGCCCTGCTCGGGGAACCGGGCGCCCCGGGCGACACCGTCGACTGGGACGAGCTCGCGCGGACCACCGGCCTGCGCCTGCCCGCCGACTACCGTGTTTTCGTCACGCTCTACGGCGGCGGCGAGCTGGACGAGTACCTCGGCGTCAGCACGCCGCCGGTGGAGGGCTCCCCGTACGGCGACCTCGTCGACGGACTGGACTTCGACCCGGGGGAAGAGCCGGCCGCCCTTGTGGCCACCGGCCCGCAGGACTTGGAGCAGGGCAGGCTCCTCCCCTTCGCAAGCAGCGCCAACAGCGACGTGGCCTTCTGGCTCTGTGACACCCGGGACCCGGACAGCTGGGACGTCGTCGTCTTCAAGCGCCAGCCCCTTTACGGGGAGGAACGTTGGAGCCGCTTTGCGGTGGGCTTCGGCGACTTCCTGGCCGGCACCCTCGACGGCACACTGCCGAACCCGTTCAGCGACGGCGGCCACGCCAGACCCCCGCACACCTACCGCAACTGGCGCCAGCCACTGTGACCTGTTTTCGGCAGGTGATCGGGTTCAGGCACGGATTTCGTGAAGAGCACGCCGAGGCGGTTACGATCTGTAGTCGATCGGAGCCCTGCTCGAACGGTTATGCCGAGCGACTCG
>NZ_JBVIRL010000070.1:0-11348 GCF_055576085.1 Kitasatospora sp. NPDC033851 | reverse complement strand
GGGACAGGCCACGGATACGGCCCGGACTACGTCTTCGACCTCAGTCGAACCTCCTTCGACGTCTTCACTCAACACAAGCGACCTCATGTCGCAACGGACAGTTCCGATACCCGACTCCACCATTAGCCCGGCCCGGTGGTGCCCAGGCCTCCCTCCTCGCCGAGGTCGGCAAGCTGGAGGCCGAACGCAACAGGGACCTCACCTGGCAGGTCTGGCAGGACTACAAGGCCGGCCGGATGCCCGCCGGCCCCGGCGCCAAGAGCCTGCTCGACTTCTTCGCCTTCGTCGACACCCACACCGGCGCTGAACCCGGAGCGCCGGCCACCAAGCGCGGAGACCAGGAGGTACTGAACCTCCTGGCCCGGCGCGCGAAGACCCTGCATCTGGGCACCGCGAACTACTGCTGGCTACTTGCTGGTTCGCCGACCCCGCCAAGGCCCTGTGCCTCAAGCTGGCCGGTACACCGGCCGCCGACCGGCCCCTGGTGGGGATGTGCGACGCCGCGCGCTGCCCGCAGGCCACCCACCATGCCTGCCACCGGCCGGTCTGGGCCGCCGGCGCCGAGAACAAGAAGGCGTTCATCGCCGCGATCGGCCGCAGCCAGCGAGTGGAGAAGAGCGGGCTGCAGCAGGAACTCGACCGCGATATGCGCGTCCTGGAAGCCATCGACACCGCCCACAAGAACGGGGTGTGAGATGGCCCGGATCACCGAACAGACCCGCTCCCGCAACCGGTGCGATCCCAAGACCCTGGCTGCCGAAGCCGGCGTCACCCGTACCGCCTTCTACCCGAAGAAGAACCCCGACGGCACCACCAGACCGGGTCCCTACCGGCACCTCGCCGCGGAGGTCACTCGCCGACTCAAGGCGACGCAGGGCGCAGGAGGGACCCCGGACCCGCGAGACTCCCGGATTGCCCGCTTGAAGGACGCCAACGCCGTCCTGGCCCAGCGCCTCCAAGCCCAGGAGAAACAGCTCAAGGAACTCATGGCATTCCGACAGCTGGCCCTCTCCCGGCTCGCCGCTCAGCACCTGGAGATCGAACGTCTACGTGCCCAGTGCGTAACACGGGCGCAGGACCCCGCCCAAGCGGTCAGGCGGCTGCTGCCTAACGCATCCCTGGGGACGGTGACGTCCATCACGCCCCCAGCGACCCCGAGGCGACAGGAAAGCGACAACGCCGGGGGGGCCCGATACGGGTAGGCCTCGCTGCTAGCGCCTGGCTAGTGTTGGAAGAGTACTTCCGGATTGTTCGGCGAGGGGCCGTCCAGCAGCGGACTGTGGATCCCCTTCAGCGTCCGGTCGAAGAACGCCGTCACGTACTCGCGGGTGATCACCAGCCCGCGTTCCGGGGAGAGGCCCTGCGTCGGGAACCCGGCCTGCTTCTTAAGCAGGTCCAGGTCGCTGAAGTCGAAGTGGTCGGCGTCGGTGACCGTCAGCCACTCCTTGTAGCCGCCGAGGGCGGCCCATGCCTGCTCCCACGTGGTGTTGTGGCCGCCGGCCGAGTGGTTTTCGGCCGTGCCCAGCATGAGGAACGGCCGGTTGATCTGGCCGGGCATCGGGGTCGGGTGGAAGGTGCCGTCCATGTTCACTCCGGCCCGTACTCGCGGGTCGGCGATCATCGCGGCGGCGGCGGACGCTCCGCCGAGGGAGTGTCCGGCCATGCCGATCTGGTGCTTGTCGATGAGGTGGGCCAGGCGCCACGCGGTATTGCCGTGCGTCAACTGGTCGATCACGAAGGACACGTCCGTCGCGCGGCTGGCGACGACGGAGTCGAGGTTGAGCGCCGGGTTGTCGCAGATCACGCACGACGACGTCTGGCCGTTCGCCAGCGTCTCGCCGCTGTCCTCGTTGGTGTGGCCGACGAGCGCGACGACGTAGCCGTGGCTGGCCAGGTCGGTCGCGAGCGCGGTGAGCGTCATGCGCGGGTTCTCGTGCGCGGCTGAGAGGACCACCAGCGGATACTTGCCCCTCTGCGGCCGCGCGCCGTCGAAGGCGTGGGTGGTGACGCCGGCAAGGGTCTGCGGGGTGACGCCGGAGCTCGCCGGCGTCTTCTGGCGCTGGAGGATTCCGGCTGCCTCGCCGAGGGTCATGTAAGGGGCCGGCGTCCCGGTCCCGGGGACGGCCGGGTAGATCATCGTGACGGTCAGTTGGCGGGGGCCGGATGACGGCACCCACGGGTCGGGACGGTTCGCGTCGGTGAGGTGGATGACCTCCTTGCCGGCGGCGTAGGCGCCGGTCGGCGCGGGGAGCGTGCCTTGGAAGGACCGCGTGGGCGCGGTGGCCGTGGCCGGTGCGGTGTCGAACGCGTGCGTGGCCACCGGTGTGGCCGACGGTGTGGTCGTGGCGGCGAACCCGGTGCCGGTTCCGGTGACGATGGCGGCGAGCGCCAGCGCCGCGACAGCGCTGATACGGCGATTGCGTTTCATGGGATCGACGCTAGGTTCCGCAGCTCCTCTGTCGCGTCGGCCGGTGGATGCAAACACTCTGATGTCGTTCGTAGCCCCGCGAGGTACCGGAGTAATCCGCCGGGAGTATGTCGTGCGGCGCGGGTTCCCTTCGGCGGCATCGTCGAGCGCCACCTTCGTCTTGGCCTACGACGAGCACGACGCCAAGCCCTACCGCTGGATCTACGACGGCAGCCCACTCAAAGCGGCATGAACCCCCGAAGGATCAACGCGGCGCTGCACTAGTCCTGTGAGACATGTTGCTCGCGGGACACGGGCGTGCCGGAACAAGGCTCGCGGTGGGCGGCTCGATCCTGGTCACCAGTACCAAGTCGGGTGCGGCCGCGTACGTGGACGACCGCGCCGCTCACCACGCCGGCAACTGGACCAGCACCCTCGCCACCGTCAGCCTCATCTGGATCCATCTGCGGACCACCTACCCGATCGAGTCGACCTTCGCCACCGTCCGCCATCGCACGAAGGTCGGCAAAGGCGCCGGCTCCCGTGCCGCCGGGCGGGCGATGGTGTTCAAGCTTGTCGAGTCCGTCCAGGCCCGCTGGCGGGCCGTCAACGGCGCCCACCTCGTCCCGTTCGTCCGCGCCGGAGCACGCTTCGAACGTGGCCGGCTCGTGGAGCGCCCCGGGGGGCCTCGCGGCCTGATTGTCTCAGCGCCTCGAGGGCCGCTGCGGGGCGCACACGACAGCGCGCTACTGCTCGAAACCGGCGCGCAGGGCCTCGATGAACCAGGCGAACACCGGCGCGAGGCTTGTCGGGGCGGGCCATCCGTTGATGACGGCCAGGAGGTGCCAGTAGCGTTCCGCGCGCGAGTCGTTGGCGACCTCCAGGCGTGTCGACAGCCAGCGGCGCAGGTCAGTGTCGTCGGCGCGGCCGAAGACCTGGGCGTAGCGGGCGGTGAGGGCGTCGATGATGGGTGCTGCCGCGGCGGAGGTGGGGGCGATGCCGGCCGTGAGGGCGTGCCCGACCTGTTCGCGGACCGTCTCGGTGAGGTCGTGGTGCAGTCCGGTGGTGTCGCCCTGGGCGCGTTCGGCTGCCTGGTGCTGTGCCATCCGGCGCACCGCGGTGCGGAAGTCCGGGTCCTGGGTGAGTTCGGCGAGTTCCACCCATGCTTCGACCTGATCCGGTTCGGGGTCGTCCGGCAGGTCGGGCATGGCCGAGCGCATCATGTCCACGAAGTCGGGGTTGGCGTCCAGGCCGCCGAGGGTGTCGTCGATGAAGTCGTTGACGAGGCGTCGGCGCTCGTCGTCGGAGAGTTTCGCGAGCTTGTGCATGAGGTCTCATAGAGCCGGTAGCCAGCCGGGCTGCGGTCAGTCGACGGCACGATCCCGGTGTCGGAGTAGAACCGGATGGTCTTCACCGTCAGCCCGGTCCGCCGGGCCAACGCTCCGATCGTGTACAGCGCGTCGTCGTCCATGCCCCCACCTTCGCGTCTCCCCCTACTGGAGACTCAGGCCCATCCCCCAGGAGACCCCGCCGGCGTGGGACGGGCCATCCCTGCCTCATCCACGGGTCTTGACAGTTGCTCTGCTGCACGACCGGCTGGACCTGTGGCATTCACTGCCCAGCAAGGAGTGGAACCGCTGGTGGAGCCTCTCCCAGGTATGGCCCCGCCCATGAACGGCTAGCGGTGATGGGTGGGGAGTGACTCGTCCTCGGCAGGCCTGGATCCGATCGCCGACACAGCGAAGGGCCTGCCTCCTCGGCGTCGAGCCAAGGAAGCAGGCCCTTCCGTGTTTTCGGGGCCGGAGTCATAGCCCCTGTACGGCGGGGGTCTTCCGGGACCCATGCCGCGGGCTGCCACCGGGTCAAGAGCCCTGGCCGGTTGGATCCCTGTGCTCCAAGGACCGGGCGACGTGAGCGTACAGGCCGCAGTGTCACGGGCCTCACCGTGAGCTCGCGTGTAAACGCCGTTTACACACGGGCGGAAGAGAAGCCCGAAGACACACGGCCGCAGGATGTGCCTAAACCAGCATGGCGCCACTATGGTGACGCCATGATGACTCAAAACTCTGGAGGCGGGCGGGAAAAGGTTGCGTCGAAGCTTCCCGTAGCCCTCCGTCAGGAACTCAAGACCCGGTCGGCGCAGCTCGGGATCGACATGCAGGACGCTGTCGCCCAGGCTGTCGAGCAGTGGCGTGTCCGGCCGGCCACGGACAACCCGACCGTTGACACGTCCGGGGCCGAGAGCTGGAACACCTGGCTCCCCCCCGGCCTGTACGACGAGTTCAAGGAGGACTGCGCCGGTCGTGGGATCTCCTTCGTCCAGGGCCTCGCCCAGGCGATCCGCGTGTGGATCGACTCACACAACGTCTCCCTGGCCGAGCTGGCGATCCCCAAGTACACCCGGCGGATCGTCGTCTGCAACCAGAAGGGCGGAGTCGGCAAGACCACCATCGCCGCCGGGACAGGCCAGGCCATAGCGCTCGGCCTGCCCGCCAGCACAGGCGCTTCGAAGCTGCCTGCCCTGCCCGGGCTGCGCACCCTGCTCGTCGACTACGACCCGCAGGGCCACCTGACGTCTCAGCTCGGCGTCAAGCAGACCCCGCCGGGTGAAGAGAGCCTGGTGACCCACATGGTGGACCGGGACCGCGTCGTCGGCTCACTGCTCGACCAGGTCGTGGCCATCGAGCCGGACCACTTCGAAGGCCGCCTCAGCCTGCTGCCCTCAAGCTTCGATGCGTTCCTGCTCGACTCCCGCCTGGGATCCGTCCGCGGCCCCCGCGAGACCAGCCTCCAGCGCGCCCTCGCCCCGCTCGAAGAGCACTTCGACGTCATCGTGATCGACGCCCCGCCGAACCTCGGACTGGCGATGGACGCCGGTCTCTACTACGGGCACCGCCGCAAGAACGAGGCACCCGGCACCTCCGGCGTCCTCGTCCCTGTGGAGGCTGAGGACTCCTCCGCCGACGCCTACGCCATGCTCGACAGCCAGATCCGCACCGTCAGCCTCGACTACGAGGTCGACATCGACCGGCTCGGACTCGTCGTCAACAAGTTCGACAAGCGCAAGGGCTACGTCGCCACCCACTCCCTCGACAACTGGCAGTCCCTGGGCACACCGCCCGTCGTCTCCGTCGTCCCCGACCTCAAGGAACAGCGCGAGGCCGTCCACGTCAAGCAGCCGCTGCTCATGTACGCACCCACATCCATCCAGGCACAGCGCATGCGCGAGATCCGACGGAGGCTCTCGTGAGCATCGCCAAGAAGCTGCAGGGCGGCGGCGGGTCGTTCGGGGCGCTGGCTCAAGGCGCCGCACGCGGGGACGAGGTGCGAGCGCGCAGCGAGGCGCTGGACGCGACGGGCCGGGTGCGGCGTGCGTCGTCGGCACCGGTGTCGTCGATCGTTTTCAACCCGCTCAACCCCCGGAAGACCTTCGACAGGGAGTCGATCGGTGAGCTCGCCGAGAGCCTGGCCCGTCGGCAGATCGTCCCCGTCACCGTGGTGAGCCGAGGCGCGTTCCTCGACGCGCACCCGGACCAGTCGGATGCGATCGGCGAGGCGGACTTCGTCGCTCTCGATGGAAACCGGCGTCTGCGGGCCGCGCAGCAGGCTGGGCTCAAGACCCTTCGTGTGGACCTCAACGACGACTTGGTCTCGCGTGCCTCGGACATGGTCGAGGCGGCTCTGATCGCCAACGCGCACCGCGAGGACGTGTCGCCGTTCGAAGAGGCTCAGGCGATCGAGCAGCTGCTGAACACGGTCTACGAGGGCAACCAGGCCGCCGTCGCGCGGGCGCTGGGCAAGTCCCGTGCCTGGGTCGGACAGCGGCTGGCCCTGCTCCACCTCTCTCCGGAGCTTCAGGAGCAGACAGGAACCGGAGAGCTGGCCGTCGAGGACGCGCGCAGGATCGGGGCTGAAGCCCGGTCAGGGAGAATCACCCCGGCCGAGCAACTCGAGCGGGCCGAGGCCGCGAAGCAGGCGGCCGCCGAGAAGCAGGCCGCGAAGGCGGCGCGGACGGCCAAGCGCGCGGACCGTCCGGCGGGGGAGCAGGCGAGCGATCGCCCCTCGGCACCTGCCGCCGGGAACCACCGCGCCGGTGACGGTGTAAACGGCGTTTACAGGACGACTGCGCCCCAGCTCCAGGACGGCAGCTCATCGGAACAGCCTCCGGGTGTAAACGGCGTTTACAC
Source organism: Kitasatospora sp. NPDC033851 (assembly GCF_055576085.1). Taxonomy (NCBI): domain Bacteria; kingdom Bacillati; phylum Actinomycetota; class Actinomycetes; order Kitasatosporales; family Streptomycetaceae; genus Kitasatospora; species Kitasatospora sp. NPDC033851. The sequence continues at coordinate 4,754 of NZ_JBVIRL010000070.1, read as the reverse complement.
CTCCGGCCTACCGGACCAGCGCGACGCCGGCATCGATGCGAGCGACCGCATCACGTATTCGGCGGAGGAGTTCCCCGCAGACATGGTCCGGCAGGCTCAGCAGGCCGGCGGGACGACGGTTCCGCCAACTGCGACCGGGGTGCCCGACTGGCGCGACCTCGAGGGAGTGGCGACCTGGCTCTGCCGCTTCCTCCAGCCCGACGAGCTGAGGGTTGTCGCCACCAAGGTGCTGGACCGGCTTGATGAGTACGCACCGGAACGGACGGCCGGCGGCTGATCAGCACGGGTTATGACCGACGGCCTGGGCACCGTGAAGGTGCCCAGGCCGTTCTGTCCTCGCCGGACCGGGGCGGTGTAAACGGCGTTTACACGCCGGGCGTGGCGCAGTCGTCGGCGGGTGGCTCGCAGGGAGGCTCTGTGATGTAAACGGCGTTTACGCTTCCGTCCGGCGGGCCAGCACGATGTCCGTGCAAGTCGGGTGTCCTACCGCAAATGGGGACAGTCGCGTCATATGCGGATCGTTGACATGTGCAAGCCTGAAAAGTGAGGCACAGAAAGGCCACTTGGGCGGCTTCTCAGGGCATGGCTGGCGTGTAGGGCTTCTGGGCTGACGGATAGGCAGCCACGGACCCCTTCCAGGGATTTTGATCATGAAATCTCGTGTCTGCGCCTGCATGGCCCGATCCCCTCACGCCGGAACTGGCAGGACAGGGCCCACGAGGGCGGGAAGCTGGCCGGGCAGCAGACCGCGTTGTCGGACGTCCTGCACGCTGCCTGAATTCGGGCCGGGGAGCACCGCACGGGTGGCCCGTAGGTAGCCCGCTGTTCCCAGCGGCCGTCGCTGTCGTCCTCGTGCCCCGGGGGGCGGCGTCGTTGAACCCGGGTGGGTGTCCCGATCAGGATGCGCGGCGAGGCCCTGCCTCATACACCCGCCCCGTGGCGCCGGGCTGGTGCCCGGCAAGCCGGGACGGCCCGCCGGATTCGGCGGGCCGTCCCGGGGATCGGGTCAGTACCAGTTGGTGCAGGCGATGTTGTAGCCCCATTGGGGGTTCGCGTACGGGCTGCCCGCCCATTCGGCGGCTGAGCAGGCGCGGTACCACACGCCTCCGTCGTCGTACTTCGTCGGCAGGGTGTACCAGCCGCCAGGGCCCACGTACCGCCGGTCAAGGAAGCTGTTCCAGGTCCGGCCGCCGTCGAAGGACTGCTCGGGCCGGCCTGAACCTGACGCCGGGGCCGCCGCTGAGCCCGGCCACGGGCCAGGTGCAGGATCCTCGGCCAAGCCCGCCGCCGCCTCTGCTGCCGGATCCGCAACCAGGGTCCTTTCTCCCGCCCGGCCTGAGGCCGAATCCCGTCCCCGTGCCGCTCCGGCCGCCTCCACCTCCGTTCCGGTGGCGCCGGCTTCAAGAACGGCCCCTGCAGTGCCGTCCCCCGGGCTGGTCGGCGGAGCGGACGGCTCCCGGCCACGTACCGCCGGCGGTTGGAGGCGCTGGCGGACCCCGGCGCAGTGGGCCGCTCTGCTGGCGTTGCTCGCGGCGGTGGTGGTCGCGAACCGGTACCAGCAGCCCCGGCACGGCGAGGACACCGCCGCGCCCGCGGTCACTGCCTCGCCGGACGGCCTCTCCCTGCCGTCCGACCCCAACCTGCCGTCCCCGTCCGGGGTCCCGACCATCGCGGGAACGACGCCGCCCGGAGAGGGCCCCGGCCTGCCGTCGGCCCCGGGTCCGGCGCCTACCAATGGTGCCGCGGCTCCCGCGCCTGTCCCCGGCCGCACCGCGTCCGCGACCGCGAGCGTGCCTGCGGCACCCGGCGCCGCACCGACGGCGGCCGCCGCCGGCCCCACCGTCGCCGCCACCGGCAGCCACCTGTACCGGATCGCCCCGGACCGTACGGCCGTCGAGGAGTACACCGGCAAGGACGGCGCGTGGACGAAGGTCGGCGGCCCCGCCGGCCGGATTTACACGAGCGCGACGACGCTGTACGCGACGGACCCGGCCTCCGGTGACATCGAGCAGTACGACCGTGCGCGCGGGACGTGGACGCGGATCGGGGGCCCGGGGAGTGGTTTCGCTGCCACCGGTGACCACCTGTACGGGGTGAGTGTCGATCATCACGGGGTCTTCGAGTACACCGGTACCAACAGCGACTGGAACCAGATCCGCGGCGCGACCGACCGCATCTTCACCAGCGGCAGCACGCTGTACGCGACTGACATGACCACCGGCGACATCGAACGCTACGACCGCAGCCGCCGGACGTGGACGCGGATCGGCGCCCCCGGCAGTGGCTTCGCCGCCACCGGTGACCACCTCTACGGGGTGAGCGTCAACCACTTCGGGGTCTTCGAGTACACCGGTACCAACAGCGACTGGAACCAGGTCCGCGGCGCGACCGACCGCATCTTCACCAGCCGCACCACCCTCTACGCGACCGACGCGGCGACCGGCGACATGGAGCAGTACGACCCCGCGCGCGGGACCTGGACCCGCATCGGCGCTCCCGGAGCCGCCTTCGTCACCACCGACGACCACCTCTACGGCGTCAGCCCCGACCACTCCGGCGTCTACGAGTACACCGGCGCCAACGGCGCCTGGTCCAAGATCGGAGGCCCGGTCGCGCCCTGATCCCGGCCCTGGCATCGCCTGAACGCCGGGCGGGACCGACAGCCGATCGACCCACGGTGCCGAGTCGAACCCGAGCGCGGAGCAGCCGGCTGACGGGTCCTCGCAGCAGTCACCGACAGGAGAGCGGAGATCCACCGTGGCCACGCACGCCATGCCCTGCCCGCCGGCCACAACTGCGGCCGCACTCGGGCGGCGCTGGCGGGTGCGAGGCCCACAGTGACCGCCGCCGTCGAGACCCCGCCCTTCGGCGGCGTTCCGTTTGGGTGTCGCAGCCGTACGCGCCGCAGTCCGCCAGCAGGGCCCCCGGCCTGCTGCGCACCTACTCCACGAGCTGCTCCACGCTTGGCGCCGAGGACTTCGGATTCACCTTCGGCCCTTGGGCTCGGCCGGCAGACCGGGGGGAGAGGTCTGCCGGCCGAGCCCGTGCACCGCCCGCCCGGGCTTCTTGTTGCCTCGATTCGCGGGGGCAAACATCGGCGTTCCCTGCAGGCCGCCCGGGGCGGGACTGCTGCGTCGGCTGCCGAGTGCGCGCCGCCTTCTACGAGGCGGTGCGTCGGTGTCGTGTGGTGTGTTCGAGGGCGTGCTGGAGTTGGCCGCGGGTCATGGTGGAGCGGTGGGGGATGTCGAGGTCGGTGGCGCGCTGGTAGAGCTCGGCCTTGGTGAGCTGGGACAGCTGCCGCTTGCCGGTCGCGCTGGTGCGCTTGCCCGTGGCCCCGGTGCGCTTCGACGTGGACTCGGCCGCGGCCGTCTTGGTGCTGCCGGCGTTGGGGGTCTTGGCGGAGGTGTTTTCTTCCCGCCGGTCTGCTTCGGGGAGTGGCCGGCGCGGGCGGCGGGGGCCCGGCGTGTGGGCTTGGCCGGGGGCCGGTTCGTCGGCCTGGTCCTGGTCCTTGTCCTTGCGGGCGCTGTCGAGGCTGCGGCGCAGGGCGTCCATGAGGTCGATGACGTTGGTGGCCTCGGGGGCGGGGCCGGTGGAGACGGCGATCTGGCGGCGGCGAGCTTGTCCTCGTGCCGGTGCGCTCGTTGACGCGCTTGTTGCGGACCCGGTCGGATGTGCCGCGCTGCAGCTGGTGGAGCGCACGTCGTGGGACTGCGTGGCCGTGTACAGGGCGACCGGCCCGGTGACCTGGTTGTGGACGCGGTCTCGGTTGACCGTTGACCACCGGCGGGCATCCGCTGAGGCTGACGTGTCGGTTGTGCGGGCCGCTACTTCAACTCGAACAGCAGCGAGCGGACTTCGGTGTTCCCCGTGTTGTGCGTGGAGTGGTCCACTGCGGGGCTCCACATCGTCTCGCCAGCCGCGAGCGAGACCTCGACGGTTTCGCCGGACTCGTCGGTGAAGGTCACCTTCCCATCTGCGAGGTTGTAGACGAGGTTGTCACGATGGTGGTGCATGGCTGACGTGGCACCAGGCTGGAGTCGGGCCTCGAGAAGCCGTACCCGATCGTTCTCGAAGAGGATCTTGTATACATCAGGTGCTACCTGCACAGCGTCAGCTGCCATGGGGATCTCCTGGTTGAGGAGTGGAGCGTCGTTGACCTGATGGCGACGGTAGTTCCGGGCGCACGGCCGTGCACGGGGGGACAGCCAGACCGGTGACCCGGAGGGCCGTCAGGCCGGACGTCATGCGGTCGCGGGTCAGCCGGCCCGGCCGTCGTCCTACAGGTTCCGCAGCCGCTTGGCCGCCTCCCGTGTGGCCTGACCCTGGTCGCCGACGCCAAACGACACGGCGTCACCGTCCTGCCCGTCGACGTCAACCACAGCGACGCCGCTCCCACCCTCGAAGCCACCACGGCGGGCACCGGTCCCAGCATCAAAACCAGCAGCGCTGCGGGCGGTGCCGGGGGAGAGCGAGGGGCCTCTGCCCGGCCCGCGATCCGTCTCGGGCTCGCCGCGGTGCGCGGACTGGGCCCGGAGCACGCAGACGCGATCGCCGCCGCCCGCCCCTACTGCGACCTGGAGGACTTCGCCCGCCGCACCGCCCTCCCCGCGCCCGTGCTGGAGGCCCTCGCCACAGCCGGTGCCTTCGCGAGCCTAGGGGCAATGCCGGTGACTTAAGTTGTGTCTCGCTGGGTGATCGTGGCGGTGGCGGGTTGGGGCGGTGGCCAGTTGCGGTGTTGGGCGCGTTTGAGGGGC
>NZ_JBVIRL010000069.1:0-11958 GCF_055576085.1 Kitasatospora sp. NPDC033851 | reverse complement strand
CGGTGATCATGAAGCGTAGAGAACTCCATGATCGGGCGAACCGTGCCTGCCCTGCTACTACCGATTAGCTCGGCACCTACTGGCGGACGCCCTTATTGGAATTTGAGGATATCGGTGCGCCTCCGAACGCGGCCCGGGATGATTTGGCGGTCGGCTTTCCTCCGGAATCCCGTCACGGCTGCACCTGTCAAGGCCTCAGTGGCGTCGAGCTGTCGTTCAGGGACCACCACTGGTAGCTGCTTCTTCGGGTGCCGGTATTTCCCTCAGGACTATCGGCATAGCTCTGCGGGGTCGAGGTGGAGCCGGGGTCACTCGATCCAGCGATAGCGCCACACGTGTTGCACGGACTAGCCTCAGCGGCACAGGCGCTGAGCTGCACCATGCCGCTTGACCTAGCGGGCCGTCGACGCCTTCGAGATCGCCCTTTACCGAGGCCCGCTGGACGAGATCGTCCGCGAGGGCGCCAGGCGGATGCTGGCCGCCGCACTGGAAGCCGAGGTCAACGCCTACATCGCCGAGTTGGCCCACGAGAAGGACGAGAGCGGGCGCCGCCTGGTTGTCCGCAACGGCTACCACCAGCCGAGGAAGGTCACCACCGCCGCGGGTGTGATCGAGGTCAAGGCCCCGCGGGTGAACGACAAGCGCGTCGACGACGCCACCGGCGAGCGCAAGCGGTTCTCCTCGGCGATCCTGCCGCCCTGGTGCCGCAAGTCCCCGAAGATCGCCGAGGTGCTGCCACTGCTCTACCTGCACGGCCTCTCCTCGGGAGACTTCGTCCCGGTCTTCAAGCTCGTCGAGTCCGCCCAGGCCCGGTGGCGCTCGGTCAACGGCGCCCACTTCGTTCCACTCGTCCGTGCCGGAGCCCGCTTCGAACGTGGCCGGCTCATCGAGCGCCCCGAAGCCCTCACCGCCGCATGAACAAGATCTACCGAGCGCCTGCCCCAGCTGCAGGGTGAACTGGCCGATCCTCCAACTCGCTCTGCCGGCAACTGTATTCACGTGTGGAAGGATGAGGGCATGTGGTCACGACTGCCCTTCGGGGAGAAGCTCAGGGCTGAGCTGGGTTCGCCCCAACGGGCCCGCAGGCTGGGCAGCAGCCCGCGATCGCGGGTATGGCGGGCCGAGCTGTCGGGCACACCCGTGGTAGTCAAGCAGCTCATCGACGGCCCGGAAGCAGCAGAGAGGTATGCCCGCGAGGTCACGGCCCTGCAACTCGCGTCCAAGGTCGACCCGCCCGTGGTGCCAATGCTCCTCGCCACCGATCCGGGCGAACGGGTGCTGGTCCTGGAACATTTGGACCACCAGGAGCCGCGCGAGGACTGGATCGTGGACTACGCGTCAGCGCTGGCCCGGCTCCATGCGGCCACCCGCGCCGACGCTACGGACAGTCTTCCGACCTGGTCGGGCCCGACTCAGGATGACGCCGACTCCTTCCTCAGGCTTGCCCAGACGCTCGGCGTGGTGGTGCCGTCCGGCGCGCGAACCGAGCTGGACGGCCTGGTGAACCGCCTGACCTGGATGACGGGCCATGCCCTGCTGCACGGTGATCCCTGTCCCGGCAACGACATGCACACCGCCAGCGGCGTGAGGTTCATCGACTTCGAACAGGCCTCACTGGGCAACGGGCTCGTGGAACTCGCCTACCTACGCATCGGCTTCCCGACCTGCTGGTGTGCCACCGCTCCGCCTCGGGTACTGCTCGACGTGGCAGAGACCGCCTACCGGACGGCATGGCGCAGCGCGACCGGCAGCGAGGTCCAAGACGATCTCACAGACGCATGCGCCGGCTGGCTGCTACGGGGCGACGCATTGGTCCAGCGGGCCCAGCGCGGGACCATCGACCACCTGGGCAAAGTCCCGAATCGCGACTGGAAGTGGGGCACCGCGACCGCCCGCCAGCGGCTGGCACACCGTCTCCGGGCCGTCAGCCAGATGGCCACCGGGTGCAGCGAGCTGAAGGATTTCGGACGGCTCGCCGCGGCCATGCGCGAGAGCATGCTCACCCGCTGGCCCGAGCTTCAGCCGCTGCCCTCGCAACGGCCATAAAAGACACTCCGCCCGGCACCCCGGCCAACGGCACGAACCCCCGAACCACAGGTCTTGACAATTCCTCATATGAGCCCGGTCGAGCACCGCAGTGCCGACCGCCGTGAAGCCCACATCGAGCAGAGCAGATCCGGACTTCAGCTCTTCGCCTGACAGCGAGCGCCTGTCAGTGTCCATGCCTGACAGCTTTGCACCGCGAAGGTTCAGCTGCCCGGCGATCTCCGCCTCCACCAGCCGCACCGCGCCAGCGGCCTGAACACCCACCAATCCGGCGAACGTATGCGCTCACAGCACTAGCAACCGAGATGACTGCCGATCGCTTCGCTCTTGCCAGACATTACGGTGACCGTACTATGGTGGTGGGCATGACGAAGAAACGCTCCATGCAGGAGCCCACCTTCCTCCTGCTGACAGCCCTCGCGGACCGGCCCCGGCACGGCTACGCGCTCGGTGACGAGGTGGCCGCGATCTCCGACGGCCGGGTGCGGCTCGGAGCCGGCTCCCTCTACGGCACCCTGGACCGGCTGCTGGCGGAAGGGCTGATCCGGGTCGAACGGGAGGAGACGGTCGACGGGCGCCCCCGCCGCGTATTCGCCCTCACCTCGGCCGGCACCACGGCACTCACGGAGGAGAGCGAGCGGATGCGCGCAGCCCTGCGTGAGGCCGACCGGCGCCTGGCCGTCTCCCGGCCCCGGCTCGCGGGAGGTGCGGCATGACCACGGACCGGCCCTCGACGAACGCCCGGCTGCTCCGGTGGGCACTCGCGCTCTACCCGGCCTCCTACGGAGCCGGCGCACGGGCCGAGATCGCCGACCACGCCGAACACCACATCGCCGGGGCCGGCCGGCTCGCCGGGCTACGGGAGGTCGCCGACGTGGCCGGGCACGGCACCCGGGTACGGCTGGGCCTGCTCTCCCACCGGCCGGCGGGCCGGGCGCTGGCCACCGCCGCTCCGCTCGCCGCGATGCTCGCCGGCACGTTCGCGGCCTGGCACCTGTGGTTCCTCGTCCAGATCGCCCGCGCCTCCGGGTTCGACACGTACGCGTTCTCCGGCACCCGCGTCGGCACCGTCACCGTGCTGATGCTCGCCCCGGCCGTACTGATGGCGGCGGCGGTACTGGCCGGACACCGAACGGCGGCAAGGACCATGGCCCTGGTGACCGTCCTGGCCACGCCCCTGCTCCACGCGCTCTTTCGCCCGATCCTGTGCGACTACCAGGTCGTACTGCTCGCGTTCAACGCTCTCGTCCTGCTGGTCGCCCCACCGGACCCCGTCTCGAACCTGAGCCGCGTCATCCCGTGGACGGTTGCCCTCTCGATCACGGCCGGGGAGGTCGCCCTGCCCCTGGCCGGGAGCCATTTCGGGGCACGGGCGACCGGCATGGGGTTCTACTTCGTCGCCCCGGTGGTCACCGGCATCGCCGTCGCCTGCACGGCACGCTCCGTCGGGCACGCCGCCCTGACCACAGCCGTCCTGGCCGGCCCGCCACTGCTCTCCCCCCTGCTCCTGGACATGGGACTCAACCACCGCGCACTCATCCTGCTGCCGGTGGTGCTGTTCACCGCCGGGTACACGATCGCCTTCCCCGTGGTGCGGATCACGGCCCGGATCGCCAAACGGCCCGACCACCTGCACCACTGACCGCACGCCCCCCACGACCGGCCCCTCAACCACCCCCCTCACCAGTGGCGGCGCGCCGCTTCCGGATCCAGCGGCGGTCACGGCAGGAACGCAGGGCCTCGGGGTTGCCTGGTAGGGCTGTCCCAGCCGGGGCGGGCGTGTTGCACCGGCCTGGGCCGGTCCGCCGGCCTTGGCTGGTCTTTCGCCGGCCATTGGCAAGGAGGACAATCGGCCCATGAGCTTTCTGCAGGAGAAGGTGGAGCGGAACGATCTGATCAGGGCAGTGATCACTGGTTCGCCTGCCCCGCAGCAGTTCACCGCGATCGTCGAAGAGGTGTACTTGGCACGGGTCTTCGCGGGCAAGGTGGGATCGGAGATCCGCTTCGTTGGCAAACCGACTCACTGGGGCCAGCGGTCACTCGCCGTGGGCCAACGCGCGCTCCTCTTCATCAGCCGTGTCTCCGCAGGTGGTACGAGGACGCCTGGGAGGGCGACCTTCCCATCGAGGAGATCGACGGCTCCGAGTACGTGCTCTACCGGGTCGCTCATGAAAGAGTCCTCACCTTCGACGGCCTGTCCGACTCCCTCAGGGCCAGCTGCAGACGGCACCCCACCCTGCCGATCACCACGTGTTTCAACCTCGCCGCGTTGGAGTGCCATCTGAACGGCCTCATCACGCAAGCCCTTCCGTAGCCGAGTGGCCTGCACGCGGCTCGGCAAGTGATCGAGCTTTCGGCCGCTGCCTCCCCGCTGCGCCTTGGGTTCCTGTGCGGGTTGCCGGTCCTGGTCGGTCTGCGGGCTCTGGTTCGGGGCTGTCTGCTGCCGGGGCCGTCTGCTGCGCACGGGTGTGTCGGTGGGGGCTTCTATGGTGCAGTCGTGGGTGGGGCCGGTGTCGGAGTGTCCAGCACTGGAGACAAAACGGCAGACCTCCCGGTCTGCACGGGGGTGGTTACGGCCTAACCGGCGTCCGGGGAACAAGGGCCTGGAGGACGGCTCGTCAGCACTGCCCCACCCGCCAAGCCGGTGCCGCAGGCCCGGTGCCCGGGCCGCGGTGCCGGGCCCGGGATGGTCCGGGTCGTGTTCGGCCGGGGCCGTTTGCCGGGCGATCACCGGGTGCGCCGACCGACGGGGTCCCCGTGTCGCCGCGGTCCACCGCCCGCCCCGTCGTCGGCGTGCCGGGTCGCCGCCGTCCTAGCCGGTGTCGGCCTGAGGCCCGCCGCTCGGTCCTCGTCCTGGCCGTCGCCGGGCTGCCATCCCCGCGGCTGGGCCGCCGCCGTCCTGGCCGCCGGGCGGCCGTCCCGGCTGTCGCGCTGGGGTGTCGCGCTGGGCTGTCGCGTGGCCTGTCGTGTGGTGTGACGTGGGCGGGGACCCGGGAATCCCTGTGTGTGGCGGGGCGCGACAGGCGGGGTGTGACAGCCGTGCCCTTGTCGGCCGGCGGTCTCGGGCCGTAGGCCCGTCCCTGGTGTCCTGTGTGTCTGTGGGGCCTGTGGCATGGGGGTGCCGCTCTCCCTGATGAGGATCTCGGAAAACGGCCAGGACTACTCACGCTTCCCCACTCATTCCGGTGTTCAACTGAGTGGGGAGTCTCAGTGAGCGCCGAGGTTCTGGCCCCTGGTTCCTTCTCGATGCCGTGTCCCGCCCGGGCTGTAGTCGGCGCGGATCGCAGCGGCCCGCCGCGAGGTGGGTAGGGGCTGCTGGTGAGGGCCTCTGAGCTGGGCGGTAGGCTCCGCGCGATCATCGTCGGCCCGCGCGGGCCGGCCGAGCTGTGCGGGGGTTCTCCGATGACGTTCCGATTGCGTGCCCTCCGGGCGGTGGTGCTGCTGGTCGGCTTCCACCTGATGGGTGCGGGCCTGCTGGCGGCGATGGCCGTACTCGACTGGCTGCTGGTGACGCACCTGCTCACCGAGCGGGCGGCCTGGTTCGAGGGAACCGTGCTGGCCGTCACCGTGTTCCTGGCGGTGGCGATCATCCGGGGCACGGTCGCCTCGCTGCGCGCCGGACGGCTCGGCCCGGTGCCGGGGGCCGTGGCGGTCACGCCGCAGGAGCAGCCGGAGCTGTGGGAGGAGGTCCGCGCCGCCGCCCGGGCGGCGGGGGAACGTCCGCCGGAGGAGCTGTTCCTGATCGGAGAGGTCAACGCGGGCGTCGCCGAACAGAGCCATCTGCTGGGGCTGTTGCCCGGATGGCGCCGGATGTCCCTGGGACTGCCGCTGCTGGCCGGGCTGACCGTCCCGCAACTGCGCGCCGTCCTCGCGCACGAGTTCGGCCACTTCGGCCACGGGGACACCCGGCTCGGCGGCCTCACGATGCGCGGCCGGGCGGCGGTCGTGCACACCGTCCGGGCGTTCGAGGCCGGCGGCACCTGGCTGCACCACCCGGTGGGCCGCCTCTACGCTGCGTACGCCCGGATGTTCCTAAGGACTTCGCAGTCGGTCGCCCGTCAGCAGGAGCTCGTGGCTGACCAGGTGGCCGCCCGGCACGCCGGCCGCGAGGCGGTGGCCGCCGCGCTGCACGCCACCTGGGTGCTCGAGGCCGCATACCGCCACTACCTGGCGACGTACGCCGCCCTGGGTGAGCCGCTGGCGGCGCTTCCGCCGGTGGGCGAGGTGGGCGGCGGCTTCCGCCGGCTGCTCGCCGCCCGGACGGCAGAGCAACTCGCCCAGCTCGCCACCGGCAGCCGCCCACCGCGCCCGCACCCGTACGACTCCCACCCGCCGACCGCGGAGCGGATCGCCCTGATCGAGGCGCTGCCACCTGGCGGTGGCGACCGGCAGGACGGGCCGGACGCGCTGAGCTTGCTGCGCGAGCCGGACCATCTGTTCGCGGTGCTGGAGGCGCGCGCTCTGCCACCGGAGGCTTCGGCGATGCGGCGGATGAGCTGGGACGAACTGGTCCTGGCCCGAGCGGTCGTCGATGCCGACGGATGGTCCCGCCCCCTGCGCCTCGCGGTGGCCAGGACGCTGCGCTCCTCGGAGCCGGACGGAGAACTGCCCGGGCTGGAGGAGATACTCGACGCCTTCGACCGTGGTCTGCTGTGGCCGGAGGTCGCCGACCGGATGCCGAAGCCGCCCCAGGCGGCGCGGCTGACCGGGCGGTCGGCCCGCAACTTCGTCCGGCCCAGGGTCTTCGACGCGCTCGCGGGCCTGGTCCACCTCCGTCTGGTCGCCGTCGGGCAGGCCACGGCGGACATCGCGTGGGCGGGGCGGCCCGGGCTCGCGCTGCCCGACGCGTGGGAGGAAGGCATGGACGACGCCCTCGACGCCGCCACCGCCGACACGCCCGACACCACACCCCTGCGAGTCCTGCTCGCCTCGCACGCCCCCGTGCCCTCCGTACGACGGTGCCGGTGACTTCAGCGGATACGGCGGCCTCTCCCGAACGGCATCCGTCCGCAAGTCAACGGACCACAGGGTGGGGAATCGCGCGAGCAGGTCTGAGGAACACCCGAGCGTGAGGTGGGGAAATCCAGGGAGTCTCATCATCGGCGACGCGCCGGGACGGGAGCGCGAGGTGGCTTCGCCACCACGGGCGTTGCGCAGCTGGCGGTCGAGGACGGCTTGGACCAGGCGGGAGCGGGGGGCGGCGTCGAGGCCTTACGCATCAGACAGGGCCCGCACCTGGGCAGCCTGTACGGTGGCGGGCGGGGCATCGGGTTTGGAGGAGATGCACCAGGTCTTCTTTCTGCTGTTCAGTTCTGTCTCATGAGATCTGTGGTTCAGTTTCGCTCCGTTGTGGTGGTGGGGCGGGTGAGCTGACGGGAGCGCCCTGTCTGCCTGCAGGGAGGGACGAGAGTGGATCTTGCCTTTGTGCGGTCCGGGCTGCTGGAGCAGTTCCTGGAGGCTGACGTCATCTCAGCCGCGGAGGTCGCTGCACTACTGAAGCGGCGCGGCTTGCTTGACGGGACGCCGATGTTCCTCGACGAGGAGACGCAGATGCCGGTGCCACCGCTGTGTGAGTACGGCAAGTACCTGTCGACGGCGCTGCTCGACGAGACCACGCCAACTCGAGCTCATCAACACCCCCTCCACACCCGCCTGCCGCCGCGACCTCGCCGAACGCGAACTCGACATGACCTGCAACGTCGTCAAGATGGCCGGTGATCCCCGGTGACCCGACCCACCGACGCTCCAGAGGACACGGTCAGCCCAAGACCGCCGCGGCCCTGCGAGCCGCGATGACTCGCCTCTTCGAGGGACGGCCGCAGCGGACCGATGGTCGCCTCACCAAGGAGAATCTCTACGAAGAAGCCCAGGTCAGCCGCGCGACCATGAGCCGGGCTCGGGCCGTTCTAGCCGAGTGGGACGCCCACATTGCGGCCCATGGCAAGGCCACCCCCGGTGAGGCGAAACGCGATGCCGCCATCGCCGACCTCAAGAAGCGCCTGACCGCGAAGGCCCAGGAGTGCACGCTCCGGGAGAAGAAGCCGAAGGCCGCCCAGACGGCGATCGCCGCCCTCTTCCATGACAACGAGGCCCTACGGCAGCAACTCGCCAAAGACGCCACAACCACCGTCACGCCTTTCCGCCCTCGCGGCCCCCGCTATAAGCAACAGGTCACATGCACGGCTCGCTGAGTTCGGGCACCCCGGCCTCCACCCTCCGAGCGTGCGAGAAGAGCAGAGGATTTTTGCCTGTTCCAGTGCGACGCAGGTCAGCGGCGGGGTAGCGCGCCCAGGAGGGTTGCGGTCAGGGCCAGCTTCAAGTAGTCCTTCAGCTCCAAGTGGAAGCGGGCGAGGTCGGGCTCGGCCTGGTAGGCCGCCTGCAGGCTGGGTGGGGGTGTGCTGTACGCCGGCAGCGCGCCGGCCATGAGCATGGTTTGCAGGCTGAACAGCGTCGCGTTCTCGCCCAGCTCCGGCAGGTACTTCAGGAGCAGGGCGGTCATGGTTGTCAGGCGGTCCAGGGAGGCGCGCTTGTAGCGTGCGACGACCTCGACGGAGACGTTGTGTTCCAGGACGCTGCTCTGTGCACCGAAGAGGTCGCACAACACCACTCGGCCGGAGAGCGAGCGGCTGAGAATCTCGGCCACGGCTGCCGCTCGCTCGGCCATGGGCAGATTCTCGTCGATGCCGGCGGCCAACTCGCCTGCCAGTTCCGTCAGCCACTCCTGCAGGAAGCGGTCCAGCAGTTCCAGCAGCACCGCCTCGCGAGACTCGAAGTAGCGCAGCACGTTCGGCTTCGCCAGCCCTACCCGGCGGCTGAGCTCGTTCAGGGTGACCGCGGCCACGGGCATCTCATCGAGCATCGCCGACGCCATGTCGAGGATCGCCCGTCGGCGGATCTCCCGCTGCTCTTCGGTTCGCGCCCGCTGGAAAGTCACGATCACCAGCCTAGCTTAGGTACCTGCGGTACGTTGACAATGTACCGGGAGTACTTTATCGTCGCAGACGCAAGATACCTTCGGTACGTAACTAGGTGGGAGTCCGGCATGAGTGAGAAGTGGACGACGGCAAATATTCCGGACCAGCGCGGGCGGGTGGCCGTGGTGACCGGGGCCAATACCGGCCTGGGGTACGAGACCGCCAAGGCGCTCGCCGAGCGCGGGGCCTCCGTCGTGCTCGCCGTGCGCAACGTCGAGAAGGGCGAGCAGGCCGCGGCCCGCATGACGGCGACGTGACCGTACAAGCGCTGGACCTGACCTCGCTCGACTCCGTCCGGACCGCGGCGGCGGCGCTGCGGTCCCGGCTCGACCGGCTCGACCTGCTGATCAACAACGCCGGCGTGATGTACACCCCGAAGCAGACCACCCGGGACGGCTTCGAGATGCAGTTCGGCACCAACCACCTCGGCCACTTCGCGCTCACTGGGCTGCTGCTGGACCTGATGCTGCCGGTGCCCGGATCGCGCGTGGTGACGGTCAGCAGCACCGGCCACCGCATCCGAGCCGCGATCCACTTCGACGACCTGCAATGGGAGCGGTCGTACAGCCGGGCAGCCGCCTATGGTCAGTCCAAACTGGCCAACCTCATGTTCACCTACGAGCTGCAGCGCCGGCTCGCCACGCACGGCACCACCGTCGCGGTGGCCGCACACCCCGGCCTGTCCAGCACCGAGCTCGCCCGTAACAGCCCCGCGACCCTCCGGCTTCCGCTCACCTGGCTCGCGCCGCTGATCACCCAGACGCCGGCGATGGGCGCGCTGCCGACCCTGCGCGCCGCCACCGACCCCGCCGCGCTCGGCGGCCAGTACTACGGCCCCGGCGGACGCAACGAGGTCAAGGGTCACCCCCGACTGGTCACCTCCAGCCCGCAGTCGTACGAGGCAGTGGTCCAGCAGCGGCTGTGGGCCGTCTCCGAAGTCCTCACCGGGGTGCAGTTCCCCATCGCTGAGTCCAAGCAGAGCCCGTTTCCCTCCGGATCGGCCACCACCATGTAGCCCGCGCTGGTAGCAAGCGCCGACCCGTCGCGGCGCGAGCGGATGACGCCAAGACCGACGGGGCGCACGCACTCCGCGTCGAGGGCGACCATCCGCTCGTCGCCGTGCAGGCCGCTTGCGGCGCATACGTCCAAGTGGGCAGTACGTGGCGGCCTGGCCCTCGGGAACCTGCTCAAAGAACATCTGCATCGGATGATCGGTGAGAAGCGGCCTAACCGGCATGTCTCATGAGACATGCTGAGCGCGTAGAACACGTCCACGCCATGTAGCCGAGGCCTTCGAGGGGATCGTCAGGGGCGGCAGTGTCGAAGGATTTGCGATGCCGCAGAACCGGCGTTCCCAGAAGAAGAAGGCCCGCAGCCCGGCTTCAGGGCGGCCCGCAGCGCGGGAAGCAGCTCTGGGTAGCGGTCGGACAGCGGGTTGCCCCGCCGCGACCAGAGCTGGACATCACCGTCCCCACGCCACGCGGCCGCACGGACCCCGTCGTTCTCCAGACTGCGATATGTCTCAGAGGCACACCGACTACGCATCCGCCGTCCCGGCGAACCGCTCACCAGCAGGAGATCGAACTGTGCGAGCGCCTGGGCGCCCAGCGCGCCGAGCTGGACGCTGACGGGCGCGGAGAAGCTGGCGAGGGGTCCCTGTCGGCACCATGAAGTGCAGCTCGAACGCATCGGTTGGGCCCGCAGATGGTGTTTCCCGCGTACCCACTCCCATGCCTCGTCGTTGATCTGGACCAACGGCTGCGGATCCCACCAGATCCCCTTCCACGGCTCCTACAGGTGGATCCCGCGCGGGCAGGACGGCCGGATGCACAACGCGGCTGACGGCCGGAACCCGGTCCACACCGTGCTTCGCAGCAACCGGGACGCAGAGCAGTCCACGCCCTTCGGCTGGCAGAGCATGTACATCGTCTGCTGAGCACCCGGCACTCAGCCCGGCTCGGCGCTTGTGACGCGCGGCTTTCGTCAGGCGCTTCGCAGCTGCCGGCCCCGCTTGACGGGGGCGTGTTCGAGGGCGTCCTGGAGCTGGTCACGGGTCATCGTGGAGCGGTGCGGGATGTCGAGGTCGGCCGCGCGCTGGTACAGCTGCGCCTTGGTGAGCGCGTCCAGGTCTTCCTTCGCGGTCCGCGTCTTGCTGGCGCTCTTGCGGGCGGCCGGGGCCGTGGCGCCCTGTCGGCGGGCGGAGGTGCTCTTCGTGCCGCTGGCGGCCTTCGGCGTCCTGGGCGCGGTGGCAGCCGGGCCTCGGCTGCTCGCGGTGCTCCTGCGCTGCCGGCTCTCCGGCTTGGCGTCGGCGGGCTCGCCCGCGGGGTGGCGGGCCTGTTCCAGGCTGCGTTCGAGGATCGCCATGAGGTCGACGACGTTGGTGGCTTCGGCGGGCGGGCCTTGGCTGACCGCGATGTGGCGGCCCTCGGCCTTGGCCTGGACGAGGTCGCGGACCTTCTCGCTGTAGGTGTCGTGCCACTGGGCCGGGTCCCAGTCGATCGCCAGCATCTCGATGAGCTGCTCGGCCGTGGACAGCTCCCGCTCCGGGAGCGGGAGGTCCTCGTCGGGGAGGTTGCCGACCTCGCGGCGGGGGTCGCGGACCTCGTCGGCGAAGTGCATGGTGTGGGCGGTCAGGATTCCGCGCTCGGCCTTGATCGCGGTCAGATACTCCTTGCCGCGCATGGAGAACAGGGCGAGGCCGGCGCGGTTGGAGCGTTCGAGGGCGCGCTGGAGGAGCGCGTAGATCTTCGTTCTCTGGGGGAGAAGTGTGGCGCGAGGCCAGTCGGGCCGACTTTATGCAGCTCAGCGCAGGTGTCGATGACCTTAGCTTGTCGTTCTACCTTCGGTGATGATCTTCTGTCGCGTTCGGACTCTCGCCTGCCTGTTCGCTACTGGTTGGTGACCAGGGCGAGTCCGATGTTGTGGTCGGGTGCTCGGT
>NZ_JBVIRL010000068.1:0-12883 GCF_055576085.1 Kitasatospora sp. NPDC033851 | reverse complement strand
GTTGAGATTGTGTGACGAATAACAACGCGCCCGTCGAGGGCGTCTCCCTTGTCTACCAGTGCAAGCTCAACCTGTCCACGAGCACCCTGGTCTGCCTCGCTGACCTGTTGCGATCTCGCCTGACGGCGATACGTTCCCCGTGGCGGTCGCTGCCGCCGGGCCGGATCGCGGTGCTCGTGCTGGCGATGCTGCGGCACGACCAGCGCCTTCTCGACCTGGCCGGCGGCAACAACGTGCCCGAGTCCACCCTGCGGCGCTGGCGCGACGAGATGATCGACCTGCTCGCCGCCAAGGCCCCGCGCCTGGACCGGGCGCTTCGCCAGACAGCCCGGCGGTCGTGCTGATCGACGGCACCCTGATCCCCACCCAGCGCCGCACCGGGCGGGACAACCGCCCGAACTACTCGGGCAAACACCACCGCCACGGCCTGCACTTCCTCGCCCTGACCGACGAGAGAGGCAAGCTGATCTGGATCTCCGCGGCCCGGCCCGGACGCACCCACGACGCCACCGCCGCCCGCCGCGACAAGATCGTCGAGCACCTGAAGGCGGCCGGGCTCGGCGCGCTCGCCGACCTGGGTTTCATCGGCGTGGACAAGCCCGACGACCCCGATGACCTGGTCATCGTCACCGGCTACAGGGCCACCCGCGCCCGAAAGCTCACCCCGGGGCAGAAGCAGGCGAACCGGATCCTGGCCGCCGGACGAGCACCCGTCGAACACGGCTTCGCGCACCTGAAGGCCTGGCGGATCCTCACCAAACTCCGCACCGACCCCGGCCGCGCCACTGCCCTCCTGCGGGCCCTGCTCGTCCTGACCAACTTCGAGATCGACCGCTGACGGACGATCAAGACCGCAGACTCCCGCCCACGACCAGCACGAGCACCCCGGAGAACCGTCACGCCAGCCCCTCCGACCAGCACGTTCGAAGATGGCGAAGGCTCCATGAACCAGCAGCGACTTTATGCCTGCGAGGTCCGAGCTGGCCGGCACGTTGAACGCCACCAGTGGGAACTCGTCACTGAAGACCTCGCCGCCCAACCCGAACGACGACAACCGCTCGTGCACAGCCCGGGCGCTCGGGCCGAGCGGCCCAGTGGGCACCGGAAGGACCCGAATCGTGCAGTTGCCGGAGGCTTCCACGCGACCCACCGCCCAGTGCCGGCCCTCGGCGTCGGTGGTGAATCGGACAACGTCGCCTTCGGCAACCCCACTCTGGAGCAGGGGCACGTTCTCCACGCGCGCCGTTTCCTCGCCGAGCAGCGTGGCCCACAGCCCCTCGGTGTCTTGAGGAAGCCAGCCTTCGCGCGGCACGAATCGGAACCAGACCTTGATCCGATAGTCATCGGCATGGACCGCGTCACCGTCCCCGGGCCCGATCTGTTCAGTCTGGATGGAGCCCATGACTTCCACTCGTTTCTGATCAGGATTGTGGAGAGCGGTGCGGTTCGGCATCTAAACGGACCCGAGGAACCCCGGAGCGGGCAGTCCCATTTGGGCGCAGAAGTCCCTGCTCAGGCTCAGGAGTTCCGCCATAGGGACCGGCCTTCGGCTCGTGGCCGCGAGATCCGCGTGCGCTTCCTTCGACCAGAGGAACGGGAAGACGGAGATTCCTTGGTCCGAGGTCAGCCGGGATGCCTCGTCCTGCCAGCCGCGCCAGCGCAGCCCCTCGTAGAACTGCTCCAGTTGGCCCGACAGCAGCCAGGTCAGCCACGTTCCGTAACCCATCTCCAGGGCTTCCCACTCCATGGAGTCAGGCGCGAAGTAGACCATCTGTCCGGGAGCGCCGGGACGACCAGCATCAGCGGCATCATGACCGTTGACGGCGAAGACACCACCAAGGACGTCGTGACCCACGACCAGGCCGTCGGTCGGTCGCCACGCAGGGTCGAAGTCGCTGGGGAAGTGGTTGACCTGGGCGAGACTCGGCAACCCGACCGAGGACGCTCCTGCCGCACCGCCGAATACGCGCAGCCATCCCCCGTCGACGACGATCCCGCCAGTGTGCAGGGCCAGCGCCCCGAGGGCCGAGCGGGCGCTCACCTGCAGCTGCAGCAAGCAGGAGCGCCCTTGGTCGGCATCGCCCGACATAACTTCGAGCGGCGCGACACTGCTCGTGAACGCTTCCCGCAGCAGCGGCCAGGCCGGTTCGTCCACATTGACCAGCTCAGTCAGTCCTCGCATCCGCACATCGTGGCAGTGACAGCTGAGCTCGCTGCGTTCGGGGTGCCGTCGAGTCCGCCCGTAGTCCGGAAAAGCATGGCCTGCGCACGCTGCGACTTCTACACCCCCAAAGCGTCCAGCAAGGGTCAACTCCTGGAGGCCAAGGGAGAGCCTGCAGAGGATGCTCGCGGCCATTCCGCTGACGGACGACGAACGCGCCGCGGTGGACGACGGGCAAGCCAACCTCGACCAGTTGCTCAACCGACTTTCCGACGTCCCCACGCCGGCCGGGCCGACCCCACGGCAGATCGGCATCCCAGCGCAGGCCACCCTTCTGCCCGTCATCGAGATCAACCAGAAGCCGACCCAGTAGTCACGATCAGCGGCCCAGCCTGTGACGGATGTAGTCCGGCTGGGCCGCACCGATCTCGATGCGGTTCTCGTCGAGTCCGTTGGCGATCCGCAGGCAACCCCCACCGAAGACGAACTCCACCGCCACCGTCCCAGCTGCCAGGTCATGTTCTGTCGGCCGCCACTCGAGAAGCCTGACCTCGCACATCTCCTGGCCGACGAACGGTTCGAGGCGCTCATCACCGTGAGACCACTGGGGCGTCAGCTCGAACCATTCCCACCCGGTGATGGTCGCCTCGGTGTCGATCGTGTCCCAGCCGATCGAGAGTTCGTCGAGCTTCCAGTGGCAGACCTCCACCTGGATGCCGTTGAAGTCCAGCACGACCGGACAGTCGGCAAACCAGTCTCCGTCCTCAGCGAAGCGCACCAAGGCGAACCCCGTCAGCCGCCTACCAGCGAGCGCCGCCAGGCGCGACCCATGCGCCTGCCGAACCGCCTCGATCCCGACCAGGAAGGACGGCTTGAAACCAGAGATCCCCATGTCCACAGCACCCGAGTCTCCCGTCCTTCAGCCCAAGCGGCCAGCACATAGTCAAGCAGCACGGGGTCGGAGTCACTTGACAGTCCGGATTCCACAGAATGATCCGGTTGACGTGCCCTTCGACGACGCCTGAGTGGACGTTAAGTCCCTTTTCTCTCGGTTCGTGATCGCTCGTTCGTGTGAACGTCGGCCGTACTGGCGTGCCAGTCGGGGTGCGGGTGATGTTCTGCGGCGCATGGACAGACGGGCGTATCCGAGCGACTTATCGCACGAGCAGTGGGCGTTGATCGAGCCGATGATCACGGCCTGGAAGCAGGACCGGGTGGCGCGATCGGCAACCGGGGATCCGGGGTCCTGTGATCTGCGGGAGATCGTGAATGCGATCTTCTACCAGAACCGGACGGGCTGTCAGTGGTGCCAGCGGTCCGCGACCTGGACCGCCTGCGGTGCACCGGTGGTGGCTCCCTCGGCGAAGAACGGCGCGCGGTCGCGGCAGACGATCTCGACGCCAGGCCGCTCGGCCAGCCAGGCCGCCAGGCTCGACGCCTCCCGGTCGGGCAGCAGGTCCACGGGCCGGCGGGTCTCGGCGTCGACCAGCACGGTTCCGTAGGCGCGGCCCTTGCGCGTCGCGTACTCGTCGACGCCCACCACCCGCGGGGCCGGCGGCACCGGGTCTGGAAGCTCCTCCACCAGCCGCAGCACCGTGCTGCGGCTCACCGGCACCCCAAACACGCTGGCCAGGCGGGCGCCAGCCCGCCCGGCCAGCGCCAGGCCCACTCACGCGAGGGTCGCCCGCAGCCGCTCAGTCCACCAGCCGTGGCGCCGCGTCAGCCCTTCGATCTGCTCGACAAACGTCCGCCGCCCGCACAACGGGTTGCCGCACACGAAGCGTCGCACCCGCAGGCTCAACCGGACCTGCCTGCCCCCGACCGGCCCATCGACGGGAAACCGCAGGTAGGAACTGTGCACCCGGGTCGACCAGCCCTCGCACTCCGGGCAGCTGTGCCCCGCCGCCGCGGACTTGACCGTCACGTTCACCGACTCGACGTCCACGTCGACCGACAGCACCGCGACACCCTCGACCGACGGAAACAGCAATCCCTCCAAGCGGGGCACCAGATCATCCACGGTCCCGCACTGTCGGCCACCGCGACCCGAGCAATGGCGAATTCCGGGCAACTTTCCGACGCCGACAGCACTGCCAGATTGTTACTCAGCGTGAGTGGATCACGGTAGTTGAGCCAGAACCCGAAGTCGCGAACGAAGCCAGCACCGCCTGACGCAACCCCGAGTAGCAAGCGCAAGTAGCAACCCCGAGTAGCAACCGGCAGTACGCGCCCTCCATCAGGGCTTCGAAGACGCCCGCGTCACGCCACTGCCGGAAGCGATTGGAGACGGTCGACCACGCACCGAACTCCGACGGCATCTCCCGCCGCTGCCCTCCGGTCTTGAACCGCCAGATCACGCCCTCGAACTGCTGCCGCAGCCGCTCCGGGTACGGACCGTACTCGCCGACCGGCAGGTACGGCTCGATGAACTCCCATTCGCATCAGTCCGTTGCACTCGCGTCACGCGACATGATCTACCCGATCAGGCCTCGCCATGAGGCCGAATCCCACAGATTGACCACGACCCGATACCCGCCCTAGCTGAGCTCCCGGATGGGCTACCTCCGTAGGCGCTACGCCACCGCGCGTGATGACTTTATGAATGGCTTACCACCTTCGGTCGCGTACCGGACGGCTCACCCTTCCCGGGGCCACACGCATCGGCTCGGGCCCCGGCCGAGGCCGCACGCCCTTCCAGGTGGGAAGCCGCCCGGAGTGTCCTGTGCCCGGATGCAGGGACTCCGTCGTCCGCGGGGCCCAGGCCGGCCCGCTGCGGAACGCCGATCCGGGCCACCTTGCAGAAAGACGGACCATGCAGCCTCCTCGTTCGCCCCGCCCGCCCTCCCTGGCCCGCCGCGCCGAGCGGCCGCTCGCCGGAATGGGCGTGCTCGCCCTCGCCGCCGCCGGCGCCCTGGCCGGTCTCACCCCCGGTGTCAGTTCCGCCTCCAGCCACCGCGAGGCGCCACTGATCGCGGGCGATCCGCGGGCGGACAACACCGACGTGTACGCCTTCGTCAGCCCCGACAAGCCGGACACGGTCACGTTGATCGCGAACTGGATCCCCTTCGAGGAACCGAACGGCGGCCCGAACTTCTACGCATTCGCGGAGGACGCGCGCTACAACATCAAGATCGACGCCGACGGTGACGGAAGGGCCGACACCACCTACACGTGGACGTTCAGCAACCACTACCGGGACGACGCCAACCAGTTCCTCTACAACACCGGCGTCGTGAACAACCTCGACGACCCGACGCTGAACTTCCGCCAGACGTACACCCTCACCGAGAGCCACGCGGACGGGTCCACCAAGACGCTGCTCAAGGACGCGGTCGCGGCCCCGTCGAACACGGGCCAGGCGTCGATGCCGAACTACGCGGCGCTGCGCCAGCAGGCCATCCGCGAGCTGCCCGGCGGCGGGCAGACTCTCGCCGGGCAGGCGGATGACCCGTTCTTCCTCGACCTGCGGGTCTTCGACCTGCTCTACGGCGGGAACCTCAAGGAGTCCGGGCACGACACCCTGAGCGGCTACAACGTCAACACCATCGCCATCCAGGTCCCCAAGAAGGACCTGGCGCTCAAGGGCGACCCGACGCGCAACCCGGTGATCGGTGTCTGGTCCACGACCGACCGCAAGGGCGCCACCGTTGTCGCCGACAAGGGCGGCGAGGGCAAGGGCGGTGAGGGCGCGATCGCGGGCAAGGGTGATGAGGGTTTCCGGCAGGTCTCCCGGCTCGGCAACCCGCTGATCAACGAGGTCGTCGTCCCGATCAAGTACAAGGACGCCTTCAACGCGCTCAGCCCCGAGAAGGACGCCACCGTCACCCCGGTCGTCGACAAGGTCAAAGACCCGATCGTGCCGAAGCTCATCCAGAGCGTCTACGGCATCCCGGCCCCCGCCACGCCGCGCAACGACCTAGTGGAGATCTTCCTCACCGGTATCTGCAAGGCCTGCGGCCCCATCCAGGCCGACCTCAACTCCCAGCAGCTGAACGCCGACGTGAGCAAGGACAAGTTCCTGCCCGGCGAGGAGCTGCGCCTCAACATGTCGGTGCCGCCGTCGGCCGCCCCCAACCGCCTCGGTGTCCTCGGTCAGGACCTGGCCGGCTTCCCCAACGGCCGTCGCCTGGCCGACGACGTGGTGGACATCGAGCTCCAGGCTCTGGAGGGCGCGGCCCAGACCGGCACGATCGTGCCCGCGCTGGCCGCCGGTGACGGCGTCAACGCCAACGACCACGCCTTCGGCAAGACCTTCCCCTACGTCGCGCTGCCCAACACCGCCGCCGTCAACCAGGCCGTCCCCGACAACCCCGCCGGCGGCGTCGCCGCCGGCCTCGGCGGCCTGTCCCTGAGCGACTTCCCGATCGCCGGCGCCACCGCGCTTGGCGGCGGTGTCCTGCTCACCGGTGCCGCGGTCCTCGCACTGCGCCGCCGGCACAGCGCCCAGCAGTGACACCTCCGCTCCACCACGGGCGCCGACCCCTCCTCGCGCGGGGCCGGCCGCCCGGGCACGTCCTCAGGCACCCCAGTCGGCGCACCGCCGTGGCCGCGCTGACGCTCGGCCTCGCCCTGACCGGAGCCGGCGCAGCGAGCGTCGCCACCGGTCCGGGAAGCAACGGCCCCGCGACGGTGCGAGACATCGGCGACATACCCGGGCGGCTGTCCCGCAGCGCAGGCGCGACGCCCGCGCGCCGGCAGCAGGCTCCTCCGGTGCGGATACGGATACCCCGGATCAGGGTGGACAGCGCCCTGACGGACCTGCAGGTCCAGGGTGACGGCCACCTCGGTACTCCGGACGACCCCGAGGTCGCCGGCTGGTGGAGCCAGGGCCCCGCCCCCGGCGGGCCGGGCGCCGCGGTGATCGTCGGCCATGTCGACTCCCGCACCGGGCCGGCCGTGTTCGCGGGCCTGTCCGTCCTGCGCCCCGGCGACACCATCACGGTCGACGCGGCAGATGGCACCACCAGTGCCTTTGCCGTGAACGCGCTGCGCAGCTACCCGAAGGACGAGTTCCCCGACGGCCTTGTCTTCGGCGACACCTCCGATCCGGGCCTGCGATTGATCACCTGCGGCGGCACCTACGACCGCGCCAGCCGGGAGTACCTCTCCAACCTGGTGGTCTTCGCCTCCCCGGTCGCCCGCCCGGCCGGCACCGCAGCCGCTTAACGTACCCCGCTTGCTTTCATCTGGAGTGCACTGTGATCCGACGCCGCCGTCTGTTGCCTGCTGCCGTGGCGACCGCCCTCGGTGTGGGCCTGTTCCTCGCCGGAGGCCTCGGGCTCGCGCCCCAGGGCGCCGGTCGGCAGGCTGCTTCCGGGAGCGCGGATGCCGACCGGGGCATGACCGGTGTGGGCCTGGACGCGGACATCCGCGGGCTGCAGGAACACCTGAAGGCGGTTCCGGGAGATGCGCTCGCGATGGCGTCCCTCGGCCTGGCCTACGTCCAGCAGGCCAAGATCACCGCCGATCCGTCCTACTACCCGAAGGCGGAAGCCGTCCTGGCCCGGTCGCTGAGCACCGAGCCGGCGGAGAACTTCACCGCCATGGCCGGGATGGCCGCCCTCGACGCCGCCCGGCACGACTTCACCTCGGCCCTCGACTGGTCGCAGAAGGCGATCGCCGTCAACCCGGACAGCTCCACCCTCTACGGGACCCTCGCCGACGCCTACACCCAGCTCGGCCGCTACTCCGAGTCCTTCGACGCGGTGCAGCGCATGGTCGACCTCAAACCGGGCACCCCGTCACTGGCCCGCGCCTCCTACACGTGGGAGCTGCGCGGCGACACGGCGGCGGCCGCCGCCGCCATGAAGCGCGCCCTCGACGACGCCAACACCCCTGCCGACCGGGCCTTCACCCGCTACCACCTCAGCCAGCTCGCCCTCGACAGCGGCGACCCCAGGACCGCGCTCACCCATGCCGAGGCGGGCCTGCGCGCCGCACCGGGCACCGCATCGCTCCTGGAGGCGAAGGCCAAGGCCGAGGCGGCCCTCGGCGACATCACCTCCGCCGTCACGGACTTTCAGCGGGCGGTTGACCTGGTCCCGCAGCCCGAGTACGTCCTCGAACTCGGCGAGCTGCTCCAGTCCCTGGGACGCACGGCCGAGGCGGAGCAGCAGTACCAGGTGTTCCGTGGCGAGCAGAAGCTGTTCACCGACAACGGTGTGGCCCTGGACACCGACGCCGCCCTCTTCGAGGCCGATCACGGCGACGCGAAGACGGCGCTCGCCATCGCCGAGCAGGGATTGAGGAGCAGGCCGTTCCTGGAGATGCGCGACGCCTACGCCTGGGCCCTGCACGTCAACGGGCGTGACCAGGAGGCGCTGGCGCAGTCCGACGAGGCCTTGGCCCTGGGGATGCGCAACGCTCTCTTCCACTACCACCGCGCCATGATCCTGCGG
The DNA here is from genome assembly GCF_055576085.1 of Kitasatospora sp. NPDC033851. Lineage (NCBI taxonomy): Bacteria > Bacillati > Actinomycetota > Actinomycetes > Kitasatosporales > Streptomycetaceae > Kitasatospora > Kitasatospora sp. NPDC033851. Next base: position 4,324 of record NZ_JBVIRL010000068.1, on the reverse strand, counting down.
GGGCTCGGGCGGCCGGCCGACGCCCGCGGCGAGCTGGAGAACGCGCTGGCGATCAACCCCGCCTTTCATCCTCTGCACGCCCCGGCCGCCCGCACCGCCCTGGCCGAACTCCAGGCCACGAGCGTTACCGGTGGCGCGGGCTGAGGGCGGCTGAGGGGCTACTGCTTCGGCTGCGGGACGTGGCTCGCGTCGCCGCCTAGCGTGGCGTAGAGGTCGGTCCAGCGGCGGTCGGTGTCGGTGGGCGCCTTGCCGTCGCAGTACGCCTTCGTCCCGTTGGCGGTGTAGAACCGCATCATCTCCAGAACCGAGCGCGGGTCGGACTTCTCGCCACCGGTGTACTTGGTACCCGGATCCTGGCTCTGGTGCTGAAGGCAGGACGGGGACGGAGTTCCGGGCTGCGCGTCGAAGCTCCCGTCCGCCTCGCCTCCGCAGGCCGCCAGCAGCGGGGCGGCGAGGAGGATCAGGCACAGCAGGCGTCGTGGGCGGATGGTCATGGTGGTCGGCCTCCGATGGGGGTGGGTGTTCACAAGGTCGAGGGGAGGCTGCGCAAGACCAGCCCCAGGCCGACGGTCAGGATGAGCAGTGCGGTCAGCAGGGCACTGTAGGGGGCGATTCGGCGCAGCCGGCCGATGATCGGGCCGTGCGCCGCGCCGGCGAGGCGGTCTCCGAGGCGGACCAGGAGCAGGCCGACGGCGGTGAGGGTGCCGGCCATGCCCAGGCCGTAGGCGACCACGAGGGCCGCGCCGAACAGGGTGCGGCCGAGCGCGATGGCGCCCAGCAGGACGACCAGGGCGGACGGGCTGGGGACCAGGCCGCCTGCGATGCCGAGGCCGATCAGCACCCGGCGGCCCGGGGCTGCGGGGTCGTGGTGGTGGCCGCTCCCGAACAGGCCGTGGCGGTGGCCGTGATGGTGCGGGTGGCCGGGATTCTCGTGGCTGTGGTCGTGCGGGTGCGGGTGGTCGTGGTGACCGGTCGGTGCGGGCACGGCAGACGCGTGGGCGAGTTCCCAGGTGGGCTGGCTGCCGGATTCCGTGTGGGTGTGCGGGAGATGTTGGCGCCGCCAGGTACTGGATGAGCGTCGTACCGCGTCCCTCAGCAGGCCGGCGCCGACGATGGCGACCAGGACGCCGCTGAGGACGCCCAGCCAGCCGAGCAGTACGTCTCCGGCGAGCGAGGAGAACGCGGTCAGGCACAGGCCGATGACGAGGACGCCGGCAGTGTGGGTCACCGTGACGGTGGCCCCGACGGTGACGGCGTCCCGGGTGCTTCCGCGGCGGCCCGCCAGGTAGGCGGCCATCACGGTCTTGCCGTGTCCGGGAAGCAGCGCGTGCCCTGCGCCCAGCACGATCGACAGGAGGACGGCGAGCAGGCCGACCGGGACGGTCAGGCGCCGGGCGGCGCCGAGTTCGGAGAGCCGGGCATCGAGGCTGCTCAGCCACGCCGTGGGCCCGGAGTCCCCTGCGGTCACGGTCGCTGACTGTGCGGCTGCCGCACTGCCGCCGGGCCGCGCGCGGAACTGGGCGCTGGTGACGCCGCTGGGGCTGTCGAGCAGGTCGCGAGGGTAGTCCCGCAGCTCCTTGGAGACCGACTCGGCCGGGACATCGCTGCGGTCGAGGGTGGTGGCATCGCCGCGGGCGGTGATCTCGTTCCACCCGACCCGGCCCGGATCACTTCCGCTCGCGATGTGCAGGGTGATGCCGTCGGCCGGGAGGTGCAGATCGGCCCGCAACAGGCATTCCAGGCGGCTGGTGCGCAGACCCGCCGAACCGTCCTCGTAGCGGAACTGCGCCGAGTCGGTTCGCCACGCCAGTGGCCCGGCCGCCCGGTCGGTCGTCGCCTTGAGGCGCTGCGCGGTCTGCGCGCACTGCGCGGTCGCCCAGGCGTCGCGCTCGGCGTCATCGATGATGCCGTCGCCGTTGCGGTCGACCTTCGGCTGCTCCTGGAGGGTGGGGATCTCGGCGGCGTCGGTGACGGCGAGGACTTCGAGACTTTCCGGGTGGACGGTGAAGCCGAGGTAGTGGTTGAGGGAGAAGTTCCCCAGCGGATGGGCGCCGGCGACAGGTGCAGCGCCGCCGAGCAGGAGCAGTGCGCCTGACACCACCACGCCTGCGCGGGCGAGGAATCGTGGAACCGCCACGCTGGGCCTCCGGGAACGGGGCCGGCCGCCGCGGCGGCGAGGCCCGGACCGGCAGGAAGAGGGAAGGAGCCGACAGGGCCCACACCACCTTCGGGGCTGCCGGACGGCGGAGAGCGGCCACCATTCCGACCTTCCGACAAGACCACTCGCACGGAGCAGCACATCAGCACACAGGTTCCCACTGGTCGAACAGGCGATCATCGCAAGCTGCTCCGGCGGCAGGGCGCCGGAGCCGCACGCCCTCGCGCCCCCGGCGCGCCCCGTGACAACATTCCTTCTTGCCGACATAGTGCAACTACGAGATCGACGCACCGGCTGCGGTGCGTCGGCCGAGATGCAGGAAGGACGCCCGTGGCCTCCTCATCCGTATCCCCCGCCCAGGACCCTCCGAGATCCGCCCGTACCGCCGCCGTGGCGTCGATCACCCGTCAGGAGTGGCGGCGCCTGGCCGGGATGGGCACCTTCATCGTCGCCCTTCACGTCATCGGCTGGGTCACGCTGATCGCCGTCGTCGCCCCCGAGCACCACACCATCGGGGAGAAGAGCTTCGGCATCGGGATCGGTGTCACCGCCTACACCCTCGGCATGCGGCACGCCTTCGACGCGGACCACATCGCCGCGATCGACAACACCACCCGCAAGCTCATGGAGCAGCACAAGAGGCCCCTGTCGGTGGGCTTCTGGTTCTCCCTCGGGCACTCCTCGATCGTGTTCGCCCTGGCCGTCCTGCTCTCCCTCGGTGTGAAGGCCCTGGCCGGACCGCTCCTGGACGACGGCTCCCGGCTCCATCAGGTGACGGGCCTGATCGGCACCGCCGTCTCGGGCTCGTTCCTGTACCTGATCGCGGTCGTCAACCTCGTCATCCTGGTGGGCATCTGGAAGGTGTTCCGGCAGATGCGCTCCGGCCACCTCGACGAGAGCGCGCTGGAGGAGCAGCTGGACAAGCGGGGGCTGATGAACCGGGTGCTGGGCCGAGTGACGCGGTCGGTCAGCAAGCCGTGGCAGATGTATCCGCTGGGGATGCTGTTCGGCCTCGGGTTCGACACCGCGACGGAGATCGCCCTTCTGGTGCTGGCCGGCTCCGGGGCGGCGTCGGGCCTGCCGTGGTACGCGATCCTGTGCCTGCCGCTTTTGTTCGCCGCGGGGATGTGCCTGCTGGACACCATCGACGGGTCGTTCATGAACTTCGCGTACGGGTGGGCGTTCTCCAAGCCGGTCCGCAAGATCTACTACAACCTGACCATCACCGGTCTGTCGGTCGCCGTCGCCCTCGTCATCGGCACTGTCGAACTGCTCGGCCTGCTCGCCGACAGGCTCGACCTGCACGGCGCGTTCTGGGACTGGATCTCCCGCCTGGACCTCAACGCGGTCGGCTTCGTCATCGTCGGCCTGTTCTTCGCCACCTGGATTGCCGCGCTCGCCGTGTGGAAGTTCGCCCGCATCGAACAGAAATGGAGCGTCCCCACTCCGGCGACCGCGCCAGTGGCCGCGGCGAGCGAGGGCTGATGGTACGGCAGCCGCCGCAGCAAGAGACAAAAGAGGGGTGAAGTGCGCCCGGACGGGTGACCGCTGGCCCACGGGGGTGAGGCGACCAGGCCATCCCCGCCCGGCTCACGAAGACGTGACGGAATCCGGTCCACAGTGCGAAGCGCGGCTGCCCAGCCGGATCCTCGCTCCGGTGCCGACCTGCAGGAGATCTTCCTGACCGGTATCGCCAAGGCCACCGGCGGCCCCTTCCAGGTCGACCTCAACTCGCAGTTGATGAACCAGGACACAACCCGAGGAAGTTCGTCGCGGTCGAGGAGCTGCGGCTCAACATGTCGACCACTGTCACCGCCAACCCGGACCGGCTCGGCGTCCTCAACGGCGACTTCCAGGGCTTCCCCAACGACCGCCGCCTGACCGACGACGTGGTCGACATCGCCCTCCAGGTCATGGAGGGCGCCACCCCCGGCCACCTGATCCCGGCCCTCGCCGCCGGCGAAGGTCAACACCGCCGACAAGAAGGTGGGCAGCCCCGCCGCGCCTTGGGGGCCACTTCCCTCAGCGACCGGACCACCGGGAGACCTCGGACGATACGACGCCTGCCCCTGGGAGCCGCCGATTAATTACTTGGCGTTCTTGGTGTGGGTTCGCCCGACGAGGTCGGCGAGGTCTGCCGCGGTGGGTGCGGTGATCGGTGCCGGG
>NZ_JBVIRL010000067.1:0-15969 GCF_055576085.1 Kitasatospora sp. NPDC033851 | reverse complement strand
CGAGTCGCTCGGCATAACCGTTCGAGCAGGGCTCCGATCGACTACAGATCGTAACCGCCTCGGCGTGCTCTTCACGAAATCCGTGCCTGAACCCGTTCTACCTGTCGAAAACAGGCGGGGTGGGCAGAGCCTGCGACATGACGACACCCATGACCAGGCGCCGTCGCTGCCGTCCGGCCGCGCTCACCGCGTCCGCGCCCGTCTCTCCGGTCCGCGTCGGATGGCCGCCGGCCCCGGCCCGGCCGGGTGGCGGCGCGTGCTGCCGGACGTGGTCGAGCGAGCACCTGACCCCGGGCGGGGTGGTCGTCCGCACCACCTGGCACGAGCCCGCCTGCCCGGCCTGGACAACGCGGTGACCACCAAGGCGGTGGCCGGGCCGGTGCGGGTGTGCGCGGTGCTGGTCTACGACGGCCGCCTGGCCCTGATCCGCCGCCAGCGCTCGGCCGGCCTCCAGCACTCGCTGCCCGGCGGCCTGGTCGAGGACGAGGACGGCGAAGAACCCGAGACCGCGCTGCGCCGGGAGCTCCTCGAGGAGCTCGGCCTCCGCCTGGCGGTGCTGCCCGCGCCGCCGGAGCTGCGCTTCGTCCAGGACCAGGAGACCGAGCGGCCGGGCGAGGCGGAGCCCTTCCGGCGCCGGCACCTGGTCTACGTTGCCCACCTGCCCGACCCCCTGGTGGCGGCCGTCGCCGCGGTCGAGCAGGACGACCCGGACCAGGCCCCGGTGGTGTGGCTGCCGGTGGCCGACGCGGCCGGCCTCCACCTGTACCCGGACGTCGGCGCCGTCCTCGCCCAGGCCGTCCGGCCCGACACCGCCGCGACTGGCGGCCCGCTGCTGCTCCCGGCGATGACCGGCGCGTCCTACCAGTGGCGCTGACCTCCCGAGCGCAGGCCGCTGTGACCGTGCGCCGTAGATGGCCAGAGTTTTCGCGCTACTTTTTTGGCCGCTGGCCCTGGCTCTGACCAGAGCGAACGCCTTGGGAACCGCAGATGATCGGTGTCGCGGAGGCTTGGCCGTCCCGGCCTCAGTCGACGTCCCGACCATGTACCGCGCTTCGCGGAGGCGCGCTGACCAGGAGCAGGGAGACGGAGCCGACTTCCTGGTGCTGCGCGCCGAGGCGTGACGGTTTGTCCGCTGACCTGGGCCCGGGAGAGGGCGTTGCGGTCAGCCTCCGTGCGCGGTGAGCGTGTAGCCTTCGGGGCCCTCGAAGGAGAACATCGGCCCGAACGGGCTGTCCGCCATGGGGGTCAGGATCCTGACTCCGGCGGCGGTGAGCTGGTCGCGGAGCTGGTGGGCGTCCGTGGTCCGGAACCAGAGCACTACGCCCAGACCGGGCCGTGCGGTGTCGGCGAGGTCGACGCCCGGGAGGAGCGCGCGGACGGCGAACGGGGTCGGCTTGGTGTCGAACACGACCGCGTGGGGCGGCGAGACGGCGGCCCGGCGCAGGCCCAGGTGCTGTTCACAGAAGGTCGCTGCTGCTTGCACGTCGCGTACTTGCAGGGCGACGAAGTCGGGGCCGTCGATGGTGGCAGGCATGGGTACTCCTCGATCCTTGATGTCAGAACTTTGACATAGGGGAGACTAGGATCCCGAGAAACCCATGTCAAAATGCTGACATGATGGAGAGCCCGTTCGCCGAGCCGCCCCACCCCGCCAAGGACGTCACCCAACACGTGGGCTACATGCTCAAACGCGCCCAGGCCGCCCTGCGCAGCGCTATGGACAAGGGCCTGCGCGAGCACGGATTGACCGTGCCGCAGTACGCCACTCTCGAACTCCTGGCCCTGCACCCCGGCATGTCCAACGCCGACCTCGCCCGCGCGACCTTCGTCACCCGGCAGTCCGGAAACGTTGTTCTGCGGGGCCTGCAGGAAGCGGGACTGATCACCCGCCCCGCCACCGCCGACCACGGCCGAGCCCGGCCCGCCCACCTCACCGAGGAAGGCCACACACGCCTGTCCGCGGTCCAAGCCGCCGTCTACGCCATCGAAGAGCGCATGGTGGAGGCGATCCCGCCACAGCGCATGGCCGCGCTGCTCTCTGACCTCGACCGCATCGCGGCAGCCCTGGAGAAATGACCCGGGCTCCCGATTGTTTCGGGCCGGTCCGAGGCGGTGCCTGTGGTGGCAGGGTCGGCGCCGAAGGCCGCCGGTTGCTGCTCGGCCGGAGACCCACCCGCTTCTGACCCGTGGCCAACCAGGCCGGCGCGACAACCTACCCGTCACGCGAACTCGATGAAGCTTCAAACAACGGCATTGCCGGAGAAGGAGAAAGTGGTGCTGCCCGAGGGACGGCTGGCGCGGCGCACTCGCGAGCGTCACGCCGCCGTCCACGCGCTGATGAAGAAGGGAATGGGGCACAGCCAGATCGTCGCCGAGCTGGGCCTGGACCCGAAGACGGCGAGGAAGTTCATGCGCGCCACCACCGTGGAGGAGCTCATAGGCGCGGGCCCACCGGCGGCCGGCAGACCAGCTTGGACGGCCACGCCGCCTACCTGATCGCCCGGTTCAACGAGGGCTGCACCAGCGCCGACCGTCTCCACCGCGAACTCGCCGAGCGTGGCCTGACCGTCAGCGAGCGCACCGTCCGCCGATTCGTGCACCGGCTGCGCGACCTCGCCAAGCCGACCGCAAGGTCCGTGAGGTGACCAGGCTGATCCTTGCCCACCCCGACAATCGGCCGGAGGCCGGGAGTGTCCTCATGAAGGAACTCCGCGACCACTGCGGTGAGTTGGACGATGCCTGCGACCTCATCGCGCGATTTACCTCGATGCTCGTCAACCGCCAAGGCCGGGAAGAACTTGTGCAGTGGACTGCGGACGCCGAGGCCAGCCGCCTCCCCGAACTGCGCGGGTTCGCCACTGGCCTGCGCAAGGACTGGGACGCCGTCATGGCCGGCCTCACGCTCCGCTGGAACTCCGGCCCGGTCGAGGGCCACGTCAACCGCATCAAGATGATCAAGAGGCAGATGTTCGGACGCGCCAAGCTGGACCTCCTCCGCAAGCGCGTCCTCCTCTCCACGCGATGACTGTCTTCCCATACGATCAGTGCTTTCCGGACCTTGCGAGGAGACCCCTCTTGGAGATGTTTCGCTGCGACCGTTCGGAGAAGGTCATCGATCGCTTCGACAGTGTGGATGCCACTGCTACCCGCGTCGCCGCCGGAAAGGGGCCTGTTCATCTGACCTGCCTGGCCATCGAGCCCGGTGGAACCATCGGCTCGCACCCCGCCCCGGTGAGCCAGCTCTTCCTTGTCATCACGGGCGAAGGCTGGGTCGCGGGCCCAGACAGGCGCCAGATCTCCGTTTCAGCCGGCGACGGTGTCCGCTGGGAGCCCGGTGAGGAACACGCATCCGGCACCACCACCGGCCTCACCGCCATCGCCCTCGAAGGCCCGTCGCTGGACCTCTTCGCCCCGGACTTGCGCGGCCCCCGCCACCTGCCCTGACCTGACTGCTGGACGGGCAGCTTTCACGGACTTCGCGCCAGAGCCAGTCTGCCGCGTCCGCTGACAGGGCCTCGAGAAGCCGCACCCGATCGTTCTCGAAAAGGACCTTGTACACATCAGGTGCTACCTGAACAGCGTCAGCTGCCATGGGGATCTCCCGATCGTTGGGGCGGAGCGTAGTTAATTGATGGCGACCGTAGTCCCGGGCAGACGACCGCACGCGGCGGAAAACCAGGCAGGCGACCCGGGGGCCACCAAGCCGGACATGCGGTGTCAGCGCCGGCGAGCGGTCCCGCCGGCCGGGCGTCTTGGTCCCGAAGGTGCGGGTCTCGCCAACGGACGCCGACAACGGCCACCGGGCGTCCGTGCGAGCGATGAGACCTGCGCACGGTCCCAACAGCCCCGACAGCCGGCAGGGGTGCGGGAGCGGGAGCGGGTACGGCGACGAGATATCGCCTTCACTCGACAGGTGTCCTTGCAGGTAGAGCGATCAGGCGTAGAGAACCTCGATCATCTCGAACCCGCAGGGACACCTGTCGTCGTATCAGCCACCGAAGTCCGCCACTACCCGCGGATTCGGGTCAGACTTCGACGAACTGATGAGGATTTCCGAAAACGGCCAGGCCCGCTCTCGGTTCCCTAGTTGGTTGGGCCGTTCAACGGTCTGGGGGGAGTCGGGAGTGGGGAGCGGGGAGACGGGCGTATGTCGGCGATGAGTTGTTGCGGCCTGGTGGGTCGGGTACGGCCTTCCCGGCCCGGCTCAGGTCTGTCGAGCATCCTTACGCCTCTTCCGCGGGGATGGCCTGCCGTGTTGCGTAGCGGTTGCGCATCGCGTCGCTCGCTGCGGGACCTGCGGTGAAGACGTAGGTGCCGCTGTCGTCGAGTCGGCGGCCGGTCTTGGCGTCGACGACGACGGGCTCGACCTCCTCGCCGCTGCGCGCGTCGATGAGGATCATGCTGCGCTCGGCCGGTGTGAGACGGGAGTTGCCCCATGCGGCCAGGGCGACGATCACCGGACGCAGGGAGTGCCCGAGTTCGGTGAGGACGTACTCGTGGCGCACGGGGTTGGTCTGGTAGGGCCGGCGCTCCAGGAGTCCGTCCGCGACGAGGGTTTTCAGCCGGGTGGTGAGCATGCTGGAGGAGATGCCCAGGCTCTCCTGGAACTGGTCGAAGCGGGTGTAGCCGTCGAAGGCGTCGTGGAGGATCAGCAGCGTCCACCACTCGCCGACGTGTTCCACCGTCGTGGACAGCGGGCACTCCCGGTCCTCCAGCCTGATCCGGCTTGCCACGGCGACCATCCCCTCAGTTACTGCTAAAGTAGAAGTAAGTAGCTTCTATTCTAGCAGTCATAGCGGGAGCGGTCCTTTCCGTGCCCGCACCCGGGGACGGAGCACACCGTGACCACATACATCAGCGAATCCCTCGAAGGCCGACGCGCTCTGGTCACCGGCGGCACCAAGGGCACCGGAGCCGCCATCGCCCGACGGCTCGCCGAGGCCGGCGCGATCGTGCTGGTGACCGCCCGTACCCGCCCGGACGACGCCGACGAGAAGGCGTTCATCACCGCCGACCTGTCCACCGCCCAGGGCGCGGCCCACGTCGCCGCCGAGGTGGACGCCCGCGTGGGAGGTGTCGACATCCTGGTCAACACCCTCGGCGGTTCCGAGGCACCGGCTGGAGGGTTCGCGGCGCTCGGCGAGGACGACTGGGCCAGGGAGCTGAACACGAACCTGCTGGCCGCCGTCCGCCTGGACCGCGCACTCCTGCCGCACATGATCGCCACGGGCAAGGGCGCGGTCGTGCACGTCACCTCGATCCAGCGCCGCATGCCGCTGTGGAACGGCACCTTGGCCTACGCCGCCGCCAAGGCCGCCCTGACCACCTACAGCAAGGGCCTGGCCAACCAGGTCGCCCCGCACGGCGTCCGCGTCAACACCGTCTCGCCAGGCTTCGTCCAGACCTCGGCCGCCGACAACCTCGTCGCCCGGATCGCCCACGACGCGGACATCACCCAGGAAGCGGCGCTGGGCCGGCTCATGGACTCCCTGGGCGGCATCCCGCTCGGCCGTCCCAACCGGCCCGAGGAGGTCGCCGAGCTCGTCGCCTTCCTCGTCTCCGACCGCGCCTCGGCCATCGTCGGCGCCGAACACGTCATCGACGGCGGCACCACCCCCACCGTCTGAACCCGCCACCACCCCAAGGATCGTCATGCACGACAACCAGCCCCTAACCCCGGACGCCCTGCCCGAGGTGATCACCCGCTACCTCCAAGCGCACCGCGCCCACGACACCGCCACCGCGGTCACAGCGTTCACCGGCGAAGCCACAGTGATCGACGACGGCAACACCTACCAGGGCACCGAGGAGATCGAGGGGTGGCTCGGCCGATCCGCCACCGAATTCACCTACACCATCCACCTCACGAACGCCCAGCAGAGCGACGCGACCCACTACATCGCCACCCACCACCTCGAAGGCAACTTCCCCGGCGGCACCATCGATCTGCGCTACCAGTTCACACTCCGCGACGACCTCATCGAACGCCTCGTCATCGAGCCCTGAGTCCGCCCACTGCTGCCGCCTGCGCGACAAGCCCCGCTCACCTGGACCGCCCGTCCCGGCCGTCGTGCCAAGCCGGCCACTCGGCCACCAGGCCAGCCCTCACATTCGGCATCCACCCGCAGGGTCTACCGCCTGACCGGGAACGTGCACTGGGCGACAGCGCATGCCAGCCGGTGAACGATGTCGGAAAGCCGTGTGCGGGAGAACTGCATGCACGGTTTGAAGCGGCGGGGACTGGAACGGAGCATCACGCCACCGCGCCAGTCCCCGACCCTACTCAGAGAGCGCCATCAGAACAGGCACCCGCAGCCGACGGCAGCTGCGCACGGTGCCGCGAGCGGCCCGACGAACTCGCGCGCAGCGACCGGGTACCGCAACCCCGGCGACCGAGACCACCAGCTCCAGGGTCACCAGGTCTCGCGCGTACTGGCGGTACACCAGGTCCGCCGACGCCGTCCGCCAGGTCGGCGAACACCGACTCGCCGACCTCCTCGCCAGCCGCCTCCGGGTGTCCGCCCTGCTGTGCGGGCGGGCCGCTGCCTACGTGATGTGGCGCAGCAGGGCGGTGACGGCCGCAGACACCTGTCCGCGGGGATGCACCACCATCACCTTCCAGGTCGGTGCGTTCTGGGCGAAGCGGCGGGTCGTCAGGTCGGGAAAGCGGGCGGCCAGGGATTGGGGCATGATGCACACGCCCAGGTCGTGGCGGACCAGGTCGGTGGCGCTGAGAATGTCGTTGACCTCGAAGGTGGCGACGCGGTCGACGAGGGCCGTACGAAAGGCGCGGTCGACGGAGTGCCGGATCGCCCAGCCGACGGGGAATTCCACCAGTGGCAGGCCGGCCGCCTCGGCGAGGGTGACCGGTCGCTCGGGTTGGCCGGCGCGGCCCGGCGCCGTGATCAGGACCATCTCCTCCTCCTGCAGCACGCGTGCGGCCAGTCCTCGCTGCTGGGTACGGGCCAGCGCCACGACGGCCACGTCCATGGTGGCGTCGCGCAGTGCCTGAAGGAGGTCGTCCGCCGACGCCTGGCGAAGCCTGACCGTCACCTGCGGATGCTGGTGACGGAAGGCGGCCAGCGCCTGGGCGAGGCCCGTGTGGAGACCCTGCATGACCCCGATGGTGATCTCTCCCCGGAGCTGTTCTTTGGTCAAGTCAACGGCGGCTCGGGCCTGTTCGGCGGCCTGTAGCGCGGCGCGGGCGGCCGGGAGGAACGCCTGGCCCGCCGGGGTGAGGGACACCCGGTGGGTGGTCCGGTGGAACAGCGAGGCGCCCAACTCGCGCTCAAGAGCGCGCACCGTGGTGGACACCGCGGACTGCACCACGTGTAGGCGTCGCGCCGCCGCGCTGAAGCCGCCCTCCTCGGCGACCGCGACGACGACCTCCATCTGCCGAAGATCCATCCCACCCTCCGTACGGCCGAACTCCAGGCTATCTCTGAAAGAGATTACCGTCATCTCGAACCATCTCCCTGGCATGGGAAGCGACCACCGCGGCAGGGGGTTGAAGAGGTCATCAGCAGCGAACGACACTGCTGGTCAAACCAGAACATTCGGCCCGGTGCCGGACGCCCGCCCTTACCCCAGGGAGAAGTCATGTCGAGCAACAACGGCCTCATCGACCCCGCAGACGCCGCGGTACTGCTGGTGGACCACCAGAGCGGTCTGCTGCAGATCGTCAACCACACCAACGTCCGCGAGCTGCGCAACAACGTGGCCGCTCTGGCCAAGGCCGCCACCCTGGCCGGCGCCCCGGTGATCGCCACCGCGTCGGTCCCCGAGGGCCCCAACGGCCCGCTGATCCCGGAGGTGTTCGACAACGCGCCCAAGGCGACGTACGTCCAGCGTCACGGCGAGATCAACGCGTGGGACGTGGAGGGCTTCCGCCGCGCCGTCGAGCAGACCGGCCGCCGCACCCTCCTCGTCGCCGGCATCATGACCAGCATCTGCGTCGTGGAGCCCGCACTGTCGGCCCTCGCCGAGGGATACGACGTGTACGCCGTCATCGACGCCTCGGGCACCTACTCCGACGAGGCTCAGCGGATCTCGATCGAGCGCCTGAGCCGGGCAGGCGTCAAGGTCGTGGACGTCCTCGGTGTGGCGGCCGAGCTGCAGAAGACCTGGGCCCGCGAAGACTGGGCGGACTGGGGCGGCGTCTACGCGAGTGTCAGCCCGGGCTACGCCGCCGTGATGGAGTCGGTGGGCCGCGCCCAGGCGGAGGCCACTGGCGGTGAGGCCGCCGGGGCCGAGGTCAAGTGGGCCCAGGCCCGCGGCCGGTTGGCCTGAATCCCGTCGTTGCTGCCCCGGGCCGGTGGGCCCGGGGCGGCGACCGGCCCCCACGGCCGGCGTCGATCCCGGGACGCCGGCCGACAACCTTCACGAAATCGGAGCAGTCACATGTCGTTGTCCAGGCCCCGGCCCGCTCGCCGGGCACCCGCCGAGGGTGGTGGCGCGCAGCACTCGGCCCGCAGGTACGGTGCCGGGTTCCGGATGATCGCGTCGGTGTTCGTCACGGCCATGGCGTTCTCCACCGTCCCGACGCCGCTGTACCCCCTGTACCAGGCACGCGAGGGCTTCTCCACCTTCACGGTCACGATCGTCTTCGCCGTCTACGCCGTCGGTGTACTGACCAGTCTGCTGCTGGCCGGGCACGTCTCGGACTGGATCGGCCGGCGGAAGGTCCTGATCACGGCGCTGACGCTGGAACTGGCCGCCGCCGCGCTGTTCGTCACCGAACCTTCCCTGCCGGTCCTCCTCCTCGCCAGGCTGGTCACCGGCCTCGGTGTCGGCATGCTCACCGCGACCGCCACCGCGCACCTGCACGAACTGCACAGAGCACACCGCCCCGGCGCCTCCCCGCAACGCTTCGAGATCGTCTCCACCGCGGCCAACATCGGCGGCCTCGGCTTCGGCCCACTCGTCGCCGGCCTCCTCGCCCAGTACCTCCACGCGCCGCTGCGACTGCCTTACCTCGTCTTCGGCGCCCTGCTGCTGATCAGCGTCGCCGCGGTCGCGCTCACCCCCGAGACAGTCAAGGAGCAGCCCGTCAGGCCGAGGTACCGCCCGCAGCGCGTCAGCACCGACCACGGCGACCCGGCCGGGTACGTGGCCGCCGCAGCCGCGGGCTTCGCGTCCTTCGCGGTCTTCGGTCTGTTCACCTCGCTGGCCCCCGGATTCGTCGGCCACACCCTGCACCACCCCTCCCGCGCGCTGGCGGGGCTGATCGTGTTCGCCGTGTTCGGTGCCGCCGCGGCGGCCCAGTCGCTCACCGGCCGCCTCGATGCCAAAGTACGCAGAAATATCGGCCTGTTCGCCCAGGCCGCAGGGGTGGCAGCACTGGCCATCGGCATGCGCGCCGCCAGCTTCCCCGTCTTCCTGGCAGCCGGCATCGCGGCCGGCATCGGCGCCGGAGTGCTGTTCAAGTCCGCGGTCGCCACCGTCGTCGCCATGGCCGCGCCGGGCAAACGCGGCGACGCTCTCGCCGGGCTCTTCCTCATCTCCTACCTGGGCCTGGCCCTGCCCGCGATCGGCCTCGGCATCGCCACCCTCTGCACCACCGTGACCGCCGCGATGACGTGGTTCACCGGTGTCCTGCTCGTCCTGCTCACCACGGCGGGTGTCCTCGCCCGCCGCCGCGGCGGCGTCGGCTGAGCGCACCGTCCGCCGCCGGGTCCAAGACGACGCCGGTCTCCCCGCTGGCCCCCGGCCGAAGCCGGGGGCGACCGCTCTCGACGGCACGCTCCCGCGCAGCAACGGGATCCGGTCCGAGCGCAGCCGGGCCGCCCTGGAGGTGGCGAACGAGGCCGGCGTCCGCATCGCCCTCGTCACCGGCCGCCCGCCGCGGTGCGTTCTGGCCCTGATGGAGGGCATCGGACGGCCAGGCCCGCACGCTCGACCTCAACGCGGCCCGGCTCTCCGCGCTGACCGCGGGCGTCGCGTTCGTCCTGCGAACGCCCACCTGGTGACCGGGTACTTCGCGGATCCGGCCCCCTCACGCCGTGTCGCTCGCCCAGTGCTGCGCGAGGCGATGGCCGCGCTCTCGGTCCGGGTGCTGCCCGCGGTGGCTGATGTTCTCCACCCGCCGCGAGGGTGACGTGTGGCGGGGGCGCCGCAGAGGGGCTTCTCCGATGGGAAGCCCCCCTGCGGACCCACGTAGGGTTGCCCTCTCTACTCCGTGCGGATCCCCTCCGGGCGCATCATGCGCCACAGCGGCGGGAGGCTGAGGGCGGTCACCAGGAGGACGACCGCGGCGCCGACGCCGGTCATCACCGTCACGGACGTCCAGTCGAAGTGCACCGGCCGGCTCACCATCCGGAGCAGCACGGCGCCCAGGGCCAGGCCGGCGCCGCAGGCCAGGACAAGGCCCAGGACGATCGGGACGGCGGTCTGCCACAGGACCGAGAGGCTCAGGGTGCGGCGGCGGGTGCCGAAGGCGACCAGGGCGGCGAGGAGCTTCTTACGTTCGCGCAGCTGCTCCATCTGGGAGACGAAGAGGCTGGCGCCGATCAGCAGCAGGACCGCGGCGGAGCCGATCAGGAGGCCCTTTTTCACGGTCACGAACCGGCCGTTGACCTGCACCGCCTTGAGGGACATCGGCATCATCAGAGGATGGACCCGCGCCACCGTGTTCCGCACGTGCTCCTCTGCGTCCGCCACTGAGGGGTCGAGGTTGACGAAGGTGCTGTAGCGGAGGATGTCCAGCGCCTCTTTCGGCAGTGCGCCCGGGGTGGCGACGAGGCCCGGATGGGTGAAGCCGGTGGGGTCCGGTCGGGATGCGGCAGTCTTGATGTCCGTGGGCATGGTCCAGGCGATCTCCGCGCCGCGGACTCCGTCGTCGAAGGACGGGTCGATGACGACCTTCCGGCCCGGCTTCGACACCTCTTGCGGGTGCTCGGGGTCGGGCAGCAGGAACGCGTCGCCGTCCGCGCACTTGTCCAGCTTGGCGATCTCACGCAGCGAGGCGCAGTCGCCGATCGTGACGGATCGGTAGTCCTCCGGGTTGCGGGCCTTCTCGCCGAGTCCCGCACTACCGAGGGAGATCGCCTTCCTCACGCCCTCGGTGGAGGCGATTTGCGCGGTGATGCCGGGCATGCGCGAGGGCTCCACCTGCGACGGCGTCAGCACCTGGAGCTGCGCCCGCTCCGTGTCGATGCCCGTGTCCGTGGCGTAGGAGCTCTCGATGCCGGTGAACAGGGCGTGCAGGGCGATCGCCCCGGCCACGGCGACGGCGATGCCGTTGACCGGGCGCACCGCGACACCGCTGGCCAGCTGGAGCCGCCGGACCGCGAGCTGCCAGGAGACCGAGCCGGCGCCGAGCCGGTTCACCACGACCTCGACCAGCCAGGGGAGCAACGCGGTGACCCCTATCAGCAGCAGTACGACACCACCGCTGACCTGCCACTGGTTGAACTGCTCCCTCGTGCTCTGCCCCATCATCGGGTAGAGCAGGGTCAGTCCGGCCAGCGGCATCGCCAGCCGCCACCACAGCCGGCGCCGGGGCGGTTTCGACGTACGGACCACGCCGAGGGGTTCGATCACGACCCCACGCATCGCGAGCAGGGTCACGGCCACTGAGGCGATCGGCACGGCGAAGGCGACGAGCAGGACCAGCGCCGGGCTGACGGCGATGTCGATCGGGTACATCCGGGCTTCGTTGATCGGGAAGTCGGCCACGAACTCCCGGCCCACGGCGAAGAGGGCGGCGCCGACGAGCACGCCGAGCACGGCGCCGCTGAGCGCCTCGCCCGCCGCGATCCTGCGGGTCGTGGCCCCGTCGGCGCCGACCAGGCGCAGCGCGGCCAGCCGCCGGTCGCGGCGCTCGCCGCCGAAGCGGACGGCAGCGGCGATGAAGACAGCCACCGGGAGCAGCAGGACCACGCAGGTGATCAGTATCAGCAGCAGCAGGACCGGGTCCCAGGGTTCCTGCGGTTCGGGGTTTCCGAAGCCGTTGATCCGCATGACGAAGCCGTCGCCGGCCTTCACGATGTCGCTGCCCGCGTAGTACGCCAGCTCAGCTGGGCCGCGCAGGCCCGGCTCGGCGATGGTGCCGGCCTGCTTGTAGGGGAGCCGGGGCTCCAGCAGCCGCTTGCCCTCCGGGCTGTCGAGCAGCGCCGCCAGCGCTGGGGAGACCATCATCTCGCCGGGGCCGGGCAGCCGGGAGAGACCGGGCGGCAGCACGGGCTTGGAGCCCTCGGCGTGCACCATCCGGCCGAAGACGTTCTTGTCCTTGTACGTGCTGTGGGTATCGGCGACGAGGAGGGTGTCCTCGGCGGCCTTGTCGGCGGAGAGGTAGGTGCTGCGGTTGCTCTCGCGGTCGCTCAGGGCCTCTTTCGCGGCCGGGACGGCGGCGGTGAACAGCAGCAGCGCCACTCCGAGTCCCACACCGAGGGCGGTCAGCAGCGTCCGTGTCCACCCCTCCCGGCCGCCTGTCACCGCGAACTTGGCGCCCATCGCGAGGTCCTGCGCCCAGGTGGTGCCTCCGTTGGTGCGGGTGGTCACAGGGCGGGCTCCATGTCACGCGACTTGCCGTCGCGTACGACGATCTCTCGGTCGGAGTAGGCGGCGACCCGTGTCTCGTGCGTGACGAGGACGACCGCGGCGTTGGTGGAGCGGGCCGCGTCGGTGAACAGCTGCATGACGAGCTCGCCGTTGAGGGAGTCCAGTGCACCGGTGGGTTCGTCGGCGAAGAGGACCTTGGGGCCGGTGACCAGGGAGCGGGCGACGGCGACGCGCTGGCCCTGGCCGCCGGAGACCTCGCCGGGCCGCTTGTGGCCGAGGCTGCCGACCTCCAGCCGTTCCATCCAGGCCCGTGCGGTGCGTTCGGCGTTCTTGCGCTTGGCGCCGTTCAGCCGTAGCGGCAGAGCGACGTTCTCGACGCAGGTCAGCTCGGGCACGAGCTGACCGAACTGGAAGACGAAGCCGAAGTCGCTGCGGCGCAGCGCGGAGCGCTCGGCGTCGCTCATCGCGGTCAGGTCACGGCCGGCGTAGGTGATGGTCCCGGAGTCGGGGGTGACGATTCCGGCGAGGCAGTGCAGCAGGGTCGACTTCCCGGAGCCGGAGGGGCCCATGATCGCGACGATCTCACCGGCGTGTATCGAGAACGTGGCGTCGTCGAGTGCGGGAGTCGGTCCGTAGGACTTGCGCAGGGCTTCGGCGGTGAGCAGGGCACCGGCGGGGATCATCGACGTATCTCCTTGGCGAGGCCGTCGAGGCGCGCGGCGGTCAGTTCCAGCCAACGCAGGTCGGCTTCGAGATGGAACAGGGCGTGGTCGCACACGAGTTTGTCGGCGAGGTCGCCACGGAGCTTGCGGTCGGTGAGGACTCGCATGAGGCGCAGGTGCTCCGCCCGCTGGATGTCCAGCAGCTCGGCGGCGCTGCGCCCGGACAGCAGGGCGAGGACAACCTTGGTGTAGAGCGTCGACTGGAGGTACGACTCGGGCTTTTCCGGGGTCGTGAGCCACTGGGTGACGTCGGTGACCCCGGCGTCCGTGATCGCGTACCGCTTGCGTTCCGGACCGTCACCGGCCTCGACGCTGTCGACCTCGACGAGGCCGTTCTTCAGTAGCCGGGACATGGTCGAGTAGACCTGCCCGTAGTGCAGTGGCCGGTCGTGGCCGAACTTCTCGTCGAAGGCCCGTTTGAGGTCGTAACCATGGCGGGGACCGGACTCCAGGAGTCCTAGCAGTGTGTGACCGATGGACATATCCAGGACTATACACCCCACGTATACACATGGCGTATACGCGGGGTGTATAGCGCCTGGGTCACACGCCATCCCTGCTGGTCAGCTGGCTACGTCACAGGTCTGCGCAGGCCTCGCGCGCCGCGCGGCGGGCCAGTCCCGCCCATCACTCTCCGCCATCATCGGCGGGCGGCCCGGCGAGGGAGCGCCGGAACCGGAGGAGCGGAAGGAGCGACGCTCTCCCGGCGGGGCCGGCCGGGGACCTCCACGTCGGGCTGGACCACGACCAGGTGCCTGCCGGCGTAGGCGGTGGGCAGCCCGGCGGCCGTCCCTCGACCGGACCGGCGGGGGCTGACCGGGTGGGTTCGCACGGGGATGCCGCGTCGGGGTGCGGCCACGGGGAACACGCTGGATCATGCGATTCCAGCGCAGGGGCCGCCAGGGCGGGCGGCGGGAGCGCCCCGATCCGGCTCGCGATGCTCAGATCGCGGCGGAGCGCGGACCGGACAAGCCGACGCGGGTGCCGAGGCGGGGTTGGTGGGCGGTGCTCAAGCGCACCGGCCGTGAGTTCCTGGACGACGAGTTGCCGGACAGGGCCGCCGCTCTCACGTACTACGGGGTGCTGGCCCTCTTTCCGGCGCTGCTGGTGCTGGTGTCGGTGCTCGGCGTGATCGGCTCCTCCGCGACCAACACCGTCCTGGACAACCTGCAGGATCTCGCGCCCGGCTCGGCGCGCGAGATCCTGCACAGTGCCGTCACGCAGTCGCAGGCCAGCCGCAGCACCGGCGGGGTGCTGGCGGTGGTGGGTCTGGCCGGTTCGCTGTGGTCGGCATCCGGGTACATCGCGGCGTTCATCCGGGCGGGCAACGCGGTGTACGACATCCGGGAGGGCCGGCCGGTATGGAAGATCACGCCGCTGCGGGTGGGCCTGACCCTGCTGCTCATGCTGCTGCTGTCGGCGAGCGCGGTGATCGTGGTGTTCACCGGTCCGCTGGCCCGGCGGGCCGGAGACCTCCTCGGGCTCGGCCACACCGCGGTCACGGTGTGGTCGATCGCCAAGTGGCCGGTGCTGGTGGTGCTCGTCTCGCTGATGATCACTCTGTTGTACTGGGCAACGCCGAACGTGCGTGGCCGCGGGTTCCGGTGGGTCTCCCCGGGCAGTGTGCTGGCCGTGGGGCTGTGGCTGGCGCTGTCCGGCGGCTTCGCCGCGTACGTGGCGAACTTCGGCTCCTACAACAGGACCTACGGCACGCTGGCCGGGGTGATCGTGTTCCTGGTCTGGCTGTGGCTGTCCAATCTGGCGATCCTGCTCGGGCTGGAGTTCGATGCCGAACTGGCCCGTGAGCGGGCGATCGAGGGCGGCATGCCCGCCTCCCAGGAGCCCTACGTGCCACCCCGGGACACCCGCAAGTGGCCCGAGGAAGGCGACGGCAGCAGCCGAAGCTGACCTGCCCCTCTTCCTCCTCGACGGCCTGGATGAACTCACGCGGGACGGGGTAGGCGCGAAAGCGCCCATGTGAGCCGCCACCAGAGGTGAGGAGGGATGGGTCGTGAGTGACGCGACGGGTCCGGGCCATGAGGAGCCGCGCCCGGCGAGAACTATGCCGCTCGGACCAGGCGGCACGCTCGCGCGGTGATCCGCTCGTTCTACGAGTACCACCGAGAGACCCACGGCCGACCGCTGATCAACCCGTTCCCGCAGGGAGGGGCTGCCGACGAGGGGAGTCCGAATGCGCATCACAACCCGATGCAGCCGTTCCGGCAGCCCTCGCGCCGGGGCACCTATCAGCCCAAGGAGCCCAAGCCGACCCCGAGGATCATTCCTGACCAGGCGTTCAACGACCTGTTCGCCGGGTTGAAGTACAACCGGGACAGGGCTCTGATCGCGTTCTATATCTCCACCGGCGCCCGCGCCTCCGAGCTGCTGGGTGTCCCGCAGGGCCTGGTCTCGCCCGGGGACCGGACGATCGGCGTGGTCCGCAAGGGCAGCCAGGTCCTGCAGCACCTTCCCGCCTCCGCCGACGCATTCGTGTGGCTGCGGCTCTACCAGCAAGAACTGCGCGGCATGGTCCCCAAGCACCCGTCGGAGCCGCTGTGGTGGACGCTGCGACGGCCCTTCCGCCCGCTGGAGTACGACGCGGCCCGGATGGTCTTCACCCGTGCCAACCAGCTGCTCGGCGCGAACTGGACCCTGGTGAGTCGGCCCGGGGCGCGGTGCCGGGATTGCTCCCGGTCCGTTTCCCCGGACCGCTCTCCGAACCCGCCGTGCGCCTCTCAGCGCAACG
>NZ_JBVIRL010000066.1:0-16847 GCF_055576085.1 Kitasatospora sp. NPDC033851 | reverse complement strand
CCCGGAACTCGAACGCCGCCCGGCCCGTCGCCAGCGAGAACCCCAGATCCGCCACACTCGGCGCACCACCGCCCTCGACCACCGCCACCAACCCCACCGCCTGCGCCACAAGCGCCTCCGGACTCCGCGCCGAAAGCACCACCGGCACCACCGGCGACACCGGCAGGGCCACCGAGTCATCCTCCGGGGCCTCCTCCGCGGCCGGAGCCTGCTCCAGGACGGTGTGGGCATTCGTCCCGCTCACACCGAACGCGGAGACGGCAGCCCGGCGCGGCCGGCCGGTTTCCGGCCACGGCAGGTTCTCCGTCAGCAGTTCGACGGCGCCGGCCGTCCAGTCGACGTGCGGGGACGGCTCGTCCACGTGCAGGGTCCGCGGCAGGACGCCGTGCTGCATCGCGAGCACCATCTTGATCACACCGGCGACACCGGCCGCAGCCTGGGTGTGGCCGATGTTGGACTTGAGCGAGCCGAGCCAGAGCGGCCGGTCGTCGGCCCGCTCCTGGCCGTAGGTGTTCAGTAGGGCCTGTGCCTCGATCGGATCGCCGAGTCGTGTGCCGGTGCCGTGCGCCTCGACCGCGTCGATCTGGTCCGCCGTCAGCCCGGCACTCTCCAGGGCCTGCCGGATCACCCGTTGCTGCGACGGGCCGTTCGGGGCGGTCAGCCCGTTGGACGCACCGTCCTGGTTGACCGCGCTGCCGCGCACCACCGCCAGTACCTGGTGGCCGTTGCGTCGCGCGTCGGAGAGCCGCTCGACGAGCAGCATGCCGACGCCCTCGGACCAGCCGGTGCCGTCCGCCGCGGCGGCGAAGGCCTTGCACCGGCCGTCCGAGGCCAGCCCGTGCTGGCGGCTGAACTCGACGAACACGTCGGGGGTGGCGAGGACGGTCACGCCGCCCGCGAGCGCCATCGAGCACTCGCCGTTGCGCAGCGCCTGCACTGCGAGGTGCAGGGCGACCAGCGAGGAGGAGCAGGCGGTGTCGACGGTGACCGCCGGCCCCTCGAAGCCGAAGGTGTAGGACAGGCGCCCTGAGACGACCGCCGCCGCGTTGCCCGTCAGCAGGTAGCCCTCGACACCGTCCGGCAGGTCGTCCGCGACCGCGCTGTACCCCTGCGAGGAGGCGCCCACGAAGACGCCGGCCCGGCTGCCGCGCAGCGTGGTCGGGTCGATGCCCGCCCGCTCGAAGACCTCCCAGGAGGTCTCCAGCAGCAGCCGCTGCTGCGGGTCCATGGCCAGCGCCTCGCGCGGGCTGATCTCGAAGAACGCCGGGTCGAACCGGGCGGCATCGTGCAGGAAGCCTCCGCCGCGGGCGTAGAAGGTGCCCGGCCGGTCCGGGTCCGCGTCGTACAGGTCGGCGAGGTTCCAGCCGCGGTCGGTGGGGAACTCGGAGATGGCGTCGCCGGCGTCGGCGACGAGCCGCCACAGAGCCTCCGGAGACTCCACGCCCCCGGGGAACCGGCAGCTCATCCCGACGATCGCGATCGGCTCGCGCGAGGCCGCGATCAGCTGCTGGTTCTGCCGCCGCAGGCGCTCGGTCTCCTTGATGGAGGCCCGCAGCGCTGCGACGATCTTCTCGTTGGGCGTGGTCATCGTGAGCTCCGCACTTCGGACGTGTCAGGTTTCGTTGCTGTCGAGGGCCATGTCGATGAGGCTCGCCACGTCCATCGTGTCGATCAGGTCCAACTCGTCGTCGGAGCTGGTGGCGGAGCCGTCCGTGCCGGGACCGGCGAGCCGGAGCAGGGTGTCCAGCAGGCCGGCCTCGCGGAAGCGCGCCAACGGGATCGCGGCGAGTGCCTCCCGTAGCTGTGCCTCCTGCGGGTCCACCGCCGCCTCCCGGGCGCCGTCGGGGAACAGGCGGTCCCGGACGTGCTCGGCGAGGGCCGCAGGCGTCGGGTAGTCGAAGACGACGCCTGCGGGCAGCTTCAGCCCGGTGACCAGGGTGAGCCGGTTGCGCAGCTCGACCGCGGTCAGCGAGTCGAAGCCGAGCGCCCGGAATGCGCGGTCCGGTTCGACGGACCGGGCGTCCGGGTAGCCGATGGCCTCGGCCACCTCGCCGCGCACCAGTTCCAGCAGGGCGCGGTCGCGGTCGGCGGCCGGGAGCCCGGCCAACCGGGCAGCCAGGGCGCCGGCGTCGTCGCCCGCCCGGCCGGTGTCGTCGGCCGGCTCCGTGTCGAGGACGGCCCTGACCTCGGCCAGGTCGCCGATCAGGGGGCGCCGGCGGGCAGCGGTGTAGGCGGGCGTGAACGCCGCCCAGTCGACGTCAGCGACGACGCCGGTGGGCTCGCCGTCCGCCAGGACGCGCCACAGGCCGAGCAGCGCGGTGCCCGGGGCCATCACCGACAGGCCGAAGCGGCGCAGGTGGTGCTCGGCGTCCGCGCCGGCGGCCATGCCGGCCTCGGCCCAGGGACCCCAGGCCACCGAGGTGCCGGCCAGTCCGCGAGCCCGGCGGGCCTCCACCAGGGCGTCCAGGTGGGCGTTGGCCGCGGCGTAGCCGCCCTGGCCGCCGCTGCCCCAGACCCCGGCGACGGAGGAGAAGGTGACGAAGGCGTCGAGTTCCCGGTCGCCGAGCAGGGCGTCCAGGTGGGCGGCGCCGGCGGCCTTGGCGGCGACGACGGCGGCCAGTTGCGCCGGTCCGCTGTCGTCGAGCGGCGCGTCGGCGACCACGCCGGCCGCGTGGACGACGGCGGTCAGCGGCAGGTCTGCGGGGATGCCGTCGAGCACCCGGGCCAGTGCGTCGCGGTCGGCGCTGTCGCAGGCCGCGACGGTCACCCGGGCACCGAGCGCGCCGAGTTCGGCGACCAGCTCGGTGGCGCCGGGGGCCTCGGGGCCTCGGCGGCCGGTGAGCAGCAGGTGCTCGGCGCCCTCGCCGGCCAGCCGGCGGGCCACCTGGGCGCCGAGGGCGCCGGTGCCGCCGGTGATGAGCACGGTGCCGCGCGGCCGCCAGGGCACGGCCGGGCCCTCGGGCCGGCCGGTGACCCGCTCCAGGCGGCGCACGTGGAGGCCGGTGGCCCGGACGGCGAGCTGGTCCTCGCCGTCGGCGCCGCTGAGGGCGGCGGCCAGCAGCGGACCGGTGTGCGCGTCGAGCTGCTCGGGCAGGTCGACGAGACCGCCCCAGCGGTCGGGGTGCTCCAGGGACGCCACCCAGCCGAGGCCCCAGACCTGGGCCTGCTCGGGCGCGGTGGGACGGTCGCCGGCCCCGGTACCGACCGCGCCCGCGGTCGCGCACCAGAGCGGGGCGCCGAGCCCGGCGTCACCGAGGGCCTGCAGCAGGAGGAGGGTGGCGGCGAGGCCTGCGGGCAGTGCCAGGTGGGCGGGGTGCGGCGCCGGGTCGAGGGCGAGCAGCGAGAGCACCCCGGACGGCGTGCCGGCCTCGGCCTCCTCGCGAAGCCGGGCGGCCAGTGCTGCGCGGTCGTCGTCGCCGACGGCCCAGGTGACCACCCGGACGTCGGCGTCTTCGCGGGTGAGCGCGGCCGACACCTCGGCGGTGCGGTCGGCCGTGTCGGTCCCGGCGGGGACCACCAGCAGCCAGCTGCCGGACACCGGGGCGGCCGGTTCGGTGACCGGCCGCCAGACGGCACGGTAGCGCCAACCGTCCGCGGTGGACTGCTCGCGGCTGCGGCGGCGCCAGGCGGCGATCGCCGGGAGGGCGGTGCCGAGCGGCTGGTCGGCGTCGAGCCGCAGTTCGTCGGTGAGCGCGGTCAGGTCCTCGCGCTCGACGACCTCCCAGAAGCGGGCGTCCACCGCATCCGGCTCCCGGGTCGCCCCTGCGGTGGCCGCTGCCACGGGCGCGGGCCAGTAGCGCTCCCGCTGGAAGGCGTAGGTCGGCAGGTCGATCCGGCGGGCACCGCTGCCGGCGAAGTACGCGGGCCAGTCGACGGCCGCGCCGCGTGTCTGGGCGGTGGCGAGGGAGGTCGTCAGCGTCCGGGCCTCCGGGTGGCCGTGGCGCAGCACCGGGGCGAAGGCGGCGGGCCCGGCGGCGCAGCCCTGGCCGAGGGCGCTGAGGACGCCGTCGGGGCCGAGCTCCAGGTAGGTGGTGACGCCCTGGGCTTCCAGCGTCCGGACGGCGTCGGCGAAGCGGACGGCCTCGCGGACGTGCCGCACCCAGTAGCCGGGCTCGGTCAACTCGGCGGAGGCGAGTGCGCCGGTGAGGGTCGAGGCGATCGGGATCCGCGGCGCCTCGTACGCCACCTGCTCCGCAACGGCCCGGAACTCGTCGAGCATGCCGTCCATCAGCGGCGAGTGGAAGGCGTGGCTGACGGTCAGTCGCTTGGTGCGGCGTCCGTCGGCGGCGAGCTTCTCGGCGATCTCGACCACGGTGCTCTCGGCACCCGAGATCACCACGGACGTCGGGCCGTTGACCGCGGCGATGCCGACACCTTCGGTCAGCAGCGGCAGCACCTCGTCCTCCGCCGCTTCGACGGCGACCATCGCGCCGCCGCGCGGCAGCGCCTGCATCAGCCGGCCACGCGCCGCGACCAGCCGCGCCGCGTCCGCCAGCGAGAACACACCGGCGACGTACGCGGCGGCCAGCTCGCCGATGGAGTGACCGGCCAGCGCGTCGGGGCGCAGACCCCACGACTCCAGCAGGCGGAACAGCGCGACCTCGAGCGCGAACAGCGCGGGCTGGGTGTACGCCGTCTCGTCGATCAGCTCGGCGTCCGCGATCGCCTCGCGCAGCGGACGCTCCAGGTGGCCGTCCAGCTCCGCGCAGACCGCGTCGAGAGCCTCGGCGAACACCGGGTACGTCTCGTACAACTCAGCTCCCATGCCCCGCCGCTGACTGCCCTGGCCGGTGAAGAGGAAGGCGAGTTTGCCGCCCGTGGCCGAGCCCCGGACCACAGTCGCACCGGGAGTGCCGGCGGCCAACCCCTGTAGACCCCGCATCAACCCCTGCTCGTCGGCAGCCACCACGACCGCCCGGTGCTCCATCGCGGAGCGGCCGGTGGCCAGCGAGTACGCGGCGTCGCCGGGCGCGGCGCCGGTGGCCACCGCTCGCAGCAGCCGCTCGGCCTGGGCCCTCAGGCCGTCCTCCGTGGGGGCCGACAGCGGCACCGGCCAGACCGGCGGTGCGGCCGGGCCCGGCTCGGCGACGGCCGGCTCCGGCTCCTGTGCCTGCTCCAGGACGACGTGCGCGTTGGTGCCGCTCATGCCGAACGAGGAGACCGCCGCGCGGCGGGGGCGGCCGGTCCGCGGCCACGCCGTGTTCTGCGTCAGCAGTTCCACGGCCCCGGCCGACCAGTCGACCTCGGTGGACGGCGCGTCGATGTGCAGGGTGCGCGGCAGGACGCCGTGCTGCATCGCCAGCACCATCTTGATGACGCCCGCGACACCGGCGGCGGCCTGGGTGTGGCCGATGTTGGACTTCACCGAGCCGAGCCGGAGCGGCTGCGCACCGGTGCGGTCCTGGCCGTAGGTGGCGAGCAGCGCCTGGGCCTCGATCGGGTCGCCGAGCCGGGTGCCGGTGCCGTGCGCCTCGACGGCGTCCACGTCGGCGGCGCCGAGGCGGGCGGAGGCGAGTGCCTGGCGGATGACCCGCTGCTGGGAGGGCCCGTTGGGGGCGGTGAGGCCGTTGGAGGCGCCGTCCTGGTTGACGGCGGAACCGCGGACGACGGCCAGCACCCGGTGGCCGTTCCGTTCGGCGTCGGAGAGCCGCTCGACCAGCAGCAGACCGACGCCCTCGCCCCAGCCGGTACCGTCCGCGCCGGCCGCGAACGCCTTGCAGCGGCCGTCGGCCGCCAGACCGCCCTGCCGGCTGAACTCGACGAACGCACCCGGCGTCGACATCACCGTGACGCCGCCCACCAGGGCGAGCGAGCACTCCCCGGCCCGCAGCGCCTGGCCCGCCAGGTGCAGCGCGACCAGCGAGGAGGAGCATGCGGTGTCGACGGTGACCGCCGGGCCCTCCAGACCGAAGGTGTACGACAGCCGTCCGGAGACGACACTTGCCGCCGTGCCCGTGCCGAGCCGCCCCTCCAGGTCGTCGGAGGAGTTGGCGGCAAGGGTCAGGTAGTCCTGGCCGTTGGTGCCGACGAAGACGCCGGTCCGGCTGCCGCGCAGCGCGGCCGGGTCGATGCCCGCCCGCTCGAACGCCTCCCAGGAGGTCTCCAGCAGCAGCCGCTGCTGTGGGTCCATGGCGAGCGCCTCGCGCGGCGAGATCCCGAAGAAGACCGGGTCGAACTCGGCGGCGTCGTGCAGGAATCCGCCCTCCCTGGTACCGGCCCGGCCGGGCCCGTCACCGTGCAGGGCGGCGAGGTCCCAGCCCCGGTCGGTGGGGAACCCGGAGACGGCGTCACCGCCGTCGAGCAGCAGCTGCCACAGCTCCTCCGGTGACCCGACCCCGCCGGGGAAACGGCAGCTCATGGCCACGATCGCGATGGGCTCGTCGATGGCGGAGCCGGCGAAGTGGGCACCGCTGGTCTCCGGGACCGCCGATTCGGCGCGGCCGAGGACCTCGGTCCCGAGGTGGCCGGCGAGGGCGGTGACGGTCGGGTAGTCGAAGACCAGCGTGGAGGGCAGGCTCAGGCCGGTGACGACGGTGAGGCGGTTGCGCAGCTCCACGGCGGTCAGCGAGTCGAAGCCCAGCTCGCGGAAGGCCCGGCCCGCGTCCACCGCGTCCGCCTCCGCGTAGCCGAGCACCCCGGCCACCTCGGTGCGGACCAGATCCAGCAGGACGGCGGCCCGGTCGTCGGGGGTCAGCCCGGCCAGGCGGCCGGCAAGTCCGTCGGACGGGCCCTCGGGGCGGTCGGGCTCGGACTGCGCGGAGGTGGAGCGGCCGGCCTCGGGGATCTCGGCGAAGAGGGGGACGGGCACCGTCGTGCCGTCGAGCAGCCGCTCCCAGACGATGTCGGCGACGGCGAGCGCAGTGTCGCCGTTCTCCAGTGCCTGCTGAAGCGCGGTCATGGCGAGGTCGGGAGCCATCGGGGGCACACCCTCGCGGCGCAGGCGCACGGTGAGCCGGTCGTCGGTCGCCATGCCCACCTCGGCCCACGGACCCCAGGCGATCGAGGTCGCGGGCAGTCCGTCGGCCCGCCGCTGCTCGGCGAGCGCATCCAGGTAGGCGTTGGCCGCGGCGTAGTTACCCTGACCTGCACTGCCGATCGTCCCGGCCGTCGAGGAGAACAGCACGAAGGCCGACAGGTCATGACCGCTGGTCAGCTCGTGCAGGTTGCGCGCGGCGTCCACCTTCGGCAGGGCCACCGATGCCAGCCGCTCGGCGGTCAGTGCGTCGATCACACCGTCGTCCAGGACGCCGGCCGTGTGGAAGACCGCGGACAGCTCGTGCTCGGCCAACAGGCCCGCCAGCGCCTCGCGATCGGCGACATCACAGGCCGCCACGGTCACGGCCGCGCCAAGGGCGGTCAGCTCGTCGCGGAGCTCGGAAGCCCCCGGGGCATCCGAGCCACGGCGGCTGGTCAGCACCAGGTGCCCGGCACCGTTGCGGGCCAGCCAGCGCGCGACCTGCGCACCCAGCGCACCCGTCCCGCCGGTGACCAGCACCGTCCCGGACGGCGACCACGCCGAGCCCTCACCACGCGCAGCACGGACCAGACGGCGGCCGAAGACACCGGACGCGCGGACCGCGACCTGATCCTCACCGGCATCGGCCAGCACACCGGCCAGCCGTCCGAAGGCCCGCTCGTCCGCGTCCACGGGCAGATCGACCAGACCACCCCACCGCTCCGGATGCTCCAGCGCGACGACCCGGCCCAGGCCCCACACCTGCGCCTGCACCGGATCGGCCACCCGCTCCGAACGCCCAGTGGCCACCGCGCCCCGCGTGACACACCACAGCGGCGCAGCAACACCGGCATCGCCCAGCGCCTGAACGAGAGCCAACACCTCGCCCGGTGCGGCAGCCGGGAGCACAATGCCCGCCACTGCCGCACCATCGGCCAGCACCGACCGCAACTCGCCCGCCAGTACACCGCGATCGGCCGTGCCGGCCTCGAAGACCCGCACCTCCGCGCCCCGACCGGTCAGCACCCCGGCCAGCTCCCCAGCGCCGGCCGCCACCAGCCACACACCCGACAGCCCATCCGCCGACTCCACCAGCGGCCGCCAGGCCACCCGGTAGCGCCAGCCGTCGACCACCGTCGCCTCACGGCTGCGCCGCCGCCACGCCGCCAGCATCGGGAGCGCGTCGCCGAGGCGGTCGCCGTCCTCCACGCCGAGGGTCTCGGCGAGCGCAGCGAGGTCCTCGCTCTCCACGGCCTCCCAGAACCGGGCATCCACCGGGTCGGCCGGCAGCCCGGCCTGGACGGGGCCGCCCGACTCCAGCCAGTACCGTCCGGGGCGAAAGCCGTAGGTCGGCAGCTCCACCCGCCGTGCGCCGCTTCCGGCGTAGAACGCGGCCCAGTCGACGGTGACGCCGCGCAGGTGGGCACGCGCCACGGCGCTGGTCAGCGTCTCGGTCTCGGGGCGGCCGGCGCGCAGCAGCGGGACGAACGCGGCCTCGGCCGCGGACTCCTGGCCCATGGCCGAGAGCACCCCGTCCGGCCCGAGCTCCACGAATGTCCGGACGCCCTGCGCCTCCAGCACCTGCACCGCATCGGCGAACCGGACCGTCTCCCGGACATGCCGCACCCAGTACTCGGGATCCGTCAGCTCGGCCGAGACGAGCACACCCGTCAACGTCGACACGACCGGGATCCGCGGCACCTCGAACACCACCTGCCCGGCCACCGCACGGAACGCGTCCACCATCCCGTCCATCAACGACGAATGGAACGCATGACTGACCGTCAGCCGCTTGGTCTTCCGACCCTGGGCCTCCCAGTCGGCAGCCAGCTCCAGCACCACCCGCTCGTCGCCGGAAACCACCACGGAGGAAGGCCCGTTGACGGCGGCAATGCCCAGCTCGTCGCCGCGCCCGAGCAGCAGTGGCAGGACCTCGCCCTCGGCGGCCTCCACGGCCACCATCGCGCCGCCGCGCGGCAGCGCCTGCATCAGCCGACCGCGCGCGGCCACCAGCTTGCACGCATCCGCCAGCGAGAACACCCCGGCGACGTGCGCGGCGGCGATCTCACCGATCGAATGCCCGGCCAGGAAGTCAGGCCGCACACCCCAGGACTCGACCAGCCGGAACAGCGCCACCTCCACCGCGAACAAGGCCGGCTGCGCGTAACCCGTCTCATGGATCAGCGCCTCATCGGCGATCGCCTCACGCAGCGGACGATCCAGATGACCGTCCAGCTCGGCACAGACCTCGTCGAAAGCCGCGGCGAACACACGGTGGGCCACGTACAACTCCCCACCCATCCCCACCCGCTGGCTGCCCTGGCCGGTGAACAGGAAGGCGGACGGCCCGTCGGCGACGATGTCCTGGAGCGCCTGCCCGCGCTCGCCCTCGGCGAGGGCGCGGAGCGAACTCCGCAGCTCCTCGGTGTCCGTGGCGACCAGGGCGGCACGGTGCGGCAGCGCGGCCCTGGTGGTGGCCAGCGAGTAGCCGATGTCGAGCGGATCGGCCTCGGACACGGTGTCCAAGTAGGCCAGCAGCCGGGCGGCCTGCACCGGGAGGGCGTCGGCGCTGCGCGCGGAGAGCAGCCACGGCACGGCCGTACGGTTGGCGCGGTCTGCGGCGACAGCCACCGGCGCGGCCGCCGGGGCCGAGGCGTCCGGGTCCTCGGCGGGCTCGGGGGCCTGCTCCAGGATGGTGTGGGCATTGGTGCCGCTGACGCCGAACGAGGAGACCGCGGCCCGGCGCGGCTGCCCGGTCTCGGGCCAGGGACGGGGCTCGGTCAGCAGCTCGACCGCACCCGCCGTCCAGTCGACGTGCGGGGACGGCTCGTCCACGTGCAGGGTCTGCGGGAGCAGGCCGTGGCGCATCGCCATGACCATCTTGATCACGCCGGCGACACCGGCGGCGGACTGGGTGTGGCCGATGTTCGACTTCAACGAGCCGAGCCACAGCGGCTGTTCGGCCGGCCTCTCCTGGCCGTAGGTGGCGAGCAGCGCCTGCGCCTCGATCGGGTCGCCGAGGACGGTGCCGGTGCCGTGCGCCTCCACCGCGTCCACGTCGGCGGCGGCGAGCCGGGCGTCGGCCAGCGCCTGGCGGATCACCCGCTGCTGGGCCGGGCCGTTCGGCGCGGTCAGGCCGTTGGACGCGCCGTCCTGGTTGATAGCCGAACCGCGGACCACGGCGAGCACCGGGTGCCCGTTGCGGCGGGCGTCGGAGAGCCGCTCGACCAGCAGGACGGCGACGCCCTCGGACCAGCCGGTGCCGTCCGCCGCGCCCGCGAAGGACTTGCAGCGGCCGTCGGCGGCCAGGCCCCGCTGGCGGCTGAACTCGACGAACACGTCCGGCGTCGCCATCACCGTCACACCGCCGACCAGGGCCTGCGCGCAGTCGCCGTCGCGCAGCGCCTGGCAGGCCCAGTGGAGTGCCACCAGCGAGGACGAGCAGGCGGTGTCCAGGGTGGCCGCCGGGCCCTCCAGGCCCAGCGTGTAGGCGATCCGGCCGGAGAGCACACTGGTCGCATTGCCGGTCAGCAGCCGCCCCTCGACGCCCTCGGGCACCTCGCGCAGCTCCGAGCCGTACCCCTGGTAGCTGCCGCCGACGTACACGCCGGTGCGGCTGCCGCGCAGCGACGCCGGGTCGATGCCGGCCCGCTCGAAGACCTCCCAGGAGGCCTCCAGCATCAGCCGCTGCTGCGGGTCCATGGCGAGCGCCTCGCGGGGCGAGATCCCGAAGAACTCGGCGTCGAACTCGGCGGCGCCGTGCAGGAATCCGCCCCCGCTCGCGTAGAAGGTACCCGGGTGGTCCGGGTCCGGGTGGTAGAGGTTCTCGACGTCCCAGCCTCGGTCGGCGGGGAACGGCGAGATCGCGTCGGTGCCGGTGGACACCAGCTGCCACAGGTCCTCCGGCGAGCGGACGCCGCCGGGCAGGCGGCAGCTCATCGCGACGATCGCGATCGGCTCCTGCTCCGCCTCCTCGACCTCGCGCAGCCGGCGGTTGGCCCGGCGCAGCTCGGCGGTCATCCACTTGAGGTGGTCGAGGAACTTCTTTTCGTCTGCCATCAGCGGGCCGCCTTCGAAGGTGCCGGGTGGATCGCGCTCGTCGCGCAAGGGGACGGAGAGGTCGAGCGGAGGGTGGTGATCGGGCCGGCAGGGGTGCCGGGGGAGGTCGGCGCCCCGGACAGGGGGGACGCCGACGGGGTGCCGGGGCGGGCGCGGCCCGCCCCGGCGTACACGGGGTGCACGGTCAGGACCTGCCGAATTCCTTGTCGATGAGGTCGAGGAGGTCGTCGGCGGACACGTCGTCCAGCTCGTCCTCGTCGGCCTCGTCCACCGCGCCGCCGGCCGCGTTCCACTTGGCCAGCAGGGCCTGGAGGCGGGCGGTGACGCGAGCGCGGTCGGCGTGGTCCGAGGCGACGGCGGACAGCGTCCGGTCGAGCGCGTCGAGTTCGGCGAGCGCCGAGCCCGCCCCGGTGTCGTCGTCGCCGGCGATCTCGGCCCGCAGGTGGGCGGCGAGCACGGTCGGGTTCGGGTAGTCGAACACCAGGCTGGTGGGCAGCCGGAGGCCGACGGCGGTGCCGAGCCGGTTGCGCAGCTCGACCGCGGTCAGCGAGTCGAAGCCCAGCTCGGTGAACGCCCTCGCAGCCTCGACCGCCGCAGCCCCGGCGTAGCCGAGGACGGCGGCGACCTCGCCGCGGACCAGGTCGAGCAGCGCCCGCTCCCGCTCGGCGGCGGGCAGCGACCGCAGCTGCTCCTGGAAGGCCGCGGACTGCTCGGCGGTGCCCGCCTCCGGACTCGCGGTGGCACCCTCCAGCGCCTCGCGGACCTCGGGCAGGTCGCCGATCAGCGGCCGCGGGCGGGCGGCGGTGAAGGCCGGCGCGAACAGCGCCCAGTCCACGTCCGCCACCGTCAGCGCCGTCTCCCTGTGGTCCAGCGCCTGCTGGAGCGCGGCGATGCCGAGCTCCGGCGCCATCACCCGCAGGCCGCGCCGGCGCAGCTGCTCGGCAGCGGCGGCGTCCTCGGCCGCCATGCCGATGCCGCCCCACGGCCCCCACGCCACCGAGGTGGCGGCGAGTCCGGCGGCACGGCGCCGCTCGGCGAGGGCGTCGAGGAAGGCGTTGGCGGCCGCGTAGCCGGTCTGCCCGCCGCTGCCCCACACGCCCGCGATCGAGGAGAAGAGGACGAAGGCGTCCAGCTCGGTGGCGCCCAGGGCCGCGTCGAGGTGGACCGCCCCGGACACCTTGGCGTCCACGACCGCCGCCAGTTCGGCGAGGTCACTGTCCATCAGGGCGGTGTCCTGGGTGACGCCGGCGGCATGCACCACCGCGCGCAGCGGCAGGCCGTCCTCGCCCACGAGCAAGCGCTTGACCAGCGACTCCACCGCCTCGCGGTCGGACGCGTCGCAGGCCTCCAGGGTCACCCGGACTCCGGTGGCCGCCAGTTCGTCGCGCAGCCGGACCGCACCGGGGGCCTCGGCGCCGCGCCGGCCGGTGAGCACCAGGTGCTCAGCGCCGTTGCGGGCCAGCCAGCGGGCCACCTCCGAACCGAGCGCGCCGGTGCCGCCGGTGACCAGCACCGTGCCGCGCGGCCGCCACGGAGCCGTCGGGGCAGCGGGCCGTTCGGCGCGCACCAGGCGCCGGGCCAGCACCCCGGAACGGCGCACCGCCAGCTGGTCCTCGCCGTCCCCGGCGGACAGCACGCCCGCCAGGCGGGCCGCCGCCCGGTCGTCCACCGTCACCGGCAGGTCGACCAGACCGCCCCAGCGCTCGGGGTGCTCCAGGGCCACCGTCCGGCCCAGACCCCAGACCTGCGCCTGAACCGGGCTCAGCACGCCCTGGGCCGCACCCGTCGCCACCGCTCCGCGCGTCGCACACCACAGCGGGGCGCCGATCCCGGCGTCGCCGAGGGCCTGGACGAGCACCGCGGTCGCGGCCGGCCCGGCGGCGAGCGCCGGGTGGACGGGGTGCTGCTCCTCGTCCACGGCGAGCAACGACAGGACACCCGCCGGAGTCCCCCCTGCCGCGTCCCAGGCAGCGCGCAGCTCATCGGCGAGCGCGGCGCGCTCGCACGTGCCGGCATCGACCGCGATCCGCCGCACCCGCGCCCCGCCGTCCGACAGGGCCCGCTCGACGGCGGCGGTCCACTGCCGCGCGGCCTGCGGGAGCGTACCGTCCGCCGGGACGACCAGCAGCCAGTCACCGGTCAGCACCCCGTCGTACGAGGCGTCGGCCAGCGGCCGCCAGACCACCCGGTAGCGCCAGCCGTCCACCAGGTGCTGCTCGCGCTGCTGGCGTCGCCAGGCCGAGAGAACCGGCAGGACGGGCGCCAGGGCGGTCAGCGGGGACCGTGCGTCCGAGGCGTCCACCTCCAGGGTCGCCGCCAGCGTGTTCAGATCCTCGCTCTCCACCGCCTCCCAGAACCGGGCGTCCACCGGGTCGCCGCCCTGGCCCGCCGCGCCGTGCACGGCGGCCGCGACGGAGACCGGGGCCTCCGGCCAGTACCGCTGCCGCTGGAAGGGGTAGGTGGGCAGGTCGACCCGGCGGGCGCCGGTACCGGCGAACACGGCCGGCCAGTCGACCGCGAGGCCGCGGACGTGGGCCTGGACGAGGGCCGCCGTGAGCGTGCGGGCCTCCGGGCGGCCGGCGCGGAGCACCGGGACGAACACGGCCTCGGCCACGGACTCCTGGCCCATCGCGGACAGCACCCCGTCCGGGCCCAGCTCGACGAACGTCCGGACACCGTCCGCCTCCAGGGCGGTGACCGCGTCGGCGAAACGGACGGCCTCACGGACGTGGCGCACCCAGTACTCGGCGTCGGTCAGCTCGGTGGAGACGGGAGCGCCGGTGAGGGTGGAGACGATCGGAATCCGCGGAAGTTCGTAGGTGATCTGCTCGGCGACGGCACGGAAGTCCGCGAGCATGCCGTCCATCAGCGGCGAGTGGAACGCATGACTGACCGTCAGCCGCTTGGACTTGCGACCCTCCAGCTGCGCTACCACGGCCAGCACCGCATCCTCGGCACCCGAGAGCACGACGGAGGTGGGCCCGTTGACCGCGGCGATGCCGACGCCCTCGGTGAGCAGCGGCAGGACCTCGGCCTCGCTCGCCTGCACCGCGACCATCGCACCGCCGCGCGGCAGCGCCTGCATCAACCCGGCACGAGCCGCCACCAGCCTCGCGGCATCCGCCAGCGAGAACACACCCGCGACATGGGCGGCAGCCAGCTCACCGATCGAATGCCCGGCCAGCACGTCCGGGGTCAGACCCCACGACTCCACCAGCCGGAAGAGCGCCACCTCCAGCGCGAACAGCGCCGGCTGAGCCCAACCCGTCTCGTGGATCAGCTCCGGGTCGGCGATCGCCTCGCGCAGCGGACGGTCCAGGAACTGGTCCAGGTGCGCACACACCGCATCGAACGCGTCCGCGAACACCGGGAACGCGCCGTACAGCTCCTCCCCCATCCCGACGCGCTGACTGCCCTGACCGGTGAACAGGAACGCCGTCCGCCCCTCCACCACCGTGCCGTGGAGCGCGTTCGCGCCCGAGCCGCCCGTGGCCAGGACCCGGAGGCCCGCCAGCAGTTCCGTCCGGTCCTCGGCCAGCACGGCCGCCCGGTGTTCGAGCGAAGCCCGGCCGACTGCCGCGGAGAGCGCCAGGTCGGCGAGCCGGGCCTCGGGCTGCTCCTCGACAACGGCGATGACGCGCTCGGCCTGGGCCCGCAGTGCGGTCTCGCTCTTGGCGGACAGCACCACCGGCAGCACCGGCACGGTCGCCGCGGCGTCCTCCGGGGTCTCCTCGACCACCGGGGCCTGCTCCAGGATCGTGTGGGCATTCGTCCCGCTGATGCCGAAGGCGGAGATGCCCGCGCGGCGCGGCTCACCGGTCTCCGGCCAGTCGACGTTCTCGGTCAGCAGCGAGACGCTGCCGGCCGTCCAGTCGACGTGCGGGGTCGGCGCGTCCACGTGCAGGGTCCGCGGCAGGACGCCGTGCTGCATCGCGAGCACCATCTTGATCACACCGGCGGCACCGGCCGCGGCCTGGGTGTGCCCGAGGTTGGACTTCACCGAGCCGAGCCAGAGCGGCCGGTCGTCGGCCCGCTCCTGGCCATAGGTCGCGAGCAGGGCCTGCGCCTCGATCGGGTCACCAAGGCGGGTGCCCGTGCCGTGCGCCTCGACCGCGTCGATCTGGTCCGCCGTCAGCCCGGCACCGGCCAGAGCCTGACGGATCACCCGCTGCTGCGACGGACCGTTCGGCGCCGTCAGCCCGTTCGACGCACCATCCTGGTTCACCGCAGAGCCACGGACCACCGCAAGCACCGGATGCCCGTTGCGCCGGGCATCCGACAGCCGCTCGACCAGCAGCATGCCGGCACCCTCACCCCAGCCCGTACCATCCGCCGCACCCGCGAACGCCTTGCACCGCCCGTCCACCGACAGCCCGCGCTGCCGACTGAACTCCACGAACAGATCCGGCGTCGACATCACCGTCACACCACCCGCGAGCGCGAGATCGCACTCACCGTTGCGCAACGCCTGCACCGCCAGGTGCAGCGCCACCAACGACGCCGAACACGCCGTGTCCACCGACACCGCCGGCCCCTCAAGACCGAACGTGTACGAGAGACGGCCGGAGATCACGCTCGTCGCCGTACCGGTCAGCCGGTGCCCCTCGACCCCCTCCAGGCCGTCCACCAGGAGGTTCGCGTAGTCCTGGCCGTTGGTGCCGACGAAGACACCCGCCTGGCTGCCGCGCACCGAGGTCGGATCGATGCCCGCACGTTCGAAGGCCTCCCAGGACGTCTCCAGCAGCAGCCGCTGCTGCGGGTCCATCGACAGTGCCTCGCGCGGCGAGATCCCGAAGAACGTCGGGTCGAACTGCGTCGCCTGGTCCAGGAAACCGCCCTCGCGGGCGTACGTGGTGCCCTGGTGGCTCGGGTCCGGGTGGTAGAGCGACTCGACGTCCCAGCCGCGGTCGGTCGGGAAGTCGCCGATCGCGTCTCCGCCGCTCAGCAGCAACTGCCAGAGCTCCTCCGGGGTGTTGACCCCGCCGGGGAAGCGGCAACTCATGGCGACGATGGCGATCGGCTCGTCGTCCGCCACCGCCGGCAGGACCGCGGTCGGTGCCAGAGTGGCCGAGCGGCCGCCCAGCAGTTCGGCACCGAGGTGGTCGGCGAGTGCGGTGGCCGACGGGTAGTCGAAGACCAGCGTCGCCGGCAGGCGCAGCCCGGTCGCCGCGTTGAGGCGGTTGCGCAGGTCGACGGCGGTCAGCGAGTCGAAGCCCAACTCCTTGAACGCCCGGCCCGCCTCCACCGCCTCCGACCCGGCATAACCGAGAACGGCAGCGACCTGGCCACGGACGAGGTCCAGCACCGCACGGCCGCGCTCCGCCTCCGACAGCCCGGCGAGCCGCGCCGCCAGCGAGGAGTCGCCGGCACCGGCCCGCGCGGACGAGGCAAGGGCCGCGTCCATCACCGTGCGGGCCTCGGGGATCTCGTCGAACAGCCGCGTGGCCCGCACGGCGGCGGTCTCACCGGCGACTCGATCCCAGTCCACCGCGGCAATGGTCAGGGCGGTGTCGCCCTGGTCGAGCGCGTGCTGCAGGGCCGAGATCGCCAGCCCCGGCGCCATACCGACGACGCCGTCACGGCGCAGCCGGTCGGCCACGAGTTCCTCGGTGGCGAGCCCGGCCTCGGCCCAGGCGCCCCAAGCGATCGAGGTGGCGGGCAGACCGTCGGCCCGACGCTGCTCCGCAAGCGCGTCCAGATAGGCATTCGCAGCCGCGTAGTTGCCCTGCCCGGCACTGCCCACCGAACCCGCCATCGACGAGAACAACACGAACGCCGACAGACCACACCCAGCCGTCAACTCGTGCAGGTTCCGCGCCGCATCCACCTTCGG
>NZ_JBVIRL010000065.1:0-17205 GCF_055576085.1 Kitasatospora sp. NPDC033851 | reverse complement strand
CACGCCCTCCCGGTCCGTGGTGTGGTCGTCCGCGAAACGACGGTCACCCGTCGCGTCCGGCACGTACTTCACACAGACAACGATCCTCAAGCTCATGAGTGGTTCTCCTGTCACGGGTGCACGGGTGCACTGGATCCATGGCCTCAGTCATGCCGAGGGTACTGAGTGCCAAGTCCGGCCCGGCCGCGACCCGCGCGCCGCGGGCGCCACCTGGACCGGCATACCGTGTCGGCTCTCTTCGACTGGCGTCAGAGGCTCCATCGAGAGAATACGGCACTCAGTACCCCTCGTAAAGGAACTCAGTACCCTTCCCGGTGCCCGGGGGCCCGCGGCCCGTCCTCGCCCTGGGCCGTACCGCCCAGGGCGACGGCGGCCTCCCCGGTGTAGACGCGGAAGGTGAGGGACTCCTGCAGGTAGAGCCGGATCGTTTCGGCGTCGTGGGAGAGGTAGCCGACGGAGACGTCCTGGCCGAGGAAGAGTTCGAAGTCGCCGCCGCGGGTCGAGACCAGGAAGGCGCCCTCGATGGCGGGGGCCCAGATGATGTCGCCGTCGAGGAGGCGGGCCAGGTGGTTGTGGACGGGGTAGCCGTGGTCGCTGGTCTCGTTGACGGCGGTGAAGGCGTCGGCGCCGAGGAGCAGCGAGTACGGACCGCCCACGCCGGCCAGGCGCAGCGCCGTGAGGGCGCGGCTGACCGCCTCGGGGTACTCGCGGACGTCCTCCGGGAGGGGGACCGGGGGGTTGCCGGAGGCGGCTCGGATGCCGTCGACCGCGGCGGCGCGGTAGCCCTCGAAGACGGTCCGGTCCTCGGCCAGGGCGAGCGTGCGGGCGGCGTCCTTGACGGGCTGCCAGTCGGAGTCGCGGGAGCCGCGCTCGACGTCGTCCACGGCCTCCCGGCGGACGGTGAAGGGGACGCGCAGCTCCACCACCGGCTGGCTGGCGCGCGCGTGCGCCTGGACGCCGTCCGCCGGCGGTTCGATACCGGTCAGGTGGCCGGTGCCGACGGCGGCGAAGCCGGTGCCCTCGGGGCCGGTCAGGTCGACCACCCGGCGGCCGGCGATGTGCAGTTTGAAGGTCTGGCGGGCCTCCTCCTCGATCTCCTCCCAGGCGGCGGCGGAGACGGGGGCGAGGTCCCGGTGGAGGTTGTTCATGCGCGGGGTCCTGTTCGGGGGGTCTGCTTGAGGCTGCCGATGCCCAGCGAGCCGTCGGCCGGAGGGTCCGCGGGTACCGGCGGCGGAGACGTGAGCGCAGACGTGAGCGGGGACGGAAGCGGGGGCGGCGAGTCGAGGAAGTCCGCGGTCGGGACGAAGAACAGCGAGCCGGTGACGGCGGTGGAGAAGTCGAGCAGCCGGTCGGTGGTGCCGGGCGGGTTGCCGACGAACATGTTGCGCAGCATCTCCTCGGTCACCCCGGGGTCGCGCGCGTAGCCGATGAAGTAGGTGCCGAACTCGCCGCCGCGTGCGAAGGAGCCGAAGGCCATGTTGAAGCGGACGATCTTCCGCTCCTCGCCGTCCGGGCCGGTGATCACGGTGAGTGCCACGTGCGAGTCCGCGGGCTTGACGTCGTCGTCCAGCTCGATGTCGGTGAGTTTGGTGCGGCCGACCGCCCCCTCCTGCTCCTCGACGCTCAGCGCGTTCCACTTGTCCAGCTCGTGCCGGTACTTCTGGACGATGACGTAGCTGCCGCCGGCGAAGTCCGGGTCCTCGGCGCCGACCAGCGCGGCGCTCACGGCGGCCCGGCCCTCGGGGTTCTCCGTGCCGTCCACGAAGCCGAGCAGGTCCCGGTCGTCGAAGTACCGGAAGCCCTGGACGGAGTCGACCACGGTGGCCGGGCCGGCCAGGCGGGAGGTGAGCCGGCCCGCGAGCTCGAAGCAGAGGTCCATCCGCTCGGCCCGCAGGTGCAGCAGCAGGTCGCCCGGGGTGGCCGGGGCCCGGTGGCGGGGGCCGGCCACCTCCCGGAAGGGGTGCAGGGCGGCCGGCCGGGGGCCGTCGAAGAGGCGGTCCCAGAGCTCGGAGCCGATGCCGGTGACGCAGGTGAGGCCGCCCTCCGGGGCCCGGAAGCCGACCGAGCGGCGCAGGGCGGCGAGGTCGGGCAGCAGGTCGCGGACGGCGTCCTCGCCCCCGGGCTCGACGGTGAGCACCAGGAAGATCGCCGCGCCGGTCAGCGGGGAGAGCACGGCCTGCGGTTCGGGCTGCATGTCTCGGTCCTCCTCGGGAAGATCGGCGCGAGGCACACGACTGGCGCGAGGACGGGGTTCTCCCGCGGCGGGCCCACGTCAGCCGCTCCCGGCGGGGCGCGGGCGTCGGCGGGGCGCGGGCGTGCCGAACACCGGACGGACCAGCACAAATCTGATCATGGGAACGATTACACCGCACAGCGGACCATCCGGCGCGGTTGACGCGCATCCGGACGGCCCCGCCACACCAGGCCGGACGGCCCCGTCGGACGGTGTTCCGACGGGGCCGTCCGGGTGATCAGCCGGCCTGTTCGACCATCGCCGGTCAGACCCGCAGGGCCGCCAGCTGCTGCGCGAACGGCACCACCTGCTCGGCCGCCGCCTGCTCGGGCACCGTGGGCGCCGCCGACCCGCGGCCGGACAGCAGCGCTGCCAGCTCGCCCGCCGCACGGTCGATCCGGCGCGGCAGCCCGTCGGTGAGCCCGTCGCCCGCCGCACCCCAGTCGTCGGTGGCCGCGTAGACCGCGGTCGGCAGCACCACCGCGCGCAGATAGCCGAACAGCGGACGGACGGCGTGCTCCAGGGCGAGCGAGTGCCGCGGCGTGCCGCCGGTGGCGGCGATCAGCACCGGCTTGCCGGTGAGTGCATCGTGGTCGATCACATCGAAGAAGGACTTGAACAGACCGCTGTAGGAGGCGGTGAAGATCGGCGTCACCGCGATCAGCCCGTCCGCCTCCGTCACCGCCTCGATCGCCCCGCGCAGCGCGGCGCCGGGGAAGCCGGTGACGAAGTTGTTCGCGATCTCCACGGCGAGGTCCCGCAGTTCGACCACGGTGACCTCCACCTCCCGCCCCGCCGGGGCGAGTTGCCGGACGGTCGAGTCGGCGAGCCGGTCCGCCAGCAGGCGCGTCGAGGACGGCTTGCTGAGCCCGGCGCTCACCACCACCAGCTTGTAGGCGCTCACTTGGACACCTCCACCTTCTCGTTCTCGCTCTCGCCGGCCTGCTCGCCGACCGTCTCGGCGGCCTTCTCGTCGCGGGCCGCGAGCAGCGCGGCGTGGGTCGGCCCCTCCGGCACCTCGGCCGGGCGGCCCTTGGCGAACTCCTCGCGCAGCACCGGCACGACCTCCTCGCCGAGCAGGTCCAGCTGCTCCAGCACGGTCTTCAGCGGCAGGCCGGCGTGGTCCATCAGGAACAGCTGACGCTGGTAGTCGCCGAAGGTCTCCCGGAAGGTCAGCGTCTTCTCGATGACCTCCTGCGGGCTGCCGACGGTCAGCGGGGTCTGCTCGGTGAACTCCTCCAGCGAGGGCCCGTGCCCGTACACCGGCGCGTTGTCGAAGTACGGACGGAACTCGCGCACCGCGTCCTGGGAGTTCTTCCGCATGAACACCTGCCCGCCCAGGCCGACGATCGCCTGCTCGGGGGTGCCGTGGCCGTAGTGGGCATAGCGCTCGCGGTAGAGGTTGACCAGCTTCCGGAAGTGCTCCTTCGGCCAGAAGATGTTGTTCGCGAAGAAGCCGTCGCCGTAGTAGGCGGCCTGCTCGGCGATCTCAGGGCTGCGGATCGAGCCGTGCCAGACGAACGGCGGGAGGTCGTCCAGCGGGCGCGGGGTGGAGGTGAAGCCCTGCAGCGGGGTGCGGAAGCGGCCCTGCCAGTCCACGACCTCCTCGCGCCACAGCTGGTGCAGCAGCGCGTAGTTCTCGATCGCGAGCGGGATGCCCTGGCGGATGTCCTTGCCGAACCACGGGTAGACCGGCCCGGTGTTGCCGCGGCCCATCATGACGTCCACCCGGCCCTCGGCCAGGTGCTGCAGCATCGCGAAGTCCTCGGCGATCTTCACCGGGTCGTTGGTGGTGATCAGGGTCGTCGAGGTGGAGAGGATGATGCGCTCGGTCTGCGCGGCGATGTAGCCGAGCATGGTCGTCGGGGAGGACGGGACGAACGGCGGGTTGTGGTGCTCGCCGGTCGCGAAGACGTCCAGGCCGACCTCCTCGGCCTTGCGCGCGATCGCCACCATGGCCTTGATCCGCTCGTGCTCGCTCGGAGTGCGGCCGGTGGTGGGGTCGGTCGTCACGTCGCCGACGGAGAAGATTCCGAACTGCATGCTGCTCACCACTCCCAGGTAGTCCAACTTTCAACCACCTTAGCAGCCGGGTGGGGATCGTTATTCCCACCCACAATGGAAAGCGGGACGACGGCAAGGGGACGGGGCTCCGGAAGGGCGGCGGACGATGGCGCCGTACATCGCGGTGAGCGCGCTGAGCCACGAGGGCCTGGTGCGGGAGCACAACGAGGACAGCCTCACGGTCGGCCCGTGGACCCTCTGCGCCACGGTGACCGCCAACCCGCAGAGCCTGCTCTTCCCGCTCGGCCCGCCCTGCGTGGTCGCGGTCGCCGACGGCCTGGGCGGCCACCCCGGCGGCGAGGTCGCCAGCGCCCTCGTCGCCCGCCGGCTCGCCGCCGACGGGGACGCCCTGGACGGCGAGGAGGCCAT
This sequence comes from Kitasatospora sp. NPDC033851, assembly GCF_055576085.1. Classification (NCBI taxonomy): domain Bacteria; kingdom Bacillati; phylum Actinomycetota; class Actinomycetes; order Kitasatosporales; family Streptomycetaceae; genus Kitasatospora; species Kitasatospora sp. NPDC033851. The sequence goes on along the minus strand of NZ_JBVIRL010000065.1, from coordinate 12,539 downwards.
CCGGGAGGAGCTGCAGGAATGCAACCGGGCCGTCTACGCGGCCGCCGCCGGGGAGCCGGAACTCGCCGCCATGGGCACCACGGTCGCCGGACTGGTGCTGCTGGCCGAGCAGGTGCTGGCCTTCAACGTCGGCGACAGCCGGGTCTACCGGATCACCCGGGACGGGCTGCGCCAGGTGAGCGTGGACGACAGCCCCCCACTGCCGCCCGGACGGCGCACCACCTCGGTGGTCACCCAGACCCTGGGCGGCTCGCTCGGCCTCACCTTCGTCGAACCGCACGTCCGGGCCGCCCCGCTGGCCCCCGGCGACCGGTACCTGGTGTGCAGCGACGGCCTGACCGACCCGGTGCCCGACGAGGAGCTGGCCGCACTGCTGGCCCGGTCCTACGAGGGCACCGAACAGGCCGACGGCAAGGCGGCGTTCGAGCTGTGGAAGGCGGCGATCGAAGCCGGCGGACCGGACAACATCACCCTGGCGCTGGTGCGGGTCGGCGGGTAGCCCGCCCGGGGTGCGGGTCGGCGGGGTAGCCCGGGTGCAGGTCAGCGGGGTGACCCGGGTGCGGGTCGGCGGGGTGGCCCGGGTGTGGCCCCCGGACATACGGACCCCGCCCCGGCGGGGCGCCGAAGCGCTCCGCCGGGGCGGTCACCTGTCCGTTCGCCGTTCTCGGCTCACATTTCGCTCGTGACGGTCACCCCGCTGAAGCCCTGCTGGGCGTAGAGGCTGAAGTAGACGTAGCCCGCCGGCGGGTCGGTCACGGTCAGCGTCTCGGAGTTGCCCGGGCCCGTCGAACGCGTGGCGCTGCTGTCGGTGTACGCCCAGTTGCTCGCGTTGTAGTAGAGGTCGCCGTTACCGGTGCCGCCGGCGGTGGTGATCTTCACCTGCTTGGTGCCGGCCGGCACCAGGAGGTAGAAGTGCGCGTAGTTGCCCGTGGTGGCCGCCACGTTGCTGCGGGCGCAGTTGGCGTCCAGCTGCCGGGGGTCGGCCGCGGTGCACTCCGGCAGCTGCGGCGGCGTGGTGGCACCGCCGCCGTCGGTGGCGCAGGCGCCGCCCGCGCACTTGGTCAGCCAGCTGTCGAAGTCGGCGTCGTAGCGGGTGCCGATGGTGGTCTTCAGCAGGGTGCGGGCACCGGCCCAGTCGCCCACCCGGTACTTGGCGAGGATCGCGTCCATGTCGGAGCGGTGCTGCTCCAGCATGTAGCGCACGGCCAGGTAGCCCCAGCGGTAGACCCGGTCCTGGTCACCGTAGACGGTGTCGAAGAGGTCGCTGAGCTTGTAGGTGTGCCGGCCGGCGGCCGCGATGGCGCCGTCGTTGTTCACCTTCCGGTACGAGTAGGAGACGTACTCGGCGAAGCCCTCGACCCACCAGACGGTCGGGGTGGTCATGCCGGTGTTGAAGTCGCCGTACATGTCGAACCGGCCGTCGAGGTAGTGGGTGTACTCGTGGTTGAGGTTCCAGATCTCGAAGGACGGACGGGCCCACTCGGCCTCGTAGCAGAGGAAGCGCGGCTGGTTGCCGGCCTTCGCCGGGTCGCCCTCCAGGTACATGCCGCCGTTGTTGGTGTCGATGCCGTAGATGGCGGCAGCCAGCACCTGGTAGTCGCGCGAGGAGTGGAAGACCACGACCTCGATCGTGTTGTTCCCGTCGTCCTTGACCGGGCCGTTGTCCTTGACCACCGAGTGGAAGTAGGCGTCCTGGCCGGTCAGGCTGGTGCAGGCGGTGCCCAGCTGGGTGCTGTCCAGCGCCTGGGCGATCAGCTTGATGCTCGGGCTGCAGGTGTGGTTCACCGTCAGCACGCCGGCCTTGAGCTGGTCGGCGGCGTTGCAGGTGCCGTAGTACGAGCAGTTGCCGGCGTCGTAGAAGCCGACCGCCTCGGCGACCGCGGCCCACTGGAAGACGGTGCGTCCGTTCGGCGCCGCCTTGTCCACCAGCCCCTTGGCCAGCGGACGGACCTTGGCCTGGAGCGCCGTGTCCTTCAGGAAGCGGCCGAGCTCCTTGGTCGCGTTGTAGACCAGCACCCCGAAGTCGCCGCCGAGCAGGTCGTTGTTGCGGGCGGCGAAGGTGGAGAGGGTGTCCAGGACGCTCGGGTCGGCCTCGACGGCCGCGTCGAAGCCGGCCAGCTGGTGGCCGCGGAACAGCACGGTGAACACCGGGTTGACCGACCAGGCCATGCCGGCCGGGTTCCAGGTGGCGCTGTTGTAGTCGGTCAGCAGCTGCTTGACCACCGTGAGGTAGCGGATGTTCTCCTGCGCGCTGTCGATCAGGGTGACGGCCTCGCCCAGGATGGACCCGTTGCCCGCGGCGACGTCACGCGAGTGCGCGCTGCCGAAGAACGCGTCCAGACCGGAGCGGATCGCCGTCTGCAGGGCGGTGCCGTACGTGCCGACGTCACCCGGGTGGTACCACTGCGCGAAGTAGCCGGCGCGCAGGAACAGCACCAACTGCTCGACGGAGGTGGAGTTGTCGCCCGGGTAGCTGCCCGCCGCGTCGCGCAGCGCGTACGCCACCGTGGTCATCTGCTCCTCGCGGAACGCGCCGCGCGCGTCACCGCCGGTGAGCTGGAAGAGGCTGTTGATGCACTGGATGTCGGCGGCCTTGATGTGCTGGACCAGGTCGCTGCCGGTCCGGCCGGTGAAGTCGCCGGTGGTACAGGCCTGTTCGGCCGCCGCGCCGAGCCGGAAGGACTTGGTGTTCGGCGCCGTGGACGCCTTCACCTCGGCCGGCCGGGTGTCCAGCGACAGCGGGGCGCGCTGGTCGGCGGAGGCGAACTGCCGCTCGCCGTCGCCGCGTTCGGGCGTGCCGGTGGCCGGCTGGGGCGCCGGTCCGGCGGGGGTGGTGGGGGCGGGCGCGCCGCCGGGGGCGGCGGGCGCGGCCTGGCTCTGCGGCGCGAACAGGCCGACCGCCAGGAACAGGGACAGGACGAGCGTCAACAATCGTGCCAGCTGCGGGAGTCGCAGCAGACGTGAGGGACTCACGTGAGGGCCTCCGGGCCGTCGTCGGCCGCGATCGGGGCGCGACCGGTGGGGGAATCGAGGACCGTTGGCGACGGCGCCGCGTGGGGGCGACTCCGTCGGGAACCGGTGGGGAGTGTGACATGTACCATGGCACACATCACATACCCTTGGGAACCCTGGGCGTTGTGCGCAGTTCGCGGGGAAAACGCGAGGAGACCATGGTGACGATTCGTCACCACGGTCTCCAGGACGTTCAGTTGCCGCACAGCCGGCGAACCGGCCGTTCGGGGGGTACTACGTGCGGAGCGCTCCGTGCGGGGCGCAGCGCGCCGAGCCGCTACTTGCGGAGCAGCAGGATCACGCCCGCCGTCGCGAGGCCGACCACGACGGCGGCCACGCCGTACGCCAGGCGGTGCGCCCGCACCACCGGCAGGAAGCGGTCCACCGCGTAGCGGCCCGGACCGGTCAGCGCGAGCGCGGCGGCGCCGGCCGTCAGCAGCAGCTCGTACTCGCTGCCCTTCGGGGCGAAGAAGCCGCCGCCCCAGGTGACAGCGATCGCGTTGACCATCGTGCCGACGATCGCGGCGCCCGCCAGCGGGGTCAACAGGCCGACGGCGAGGCCGAGTCCGCCCAGCGTCTCGGTGAGGCCGGCCACCACGGCCATGGCGTGACCGGCCGGGTAGCCGCTCATGGTGAAGAAGTGACCGGTGCCGTCGATCCCGCCGCCGCCGAACCAGCCGAACAGTTTCTGGCTGCCGTGCGCGGCCATGGTCAGGCCGAGGACCAGGCGCAGGAGCAGGAGTCCGACGTCATAGGCGTGCGGGGAGGTCGTCGCGGACCCGGAGTTCTCCCGGGCCGGGCTGACGGTGGGGCTGGTGGCGGCGGTCGTGCTCGGGCTGCTGCTCGGCATGCGCGTCTCCATCGATCGAGGGTCGGTCGTCGCCGGCCGGGGCCGGCGTGAGGGGGTGCGGTGAGGCGGCGGGCGGGGGTCGTCACCCCGACGCCATTGTTCAAATTTGAACCGGCCGCTCCCCCGACCGTACCGTGGAGTTCGAATTTGAACAACTGACGCTTCGTGGGCGACTCGCGACCCCCGCCCGAACCGGGGCAGGGTGGAGACATGGCTCAACGCAGGCAACACCAGCGGGGCGCGCGCACCGGCACCCCGTACCCCGAAGCCCTGGCCGCCTTCGACGAACGCGTCCGGCTGATCACTCCCGACCAGTGGGACTCCCGCACCCCGTGCGCCGACTGGTCCGTCCGCGACCTCGTCAACCACCTCACCGGCGAACAGCTCTGGGTGCCCGAACTGCTGATGGGCGCCACCATCACCGAGGTCGGCGGCCGCTTCGACGGCGACGTACTCGGCGACGACCCCGTCGCCGCCTGGACGGACGCCGCCGAAGCCGCCCGACAGGCCTGGGCCGTCCCCGGCGCCACCGAGCTGACCGTCCACCTCTCCTTCGGCGACGTCTCCGGCCAGTACTACCTGGACCAGCTCACCACCGACCTGACCATCCACACCTGGGACCTCGCCGAAGGCATCGGACGGCGCACCCGGCTCCCCGCCGAGCTCGTCGACTTCACGCTCGGCGAGATCTCCGGCTACGGGGACCTCTCCGGCAGCGGGCTCTTCGACCCGCCCCTGCCGGTGACCGAGGACGCGAGCCCCCAGACCCACATGCTCGCCCTCACCGGGCGGCGGGACGCCGGGTGACCGGACGGCGGGGCAGCCAGGACGGAGAGTGACCGCACCACGGCGTGACCGGGACGGAGGGTGACCGGGGGCCCAGCCGGCCGAACCGCCCGACGCCGGATACTGGAAGGTACGGGGATCAGTTTCCGAGCGAGAGGCGGGCGCGCCATGAGCCGCAGGCCGGACATCCTCGGCGAGTTCACCGCCGACCACCGGGCGGTCACCGAACTGCTCGACGCGATCGAGGCCGCCCCGGCCGGCAGCCCCGGGCGCGGCCCCCTGGTGACCCGGCTGACCGACCTGCTGTTCGCCCACTGCGCCGCCGAGGAGGAACACCTCTTCCCGCTCGTGCAGCACGACGTGCCCGACGGCGGCGCACTGGTGTTCAGCAGCATCCACGACCACCTGGCGATCGGGCAGTACCTCTCCGACCTGCAGGCGCTCCGCCCCGACGACCCGGTCTTCGACACCCTGCTGCACGGCCTCGGCGACACCCTGCGGCGGCACCTGCTCAGCGAGGAGAAGCAGCTCTTCGCCGCCGCCCGCAAGGCCCTGCCCGCCGCCGAACGCGCCGCACTCGGCGACCGGCTACGGGCGGACCGCGAGGCGCTCGGCTCCTGACCCCTCCGGTCAGCCCTTCGCCGAGTCCTTCGCCAGCCCCTCGTCGTCCTTCGTCAGCCCTTGGTCAGCCCCTCGTCAGCCCTCCAGGCTGATCACCGCGAAGCGGGCGCCCTCGTGGTCCTGCAGCCGGGCCACCCGCCCGTACGGGGAGTCGAAGGCGGGGCCGAGCACCGCGCCGCCCAGCTCGACCGCCCGGGCCAGCGCCCGGTCGGTGTCCGGGACGGCGAAGGACACCTCCCAGTGCGGTGGCATCCCCGCCGGGCCGCCCGCCTGCTCCCTGGCCAGCGCCGCGACGTTGTTCCCCTCGGCCCGCAGCACCACCCGGTCGTGCTCCCAGCGGACCTCGAAGCGCTCCGGGTCGCGGCCGTCCCAGCGGAACACCTCGCCGTAGAACAGCGCCGCCGCGAACGGGTCCGGGGTGCGCAGCTCGATCCAGACCGGCGCGCCGGGCAGCTCCAGCTTCCGGGCCCGGCCCAGCGGGCCCTCCCAGATGCCGAACACCGCGCCCGCCGGGTCCGCCGCGAAGGCCACCCGCCCGGCGTCGAAGGCCAGCGGGCCGACCGCCAGCGTCGCGCCGCGCTCACGCACCGCGTCGGCGGCCGCGTCGGCGCTCTCCGTCCCGAAGTAGCTGGTCCAGGCGAGCGGGATCGCCCCCTCGCCCGCGACGCCGAGCCCGGCCACCGCCTCCCCGCCGACCACCGCGTGCACGTACGGGCCGAAGCGGTCCGGCCCGGCCTCGAACTCCCAGCCGAGTAGCGGCCCGTAGAACCCCTTGGCCCTCTCCAGGTCCCGGGCCATCAGGCTCACCCAGCACGGAACGGCCGCCACACAACGCACCCTGGCGGTCTCACCGCTGCCCATCGCGAACCTCCTCGCCCACCCGGCCGCCGGGCCCCTCCCGACTCCCACGGCCCACCGGCCGCCCGGGACGCCCACAGCCTAGGCCGCCACCCCGGACACCCCGGGGAAGCCATGCCCGGGATCAGCGCACCCAGTTCTTCAACGCCTCGGTGTCCAACGAGATGCCCACCGGGTCCGGCAGCCGAACGGTCCTGCCGAACGGGAGGGTCCGAGCGTTCGTGTAGCGCACCCCGTCGGGCTCGCTGAACACGGTGACCTCGGCGGAGTCCCGGTCGACCAGCAGAGCTGAGCCGACAGCCCGGTGGGCGACGCAAGGGGTCAGGCGTTCCGGACGACCTCGCGGGTGAGCTTGAGGGTGGTCTGGATGGCCAGCAGGTAGCCGCCGTGCATGCGGGTGGCGGCGGCTTCCTCGGCTTCTCCGCCGCCGAGGTCGAGTTCGCCGCGGAAGGTGAGGGTGAGGCCGTGCTCGTCCTCGTCGATGTCGTTGTGGATCACCCAGCGGGCGGCCTCGTCGTCGCGGAAGAAGCTGACGCGGGTCTTCGGGTGGAAGACGATCTCCTCGCGCACCCGCTCGCCGTGGAAGACGACCTCGCGGATCAGGCCTTTCTCGGTCCGCTCGAGCACGGTGCACTCGTCCATGGCGGCGACGACGGGCACCGCGTTCTCGGCCTTGCGCACCAGGCCGGCCCAGACGTCGTCCCGGGTGAGGTGCACCTCGTCGGGGTTGGCCGGGTCGTTGACGCGCACGGTCTCGCTGATGACTCGCATGACGGATCCCCCAGTTACTTGTTCGGCCAAGCAATTTGCTTGTGCGGCCAAGTAAACGCTTGAGGAATGCCCAGCGCAAGAGATGGCCCCAGAAGAGAAGAACTGATTGCGCATACAATGAACCCATGCCTGAACTCCCGAACCCCCTCGCCGAGGCCGGCGGCATCAGCCAGGCCATCGCCCGGGTCTCCCGCCTGCACCGGGCGAACGCGGAGCGCCTGCTGCGCCCGCACGGCCTGCACGCCGGGCAGGAGCTGCTGATGATGCTGCTCTGGGAGCGCGGGGCGCTGCCGCAGGCCGCACTGATCGAGGAGCTCGGCACGGACGCCTCCACCGTGACGCGGATGGTGCAGCGGCTGGAGCAGGCCGGGTTCGTCCGGCGCCGGCGCAGTGAGACCGACCGGCGAGCCGTGGTGGTCGAGGCGACGGCGGCGGCCTGCGCCCTGCGCGATCAGGTCGCGCAGTCCTGGCGGGAGCTGGAGGCGGTCACCCTGACCGGGCTGGACGAGGCCGACCGGGCCGCGCTGACCGGCCTACTGGGACGGCTGGAGCTCAATCTGAGCCCCGCCGTCGACGCCGGCGACCCCGCAGTGTGACGCAGGTCACATGGGTGGCGGAAATTCCGGGGACAGATTCCCCGTTTCCGACTACGTTGGCAGAAGCGGGGAGAACTTCCCCGGTATCCTGAAGGAGCAGTCGTCGTGACCACCGTAGCCGCCGAGTCGGTTCGTCCCGCGGGGAGTGTCCGTACGCCGAAGTTGCGTGCGGATGCGAGCCGGAACCGGGAGCGGATCGTGCTGGCGGCCCGGGAGGCGTTCGTCGAGCACGGTGCGGATGTGCCGCTGGACGAGATCGCCAAGCGGGCGGGGGTCGGCAATGCCACGCTCTACCGGAACTTCCCGGATCGGATGGCACTGATCCGCGAGGTGGCACTGCTGGTCAAGAACCGCATCCTGGCTCTCGCCGAGACGGCGACGGCGGAGGCGGACGCCGCTGACGGCGGTGGCCCGTTCGACGCTCTACAGCGGTTCGCGCACGCGACCGTCGCGGAGAAGGTCGGCGGTCTGTGCGCGCTGTTCACCAGCCATGTCGACCCGCACGACCCGGAGTTGACCGAGATCCGGGAGCGCCTGCGGTCCGCCGTGAGCGGACTGATGGAGCGCGCCCGGGCGGCGGGCGAGCTGCGGCCGGACGTCGACCACGGTGACCTGTTCATCGCGATGAGCCAGCTGACCCGACCGCTGCCGGGCACCTCCTGCCGGCTGCTGGACGAGTTCGTCCACCGGCACCTGCAGCTGTTCCTGGACGGCCTGCGCGCGCCGGCCCGTTCGGTCCTGCCCGGCCGGGCCGCAACCTTCGAGGACTTCCTGACCCAGAACTGACCGATGCACCACACCTGATCCGACCGGCACACCTGATCCGACCGGCGACACCGGGCGACCCGCGCTCCTGGGCGGCGCCGACCCGGCCTGCCCCGGACATGCCTTCGAGCACCTTTCACCGTACGGCAACCAGCCGTTCCCGTACGGCAGTTGACCGTTCACGCACACCACGCACCGTGAAGTGAGTACCCCCATGCCTCAAACCGACGCCCGACCGGCGACGCTGCCCGATCCCCGCCGCTGGAAAGCGCTGATATTCATCGGCCTCGCCCAGCTGATGGTCGTCCTCGACGCGACCATCGTGAACATCGCCCTTCCGTCCGCCCAGAAGGACCTGGGCATCACCGACGGCAACCGCCAGTGGGTGATCACCGCCTACGCGCTGGCCTTCGGCGGCCTGCTGCTGTTCGGCGGCCGGATCGCGGACCTCTGGGGCCGCAAGCGGACCTTCATCGTCGGCCTGACCGGCTTCGCGCTGGCCTCCGCGCTCGGCGGCTTCGCGGTCAACACCGCGATGCTGCTCGGCGCCCGCGCCCTGCAGGGCGTGTTCGGCGCACTGCTCGCGCCGGCCGCGCTGTCGCTGCTCGCCGTGACCTTCACCGAGGCGAAGGAGCGCGCCAAGGCCTTCGGCATCTACGGTGCGATCGCCGGTGGCGGTGGCGCCATCGGTCTGATCCTCGGCGGCCTGCTGACCGAGTACATGAACTGGCGCTGGACCTTCTTCGTCAACATCCCGTTCGCCATCGCCGCCGCCGCCGGCGCGGTGCTGGTGATCCGCGAGCCCGCCGAGGGCCGCAACCGCAGCAAGCTGGACGTCCCCGGCGTGCTGCTGGTGACCACCGGCCTGGTCTCGCTGGTCTACGGCTTCACCAGGGCCGAGACCAGCGGCTGGACCGCCGGCAGCACCCTGGGCCTGTTCGCCGCGGCCGCCGTGCTGCTGTTCGCCTTCGTGATGGTGGAGCTGAGGGTCAAGGCCCCGCTGCTGCCGCTGCGCGTGGTGCTGAACCGCAACCGCGGCGGGGTGTACCTGTCGCTGGGCATGGCCGTGATCGGCATGTTCGGTCTGTTCCTCTTCCTGACCTACTACCTGCAGATCGTGCTCGGCTACAGCCCGGTGCTGACCGGCGTGGCCTTCCTGCCGATGGTGGCGGGCATGATCACCGGCTCGACCCAGATCGGCGCCCGGCTGATGACCCGGGTTCCGGCCCGCTACCTGATGGCGCCCGGCTTCCTGGTCGCCTCGGCGGGCATGTTCCTGCTGACCCACATCAGCCTGGACACGTCCTACCCGGCGCTGATCCTGCCCGGCCTGATCCTGATGGGCCTCGGCATGGGCACCGCGTTCATGCCGGCCATGAGCCTCGCCACGTACGGCGTCCAGCCGCGCGACGCGGGCGTGGCCTCCGCGATGGTCAACACCTCGCAGCAGGTCGGCGGCGCCATCGGCACCGCGCTGCTGAACACCATCGCGGCCAGCGCGACCACCAGCTGGCTGGCCTCGCACGCCACCGCCGCGGCCGCCGCCTCCCCGGAGGCCGCCAAGGCGCTGCAGTTCCAGGGCATGGTGCACGGCTTCTCGACCGCGATCTGGGTGTCCTTCGGGATCCTGGTGGCAGCCGCCGCCGTCGCCTTCACCTTCATCAACGCCGGTCGCCCCGACGCGACGTCGGGTGCGGGCGCCGGTGCGGGCGCCGCGAAGGCCGACGAGGTGCCGGTGCTGGTGCACTGACGCCCAGGGGTTTCACTCGGGTGCGTACGCGGCCCGTCCGGTGTCTCACGACACCGGACGGGCCGCTCGCCGTTTCCGCCGCCTCACTGCTTCCGCCTCCGCCTCCGCCCGATGCTCACCTCACCCGACCCCCGGCTGGAAGTGGGGATGACCCCCCGTTTAGGGTGGACCCCAGTGCGAATCGGGGACATCTCCCCGTTTCCTTCGGACCGAGGTGCGTGCGACATGACCCGGAATCAGAGCCCAGGGCGGGGGCAGCGGGCCGCCGACTGGGCGGACGGCCGGCTGGGGATCTACACCCTGGCCAGGGCGAACCTCCGCAAGATCTTCCCGGACCACTGGTCCTTCATGCTGGGCGAGATCTGCCTCTACACCTTCCTGATCATCATCCTGACCGGCGTCTGGCTGACCCTGTTCTTCAAGCCGTCGATGGGCGAGGTGGTCTACGCCGGCTCGTACGTGCCGCTCAAGGGCATCGCGATGTCGGAGGCCTACGCCTCCACCGTGGACATCAGCTTCGAGGTGCGCGGCGGCCTGCTGATCCGGCAGATCCACCACTGGGCGGCGATCGTCTTCGTCGCGGCCATGTTCGTCCACATGATGCGGGTGTTCTTCACCGGCGCGTTCCGCAAGCCGCGCGAGATCAACTGGGTCTTCGGCTTCCTGCTGCTCTTCCTCGGCATGCTGGACGGCTTCTTCGGTTACTCGCTGCCGGACGACCTGCTCTCCGGCACCGGCCTCCGGTTCATCGAGGGCGCGATCCTCGCCGTCCCGCTGATCGGCACCTACGTCCAGATGTTCCTGTTCGGGGGCGAGTTCCCCGGCCACGACATCGTGCCGCGGTTCTTCACCATCCACGTGCTGCTGATCCCCGGCATCATGCTCGGGCTCCTGGTGGCACACCTGATCCTGGTCTTCTACCACAAGCACACCCAGTGGGCGGGCCCCGGCAGGACCGAGAAGAACGTCGTCGGCATGCCGCTGATGCCGGTCTACCTGGCCAAGGCCGGCGGGTTCTTCTTCCTGGTGTTCGGCATCATCGCGCTGCTGGCGGCGATCGCGACCGTCAACCCGATCTGGGCGTACGGACCGTACCGTCCCGACCAGGTCTCCACCGACGCCCAGCCGGACTGGTACATGGGCTTCGCCGAGGGCCTGATCCGGATCATGCCGGGCTGGGAGGTCGGCCCGTGGGGCCACACCCTCAACCTCGGGGTGCTCATCCCGTTCACCCTGTTCCCGCTGGTCCTGGGCGCCATAGCGGTCTACCCGTTCGTGGAGAACTGGCTCACCGACGACAAGCGGGAGCACCACCTGCTCGACCGGCCGCGCAACGCGCCCGTCCGCACCGCACTCGGCGCCGCCTGGATCAGCCTGTACCTGGTGGCGCTCGTGGCGGGCGGCAACGACCTCATCGCCACCCACCTGCACCTGTCCCTCAACGCGATCACCTACGCCGCCCGCGTCGGCTTCTTCGCCGTCCCGGTGATCGTCTTCACCGTCACCAAGCGCTGGTGCCTCGGGCTGCAGCGCCGGGACCGCGACAAGGTGCTGCACGGCCGCGAGACCGGCGTCATCAAGCGGCTGCCGCACGGCGAGTTCACCGAGGTGCACGCCGGGCTCACGCCCGCCGAACTCCACCGGCTCACGGCACACGAGCAGTCGCGCCCCCTCGAACTGCCCGCCCCGGTGGACGAGAATGGAGTCGCCCACCCGGCAGGGGTGCTCACCCGCACCCGCGCGAGGCTGTCCCGCGGATTCCACGGCGAGCACGCACAGATTCCCAAGCCCACCGTCGAGGAGTACCGCGAGATCACCGAGGGCCACGGGCACTGACCCGCCCCCGACGCCAGAGGGAGGACATCGTGCACGACCGCACCGACCGACTCGCCGACAGCAGACACCTCCTGCTCACCACCTTCGACGAGGACGGCACCCGGATCGACTCCCAGCTCTGGGTGGTGCCGGACGGCACGGCGCTCGGGGTCTGGACCCCCGCCCACTCGGGCGAGGCCGAACGGATCCGCCGCCACCCCCGGGTGCTGATCGGCCCCTGCGACGCCCACGGGCGCCCGACCGGCCCCAGCGTCCCGGCCCGCGCCCGGCTCTGCGACGCCGACGCGACCGCGCGCTACCGCACCTCGCTGATCAACAAGTACGGCCTGACGGCCCTGATCGTGCTGGCCCGCAGCCGGTTCCGGGTCGGGCTGGACGGGACGGTCGGGATCCGGATCACCCCGAACACGCTGGAGCAGCGGCTGGTCGGGCCGGAGTGGCGGCCGCCGGGCACGTACTGCGTCAACTGAGACCGCCGCCAGGGCAGCAGAGCCCGCCGTGGGGGGGGGGGCCGGGGCGGGGGGGCGCGGCCCCCCCGGGGGGGCGGGCCCGGGGGGGGGGGGGGGGGGGGGGGGGGGGGGGGGGGGGGGGGGGGGGGCATCAGCGGCGCCGGGGGCGGTTGCGGGCCCAGGCGCGGATGGTGTCGGGGTACCAGCGGGGGTGGCCGTTGGCGTCGGTCACGTCCGGGTCGGGC
>NZ_JBVIRL010000064.1:0-17679 GCF_055576085.1 Kitasatospora sp. NPDC033851 | reverse complement strand
GGTGTGGGGGGGCGGGGGGGGGGCGCGGGGGGGGGGGCGGCGGCGGGGGGGGGGGGGGGGGGGGGGGGGGGGGGGGGGGGCGCCCCGCCCCCCCCCCCCCCCGCCCGTGGGGGAGGGGTGGGGGTCAGTCCTGCTGGTCCTCGGGGAGGCTGATCACCCAGCGGGTGTCCTGCCGGGGGCGCAGGTAGAACAGCCAGTAGAGGGTGGCGGCGGCGGTGATGCCGCCGGTCCACAGCAGGGGCTCGGTGTCCAGCTGGGTCATCACGTAGACCAGGACGGCGACCAGGACGACCGGGACGGCCGGCCACAGCGGCATCCGCCAGGCGGCGGCGTGCTTGTGGTGGCCGCGGCGGGAGAGCAGCGCGGCGATCGCGACCAGCAGGTACATCCCGGTGACGGCGACGCCGGTGATGTTGCTCAGCAGCTCGCCCTTGACGAAGCAGAGGGCGGCGCCGGGCAGGCCGACGGCCAGGGTGGCGACCCAGGGGGAGCCGAAGCGGCCGAGGGTGCCGAAGGCCTTGTTGACCGGCTCCGGCCAGGCCTTGTCGCGGGCGGAGGCGAACAGCACCCGGGAGTTCTGGATGACCATGACGATGCCGGCGTTGATGATGGCCAGCGCGACGCAGAGGCTGATGAAGGTGCCGACCGCGGAGTTGCTCCAGGCGGTGACCATGCCGGAGATGTCGCCGGAGGTCAGGGTCTGCAGGTCGGGGGCGCCCATGGTGATGGCGACGACCGGGATCAGGATGACGGCGGAGGAGATGCCGAGCGTCCACAGCACGGTGCGCGAGACGTTGCGGCGGGGGTTCTCCAGCTCCTCGGACAGGTAGACGGCGGTGGAGAAGCCCTGGGTGATGAAGAGGGCGATGCCGAGCGCGCCGACGATGGCGCCCACGCTCACCGTGGTGGTGGCGCCGTTGTCCCCGGCGACCACGCCGTGCAGCAGGCTGGGGGCGTGGCTGTTGGTGTGGGCGAAGCCGAGCACCGAGACCACGCCGGCCGCGATGACCTCGAGGACCAGGAAGATGCCGGTGATCCAGGCGTTGGCGCGCAGGTCGAGCAGGCCGGCCAGGGTGGCGGCCAGCATCACGGCGGCGCCGGCGATGGCCTTGTCCACGTGCAGGACGGGGGCGAGGTAGTCGGCGGTGCCGAGTGCGATGACCGAGGGGACGATCATCACCACGATCAGGGAGAGCACGAAGACCAGCCAGCCCGCCAGCCGTCCAGCCAGGGTGCCGACCATCGCGTACTCGCCGCCGGCGCTGGGGATCAGGGTGCCGAGCTCGGAGTAGCAGAACGCGACGGCGACGCAGAGCACGGTGCCGATGGCGATGGCCAGGGCGGTGGCGCTGCCGATGCTGGAGAACAGTTCCGGCACGATCACGAAGAGCGTCGACGCCGGGGTGACGCACGACAGCGTGAGCAGTGTTCCGCCCACGACGCCGATCGAACGCTTGAGCTGCTGGGGCGCGGCTGCCCCGGCCGCCGATGCGGCTACGGTCTGTGGCGGGCGAAGCGTGTCGGTCATGTGGCTTCCGATCGGCTCTGTGCGGTCTTTGGGGTGGGAGCGGTATCGCCTCCGCTGGCTGGTTGCTCGGGTCCTGGTCCAGTCGCTCCCGGGCCGCAATGGAACCTTGGGCGTATTGATCGCGTCAACGTCGGAACTGCTTCGGAATCCGTTGCGGCGGAGGGCATAAACATGCGATCCGATGATCACGTTCAGTCATTGCGTGCTATGTCCGACTTGTTACCTTGGCCCCATCGCGATTGAATCGAAGGTAAACAAAGCGTTGAAGGCTGAGATTCAAAGGCCTGGATCCGGGTGAACGGCAATACGCCCAGGCGCCTCTCAAAGGCGCGGCAACGCCCCGGCCGGGTGCGGGAACCGCAGCACCCGCCCGGAAAGATCTAGGTAACGTTTCAGCACCTGGGACGCCGAAGGGGTCGGACTCCTGTGAGTCCGACCCCTTCGATCACCGTCCGTGACGGCCGTCGTGGCTACACCACCGGCAGCCAGCCCGTCTGGACCATCTGCCCGGCGGTCGCGCGGCGTGACACGTACACCCCGCGGCCCGGCGGCAGTGCCTGCGGCTTGACCGTCCCCAGCAGCGCGCCCTCGTCCCGGTTCCCGGAGAGGATCACGCCCTGGCCGCCCAGCTCGCGCATCCGCTGCATCACCGGCTCGTACAGCGAGCGCCCCGCGCCGCCCGCGCTGCGGGCCACGATCACCCGCAGGCCGATGTCCCGGGCGAACGGCAGGAACTCGGCCAGCGGCGCCAGCGGGTTGCCCGAGCTGGTGGCGACCAGCTCGTAGTCGTCGACGATCACGAACATGTCCTTGCCGCTGTACCAGCTGCGGTTGCGCAGCTGCTCGGCGGTCACGTCCGGGCCGGGCAGCCGGCGGGAACAGGCCCCGCGGAGCATGTCCACGATGGCCGTCATGGCGGGCTGAGCGGCCGCGTACTCGACCAGGTACTCCGGCGGCACCGTGCCCAGCAGCGCGCGCCGGTAGTCGCCGACCACGATGCCCGCCTGGTCCGGCGAGTAGCGCTCGGTGATCTGCTTGATCAGCATCCGCAGTACCGCCGACTTCCCGGACTCGGTGTCGCCGAACACGATGAACAGCGGGTCGGTCTCGAAGTTGACGAAGGTCGGCGCCAGCTCCGCCTCGTCGACGGCGAAGGCCACGCCGCGCTCCGGGTGCTCGAAGCCCTTCGGCAGCGAGTTCCCGTCCAGGACGGCCGGCAGCATCCGCACCTGCGGGGCGCGCGGCCCGGACCAGGCCCCGTCGATCGCGCCGACCAGCCCGGCCACGCCGTCCTGCAGGTCGTCGACGCTGGAGGAGCCGTCCAGGCGCGGCAGGCCGGACAGGAAGTGCAGCCGCTCCGGGGTGACGCCGCGACCGGCCTGCGGCGGGACGTTCTGCGCCACCCGGCGGTCCACCTCGGACTCCATCGCGTCACCGAGCTTCAGCTCGGTGCGGTTCTGCAGCAGGTCCTTCAGCGCCGGGCGGACCTCCGCGTACCGGGCCGCGGTGATGATCAGGTGGACGCCGTAGCCGAGGCCGCGCTGGGCGATGTCGCCGATCACCGGCTCCAGGCCCTCGAACTCCTGCTTGAAGGTGTTCCAGCCGTCGATCGCCAGGAACACGTCGCCGAAGGCCTCGTCCGGCAGCTGCCCGGCCGCCCGGCGGGCCCGGTACGTGCCGATGGTGTCGATCCCGGCGACCCGGAACAGCTCCTCGCGGCGGTTCATCACCCCGTGCACCTCGGAGACCATCCGACGCACCTTGTCCACGTCCAGGCGCCCGGCCACGCCGCCGACGTGCGGCAGCCCGGCCAGTGACTGGAAGCTGCCCGCCCCGAAGTCCAGCAGGTAGAACTGCACCTCGAGCGGGGTGTGGGTGAGGGCGAACGAGGTCACCGCGGTGCGCACCACGGTCGACTTGCCCGAGCGCGGGCCGCCCACGATCAGGCCGTGGCCGGCCGCCCCGGCGTAGTCGACCTCCAGGATGTCCGTCTTCTGCTCGCGCGGCTTGTCCACGATGCCGATCGGCGCCCGCAGCCGGCCCACCGGGTAGCCGGGGGCGGTCAGCCCGCGCTCCGGCGCGACCTGCAGCGGCGGCAGCAGGTGGTCCATGCTCGGCGCCTCCTCCAGCGGCGGCAGCCACACCTGGTGCGCGGCCGGGCCCTGGCCGGCCATCCGCTGGACGAACACGTCCAGCACGGTGTCCACCAGCGCGTCGTCCTGCTCGGGTACCTGCGGCGCCTCCTCCTCCACCGGGTCCGGCAGCTCCACGAAGGCCGCGGTGAACTCCACCGGGTGGGCGGCGACCCGCCGCCCGCCGGTCGACCGCTGCTGCCCCGGCGCCCGGTACGGCCCCGAGACGTAGGCGGCCTTGAACCGGTCCATCACGTCCTCGCCGAACTTGAGGTAGCCGACGCCCGGCACCGGCGGCAGGTGGTAGGCGTCCGGCACGCCGATCGCCGCCCGCGACTCGGCCGCCGAGAAGGTACGCAGACCGATCCGGTACGAGAGGTAGGTGTCCAGGCCGCGCAGCTTGCCCTCCTCGAGGCGCTGCGAGGCCAGCAGCAGGTGCACGCCCAGCGACCGGCCGATCCGGCCGATCTGGATGAACATCTCGATGAAGTCCGGCTTGGCGCTGAGGAGCTCGGAGAACTCGTCGATGATCAGCACCAGCGAGGGCAGCGGGTCCAGCGCCGCACCGGCCGCCCGGGCCCGCTCGTACTCGTGGATGTTGGCGTAGTTGCCGGCCGAGCGCAGCAGTTCCTGGCGGCGGTGCAGCTCTCCCTCGATCGCGTCGCGCATGCGGTCGACCAGGGTGAGCTCGCCCTCCAGGTTGGTGATCACCGCGGAGGTGTGCGGCATGTCCGCCATGCCGGAGAAGGTCGCACCGCCCTTGAAGTCGGCGAGGACGAAGTTCAGGATCTCCGAGGAGTGCGTCATCGCGAGCGCGAGCACCAGGGTGCGCAGCAGCTCCGACTTGCCGGAACCGGTCGCGCCCACGCACAGGCCGTGCGGGCCCATGCCCTCCAGCGCGGCTTCCTTGATGTCCAGGTAGACGTGCTCGCCGTTGGCGCCGACGCCGATCGGCACCCGCATCCGCTCGTGCTGGGCGCGCTGGCGCCAGCTGCGGTTCACGTCGAAGGAGCCCGGGTCGCCCGAGCTCATCATGTCGGTGAAGTCCAGGTTGGACAGCAGCGGCTCGTCGTCCCCGCCGGCCGAGATCCGGTACGGCGCCAACTGCCGCGCCAGCGCCTCGGACTGCCACACCGAGAGCAGGTCCGGCTTGCCGGTGTACGTCGCGCCGGAGGCCGAACGCAGCACCAGCTCCTCGGAGTTGACCGTCACCATCAGGTGCCCGCTGGGCTCGTCGACCTCGCCCGGGACCACCTCGATGACCGTCACGCCCTGGACGCCCTCCGGGCTCGCCAGCAGCGAGTCGTGCGGCACCCCGGCGCCGTCCATGACGACCACCAGGTGCGGCTGGTCCGCCGCGGGCGCCGCGTCCCGGACGAAGCGCTGGCGCCCGGCCAGCTCGTCCTGCAGCAGGACCTCCAGGTCACCCAGGTCGGTGGCGAACAGCCGGCGCGAGCCCGCGCCGTCGGCCTCCTTGCGGTGCTGGTTGTGCGGGAGCCACTTGGTCCACTCCCACTCCTCGGCCGCGCCGGGCGCCGCCGCGACGGCCACCATCAGGTCGTCCGGCGAGTGCAGGGTGGTCAACTGGGAGAGCATCGCGCGCACGTTGCCGTACACCGAGTCCGGGTCTCCGCACACCGTGATGTGGTAGAACGCCCGCAGCGACACCGCCAGCGGCAGGTCCTGCAGGGTGCCGTGCGCCTTCAGGAAGGAGTGCATGGCGGCCGCCGAAAGCGGCTCCAGCTCGTCCATCGGCGCGGTCTGCGGCGCCACCAGCGGCGTGGACAGCTGCACCGGCCCGAGGCCGACCCGGATCTGCGCGAAGTCGCCGTCCCCGGTGCGCCGCTCCCACAGTCGCCGCCCGTCCTCGACGATCGACCACAGCTGGTCCGGCGCCGGGTTCAGGAACAGCAGCGCGCCGCGCTGGCGCTCCGCCGTGCGACGCACCTGGCGGCGCGTCTGCTGCAGGTACTTGAGGTAGTCGCGCCGCTCGTCCGCCATCGCGGTCGAGCCGCCCTTGCGGGCCCGCACGATCTGGGCCAGCGCCATGCCGACCGTCGAGACGATCATCAGACCGCCCATGATCTTCATCGGGGCGGCCGCGCCGGGCGAGAAGAAGAACACCGCCGACCCGCCCATGCCGAGCATCGGCAGGATGCTCATCAGCCAGTCCTCGCCGCCCTGCCGGGGCAGTTCGGGTGGGCTCACCAGCTCCACCGGCTCGTCCGGCACGGTGGGCGGATACGCCCTTGCCGGTCGCTTGACCGTGATCACACCCATGTGTCATCCACCCCGCGGCGTCGATCGATCACTTCGGCATCAGCCCTCACGCGACTGCGTACGGTCCGTACGGGAATCCGGCGGCTGAGGACGCCCCACACAGCGCAGCCCCCGTACCTTCGCGCAGGCGCCGATCCTAACGGTCGCCCCCGCACCGCCCGCCAGGCCCCGGTCACCTGTCGAACGGGTAGGGTAACGCCGCGCCAACTCGCGGCCCGGCCGGGCCGGTTCCACAGCCACACCGAGCGCCGCCGTGCCTCGGCACCGTCAACAAGGGGGAGCGCCAAGTGCGTCGAAGGATCGAGGCGGGAGCATGAGCAACGCTGCCGCGACCGGCTACTGCCGGGTGACGGTCGTCGCCCCGGACCGCCGGATCGACGTCGCCCTGCCCGAGGACATCCCGCTCGCGGACGTCTACCCCGAGGTGCTGCGCCTGGCCAACCAGAGCCAGCCCGACGGCACCCCCACCGGCTTCCACCTGGTCCGCCGCGACGGCACCGTCCTCGACAGCGGACTGCCGCTGGCCGCCCAGCAGGTCCGCGACGGCGACCTGCTCGCGCTGCGCCCCTTCGCCGAGTCCCTCCCGCCGGCCGTCTACGACGACGTCGCCGACGCCATCGCCAGCGCCGTCGAGGCCGACCGCCGGTTCTGGACCGCCGAGCTGATGCGCGGCTTCGGCCTGATCGGCGCCGGGGTGCTGCTCACCCTGCTCGGCTTCGCACTCTGGTTCTCCGACCTGCGCCACGACATGCACGGCCTGCCCGGCGTCCTGGCCGGTGTCACCGCCGTCGTGCTCACCGCGCTGGCCGGCGTGCGCGCCCGGGTCTACCAGGACGCCCACGCCGCCCTCGCCCTCGGCCTCGGCGCGCTGCCGCACGCCATGATCGGCGGCAGCGGCCTCATCGCCGTCGCCCACCCGTGGGACGGCCCCGGCCGGATCCAGTTCCTGGCGGGCTGCGTCGCCGTCCTGGTGGTCGCCGTGCTGCTGGTCGGCCTGCTGCCGGAGAAGGACGCGGTGTTCGTCGCCGCCGCCCTGGTCGCCGCCGCCGGCGCGCTCGCCACCTTCGCCGCCGTCCTGATGCCCGGGACCCCGGCCGGACACATCGCCGCCGTCACCGGTGTCGCCGCCGTCGCCGTGGTCGGCTTCCTGCCCGGCCTCTCCGCCCGCTTCGCCCGGCTGCCGGTCGGCTTCAGCGCCCCCGGCCAGACCCGCACCCGCAGCCGCGACTACGACGAGGAGGCCGAGCGCGCCGAGGCCGTCCAGTACGAGAAGATCGCCCACCAGGCCCGCCGCGGCCACGAGGTGCTGGTCGGCCTGGTCGGCGGCTGCGCCGCGGTCGTGGTCGGCGCCTGCGCCGTCCTCGGCTTCACCGACGAGACCTTCCCCGAGCTGCTCGCGCTCGCCCTGGGCCTGGCCACCATGCTGCGCGCCCGGCTGTTCCGCTACACCGCGCAGGTCCTCAGCCTCACCGTGGCCGGTCTGCTCGGTCTGTGTCTGCTGATCGTCGGGTTGTCCCTGCACACCCCGCAGTTCTTCCTGCGGGTGGCCGGCTCCACCACCCAGCTCGACCTGCGCACCATCTGGCTGGCGATTTCCATCGCCTTCGGGGCCGCGCTTCTCGTCGCGATCTCCCTGGTGGTGCCCCGGCTCGGCGTCTCCCCGTTCTGGGGGCGCATCCTGGACCTGGTGGACAGTCTCACCCTGATCTCGCTCGTCCCGCTGGCGCTGGCCGTCCTGGACATCTACCGGCTGGTCCGCGGCGCCACCGGCTGACCCGCCCGGCCCGCTCCGTGCCGCCCACCGGCCCCGCGAACCGACCGGATGGGCGGCACTGGTACGCTTGGCCTTCGAGCGCAGCCGTGTGTCCGCCGCCCCGTCGTGGGCTGCAGAGCGGCGGCCGCGCTCACGGCACCGAGTTCTCGCAGAGTTCCTGTGTTGTCGACCAGGACCGCTCGGTACACCCAAAGGAGTTGCAGTGGCTCTCGCCTCTGACGTCAAGAAGCAGATCATCGCCGAGTTCGGCCAGAAGGAGGGGGACACCGGTTCCCCCGAGGTTCAGGTGGCCATGCTCTCCCGTCGCATCTCGGACCTGACCGAGCACCTGAAGGCGCACAAGCACGACCACCACTCGCGTCGTGGCCTGCTGATCCTGGTCGGCCAGCGCCGCCGCCTGCTGCAGTACCTGGCCAAGAAGGACATCGAGCGCTTCCGTACGCTCGTCGACCGCCTGGGCATCCGCCGCGGTGCCGCCGGCGGCGCCCGCTAAGACCGCCGCTCGGGGCGGCTCCCCACACCGGGGAGCCGCCCCTCGCGCGTATGCCGCGGCCCTTCGGCCGCGGCGCCCGGCCATAACAACTCGCGCGCACCTCCCCGGGTGCCCGAGGATTGCACCGTAGGGTTGTGGGCATGCCGGGTGATGGCGCACCAGCGCGCCACCCGGGCAGACGAACCCGAACCCCCCCGCGGGCCGAAGGCTTCAAACGGAAGCCGCCCGCATCCGAGAGAGCGTCCAGACGCGAACCGCCCGCCCCGGCCCGGCAGCCGTGAGGCGCCGGTCCTCGGTAGTGGCCGTCGGAACCCCCGCAGACCGAGCGGGGCACTCCGGAGGCTTCGATCGAAGACCGGCCCGACTGCCGCCCTCCCTGACGAGGGCCCGGGCCGACCCCGAGGCAGTGCGCGGGGACGCTCTCCCGGAAACGTACGAAAGAGGAGATCTTCCAGGTGGAAGAGAACGTGTTCTACGCCGAGGCCGTGATCGACAACGGTTCCTTCGGCACCCGTACCATCCGCTTCGAGACGGGCCGCCTGGCCCGTCAGGCCGCCGGCTCCGTCGTGGCCTACCTGGACGACGACACCATGGTGCTGTCGGCCACCAGCGCGTCCAAGCAGCCGAAGGAGCACTTCGACTTCTTCCCGCTGACCGTGGACGTCGAGGAGCGGATGTACGCCGCGGGCCGCATCCCCGGCTCGTTCTTCCGTCGCGAGGGCCGGCCCTCCGAGGACGCGATCCTCACCTGCCGCCTGATCGACCGCCCGCTGCGCCCGTCCTTCGTCAAGGGCCTGCGCAACGAGGTCCAGGTCGTCTGCACCGTGATGGCGCTCAACCCCGACCACCTGTACGACGTGGTCGCGATCAACGCCGCCTCCGCCTCCACCCAGCTGGCGGGCCTGCCGTTCTCCGGCCCGATCGGTGGCGTGCGCGTCGCGCTGATCAACGGCCAGTGGGTGGCCTTCCCGACCCACAGCGAGCTTGAGTCGGCCGTCTTCGACATGGTCGTCGCCGGTCGCGCCCTGCCGGACGGCGACGTCGCGATCATGATGGTCGAGGCCGAGGCCACCGACAAGACCATCAAGCTGGTCGAGGGCGGCGCCGAGGCGCCGACCGAGGAGGTCGTCGCGGCCGGTCTGGACGCCGCGAAGCCGTTCATCAAGGTCCTCTGCGCCGCGCAGGCCCAGCTGGCCGCCCAGGCCGCCAAGCCGACCGGCGAGTTCCCGGTCTTCCTGGACTACCAGGACGACGTCCTCGCCGCGCTGACCGCCGCCGTCAAGGACGAGCTCGCCCAGGCCCTCACCATCCCGGGCAAGCAGGAGCGCAACAACGAGCTGGACCGCGTCAAGGCGCTGGCCGCCGAGAAGCTGCTCCCCGAGTTCGAGGGCCGCGAGAAGGAGATCAGCGCCGCCTACAACGCGCTGACCAAGAAGATCGTCCGCGAGCGCGTCATCACGGACAAGGTCCGCATCGACGGCCGTGGCGTCACCGACATCCGCACCCTGGCCGCCGAGGTCGAGGCCATCCCGCGGGTGCACGGCTCGGCCCTGTTCGAGCGCGGCGAGACCCAGATCCTGGGTGTCACCACGCTGAACATGCTGCGCATGGAACAGCAGCTGGACACGCTCTCCCCGGAGACGCGCCGCCGCTACATGCACAACTACAACTTCCCGCCGTACTCCGTGGGCGAGACCGGCCGCGTGGGCGCCCCCAAGCGCCGCGAGATCGGCCACGGCGCGCTGGCCGAGCGGGCCATCCTGCCCGTGCTGCCCTCCCGCGAGGACTTCCCGTACGCCATCCGTCAGGTGTCCGAGGCGCTCAGCTCCAACGGCTCCACCTCGATGGGCTCGGTCTGCGCCTCGACCATGTCGCTGCTGAACGCCGGTGTGCCGCTGAAGGCCGCCGTCGCCGGCATCGCCATGGGCCTGATCTCCCAGGAGATCGACGGTGAGACCCACTACGTCACGCTGACCGACATCCTCGGTGCCGAGGACGCGTACGGCGACATGGACTTCAAGGTCGCCGGTACCCGCAACTTCATCACCGCCCTCCAGCTGGACACCAAGCTGAACGGCATCCCGGCGTCGGTGCTCGCCGCCGCGCTGAAGCAGGCCAAGGACGCCCGCCTGCACATCCTCGACGTGATGAACGAGGCCATCGACTCCCCGGACGAGATGTCCCCGAACGCGCCGCGCATCATCACCATCAAGATCCCGGTGGACAAGATCGGTGAGGTCATCGGCCCCAAGGGCAAGATGATCAACCAGATCCAGGAGGACACCGGCGCCGAGATCACGATCGAGGACGACGGCACCATCTACATCGGTGCCGCCGACGGCCCGGCCGCCGAGGCCGCCCGCACCACGATCAACCAGATCGCCAACCCGACCATGCCGGAGGTCGGCGAGCGCTACCTGGGCACCGTGGTCAAGACCACGACCTTCGGCGCGTTCGTGTCGCTGATGCCGGGCAAGGACGGCCTGCTGCACATCTCGCAGATCCGCAAGCTGGCCGGCGGCAAGCGCGTGGAGAACGTCGAGGACGTTCTCGGCGTCGGCGCCAAGGTGCAGGTCGAGATCGCCGAGATCGACCCGCGCGGCAAGCTCTCGCTGATCCCGGTCGTCGAGGGCGAGGAAGGCGGCGAGGCCGCTTCCGAGTGAAGCGCCGCTAGCTGACCCCTGCGGCCCGTACGCCTCGCGGCGTGCGGGCCGCACCCCGTTGTCCACGCTTTCGTCCGTACGTGCCTTCGCCACGTGCGTTTCCTCTGGAGGTACCCCCCGTGGCGCAGGCCCCGGCGGTAAAGCAGCGTCCCGGCACCACCCGGACCCTGCTCAAGGGCGTCGACGGCGCCGGCACGGTGCGCCGCACCGTCCTCCCCGGCGGCCTGCGGGTCGTCACCGAGACCCTGCCGACGGTGCGCTCCGCGACCTTCGGCATCTGGGTCGGCGTCGGCTCGCGGGACGAGACCCCGCAGCTCAACGGCGCTACCCACTACCTGGAGCACCTGCTCTTCAAGGGCACCGAGCGGCGCAGCGCGCTGGACATCTCGGCGGCCCTGGACGCGGTCGGCGGCGAGATGAACGCCTTCACCGCGAAGGAGAACACCTGCTACTACGCCCGGGTCCTGGACACCGACCTGCCGCTGGCCATCGACGTGGTCTGCGACATGCTCACCGGCTCGCTGATCCGCACCGAGGACGTGGAGGCCGAGCGCGGCGTCATCCTCGAGGAGATGGCGATGGCCGAGGACGACCCGGGCGACGTGGTGCACGACCTGTTCGCCAAGGTGATCTTCGGCAGCGGCCCGCTCGGCCGCCCGATCCTCGGCACCCAGGAGACCATCAAGACGCTCACCCGGGACCAGATCGCCGGGTTCTACCACCGCCGCTACCGCCCCGAGCACCTGGTCGTCTCGGCGGCCGGCAACCTCGACCACCGCAAGGTGGTCAAGCAGGTCGAGCAGGCCTTCGCCCCGGTGCTGGCCCGCTCCACCGCGGCCCCCGCCGAGGCCCGTCGCGGCGTCAAGGCGCTGCGGACGGCCGGCAAGGTCGAGGTGCTCAACCGCTCCACCGAGCAGGCCCACCTGGTGCTGGGCGTGCCCGGCGTGCCGCGGCACGACGAGCGCCGCTGGGCGATGGGCGTGCTCAACGCGGCCCTGGGCGGCGGGATGAGCTCCCGGCTGTTCCAGGAGGTCCGCGAGAAGCGCGGCCTGGCGTACTCGGTCTACTCGTACTCCTCGTCGTACGCGGACAGCGGCCTGTTCGGCATCTACGCCGGCTGCCAGCCCAAGCGGGTCGAGGAGGTGCTGCGGATCTGCCGCACCGAGCTGGCCAAGGTGGTCGCCGAGGGCATCACCGAGGAGGAGCTGCAGCGCGCGATCGGGCAGATCTCCGGCTCCACCGTGCTCGGCATGGAGGACACCGGTTCGCTGATGAACCGGATCGGCAAGGCCGAGCTCAGTTACGGGCACCACCTGTCGGTGGACGAGATGCTGGAGCGGATCGCGGAGGTGACCCTGGAGGACGTCCACGAGGTCGCCCGTGATGTGCTGGGCGCGTACCGGCCGTCGCTGGCGCTGATCGGCCCGGTCAACGACAAGCGGGCCGCCAAGCTCGCCGATCTGCTGGTGTGAGAGGACGTTTCCCCATGACGCTGCGTGTCGCCGTGATCGGCGCCAAGGGCCGGATCGGCTCCGAGGCGGTCAAGGCCGTCGAGGCCGCTCCGGACCTGGACCTGGTGGCCACCCTCGGCCGCGGGTCGAAGCTGGAGGAGCTGACCGAGGCCGGGGCGCAGGTCGTCGTCGAGCTGACCCACCCGGACTCGGTGATGGGCAACCTCGACTACTGCCTGCGGCACGGCATCCACGTGGTCACCGGCACCACCGGCTGGACGGACGAGCGGCTCGCCACCGTCCGCGGCCGGCTGGACCAGGCCCCGGAGCTCGGCCTGCTGATCGCGCCGAACTTCTCCATCGGCGCGATCCTCGGCATGAAGTTCTCCCAGATCGCCGCCCGGTACTTCGAGTCGGTCGAGGTGGTCGAGCTGCACCACGACCGCAAGGCCGACGCCCCCAGCGGCACCGCCACCCGGACGGCGCAGCTGATCGCGGCCGCCCGGGCCGAGGCCGGCCGCCCGCCGCAGCAGGACCCGACCACCCACAGCCTGCCCGGCGCGCGCGGCGCCGACGTGGACGGGGTGCCGGTGCACGCCGTCCGGCTGCGCGGCCTGCTGGCCCACCAGCAGGTGATGTTCGGCGACACCGGCGAGACGCTCACCATCCGGCACGACTCGCTGCACCACAGCAGCTTCATGCCGGGGATCCTGCTGGGCGTGCGCAAGGTCGTCGAGACGCCGGGGCTGACCTTCGGCCTCGAGCACTTCCTGGACCTGTGACCGTGGTGACTTCCAGGAGCGTGTCATGACCTCCCGTACCGGCTTCTTCGCCCTGTCCGGCGTGCTGCTGCTGGTCGCCCTGCTCTGCGTGGGGGAGGGCGTCCAGCTGATCGCCACCGGCAAGCCGCTCGGCATCGGCATCGGCGTCTGCGCCTTCGTCATCCCGGTGATCGGCGTCTGGTTCCTACGCCAGACCGTCCGCTTCGGGCGGGACAGCGAGCGGCTCGCCCGCGAGCTGGAGGCCGAGGGCGGCCTGCCGGTGGACGAGCTGAAGCGCAGTACGGGCGGGCGGATCGACCGGGCCTCGGCCGACGCGGTCTTCGCCCGCCGCCAGGAGGAGGCGGAGGTCGCGCCGGGCGACTGGCGGGTCTGGTTCCGCCTCGCGGTGGCCTACGCCGACGCCGGTGACACCCCGCGCGCCCGCAAGACCATGCAGCACGCCATCAAGCTGCACAGCACCGAACCCGCAAGGAGCAACGCGTGAGCGACGAACCGACGGCCCCCAGCTTCCGCAGCGACGTGACGGTGGAGCTGGTCCGCAGCGCCGCCGCCGACTCGGACGTCATCTGGGCGGCCCGTGTCTCGACCGCGGGGGAGCAGTCCCTGGAGGCGCTCTCGCAGGACCCGGAGAAGTCCAAGGGTCTGATCAACTTCCTGATGCGCGACCGGCACGGCACGCCCTTCGAGCACAACTCGATGACCTTCTTCATCAGCGCGCCCATCTTCGTGTTCCGGGAGTTCCACCGGCACCGCAGCGGCTGGTCGTACAACGAGGAGTCCGGCCGCTACCGCGAGCTGCAGCCGGTCTTCTACGTCCCGGCCGAGGAGCGCAAGCTGGTCCAGGAAGGCCGCCCGGGCAAGTACGAGTTCACCGAGGGCACGCCCGAGCAGCACAAGACCACCACCGAGGCGATGGAGGCCGCGTACCGCGAGTCCTACGCCCGCTACCAGGAGATGCTGGCGGCCGGGGTGGCCCGCGAGGTGGCCCGCGCGGTGCTGCCGGTCGGCCTGTTCTCCTCGATGTACGCGACCTGCAACTCGCGTTCGCTGATGCACTTCCTGTCGCTGCGGACCAGGCGGGAGAACTCGGCGGTGCCGTCGTTCCCGCAGCGCGAGATCGAGATGGTCGCCGAGCAGATGGAGGAGCAGTGGGCGCGGCTCATGCCGCTCACCCATGCGGCCTTCGAGAAGCACGGCCGAGTCGCCCCCTGACCTGGGACGACAGGCATATGGGCTGAGTGTCTGGCATGTCTGGATTGCGGCTTTTCTAGCCGCTCCCTACATTCGTGAGCACGGATTCCGGTGCTGGCCGAACCCCCGAGCGGGCAGCACCGGAATCCCACTTCACCGCCTGTTTCCACCGCTCATCGCCGCTGCCCCCTGTCCGAACCCTGGACCGGTGTGGATACCGCCCCACCGCCTACGAGTAGTTTTGGACACATGGCTCCGACCTCCACCCCCCAGACGCCGTTCGGCCGGGTCCTGACCGCGATGGTCACCCCGTTCACCGCCGACGGCGGACTCGACCTCGACGGCGCCCAGCGCCTCGCCACGCACCTCGTCGACTCCGGGAACGACGGCCTCGTCGTCAACGGCACCACCGGTGAGTCCCCGACCACCAGCGATGCCGAGAAGGCCCGACTGGTCCGCGCCGTGGTGGAGGCGGTCGGGGATCGCGCCCACGTGGTGGCCGGCGTCGGCACCAACGACACCCACCACAGCATCGAGCTGGCCCGGCAGGCGCAGGCCGCCGGCGCGCACGGCCTGCTGGCCGTCACGCCGTACTACAGCAAGCCCCCACAGGAGGGCCTGTACCGGCACACCGTCGCCCTCGCCGACGCCACCGAGCTGCCGGTCATGCTGTACGACATCCCGGGCCGCAGCGCGGTGGCGCTGAGCCACGAGACGCTGGTCCGCCTCGGCGAGCACCCCCGGATCGTCGCCAACAAGGACGCCAAGGGCGACCTCGGCGCCGCGTCCTGGGCGATCGCCCGCTCCGACCTGGCCTGGTACTCCGGCGACGACATCCTGAACCTGCCGCTGCTGTCCGTCGGCGCCGCCGGCGTGGTCAGCGTCGTCGGGCACGTCGTGGCCGGCGAGCTGCGCGCGATGGTCGACGCCTACCTGGCGGGCGATGTGGTCAAGGCCACCAGCGTCCACCAGCGCCTGCTGCCGGTGTTCAGCGGTATGTTCCGCACCCAGGGCGTGATCCTGACCAAGGCCGCCCTGGAGCTCCAAGGCCTGCCGGCCGGCCCGCTGCGGCTGCCGCTGATCGGCGCGACGCCCGAGGAGATCGCGAAATTGAAGCAGGATCTCGCCGCCGGCGGGGTACACCTGTAGCAGACACAGACGTGCGCGCCCCGGCTCGCCGGACCTCCCCGGGTCCGTCGCTGGACCGGACCGAAGGCGCGAGTGCACACACCCGGACCCAGTAGGAAACGACACTGAGTACGCACGCCATATGTCTCCAGGGGAGGACCCCGGGCATATGGCGTGCGTCGTGAGGAGAGTCTTTTGAGCCACCCGCATCCTGAGCTCGGCGCGCCCCCGGCCCTGAAGGAGGGCGCCCTCCGTATCACTCCGCTTGGCGGCCTCGGCGAGATCGGCCGCAACATGACGGTCCTCGAGTACGGGGACCGCATCCTGATCATCGACTGCGGCGTCCTCTTCCCCGAGGACGAGCAGCCCGGCGTGGACCTGATCCTCCCGGACTTCAGCTACATCCGGGACCGCCTCGACAAGGTCGACGGCATCGTCCTCACCCACGGCCACGAGGACCACATCGGCGCCGTCCCGTTCCTCCTGCGGGAGAACCCGGACATCCCGCTGATCGGCTCCAAGCTGACCCTGGCCCTGATCGAGGCCAAGCTCGCCGAGCACCGGATCCGCCCGTACGTGCTGGAGGTCAAGGAGGGCGAGCGCGAGCGCATCGGCCCCTTCGACTGCGAGTTCATCGCGGTCAACCACTCCATCCCGGACGCCCTCGCCGTGGCCGTCCGCACCCCCGCCGGCATGGTCGTGGCCACCGGTGACTTCAAGATGGACCAGCTGCCGCTCGACGGCCGCCTCACCGACCTGCCGACCTTCGCCAAGCTGGCGGAGGAGGGCATGGACCTGCTGCTGGTGGACTCCACCAACGCCGAGGTCCCCGGCTTCATCCCGCACGAGCGCGACATCTCGGCGGCGCTGCGAAACGTTTTCGCGAACGCCGACAAGCGGATCATCGTCGCCTCCTTCGCCAGCCACGTGCACCGCATCCAGCAGGTCCTGGACGCCGCGCACGAGTACAAGCGCAAGGTCGCCTTCGTCGGCCGCTCGATGGTCCGCAACATGGGCATCGCCCGCGACCTCGGCTACCTGAAGGTCCCCGGCAACATGGTCGTGGACGTCAAGCAGCTGGACGACCTGCCGGACAAGGAGGTCGTGCTGATCTGCACCGGTTCGCAGGGCGAGCCGATGGCCGCGCTGTCCCGGATGGCCAACCGCGACCACCAGATCCGCATCGTCGAGGGCGACACCGTCGTCCTGGCGTCCTCCCTGATCCCGGGCAACGAGAACGCCGTCTACCGGGTGATCAACGGCCTGACCCGCTGGGGCGCCAAGGTCGTGCACAAGGGCAACGCCAAGGTGCACGTCTCCGGCCACGCCTCGGCCGGCGAGCTGCTCTACTTCTTCAACATCTGCAAGCCGCGCAACCTGATGCCGGTCCACGGCGAGTGGCGCCACCTGCGCGCGGCCGCCGAGCTGGGCGTCGCCACCGGGGTGCCGCGCAACCGCGTGGTCATCGCCGAGGACGGCGTCTGCGTCGACCTGGAGGGCGGCGTCGCCCGGATCGTCGGCAAGGTACAGGCCGGGTACGTCTACGTGGACGGTGCCTCGGTCGGCGACATCAGCGAGGCCTCGCTCAAGGACCGCAAGATCCTCGGCGAGGAGGGCTTCATCTCGGTCTTCGTCGCAGTCGACTCGACCAACGGCAAGATGGTCGGCGGCCCGACCATTCAGGCCCGCGGCTCCGGCATCGACGACAACGCGTTCGTCCCGGTCGTCGCCAAGCTCCAGGAAGCCCTGGACCGTTCGGCGAGCGACGGGGTGCTGGAGCCCCGCCAGGTGCAGCAGCTGGTCCGCCGGACCATCGGTAAGTGGGTCGCGGACAACTACCGCCGCCGGCCGATGATCCTGCCGGTCGTGGTCGAGGTCTGACGCTCGCTCGTCGAGCCCTGACGCTCGTTCGTCCCCGGCCGAGGTCGGTTTGACGTGGGGCGGCCCGGTGCGTAGTGTTCTCCGGGTTGCCCCACGGGACGGCCCCTCGGAAACTGGCTCGAATCTGAATTCGAGAACAACCGGGGAAAACGGCCCGAGAAACTCTGGTAGAGTTCGGGAGCGCCGAAAGGCAAAAAGCCGATTGGATGAAAGAAACTCCGGAAAACGGAGCGGAAAACATCTGATAAGCTTGAAACACGAAAGAACGAAGCCCGGAGGGCCCGCTGGAAGGCGGTCCGAAGGAAGCGTCCGTTCCTTGAGAACTCAACAGCGTGCCAAAAGTCAACGCCAGATATGTTGACATCCCCGGCCTCGA
>NZ_JBVIRL010000063.1:0-17999 GCF_055576085.1 Kitasatospora sp. NPDC033851 | reverse complement strand
TCTCCTCACACGCGGCCAGCATCCACCTAGACGTGACGGAGCGTCACCCGGCGCACAGAAGCACGATCGACTTCACGAAATCCGTGCCTGAACCGGAACACCGGAACACCCTGCCCAATACAGGGCGGTGCCGGATCCGATCGGCGTCGACAGTCCAGCCCGGCCGGGGAGGGCCTGGCGGAGGATCGCCGCCGATCCGGCCCGCCAGGGCCCGGGGGCGTCCGGCGTTCGCCGGGCGCTCACCAACCATCACGGCCCCGCAGGGTCAGACCCCTGCCGGCCGGACCGTCACCCACCACCGCCCCTCCACCTACCAGCAAGCCGGGGAAAGGGATGGAGAGAAGACATCCCAGCGAGCTAGGACGTCAAGCGGCGGCCGTGATCGACGACGTGACGGAGAAGGTGAAGGCGTGGTTCTCGTCGAACAGCTGGCGGTTCTGGAGGCAGTGGAAGAGCTGTCCGAGCAGTCGGTTGAGGGGGTTACGTTGGGCGCCAGCGTGCCAGTCTCCATGGTCGCGTCGGCGGCGGTAGTGGGCGTCGGCGCCGGGCGAAGCCTGGAGGGAGGAGAAGGCCCAGAGGAATCCGGCATGCATGAGCCGGGCGGGGGTCGGGGCCGCGGTGAGCACGGCGCGGCGCGCCGGCCGCTCGTGCGCGGGATGTTGGCCAGAACCAGGGCGTCGCCGGGGTCGGACTTCTTGCGGGAGACGCCGTGCCGATCGCGGTAGCGGGCGGCGGCGAGCGGGTTGATCGCGAACACCTGCCGCCGGCCGGTGCGCAGGACGGCCACCAGCAGGCCGTGGCTGGTCTCGATCGCCACCGGGATCGGCGCCGCCGGGGTGTCGCCGTGTTCGGCGAGCAGGTCCAGCAGCAGCCTTCGCCGCCCACGAAGACGACGGCGAGCCGGGTATGGGGGTCGTCCCAGAGGTAGCGGATGTATTCCAGCTGGTCACTGGACAGCCACTGGGCCTCATCCAGGACCAGGGTGCGGGGATACGCGGAGAGCGCGGCCTTGAGAACCTGATCGAACTCACCGGCATAGCACGGCGACTGGCCCGGCAAGCCGAGGCCGGTGAACAGTTCGCGGCACGCCGCGCGAGTAGTGGGACGGGTACGGAAGGTGATACAGCGAATACCCCCACCGCCCGTCCCCTGGGCCGCCCTCGGCCACTGGGCGGGGACCGAACAGGCCGGCTCATCCGATGCGCACGCCCCTCCCGCCCTTCAGGCCCGCACGGAACCACCCCGCGTGCCACCAGACAGACAGCGACCGGAGTGGACTTGACGTGTGTACAGCAGTATGGCCACCGGGTGCTGCTGGACCGGGAGTTGTACCTGTCCGAGCAGCACGCGGATGGCCACGGGACGGGCGCCACCCGGCGCTTGCACCGGTCCGATCGACGCCGACCCGGCGGACTGCCTGGCCACCCCGCCTCCCGTCGAGATGGCGGGAGGCGGGGTGGCCAGGCTGGGTGACTGTTCACCCCGGCGGTCCTGTCAGGGAGTCACAACCCCGATCTGGCTCGCGGAGTTCTCGGTGAACCAGAGGTTGCCGTCGGATCCGGTGGCGATCTCCAACGGGTTCGAGCCGGAGGTCGGGATCGACACCTCGGAGATCGTCCCCGACGTCGTGATCTGGCCGATGTCGTTGCTGGCGTTCTCGGTGAACCACAGGTTGCCGTTCGGCCCGGTGGTGATGCCCCACGGGAACGGGAAGAGGGCATCCGTGAGGTTGTAGGCGGTGAACACACCCGCCGTGGTGACCTGTCCGATCTGCGCCGCTCCGGCGTCCGTGAACCAGAGGTTGCCGTCCGGTCCTCCGGTGATGCCGATGGGCAGTGAGGCCAGTGAGGGGACCGCGTACTCGGTGACCGTGCCGCCGGTGGTGATCTGGCCGATGCTTCCGGACAGCACTTCGGTGAACCACAGGGCGCCGTCCGACCCGGCCGTGATGCTCAGCGGGTAGGCGCCGTAGGTCGGGACCGCGTACTCGGTGACCGTGCCGCCGGTGGTGATCTGGCCGATGTTGTTGGCGCCCGGCTCCGCGAACCACAGGGCGCCGTCCGAGCCGACGGTGATGCCCCACGGGTAGGCGCCGGAGGTCGGGACCGCGTACTCGGTGAAGGTGCCCCCGGTGGTGATCCGGCCGATCTTGTCGACGTTCGACTCGGTGAACCACAGAGCACCGTCCGGCCCGGTGACGATCCCGGCCGGGCCCGCGTTGGTGGTGGGCACCGAATACTCGGTGAACGTGCCGCCCGTGGTGACGCGCCCGATCGCGTCGGCGGAGTTCTCGGTGAACCACAGGGCGCTGTCCGGCCCTGCGGTGATGCCGACCGGGGCCGAATTGGCGGTGGGTGTCGCCAGTTCGCTGATGGTGGGGGTCAGCAGGCGGGGCTGCGATCCCCCCGCCTGGGGGTGCTTGCTCGCGAGGCAGCCCACGAGCCCCGCCGGCCCCCGGTGCTGGACACAGGACTTCACCCACGGGCGCAGGCGGGATCCGGGGTGGTGGTGCAGGGACTGGCCGAAGGCGACGGTGCCGGGAGCTCCGACAGCGGCCGTCAGGGCCAGGACGACGAGCGCACGACAAAGCCGCCGGAGGCGGCCAGGATGGCGAAACATGAGACACCTTCCCGGAGAACGTGGCGAGGGCCGGAGCGCCGGTACGACACACACGTCACCGGCGTCGGGCCTGTAGAGGAGAGAGGCGAGGCAGTCGTCCGGTACCGCGACACGCGGCTCAGGGCGACATCGCTTTCGCGGTCGCGCTTCGGACGTACACTCCCCACTGAACGAGCGTCAAAAACAAACGATGAGGCGGAAGTCACGGACTTCCTCTTCAGGATCCATTGATGCACGTATCATCCGACTGCATTTCGCAAATCCTTACTATCTGCCGATGGTGCGTTCGTTTCCCGGCCTGACCTGGCCGGGCTCTCCTCCATGGTCGCGTTCGACCAGATGGAGTAATTGCGTTTAGCTTCCGTGCGTATACGGATATCACTATGGGTCGTCACCGGGGCGATACCCGGGACGGTTGCTGTTCCGGGCTTGGACGACGAAGGAGAGCCCATGCGTATCCGATATTCCGTAGCCGCCGTAGCCGCCGCAGCCGCGATGGTTGTCACCACCGCCGGAGTGGCCAGTGCCGCGCCCGGAGACACGGCGGTCACGTTCTCTGTCTCGGGTGGTTCGTTAGCGATCTCGGTCCCCGCCGGTCCGGTGGGTCTGGGGAGCGGACTGCCCGGAAACTCCGTCAGCGGACAACTGGGCAATGTCACGGTCACCGACTCCCGAGCTCTGCTCACGGCCGCCTGGACCGCGTCCGCGATCTCCACCAGCTTCACGACGGGCGCTGGCACGGCTCCGGAGACGGTCCCGGCCAGCTCGGTCTCCTACTGGTCGGGGACCGCGAGCTCCACCACCGGGGTGGGCGTCTTCACGCCCGGCCAGGCCACGTCGGCCCAGGCCCAGAGCCTCAACGTCAGCCGCACTACCTACAGCCTCACCGCGGGCACCGGCAACAACTCCGCGACATGGAACCCCACGCTCGTCGTCGCGATCCCCGCCGCTGCGGTGAACGGCACCTACACCGGGACGGTGACACATTCGATCGCGTAGCCCAGCCGGCCTGTGGTGTGCGACCGTAGCGGTGCTCGCGTTGGTCTGCGGCGCGAGCACCGCCGCAGCCGAGGGCCAGGGCCAGACGCCGCCTCCCACCGTCGAGGGGAGCATCGGCCTCAAGTTGCTCGACGCGCCCCGGGACCGTGAGGCCGACCCGCGCGCACTCACGTACGTCGTGGACCACCTCGCGCCCGGCAGCGTCATCCACCGTCGGCTGCTGGTGACGAACACCTCCGACGTCGCCCAGCACGTCGATCTCTACGCGGGCTCCGCCGCCGTCAACAGCGGCACCTTCACCGTCGATGCCGATCGCACCCCGAACGAGCTCACGACCTGGGTCTCGGTGGACGACTGTGTCTCGGACGCGGATGTGTCCAGCAAGACGACGGACTGCGGCACATCGGGCACTCGGCCGTCCACGCCGCCGTCCACGCCGCCGTCCACGCCGCCGTCCACCGCAGTGCGCGACGTCCCGGCACACGGCACGGCCGTGGTCCGCATCAGCGTCCGGGTGCCGTCGAACGCGTCCGCCGGCGAACGGTACGCCGTCCTCTGGGCGCAGGTCGCGGGCCATGCCGGCCCGGCCGGGAACGTCCGCCTGGTCAACCGCGTGGGAGTGCGGTTCTACCTCGACGTCGGTCCCGGAGGCGAGCCGCCGTCCGACTTCCGGATCGAGGGGCTGACTCCCGGGCGCGCGCCCGACGGCACACCGAAGTTGGTGGCCAAGGTCCACAACACCGGCAAGCGTGCCCTCGACCTGACCGGATCGATGTCGATGACCGACGGGCCGGGATCCCTCAGCGCCGGTCCCTACGCGGTGAACCTCGGCACCACCCTCGGCATCGACCAGACCGAGCCTGTGACCGTCCCCCTGGACAGGCAGCTTCCCAACGGACCGTGGAAGGTCCACCTCACACTGGCCAGCGGTCTGGTCCAACACACCGCCACGGCCACCATCACCTTTCCCGGCGGCTCCCAAGCCGAGGCGTCGGTCACACCGGACACGGCGGACTCCCTCGCGATGACGCCGGGCATGGCCGCGGCCGTGTCGGCCGTCTGCCTCCTGGCCGCCTGCGGCTGGATGGTTCGCCGCAGGCGGGCGAGCTGAACCCGACAGGCCCGAATGGGTTCATCGGACGGGGAGGGCGATATCAGGCGACGGAGTGGGTCACGGTGGCCGTGTAGGTGCCGCGCACGGCAGCGGCGGGGACGTTGACCACGAGTGTGGGGGCCCAGCTCGTGGAGTTGTTCCCGTTGCCGGTGGAGGTGAAGCCGGTTCTCGAACTGCTGAGCGACTGTTTTGCCGAGGCGTCGCTCTGGCCCGGGGTGGCCGTCACGGTTCCGTTCGTGTTCGTCGCGGGTCCGGACCAGTACGAGACGTTCGTGGTGGTGATCGTCTCGGCGGACGAGGCTCCGCCGGTGGTGAAGTTCGTGGCGGACACCGTCGCCGTCCACGTGCTGGTGGCCAGTCCTCGCCCGTCCGAGACGGTCACCGAGCCGAGGGCCGCACTGAGGGTGCCACCGGGCGCCGCGCTGCCCAGGCCCGCCGTGGCCGGCACGCTGATCGACAACGTGCCCGTGGTCGGGATGACGGTGATCTGGGAGCTGTTGCTGCCACTGGTCTCGACGGTGTCCACGACCGCGCGGGTGAAGCTGGCCTTGCCTCCGGATGTGGCCGCCAGCTTCCCCGAGGCTGTGTAGATCGCACCGCCGGCGGTGAGCGATGAGCCGTTTCCCGTGACCAGGGCCCCCGCGGTGTTGTTGCGGTCGGCGATGATCGAAAGACCGGCGAAGGCCCCCGTGGTCGGTGCGCTGAGCGTGGTCTTGCCTCCGCTCTGGCTGGTGAAGGACGCACCACTGGTGGCCGCCGCGCACGCGGTCGGGTAGGAGGGGCAGGCGAGGTAGATCGTCACCCCCGTGCCGATCAGCTTGCCGCCGGAAATCGTCATGCCGTTGGTGCCGGTGATGACGTACGTGCCGGGATTGAGGGTGAGCGTGCCGGACAGGGACGAGATGCTGGAGTAGACCCCCGGGCTGATCGTCTGGTTCCCCGCGACGTGGTTGACCGAGGGATACGGCGGGGTCGGTGTCGAAGGACAGGCCGACGCGGCCGGGCACTGGGCCAAGGCGGCGTAGGGGTCGGTGCCGGCGGGCTGGTTGACCGGGGCCGGGCTGTACGAGCCGCCGCTCGCGGTGGCGAAGCCGGCCGGGGCCGCCGGGCCGCCGATGGTACCCCCGTTCGCGATGACCGAGGTGGTACCACTGACGAGCGCGGCCTGACTGTTCGTCGAGTTGACCAGGATGCTGCCGGTGACCTGGACGCTGCCGGGGTGGACGTACAGGGCGTCCGCGGCACTCGCGTTGAGGACGCACAGACTCGCCGCCCACGCGGTCGCGGCCCGGGCGGCATCGGACGGACCGGTCACGACCCAGGCCAGCGCGGACGCGAGGACAAGGACCATGGCACAGACCGCGCGTGACGGACGGCACCGTCCACGCGTACGACTGTGTTCGCTCGCGACCGGACGGCCGAACCTCAGGACCCGGGGCACGCCAGGACGGCACACCGGCGCGCCGTCCGACCCCTGGCCGTCGTCCACACGTCGGTCAGCGCCCACCCGAACAATGCCTGAGCGTCCAGCGGCGAGTCCCCCATCACGTCCACCGTCCTCAGCATGGCTCTAATACGTACCAAATGCCCCATTCTGGACGTAGGTTCCTGCACGAAGTGATGCCGGTTCAGCGTGTCTGGCTTCTGCATCACTTGGAGTCGCACGCGCCTGCCTCGAACTCGGCATCCAGGACCGCTGGATCCTCCGCCGTCACCCCACCATCAACCTGACTTCGCGTACTCATGGCAGATCGCCCCGCTGCCTGTAGTACCAGGAATGTCCCAGCCGTCTGCCCTGGTCGAAGTGGTTCGCGGTGAGGCCGGGACAAGGCCGGCAGCCGCCTGCCGCGATCTGCTACCGGCCGGGCGCGGCCTGCCCGACGACAGCCAGCAGGCGGGCGTGGACAGCGCGGGCGGCCTCGCGGGTGACCGGATCCTATCCGCGCCCACCACGACGCTGCCGGGATGCACTTGGACCCCGACGCTCCGGCCGCCCTGGAGAAGGCCGCCAACGAGGCGGAGAGGCGCGACAAAGGGGGGAGGCCCGGAAGAACAAGACGTGCAGGACACCTCAGACGACCCGGAACGGGAAGAACGGCGACGAATCCGGCGTCGGCGCAAGCTCCGGCTGAAGGCCTCCCTGCTCGGACGTTCCAGGGGCGGACAGACCAGCAAGATCCATGCCTCCGGCGACCGGAAGTGCCGCCCGCTGGTGTTCGTCCTGACCGAGGGGCAGGCCGCCGACAGCCCGCAGTTCATCCCCGTGCTCAGAAGATGCGGGTGCGGGACCGGTCGGCCGGCCCCGCACCCGACCCAACGCGGTCGCCGTGGACAACTGGGGTCGGGGCGGTGGGCGGTGGGCGCGCAGTCCGAGCGGGCCGCCCTGGATCGGGGAGCGGCAGTCCGGGCAGGAGCTCCACCAGGCTGTGCCGGACGGCAGGTCGGCCGGGGTGAGCGGGTGCGGGTGCGGGCCGGGTGTGGCGCGCGTCATCGGGGCCTCCGGGAAGAGGGAGGCCCGGCCCGCCGACTGTGGGCGGGCCGGCCCTGGACGGCGGATCGGTCAGGCCGTGGGCTCAACCCGGTGATGAGGCCGACTCCGTCACCGTCTCCAACGAGAACGGCCTCAACTTCGAGCGCGTCATCACCATCCGCGCCGACGAGCGCGTCGCCCTCCAGGTCCCCCGCCTCGAGTCCTTCGTTGTTGGCACCTGGGCGTAGTCGTCAGGCCGGGTCCGGGGCTGCTGCACTCCACGGCACGAAGCCACGATCGGTCGGTCGTGGTTCCATGCCGAAACATACATATCGCCGAGGCCCGCCTGGGCACCAAGGTGGCCATCACGACCACGATCGGTGGGTCGTGGTTCCCTGCCGATAAGTTCATAAGCGCCCCGCCGTTCCGGGGCTGCTGCACTCCGCGGCACGAAGCCACGATCGGTCGGTCGTGGTTCCATGCCGAAACGTTCATAAGCGTGAGGGGTTGTTGATCCGCAGCGGATCAACAACCCCTCGCAGTTCCTGCAGCGTTCAGTCCACGAGCCGAAGCGCTCGCGTCTGCCCGTGGGCTGTCGGCGTCAGTCGGAAGAACTTGACCTGGGCTCGCCCGCCGGACTGCTCCAGCCATCCCGCATCAACGAGCTGCTGCCGGATGCGAGAGAACATGGTCGGCGCCCATCCCAGAATGCCCGCCAGGTCCTTTGCGGACTGCTCGATCACCCCGTTCCGGCCGACGAGCTCCGGATCGTTGTAGAGCACGACCATCAGGCGCTGATTCGCGGTCAGATTGTGGGTTCGCCTCAGCAGCTCCCCGAACGACATGCTCCTGCTCCCATGCAGCGCAACCGTCTGAGTGCTCATCGGTCCTCCCACCACTCTCGAATTCTCGGGGCCAACCCAGGAATGTCTGGGGGGTTGAAGCGCTTCACCGCTTCACGCTGATCGTAGCCCGGACCGTGGAACGCAATGTAGGGCGTAATCCGGTACAACTTCGAGTTCCCGAACGTACCCACCGCGACCAAGATCCGGTGTTTGAGGAGCTTGCGGCTGATCCGGCCGATGGCATCCGCCGTCATGCCGACTTCCTTGCCGATGTCCGCCCCCGTCATCACCACGGGCTCCATGCCCTCTGGCGACGTTCCGATCCACCAGAGGACCATGAACTTCTCGCCCGGGGTGAACTTGTTGCTGCGGCAGATGGCGCGGACGCGTTCCTTGTCGACGTTCGCGTGTCCGGAGTAGAACGCGAACGGAGCAAAGGGGAGAAGTTCCCCGTTCTCGTCTGCTGGCGCGCGTCGACGCCGTGCGGCGGCAGCCACGTGGTCCCCTCCTTCCTCGGGCATAGGTCTTGGACCCTGCCACGGTCGGCCGCAGCGGATCAGATGGCCTAAAAGTACATGACCGAAACGTCACTGAGCCAACTTCAGGGGGCGCTCACGACCTCGTGTCGCGCCTCCCTCCAAGGGCATCCGCAGATGTACTTTTCGGCACTGAATCACGATCGTACGATCGTGGTAGCCAGACCTCTTGATCTGGTCACCACGAGGTTGTGGTCACTTCACCACGGTCCTATGGACAGCCTTGGCAGCCCCTCGATCTGGGTAGCAGATCTGGCGATCGTGGTTTCGGAAGGTATTTCCGCAGGTCAGCGCCCTAATGCGCTCTTCTGCCTCTTCTGCAACTGAACGACGCCAGCGACGTGAGCACCTCTCAGGGTGCTTGGCCATCCGACTGCAGGCCGCTGCGTGCTAACCGCACCAGGAGCCCGGGGGCAACCCGCCGTTGCATACCGCTGCTCGGCCGCGAACGGCCTCCCAGCTCCCGGGTCACCTGAGCGATGTGCTGGTCAGCTTCCCCCTCGGGCGGCGCGCATTCAGTGGCTCGTCTCTACAGCAACCACTGAGCAGCCACTCGGGACCGTTTTGGGTAGGCGGGAGCCCAGTCAGTTGATTCACCACTGACTGGAGCAACCACTTGGGCCAGGGGCAAGGGAGCACCGCCCGGAAGCCGGATGACATCGCCGCCAAGGCGGTGTCATCCGGCTGAGGACGGAGCGGACTGCGGCAGCGTAAGGGGTCTGGGGACCCGAGGTCCCCAGCGGGGGTCCGGGGGCTGGCCCCCGGGAGGGGGACTTGCGCTCCCTCAGTGACCACCGCTCAAGACGCGCGGACGGGCATGTGCTCGAGAGGAGGAGACGGGAGGCACCGCCGGGAGCGAGCAGCACGCCGGCACAGCCAACTCCCAGCAGGAAGTGAGAGATGGGCCTTTGCACAGAGGGCGGCGCCCGCATCACGAAAGCCGGGTTCCCGGCCTCCCCGGTCCAGGACCGGCTGATGCCCGTTACCGAGCGGATCACGCGACCCGCCGATACGCCACCCCCCGCCACGTCAAGGAGTGGTTCGCCGCCCGGCTCCAGCCCGCCAGCGCCGACCGCGTCGGACCGGCCGGCATCCGCCGCATCGGCGCCGACGCTGACCCGGACTCCCTGGCGATCCGCATGCTCCCCAAGCTCGGCCTGACCGCCAAGCACCAGGGCACCAAGATCGGCCGCGCCGAGATCAAGGGCGCCGTCACCGATCCTCATGCCTTTACCGGCGCCCTCGCCACCGGCGTCGGCCGCTCCCGCTCCCACAGCGCGGGACTGCTGCTGGTACGGCTGACGGCGGATGCGTAGGAGGGCGGCTGCCGGGCTGCGCGGTCGGCTCGCGGCCCGCTGCCGTGGCGCTTCCCGCCTGAGCGGGGATCAACCCGGGATGGGGTTGGGGAAGGTCTACGGGGGCGGATTCCGCGGCAGCGGGGGTAGCCGGGCGCCGACGGGCTGACCAGCGCGAACGGTAGCGACAGGTCCCGCATTGCACAGCGGGACCTGTCGGATTTCGCTCCGTGCCAACGCGTCAGGGGATGAAGTGCGCGCCGAGCAAGCCGCGACCGGTATCTGCCGCGGCGTGCCATACCGGGGTTACGCCGTCGAGTAGGGCGTCGATGTCCTCTTGATCGCCCCCCGCCATGGGGCGCGCAGGCGCGCAACGGCCCCGTCTGCGTCGCGGTGCCGTTGCGCGACCAGGGCCGGCTTGCCCCGGTTGGGGAGGCCCGGACGGCGTGTGGCATGGGATGGCGTCAGTGGCCGGACATCTCGGAGTCGCGGCAGGCTCTTGGTGAGTCCGGCCCCGTCACCGAACGCGTGGGCGGGGCCGGCTCGCCGCCGGGTGGGTCGACAACCGCTAGAGCAGCCAGCCGAGGAAGGCCACGATGTTACCGAGCAGAGTGAGGAGCATGAGTCTCGTTCCTTTCAATTCCGTCGGAGCATGGTTACCGGCCGTATGAGTTCAGCGCCGGGGTGCGGCTACGGTCTGCAGCCCGTCGCACGCACTCCGTAGCTACCCAAGCCAAACGTGAGGTCACCCGAAAGATGGATGATTCACCCTATTGGGCCAACCTGATGTGACCCGCCTCGCCATGGGCGCTGCTCGGTTCGGCCCGCCCGATCCGTTGCCCAGGGGGCAGCAACGTGGGCGGGGAGGAAGGAGGGCGCAGCGATCGTGGGGTCCCGCGTGGGCAGTGGATCGGCGGCAGGTTGATGTGAGGGCGTGCGCGGTGGGCCTGGCATGTGAACCGTGGTCGCTGCCGGACCGAAATCGGGAACGGCGCAGCCGGGACAGTGCTCGATCCGAAGCAACGGCCGGACGCCGCCCGCATCCGGTGGCGTGCCGACCCGGAACAGTGCGGCGCCCCTCCTGGCCGAGAAGGGGAGTGCCAGCGCGCGTCAATCACTCGCGGTCGGGCTGCCGGTGAGGGTGGGGACGCCGGCGATTTCCGGATCGGTCGCGGCTGCTTCCTGCCGATCATCGCCATGCGCGCGGCGATGATCCTGAAAGAGAATCTTCGGGTTCCCGCACGGACGGGCGGAGAATGCAGGCGCTGTGTTGTTCATGTGCTACCGAGCCCGGTGCGAGGGTTTCTGCCGACGGTCCTCCTGGGACTCCTGTCGGGCGACGAGCAGCTGGCGCACCATCTGCTGCAAGGACACCACAGCCGTCACCGGCGGAAGGCCCGCGACGACGGCCTCGGGCATCGTGCAGGGTGTGTTGATGATGCACAGGAGGCTGGCGATGCCCGCGAATACCAGGATGACCGTCCAGGAATTCGCCATCCTGCGCCCTCCCAGCGCGGCACGCAGAACGGAGAGGGAGGCGACCATCCACGGTCCGTAGACGACGACCGGCCAGTACTGGGACAGACCCCGCGGCAGCTGCGAAAGGGCCACGTTCCGCAGCGGATGGTAGGAGATCATCCAACCGAGGATGCAGACCGCAGTGACGATCGTCAGCGTCAGGAATCCGATGACGGATCCGAGGATGTCGGGCCGGCGGCGTGTTGGGCGGGCGCGACGCTCCCGGCGGGCGGCGATCAACTGGGGGTGGAACCCCATGGCCGGCAGGCCGGCCTCCTCCTCGACCGCTTCCGCGTTCGAAGAATGCGGAAGCATCCCCGGATCGGCCCAGCCGTTGACAACCGGATAGGACAGGTCGGCGGACAGCTGCCCGGCGGACGGCCAGAGGGAGCGGTTGTGTATGACCCCGTCGTCGGGGCTGAATCCAGGCGTGTAGTAGGGGCTGAAATCGATGTCCGTCGACTCGTACAAAGCAGTCCTCCTGTTTGCGTCATCGTGGATCGCGGCCGGCGCTCTCAATCAGCCCGTTTATTCCTCTGATCGTTTCAGCCGCGTCGAGAACTCGAACTCGAGTCGGCGCAGGATGCGAAAGAGTTCGGCCAGCTGGCGCGAGCAATGCGTCAGCACCACGCGTTCGCCGTTCTTCACGAGATAACCGATTTCCAGGTCGCCCGCAGGATTCGTCCGGTCCGGAACGAATAGCCAGTTGTCACCGGCACTGCAGATCCGGTCCCGCTCCAGCGGCAAAGGAGGAGGCGGCTTGACTGCTGTTGGACTCATGCCCCGACAACGATGGGCTAATCGCCGGGAAATGTACGGCATCCGGGTGTCCTGAAATATGCTCAGGCTGCCGGCGCTCGGAGCTTTTACCCAGGCCGCCGAGCTCCTTGCCGAGCGTGCGGCGTTCTTGCGGCTGGCCTCGGATGGGGACGGTCGAAGCGAGCGTGACCCCGTCCGCTCGCTCGGCTTCCCCTCTTTCACGGCGGGACGGCCTCGAATGGTGCCGGATGCTTTGCAATTCTCCCCAGCGGGGCGCGCCTTCGATTCGGTCATCCGATTAACAGACGCTCGGATTGCGTGCGTGAAATGGCCGGTTGCACGTTTCCCGTATCGGGTGACTGGTGACAGGACCGCTGGATGCCGCATCATGGCCGTCGGCGTCCTGCCGTCGCCGTCACGCGGAACGCTCCG
Organism: Kitasatospora sp. NPDC033851; assembly: GCF_055576085.1. Taxonomy (NCBI): domain Bacteria; kingdom Bacillati; phylum Actinomycetota; class Actinomycetes; order Kitasatosporales; family Streptomycetaceae; genus Kitasatospora; species Kitasatospora sp. NPDC033851. The sequence goes on along the minus strand of NZ_JBVIRL010000063.1, from coordinate 5,412 downwards.
GGCGGACGATCGAACCCCACTGCCAGGCGTTCGAGCTGTCCGTTCTTGCCGACTCGAACGAACCACTGCCTGTGGCCGGGCCCAGTGGGCCCCTGCGATGAGTCGTATACGAGAGGTATTCACACTCTGTGATGGGAGGAGTACTCTTGGTCGAGACTTGGTTCAGTCGTGGATCAGCCGTCCGGACTCCGGTGAGTCCGAACGGCTGTGGGGGTGCAGTCGGTGCGACATCGCTGTTCCAGATCACCCCTCGGGCGCCTGGACTCGAAACCGCGTCAGGCAGAAGCGACCACTCGTGATCGCTTCTCCTCGTTCGTTCGACCCTCTTCAATCACCGTGCCCCCCTGCGGGGAGGTTTTGACGTGACCTAGCAGCATGGAGACGGCTTGGTCCGCACCACCGGACCTTCACCGTCTGTGCACCAATCACATGCCTCGGTGTCTGAACGCCCTGTATCCGTCGTCGCCGACCACATGCCTGAGTCGACGACGGAATTTCACCGCTGCCTCGGCCCGTCCGCACACTCGGGATCAGGCGAGAACCTGTGTCCTGACGGGCTGTTGCCTTCTCACACGTCCGTAAGTAGGCACTGCCATTTTGCATCACCGAATCAGAATCTGCCAGCCGCTCCCCGCCCATGTCGTGATCCGCCGTTCCGTCCTTCCCTGGGGAGGACGCGGGCATCTGAATGAGCGAAACCTCAAAGGACCTCCCCAAACGGGCTCTCGAGCGCGAGTGACCACCGCTCGAATGGAGCCGGCCGGGGAAAGGGTCGCCTCGGTGCCTTCGGGACGGCTGGCGTATCGCCCGTCGACCGATCCGGGCGTCGACGGGCGGCCGGGCGGGCCGGGCAGCGAAGCGGGCGGGCGTCGGGCTTTCGGCGGTGCTCCGTGAGCCCGCCGTACTCGGGCGCTGCGTGCACGGAGCGGGCCCAGGGCCCCGGGCCTGCCCGCGGGCAGGCCCGGGGCCCTGGGCGGGCCGGCCTGCCCGCCACCCGGTTCCCGGCGGTGTGGCTCAGTGACAGGGACTTGACCGGCGACCTGATCCGGGTCGTGACGCTGGTGCAGGACTACGGCTGGAAGTCGGGATTCTGCTTCGCTGCCGACGAGACCATCGGGCGGCAGCTCGGGCTGTCACGGGGCGGTGTCAACCGTCTGATCGCCAGAGCGAAGGCCAAGGACCTGGTTCGAGCGACTCGGAATCCTGCCACCGGAACCATGAACCGACGCGTCCGTCCGCCTGCCGACGACGAGCTGACCGTGTGCGTCGGCTCGTACGCCCGGGCGTCTCTGGCCGGTACCCGGTTCAAGGTCTATGCCCTGCTCACCCTGCGGCAGCACTTCCCCGAACCGACTCCCCTCGCGCGGATCGCGCGCGAGTGCGGGATGAAGGAGGCAACGGCCCGTGAAGCGGTGGCCGAACTCCTGGCCCAGGGGTGGGTGAGCCGACGAGTCGGCGAGAGGAGGGCGTACAGATACGTCGTCCATCCCGTGCCCTTGCGCGTACCGAACGGGCAGCCGGAGTCCCTCCCGAGCGGGCCCGTCCCCGCGCCGCGGTCCGCGGGCGGGCCCGCGGGCGACGGTGTTGGGGTCCTCGACACCGGACCGGATTCCCGTCACGGCGACTCGCTCGACCCGTGCCGGGAGGCCGCCGGTTCGGTGACAGCCGATCCCCCCGTTTCGGTGACACTGGCCACCCCCGATTCGGTGGCAGAAACACGATCCTCCCAACATGACCTGCTGAACACGCCTGCGGTCGTGGGCGGTTGTCCGTCCCGCGAACCGGCAACCGTGCGCACCCGCGCGCGAGGCCACGCGGCGGGAACCGATGGGGACGCAGCAGGCCCGGCAGGGCGCGACAGACGGCAGACCGACCGGAAGACGATCCGGTCGGTGACCGACGAGCAGAAGCGATGGGGCCGGCAAGCCGCGTCGTCGGCCCTGAGCCGCCTGCCGAGGCAACTGGCGGACCGGCTGACCGAGCGACAGCTCGACCTCCTCGCTCAGCACATCGTCGCAACATTCGCCGACTACGGCACATCCCCCGACGTCCACGGTGCGGTGGTCCTCGAAGCCCTTGAGTCGGCGTGGGAGTTCGCGCGCCGCAGGGAGCCGGTCGGCGCCGTGCCGTGGTCCTCGGTGGTCTCCCCGCTGCCCTGGCTGATCAAGGTCGTCGACCGGGCGAGCGAGACGGTCACCGGGAGCAGGCCGGTCCGGAGCCCCGAGTGCGCGCTCTGCCGCGGGCCCCTGGTCGCCCGCGACGCCGACGATCCGGAAACCTGCCGTTCCTGCGGTCCCGCCGCCGCCGCTGCCGCCTGTCGCCGGCTTCGGGAACAGTGGGAGCCGGTCGGCCACGCGCCGCACGCGCCACCCGCGACAGACCCGCTCACGATGCCGGTCGCGCCCGGTGCGTGCGGACCCGCCGACCGGTCGGCGGCAGGGGGTGACGAGTCGGAAGGAACAATCCTTCGCCGGCGGCTTGCTGCTCGCCGGCTCGAGCGGGAGCGGACCTGTGCCCGGGGTGGCGAGGCTCAGCCGACGGCCCGCCCCGCCGACGCCGCTCGGCACCGGCGGGGCGCCACCGGGGCCTCCGGTCAGGAGGCCGCCGGTCGGGGAAGCCCCGGCCAGGTGCCCGGACACGGGACCGGGCCCCGTGACGCGCCCCCGGAAGCCGTAGCGGCGTCCGATCCCGCTCCGCGGCGGGACGGCCGACCCGATGCGGGGAAGACCGGCACGGCCGCGCAGCGCGGCCGGGGCCTGCGAGACGCCACCGCGGAACCTCCCGCCGGGTCCACCTCTCCGATGGTCCGCCGGTTGCCCGTCGGCGCCAGAGGCCGACGCGGGTGCGGGGACAGCCCGACGGGATCCTCACCCCGGGTCCGGCTCCTGCCATTCCGATCGAGCCCGCGGTCAGGGTGCCGTGATCGCCGCCGTCGGATCCCGGCCGGTTCCCGCACGCGGTATTCCGCGATCAACGGGCAGTCGCCTCCGGATATGGTGTCCAATTTCCCGAGCGGACGGACCGGGATATGAAAATTTCCTGCGGAAGGGCTTCCGGTCCGGTCGCACAAGCGGTTTGTACTTCCGGCGCGCTCGACCGTACGGGTGAATCGACCGGTCGGGGGATTGCGGCTATTTCGGCCCGATGAGTAACTGGGTGCATCCGAACCGGGTGGGTCACCCATCCTCTCCGGGGGTAAGCAGCTGCGGTGTCTGCCAGCGCTTCCGGCTTGCGCCTAATCGCTGAAGTGGCGCGTTGCCGTACCCCGGTCGAGGAAATTGGATCCGCGGGCCGGTGCGACTCTCATCGCACCGGCCCGCGTCGGCTCGCAGGGTCGTCTCCGCAAGAGCCGGCAGAAGCACTCCTTCCGGGCGTGCACGGGTCTTTGGGATCACACCGTCGATCAGAGGCCCTACGGCGAGATCGTTCTCGGGGATGCGCCTGCGGCGCAGCTCCTCGCGGTGACGGTGCTGCTGGAGGCCGCCCCTCGTCGACGGTGCCTCCGACGTCGGAGGCAGACCGGCGCACGGCCGGGGCGGGCTTCGCCTCGTGACGTCGCCCGTGCGTCGGCGCGCCGGTCCTCCGGCCGAGGTTGGCCGGTCCGGCAGCGCATCCCCACCAGGACGTTTTCCCCGGCCGCGACGCGCACAGGCGGAACGGCTGATTTCGGCCAGGTCGGTGCGGAATTCCGTGAGCGAGTCGCCGGCCGCCCTTGTGCGCCCGGAGGGAAGTTTGCCCCAAAAGGCTCCACTGATTGCCGGGACCAATGGACCGCCGCCATTCGCCGTCAAATCCGGACTCGAGTGGACGAAGCAAGCCGTTTCATTCCGCCGGATCATCAACGGTGTGAACTATTCCTACCTTCACACTAGGCGCTGTATTGCATAAATGCGCCCCCTTTTCTTGCGACGGATAGCTCCCCGCGAATAATCTATTTCTGATTTACTTCCACTCGGCCGGCTGCGTGCCGAAGGGAATGATCCCCGGGCGCCGAGCGTGGACCGGGACGCGAAAGCCACGAGCAGTCGCACCGGCAGCCGCATTCGGCCCGTGAGCCGAGAAGCGGTCCCGCCGTTCACCGAGGAGGAGATTCCACTGACCACCGCAGAGATCGATGGACGGCTGGCAGGAGCTCTCGCCGAAGATGTCCTTCGACACTTGGTCAGAGGCCGTCCGCTGTCCTTCAGGCTGCCGTCCCTGGTCCGCGCGGTACCGATCTCCCGGCGGCTGGCAGGGCTGTGGCTGGACGCCGAGGGCGTTCGGGCCGGCCATACCCGGGACGCCGTCCTGCTGGTGATCTCCGAACTGGTCACCAATGCCCTCGAGCACTCCAACAGCGCGCACATCACCGCCTGGTTGCGCCGGACCGCGGACCAGCTCCTGGTGGAGGTCCGTGACCAGGGAAAGACCTCCGCGGTGCCGCAGCTGCACCGAGCCACGCCGGACGAGGACCACGGCAGGGGTCTGGCGCTCGTCGCGGACTACTCGCAGGACTGGGGGGTGCGGCTCAGTACGGACGGCAGCTGCTCGGTGTGGGCCGCCGTCCCGCTGTCCGGTCGGAGCGCCGCGGCGTGCTGACCGTTGCGGGACGGTCGCGATCCAGCCGGGCCGGGCGGCGCATCGAGCGTCAGCCCCGGTCTTCCACTGCGCACATCGTGAGGAGAACCCATGTCCAGCTCAGGCATCGAGAGCCGTGAGATCGTCAACAGCGTCATCAACTCGGTGGCCCGGCTCGACCGCGACGGCCTGCGTCGCCTCGATTCCGAAGGGCTCAGCGCGCAGTTCAACGCGCGTCTGGAGCTCGAGGACTACTTCCACGCGCTCTGGGAGCACTTGAAGGAGTGCGGCGAGCGCCCGGCCATCCGCACGGAATACCAGCCGCTCGCCGCTGTCCTCGACCTGCTCGCGAGCTTGAGTGAGAACGTCATGTTCGCGGACGGCGTCACGCAGCAGGACCTGTTCCGCCAGCCCCAGCAGTGACAGACCCCTCCGGAGGCAGGTGCCCGGGGTGTCGGCGGGAGGATGCCGGCGTCCGTGGCCGGTCGACCGGCCACGGGGCAAGGGCGCGGGGGCGGGCTTCCGGGCTCGGAACGCCGGGGCCCGGGCGGCAGCGCGGTTCAAGGGTGCGAAGCCCCGGGAGACGAGCAGGACGCCGATGCCTCGGCGGGCCGCGCACCGCGTCTGGCCGGCCAGGGAGTGGGCGCTGGACGCCATCGCGCCGCACGTCGAGCAGATCATCGGCACGGTCGGGGCTCAGGCGATCGCCGACTTCGGCATCGACTGCGCCCAGTTGCACTGGGACATGACCTCGGTCTCCCTGATTTTGTCGGGTCATATGAGAGCCACTGCTCCGGGGTGAACGGGAGCCAGGTCTAGGCCGTTCGTGGTGGAGACGTACTCGACCATGGCGGG
>NZ_JBVIRL010000062.1:0-19027 GCF_055576085.1 Kitasatospora sp. NPDC033851 | reverse complement strand
TCGTCGTCCCCCCGCAGGCGAGCCAGGAGGCGGCCCTGGCCGCGATGGCCCGCGCGGTCGAGGCCGACGGAACCGACTCGGCACGGCAGATCCTCATCGCCACCGGCATCGGTCCCGAGCCACCGGGCGAAGCGTCCTGAGGGACGGCCTCGTGGGCCGGAGTCCTCGGGCAGACAGGAAAGGCGGGACGCAGAGATGTCCGTCTACGTGAAGCTCTCGACCGACGCCCGGGCACCGGCGGAGCCGTCGAAGGGACCGCTGGACCTGCAGTACGAGGACGACACGGACAGCGGCGTCACCTTCGAGTACGACCTGCACCCGAGTGGTGCGCTGCGCGTCCTGCGGGTCTTCGAGGACACGCCCCACCGGATCGAGGCCTGCTTCAGCCCCGGGGCATGGCTCCAGGCCGCGGGCACCTACCTGCGAAGCGGCTCCGAGTACTGACGACGATCCGCTCCGGGCGAACCGCAGGCCGTCGGCGGCGGTTCGCCCCGGTCGCGCGGGGTGCGCGCACCGGCCCCCGTGCCGGAACCGGACGGCGGAGCACGACCAGTACGCCGGCCAGTCCGACGATGTCGATGAATATCTTCCGCCGCCACAACGCCGTCTCCAGCGCGTCCAGTGACAGGTCGGCGCGCATGCGGGTCGTCGAAGCCGTCGCCCGAGCCCTGAACACCAGCCTCACGGCGCCCGCGGGGACGTCTCCTACGCCCTCGCCGCCCTGGCAGGCGACCAGCTCACGACCGTCTCCTCGCCGACCTTCCCCACGGCTACGCGCCGTTGTTCGGCCGCGCCGACCTCACCACCGCGGCTTGACCCGGACCGGGCAATGGCCGTCACCGGTACCGTGCGGAAGCTCGCCCAACGGGCAGCACCGCGCATTCGCAGCGGCCGCCACGCCAGGTTCAGGGTCGACCTGAACGCCTGGTCGGGCAGGGTCGCGATTCTGGCGCGCGCGGCGGCGGCTCGGGGGGTTGCCGCCGCCGCGCAGCGGCAGATTACCTCACACCCGGACGCCGCAAAATCTATGCTCGCCGGAGTAGACATTCCTTGCGGGCGGGTCTAGCGTTTCGCTCGTAGACAGGAGTCGGCGATACCGGCCAGACAGGGTCTGCACTTTGAACGGTGCAACTCCCGATCATGGAAGTAGCACCTGATGAGCGACGTGACTGTCTCCGTTGAGGCGGTTGAAGAGGTCCGGCCGGTCGAGCTGCCGGCGGACCCGTTGGACGACCAGTTGATCGCCCAGCTGGTCGACCGGGCCCGGGCGGGTGGCCTGCAGCTGACCGGTGAGGGCGGGCTGCCGCAGCAGCTGACCAGGCGCGTGCTGGAGTCCGCCCTGGAGGGCGAGATCACCGACCACCTCGGGTACGAGAAGCACGACCCGGCCGGGGCGGGCAGCCGGAACTCGCGCAACGGAGTACGGCCGAAGACCGTCCTGACCGAGGTCGGCCCGGTCGAGATCGAGGTGCCTCGCGACCGGGAGGGCAGCTTCGAGCCGCAGATCGTCAAGAAGCGGCAGCGCCGCCTGACCGGCGTGGACGAGAGATGGTGCTGTCGCTGTCCGCGCGCGGCCTGACGCACGGCGACATCTCCGCCCACCTGGCGGAGGTCTACGGCGCGAGCGTGTCCAAGACGACCATCTCCACCATCACCGACAAGGTCATCGACGGGATGACGGAGTGGCGGAACCGGCCGCTCGACCCGGTCGGTCCGGTGATCTTCATCGACTGCGTGCATGTGAAGGTGCGCGACGGGCAGGTGGCGAACCGGCCCGTCTGCGTCGCCCTGGCGGTCACCGTCGACGGCACCCGCGACATCCTCGGCCTGTGGGCCGGCGACGGCGGCGAGGGCGTCAAGTACTGGCTCCAGGTGCTGACAGAGATCAAGAACCGGGGCGTCCAGGCGGCGTCCAGGACGTGTGCATGGTCGTCTGCGACGGCCTGAAGGGCCTGCCCGAAGCCATCGAGACGGTATGGCCGCCGGCGATCACCCAGACATGCGGGTTGGCCGAGCCCAGGCTGCGTGGCTCCAGCCGCCCACAGGCGGGGAACCAAGGTGAGCAACTCTGGCGAGGCCATGAGCGCGGGTGGCCGATTTCGGGGATGGCCGCCTGGCGAGCAAACCGGTCAGAGGGCCACGGTCGCGGTGTTGATGACGCATTTGCGGCCGTGCTTGGCTGACCGCACGCCGGACACGCCGGGCACCGCAGCCCAACTGAGGCAGGTGCTGCTGTCCGCCTTCGCGAAAGTGACCGTCGTGTGCGAGAAGGAGAGCGGACCGGCGTACGGGGCGCCGTCGTAGTTCTCGATGTAGAACATCACGCGGTCCTGGGCCTGGCCCTGGAGGTCGAAGCTGAAGGAGACTCGCTTCCCCTTGTCGCCGATGGTCTGGACCCATTGGCCACTGGCCGACTCCAGTTTCAGGTCGACCTCCAACTTGTCACCGGGCTTCACCAGCATTGCCGCTCCCGAGAAGCATCCCTGGTCCCCGGGCTGGCTCCCCAGCGTGTTGACATACTGTCCGGAGATCCACCACGAGGAGTACGCTTCAGCAGGCTTGCCCGCCGCAGGCGCGCAACTCGGCCCCCAGGTCAGGACCGGCTGCAGCACCCCCTTGCCGATCGGCTCGAAGTTCACTCCGTTGTCGACGGGCTCGAGTCCGGGCCAAAGGAAGGTGGTGCCGACCTTGGACGGCATCGGCGGGACCACGAAGCTGGTCGACAGCTCGACGATCTGGTTCGAGGCCGGAGTATAGAGATTCACCCGGCCTTGGTTGTGAACCGATCCCGCAGTGCCACCTGCCTTGTCCGCCCCACCTCCGGGGCTCACGGAGGCCTCGGCCGTGGTGCCGGCGAGTATCGACGCCGCGAACGTCACGAATCCTGCGCAGACGGTGGCCCATTTCCTCGCACGCATCATCATCACTCCATGGGTGGGTGGCGGTCTCCAGGACAGGATGCTGAGCAGGCGGGCGGCTCCGCCAGCATCCATTTCCCCATAACGACGTGTTATGAGGCGCCCCGCCGTCCCGACCCCGCCCCGACTACCCGGACACCCGCTGAACGCACGTGTCCGAGGAAGCTCAGCTTGCGGGCGGTCTCGGTGAGCCGCTCTCGGAAACCGCATCACCACCAACTACCGCCACGCCTGGTCCGCCGTCAACGCACCGAACCCTCCCGCCCGATAACTCAGGCCTCGGCAGCGACAGTCCGACCCCGGGCACGTCTACGCCATCTACGGCGAGGTCCCGTGCGAAGGCCATAACACGATGTGATGGTGCACTGGGATCTTCTGGGACGTCCCCCGGTCGGTCACTCTTCTCCCACGCATGAAATGTCACATCGTGCAAGGAGAAGACGTGAGACAGCGAAGAGTCGGGCTGGCCCTCGGTGCGGCCCTGGGGCTGCTGTCGGTTGCCGGGTGCACGGGATCCGACAGCGGCGTCGCCGGCGGACCGAACGCGGCCCCGGTGAAGGGCGGCACGCTTCATGTGCTGTCCACGCTCGATCTTGAGCATCTCGACCCGGCACGTAACTACGTCACGTCCTCGCAGGACGTGGGCCGACTGATCTACCGGACGCTGACCACCTTCGCCGCCGCGCCGGGGCAGGCGGGCGGGAAGATCGTGCCCGACCTGGCCACCGACACCGGGCGCCCCAGCGACGGTGCCAGGACCTGGACCTTCACGCTCAAGCCCGGTGTGAAGTTCGAGGACGGCCGGCCGATCACCAGCGCGGACGTCAAGTACGGCGTGGAGCGGACCTTCGCCGCCGAGCTGCCCGAAGGCCCCCCGTACGCCCGGATGTGGCTGGTGGGTGGCGACAGCTACAAGGGGCCGTACAAGGATCCCGCCGGGCTCGCCTCGATCGAGACCCCTGACGCCAGCACCGTCGTCTTCCATCTCAAGCAGCCGGTGGCCGACTTCGGCTCGGCGGCGTCGCTGCCGATGTTCGCCCCGGTACCGCAGGACAAGGACACCGGCGTCAACTACGACTCCCGCCCGTTCTCCTCCGGCCCGTACAAGATCGACGGCTTCGACCCCAAGAAGCAGCTCACCCTGGTCCGCAACACCGACTGGGACCCGGCCGCCGACACCGTCCGCAAAGCCATGCCCGACAAGGTCGTCATCGACCTGGGCCTGGACGCCGCCGTGGTCGACCAGCGGCTGATCGCCGGCCAGGGGGAGGACGCGAACGCGGTCGCGATGGAGCCGATCGGCCCGGCCTCGGTCGGGCGAGTGCTGAACGACCCGCGACTGAAGAGCCGGCTGGTCACCGGCGACTCGATCAACACCCGCTACCTGAGCATCAACACCAAGCACAAGCCGCTCGACGACGTCCGGGTGCGCCAGGCCGTCGCCTACGCGCTGGACAAGGACGCCCTGCGCACCACCCGCGGCGGCCCGATCGCCGGCGACCTGGCGACCAGCCTACTGCCACCGTCCCTCGGCTACCCGGCCGAGGACCCCTACCCCAGCAAGGACGGCAAGGGCGATCCGGACAAGGCCAAGGCGCTGCTCGCCGAGGCGGGCCACGCCTCCGACCTCACCCTGACCCTCGACGCCCCCGCCACGGCCACCGGCAAGGCACAGGCCGAGGCGGTCCAGGCCTCGCTCGGCCGGGCCGGCATCACCGTGAAGATCAACGAGATCAGCTCCTCCGCCTTCTACAGCACCGTCGGCAACACCTCCCAGGAGCACGACCTGGTGATCGCCGGCTGGTCCCCGGACTGGCCCGGCGCCTCGACGTACCTGCCGATCGTGTTCGACGGCCGCCTGATCACCGCCCAGGGCAACAACAACTACGCGCAGTACGACTCCCCGGCCGTCGACGCGCAGATCGACACGATCGCCGCCATGGGCGACCCGGCCGCGGCCCAGGCGGCGTACGGCCAGCTGGCCGAGCAGATCATGCGGGACGCCCCGGTGGTGCCGTTCCTGTGGGACAAGGCGCCGATCCTCGTCGGTCCGAACGTCACCGGAGCGTACGGGCAGGTCGCCTATGTCGGCAGGCTCGACCTGGTCTCCCTGGGGTTGCGCAAGTGACCGTCATCCGAAGGCTGTTGGCCCAGCGCTCCGCGGCCCTGGCGCTGGCCGTGGTGGCCGGGCTGGTCCTGGTCGCGCTGGCCGCGCCATTGATCACCTGGATCGCCGGGAGCTCGCCGACGGCCTTCCACGGCGACGCGGTGGACCCGGCGCTCGGCGGCCTGCCGCGGGGCGCGGCGGGCGGGATCAGCGCCCGGCACTGGCTGGGCGTGGAGCCCGTCAACGGCCGGGACGTGCTCGCCCGGGTGGTGTACGGCGCACAGGTGTCCCTGCTGATCGCCGTGCTCGCCACCGTGTTCTCGGTGGTGGTGGGCACGGCGCTGGGCCTGGTCGCCGGGTTCTTCGGCGGGTGGGTCGACACCGCGATCGGCCGCACGATGGACCTGCTGCTGTCCTTCCCCAGCCTGATCTTCATGATCGCGCTGATCTCGGCGGCGCCGGGCACGGACCGCCGGCTGCTGCTGGTCGTGGTCCTCGGCTTCTTCGGCTGGCCTTACGTCGGCCGGATCGTGCGCGGGCAGGCGATGGTGCTCGCGCGGGGCGAGTTCGTCGCGGCCGCCCGGGTGCTCGGCGCCTCCCGCCGGGCGCTGCTGCTGCGCGAGGTGCTGCCCAACCTGACCGGACCGGTGCTGGTGGTGGCCACCATGTCGATCCCCGGCTACATCGCCACCGAGGCCGGCCTGTCCTTCCTCGGCGTTGGCGTCCAGGCCCCCACCGCCTCCTGGGGCCAGATGATCGCCACCGCCGTGCCCTGGTACGCCGCCGACCCCGCCTACTTCCTGATCCCCGGCGCCTTCCTGTTCGTCACCGTGCTCGCCTTCAACGTGCTCGGCGACGCCGTCCGTGACGCGCTCGACCCCCGGAGCCAGCGACGATGATCCTCTACCTCCTGCGCAGACTGGCCGTCACGGCGGCCATCCTGCTGGTGATCTGCGCCGCCACCTTCGCCGTCTTCTACCTGATGCCCGCCGACCCGGCGCAGGGCGCCTGCGGCAAGGCGTGCAGCCCCGAGCGGATCGCCGAGATCCGCACCACCCTCGGGCTGAACCACTCGCCGCTCACCCAGTTCGGCGACTACCTGGCCGGCATCGTCTCCGGCCGGACGTACGGCAGCGGCGCGCAGGCCGTCAACTGCCCCTTCCCGTGCCTGGGCTTCAGCTTCCAGACCGACCAGCCGGTGTGGCAGCTGCTCACCAGCAGGCTGCCGGTCAGCTTCTCGATCGCCATCGGTGCCGCCGTGCTGTGGCTCGCCGTCGGCGTCGGCGCCGGGGTGGTCTCGGCCCTGCGCCGCGGCAGCCTGTGGGACCGGGCCGCGATGACGGCCGCCCTCGGCGGGGTGTCGCTGCCGATCTACCTCACCGCCCTGGTGCTGCAGTACCTGCTGGTGGTGCGGCTCGAACTGCTGCCGTACCCGCAGGTCGTGCCGTTCACCGACGACCCGGTCGGCTGGGCGCGGTCGATGGTGATGCCCTGGATCACCCTCGCCATGCTGTACGCCGGGATCTACGCCCGGGTCACCCGCGGCGAGATGCTGGAGAGCCTGGGCCAGAACTACGTGCGCACCGCCCGCGCCAAGGGCCTGCCCGAGATCACCGTCGTGCGGCGGCACGCCCTGCGGCCCGCCCTGATGCCGGTCGTGACCATCTTCGGCATGGACCTGGGCGCGCTGCTCGGCGGCGCGCTGATCACCGAGTCGGTGTTCGGCCTGCCCGGCGTCGGCAAGCTGGCGGCCGATGCGATCGCCTCCGCCGACCAGCCGGTGATCCTCGGGGTGACCCTGTTCGCGGCCTCCTTCGTGGTGCTCGCCAACCTGCTGGTGGACCTGGTGTACGCGGTGCTCGACCCGAGAGTGAGGGCCCTCGGATGACCCTGCTGACAGTACGTGACCTGGCCGTGGAGTTCCGCTCCGGAGTCCGCGCCGTGGACGGGCTCGACCTCGACCTGGACGCGGGGCAGGTGCTCGGCGTGGTCGGCGAGTCCGGCAGCGGCAAGTCGGTCACCAGCCTGGCCGTCCTCGGCCTGCTGCGCGACGCCCGGGTCAGCGGCGAGATCCACTTCGACGGTCGGGAGCTGACCGCACTCGACCAGCGCTCGCTGCGCCGACTGCGAGGCAACCGGATCGCGATGGTCTTCCAGGACCCGCTGTCCTGCCTCAACCCGTACTACTCAGTGGCCTTCCAGATCGCCGAGGCCTACCGGGCGCACCACCGCGCCGGACGCAGAGCGGCGCACCGGGTCGCGGTGCGCATGCTGGACCGGGTCGGCATCCCCGAGCCGGAACGACGGGCCCGCTCGTACCCGCACGAGTTCTCCGGCGGAATGCGCCAGCGCGTGATGATCGCGATGGCGCTGTGCCTGGAACCCGACCTGCTGATCGCCGACGAGCCGACCACCGCGCTCGACGTCACCGTGCAGGCGCAGATCCTCCAACTGCTGCGCGAGCTACGGGAGGAGGCCGGCACGGCCATCATGCTCATCACCCACGACATGGGCGTGGTCGCCGGGCTGGCCGACCAGGTCGTGGTGATGCACCAGGGCCGCGCCGTCGAACGCGGCCCGGTGCGGGACGTCTTCCAGCGGCCGCGGGAGCCGTACACCCGCGGCCTGCTCGCCTGCGTCCCGCGCATCGACGGACCCCTGCCGGACCGGCTGCCCACCCTGGGAGCCACCACATGAGCGAGCGAGCCATCAGGAGGAGCACGGTGAGTGAGGCGGACCGGCGAGCAGCGGAAGGAGGCGGTCGCACCGTTCTGCTCGAAACGCGGAACCTCGTCAAGCGCTTCCCGGTCCGCCACGGTCTGACGCGGCGGCTGGCCGGCCACGTCGCAGCCGTCGACGGAGTCTCCCTGACCGTCGGGCCCGGCGAGACCCTCGGCCTGGTCGGCGAATCCGGATGCGGCAAGTCCACCGTCGCCAAACTGATCACCCGCCTGGAACGGCCCACCTCGGGCAGTATCCACTTCGCCGGGCAAGACCTGGCCGGGTTGGACGAGACGGCCCTGCGCCCGCTCCGCCGCGAGCTGCAGATGGTCTTCCAGGATCCCTTCTCCTCGCTCAACCCCCGCCAGAGCGTCCGCCAGATCCTCACCGCACCCTCCCGCTACCAGGGCCTCGAACCCGGCGAACCGGTCGAGGAGTTGCTGACCCGGGTCGGGCTGCGACCGGAACACGCAGACCGGAACCCCCACGAGTTCTCCGGCGGACAGGCCCAACGCATCGGCATCGCACGGGCGTTGGCCCTGCGCCCGAAGCTGGTGGTGTGCGACGAACCGGTCTCGGCCCTCGACGTCTCGGTCCAGGCGCAGATCCTCAACCTGCTCAAGGACCTGCAGGACGAGTACGGGCTGAGTTACCTGTTCATCGCGCACGACCTCGGCGCCGTGCGCCAGATCAGCACCCGGATCGCCGTGATGTACCTCGGATCGGTCGTCGAAACCGCCGACCGCGACACCCTGTTCGCCCACCCCGCACACCCGTACACCCACGCCCTGCTGTCCGCCGTGCCCCTGCCCGACCCGGACGCCGAACGCGGGCGGGAGCGGATCGTGCTCCACGGCGACTTGCCCAGCCCGCTCGACCCGCCCAGCGGCTGCCGCTTCCGCACCCGCTGCCCCAAGGCCGGTGAACTCTGCGCCGCCGAACGCCCCGAGCTGCGGACGATCGCCCCCGGACAGCAAGTCGCCTGCCACTACCCCGAGAGGACGCCGTGATCCGCGCCCAGTACCGGCTGTCCGGGCTCGCCATCACCGACCACGCCTTCGACGTGCCGCTCGACCACACCGACCCCGCGCGGGGAACCATCGAGGTGTTCGCCCGGGAGGTCGTCGATCCGGCGCGGGCCGACGACCGGCTGCCCTGGCTGCTCTACCTCCAAGGCGGCCCGGGCGGGAAGTCCCCCCGCCCGCTGAACGCCACCTCCGGCTGGCTCGGCCACGCGCTCAGGAGCCACCGGGTGCTGCTGCTGGACCAACGTGGCACCGGCCGCTCCACACCGCTGACCGCCAGGACCGCCGCCCGGTTCGGCGCCGCCCGTGACCTGGCCGACCACCTCGCCCATTTCCGCGCCGACTCGATCGTCGCCGACGCCGAACTGATCCGCCGCCAACTATGCGGCGACGAGCCATGGGAGACCCTCGGACAGAGCTATGGCGGCTTCGTCACCCTCAGCTACCTCTCCTTCGCCCCCGAAGGCCTGCGCGCCTGCTACATCACCGGCGGCCTGCCCGGCCTCGACACCACCGCCGACGACGTCTACGCGGCCACGTACCCCCGGGTCCGGGAGAAGACGACCGCGTACTACGCCCGCTACCCCGGCGACCGCCAACTCGTGTGCAGGCTGGCCGATCTCCTCGACCGGAGCCCGGTCCACCTGCCCGACGGCGACCGGCTCACGGTACGGCGGCTCCGCATCCTCGGCCTGATGCTCGGCATGGGAGACGGCTTCGAGCGCCTGCACTGGCTGCTCGACGAGGCACTCGACCTCGACGGCGAGCCCTCGGCCACCTTCCTGCACCAGGTGATGAACCTGACCGCCTTCACCGACAACCCGCTCTTCGCCGCCCTCCAGGAGTCGATCTACGGCCGCCCCGGAGCCGCCACCGGCTGGGCCGCCGCCCGGGCCATGGCCACCCGTCCCGAGTTCGCCGAGGACGCCGACCCCCTGCTGTTCACCGGCGAGATGTTCCACCCCTGGACGTTCGAGGAGATCACCGGGCTGCGCCCGTTCGCCGAGGCCGTCCACCTGCTCGCCGAACGCACCGACTGGCCCGCCCTGTACGACCCGGTCCGACTCGCCGCGAACCGGGTCCCGATCGCCGCCGCCATCTACCACGACGACATGTACGTGGACGCCGGCCTGTCCCTGCGCACCGCCCGCACGGTCGGCTCCCTGCGCACCTGGGTCACCAACGAGTGGGAGCACGACGGGGTCACCGCCTCCGGCGACCGCGTCCTCGCCCGCCTGATGGACCTTGCCGCCGCGCGCATCTGATCCCCCACCACCCCGCCCCTGCGGTGGGAAAGGAACGAAGAGATGAGACTCGAGTCCCTCGCCGCCGTACTTGCCGCGACCCTCCCCCTGGTCGCCGCCACCCCGGCCCTTGCGGATACCGCCCGGGCCACCACCGTCGCGCCCGCCTCCGGCTGCGCCCTGCCTGGGAAGACCGGCTGGACCGACGAAGGCCACAACACCGACTACACGCAGTTCCAGCAGCCCCTGGGCACCAAGCACGTGCTGATGCTGTTCGTCGACTTCTCCGACGCACCGGCCGCCGGATCCGTCGACGACTACTACCGCGAACTCGCCCCCGCGCAGGAGTGGATGAAGCAGGACTCCTACGGCAAGCTCCGCCTCGACATCGATCCGCTGAAGCGGTGGATCACCATGCCGCAGACCTCCGCCTCCTACGGATTCCAGCGCGGCATCACGTTCGACGAGCAGGAGCTGTACGTGAAGCAGGCCGTCCAGGCCGCCGATCCGTACGTGGACTTCTCCAAGTACGACATGCTGTACATCGTCCCCACCAAGTCCGCCTCCGCGATCACCTTCTCGCCCACCTACCTCTACGACCCGACCACCGCCGGCATCACCGCCGACGGCACCCGGATCAAGTGGGCGATCACCTTCGGCCAGGACATGTACCACTGGGGCTACAAGGTCGCCGACCACGAGACCTCCCACACCTTCGGACTGCCCGACCTCTACGCCTTCACCGGCACCGACGTCCACCCCTACGTCGGCGGCTGGGACCTCATGGGTAACATCGCCGGCCCGGCGCCGCAGCACACCGGCTGGGAGCGCTGGAAGTTCGGCTGGATCGACGACGGCCAGGTCGCCTGCCTGCCCGCCTCCGGCAGTCGCACCGTCCACCTGAAGGCCGTCGAACGCCCCGGCGGAACCAAGATCGCCATGGTCCGCACCGGTGAGGACACGGCGTACGTCGCGGAATCCCGCCGAGCCGTCGCCGGGGACGCCAAAGCCTGCTCCACCGGCGTGCTGATCTACAAGGTCGACACCTCCACCCAGACGGGATACGGGCCCGTCCAGGTGGTCAACGGCAACCCGGGCGCGACCCCGCCGAGCGGCTGCACCGCTCTCGACATGGCCGCCTACCAGCCCGGCCAGTCCTTCACCGACCCCGCCACCGGGGTGAAGATCGACGTGCTGCGCAAGGGTCCGCTCTCCGACACCATCCAGGTCACCAAGCAGTAGAGCCGGCGGTGACCACCCCTCAGCTCGCGCCGTGACGCTGCAGGGAGACCCCCACAGCAGCTCCGCTCCGACCGGCGCGAACACTCCCGGCCAGGATTGACACCTGGCCGGGAGCCGGTCCCGGCCCGCCGGGCATCGTTCCCCTGCCCGGCGTGGTCACCGCAGGAGGCGCCCAGGCCATGCTCAAGGGCGGCCTCCCGCTGCCCGGCCGGCGGATCGTCGTCGCCGGCAGCGGGCCGCTGCTCGCCGTCGTGGCCACCCTGGCAGCGGCCGGAGCCGACGTGCCCTCGGTCATCGAGGCGAGCGACTACCTCGGCTCGCCAATCACCGCGGATGGCGTGCGGGCCCTGGCCGTGGACGACCGGCAGCGCACCAGCCTGCCGGGCCCGTACGCGGCCGGCGAGACCTGCGGCATCGGCGGCGCCGACCTGGCGATCGCCGAGGGCGAACTGGCCGCGTACGCCGTGGCCGCACGCCCGGCGCCGGCTGCCGCTCGCCGCCACCGCGCCCGCCGCCGCGCCTTCGCGGAACTCATGGGCGCCGCCCACTGCCCCGGCACCGGCTGGACCGCCTGGCTGCACGACGACACGGACGTGTGCCGCTGCGAGGAGGTCCCGACCGGCCGCATCCGCGCGGCCGTGGCCGACCTGACGCCGGCAACCCCCGCACCGCCAAGCTCCTCACCCGCGCCGGCATGGGCTGGTGCCAAGGCTGGATGTGCGGCCTGGCCGTCGCCTGCCTGACCGGCCGACCGGCACCCGACGCCGACCGCGGACCGCTGGCCTGCCCCGTTCCCCTGGCCCAACTCGCCGACCAGTGAGCCCAGTGGCCGGCATCACCCAAGCCATCCCTTGGGCGCCAGTAAAATGTCACACCCCACAAGGAGTTCTCGCATGTCCTTCGCATCGCATGACGCCACCCGGCCCTGGCGGGGCATCATGGTCGCCACCGCGCTGCCGCTGCGCCCCGACCTGTCCGTCGACTACGACGCCTACGCTGAGCACGTCCGCTGGCTGGTCGACAACGGCTGCGACGGCGTCGTCCCCAACGGCTCGCTCGGCGAGTACCAGACCCTCACCGCCGAGGAGCGCGCCCGGGCCGCCCAGCCCGGCTGACTCGCCGCCGGAGCCGCCGCCCGATCCGCCGCCCTGAGCAAGGCCGCCGAGGCGATCGAGGCACACGCCGCCGAACTGGCCGAGCTGACCGTGCGCGAGGTCGGCAAACCGCTCGCGGAGGCCGGCGCCGAGGTGGCCCGCACCACCGCGATCTGGCGGTACTACGCCCAGGCACCGTACGCACCCACCGGCACGGTGCACGAGCCGGCCGCAGGCGAGGGACTGCTGTTGACCCGCCGGCGTCCCTACGGTGTGGCCGGGCTGATCACCCCGTGGAACTTCCCGCTCGCCATCCCCACGTGGAAGGCCGCGCCCGCACTGACCACCGGCAACACCGTCGTGCTCAAGCCCGCACCCGAGGCGACCGCCCTGGCCCTGCGGCCGGCCGAGCTCCTTGCCCTGCCGGAAGGAGTCTTCACCGTCGTCCCCGGCGGGGCCGACGAAGGTGACGCACTGGTCCGCTCGGCCGACGTGGTCTCGTTCACCGGCTCGACCGCCGTGGGCCGGGCCGTCGTCGCCACCACGACTGCCCGCGGAGTACCGGTACAGGCAGAACTGGGCGGCGCGAACGCCGCGCTGGTGCTGCCCGACGCCGACATCGAGCAGGCCGCCGCCCACCTGGCCGCCGCGATCGCCGGATACGCCGGGCAGAAGTGCACCGCTACCAGCAGGGTGATCGCCGTCGGTGACGCGTACCGGCCGCTGCGCGCCGCGATCGCCAAGGCCCTGGCAGACGTCGAACTCGCCCCGGTGATCAACGAGTCCGCGCTCTCCCGGCTCACCCACGCGGTCGACTCGGCCCGCGCCGCCGGGGCCGAGACGGTGACCGGCGGACAGCGGATCGACGCGCCGGGATGGTTCCTGGAGCCGACCCTGCTGACCGGCGTCGCGGAGGAGCACCCGCTGCTGACCGAGGAGTTCTTCGGCCCACTGGCCGTCCTGCTGCCCGCGGCGGACCTGGACCAGGCGATCACAAGGGCCAACTCCAGTCCCCAGAGCCTCGCCACCTCCGTGCACACCCAGGACCTGGACCTGGCGCTGACCGCAGTCGACCGCCTGGACGCAGGCATGATCCGGATCAACGCGCCCTCCACCGGTGTCGACTTCCACCTGCCGTTCGGCGGCGCCAAGGCGGCCATCCACGGCGCCCGCGAACAGGGCACCGCCGCGCTGCAGTTCTTCACCGCCGAGCGAACCGTCACGATGCTGCCCGGCGGAGCACCCAGGTGATCACGCCCAAAGGGCTTCGGAAGGGAGGTCTCCGATTCCATAACCCAACGTGATGGAGGGCTGGGAGCTACCGAAGGCAATGATCGATCCGGACGATAGCCTGCACGCTTCCCGCACGGCGGCAGTAGCCGACCGTACCCGGGAGCGCACAGGACACCCGGCTGACTACCCGCCAGGGCACAGCCAGCAGGGCTCGTCACCGGATCGATCCCTTCGGAGGCCCCCATGGACCCCTCAGTCAGACCCCGGCGCCCCCTGTCGGCAGCGCTCATCCTCGTCCTGGCCGCCCTGCTGGCCCTGGTCGTCGTCCCCGCGCACCCCGCCCACGCGTACAACGGCAGCACCTCCGCCTGCGCGCTGCAGGGGACGACTGGGTACACCGACGAGGGCCAGCAGACCGACTACACCCGGTTCCAGAACCCGATCGGCATCAAGCGCATCGGCCTGATCTACGTCGACTTCCCCGACGCCGCCGGCACCGCTCTGCCCCTCACGTCGTACTATGACACGCTCAAGGGCGCCAACGACTGGATGCGGAACGCCTCCTACGGCCAGACCACGCTGGACATCCAGGTCCCGTACGCCGACTGGGTCCACATGCCGAAGAACTCCACGGACTACAACTGGGAACGCGGCTTCTCCTGGTCCACGCACCAGGTCTACGTGAAGGACGCGCTCACCGCCGCGGCCAACGCCGGCGTCGACCTCTCCCAGTACGACATGTTCTACGTCGTGCCCACCGCCACCGCGACCGCGATCGGCCACTCCCCGACCTTCATCCAGGACCCCGCCTCCCCGACCTGGGTCTGGAACCCGCCGACGAGCAGCTGGGTACTGATCCACTGGGCGGTGACCTTCGGCCAGGACATGTGGTCCTGGGGATACAAGGTCGCCGACCACGAGACCAGCCACACCTTCGGCCTGCCCGACCTGTACGCCTTCAGCGGGGACCTGAACCAGTACGTCGGCGGCTGGGACCTCATGGGCAAGATCTCCGGACCGGCCCCGCTGTACTTCGGCTGGGAGGCGTGGAAGTTCGGGTGGATCACCGACAGCCAGGTGTCCTGCCTGGACACGGCGAACACGTACACCACAACCCTGACCGGGCTGGAGTACGGGGGCAGCGGCTACCGGCTGGCGGTGATCAAGACCAGGGGCACCACCGCCTACGTCGCCGAGTCCCGCAAGGCCGCCTACAACGACTCCAGCGCCTGCGCCACCGGCGTCGTCATCTACAAGGTCGACACCTCCATCACCACCGGCAACGGGCCGATCCAGGTGGTCACCAACCCCAAAGCCGTCCCACCCACCGGGAACTGCGCCACGCTGGACATGCAGACCTGGCAACCCGGCCAGTGGTTCCAGGACGACACCGCCCGCATCCGGATCTACGTGAACGCCTCCGACGCGTCCACCGACACCCTCTGGACCTACAAGTGGTGACCCCTTGACTTCCTCAACCGGCCTGAAGGCCGGTGAATCGCTTCACCCCCGGCCTGAAGGCCGGAGCACTGCGATTAGCTCTGGTAGCACCGGAACGCCTCCGACCAACGGGCGGTGCGGCCGGTGCGACAGGCGCCGACCGCATCGCACCGCCGCAGGCTCCACCGCGCGGATCGTGTCACACCACCGGGCGCCTCACCCAGAGCGAGGCACGCCACTGCTCAACACGCCCACCGCAGTGCGCTGCGGCGGCACGGCGCCGTCGTGCCTTTCGAGCCAGCCCTGGTAGACCGTGCTGCGGGCGCACGCCGTCCGGTACGCCTCGATGACGTCCTGCACGAGGGAGGGGCCCAACGTTTCCAACGGCCCCTCCTCGTGCCAGGCGAGCAGATGCCGGTACCAGAGCGGATTCCCGGCGATCGGACGTACGGCGATGCCCGGGACCTCCTCGAAGGTGGCCTGGCAGAAGCTCACCGCGTGGCCGTGGCGAACGATGTCCAGGAGGAGTCGGCCCTCCGCCTCGTGGACGACGCGCATGCGATGCCCCAGGACGAGCAGGGTCCTGGACCAGTACTCACGGATCCGGTCGTTGTCCGGCCGAGGAGCGGCCCAGTCCTCTTCCTCCAGATCCTCCAGCGCGACCTCCTCCAGCGCCGCCAGCGGATGGGCTGCCGGCAGTGCCACGAAGAGCGGCTCGGTGGCGATCGGCTCGACGGTGACTCCAGGGGGGAGCACGAGCTCATAACCGGGGCAGTCGCCCACCACGGCCGCCTCAAGACGGCCGCCCGCGATGTCCTCGACGAGCGGGACGGGGCATCCGTGGCCCCGCGAACTGATCTCGGCCTCCGGATGGTGCGACCTGATCGCCGTGATCAACCCGCCGAGCAGGGGAGCGTTGACGGAGCCGAGCCGGAAACGGTGCGGCGAACAGCTCCTCCGCGCGGCGAGAGCGGAGGCCTCCAGCAGTTCGTCGATGGTCGGCAGCAGCGCCCGTGCCCGGCTCAGCACCACCTCCCCGAAGGCGGTCGGGACGACACCCGACTGCGCGCGGCTGAACAGCTCACCGCCGAGCGCCCGCTCGATCCGCGTCAACTGGGCACTGAGACCGGGCTGGGTCAGCCGCAACGACGCGGCGGCCCGCGTCAGACTGCCGCTGTCCGCGATGCTGCAGATGATCCGGAGGTGCCGGAATTCGAGCTCCATGGCGAGATGCTACGGAGATCAGTCCCACATCAGTAGGGGTGCGTCGGTAACGACCCGGCCATCAGACCTGCGCTGTTCGATCTCGCCCGGCGCAGCCGCCTCCCGACGGCCTCGCCGCAGGAGGCCTGGCGCAGGACCTCAGGCGGTTGCGCGTGGCGGTCGCGGGCGCCGTCGCGCAGCACTTCGCGCGTTGGGGTCGCGCGGATCGAGGCCGTTTTCCGGCCCGTTCCACTGGCCGGTTCGGGTGGCAGTCGGTGCGAACACGCGGGGCATGGGACTGATCCGCAGACACCGGCGTGAGCAGGAGCAAGAGCGCGCTGCCACGACGACGTTTGGGGCTGTCGAGGCGGGCGGCCCGGAGCCGAGGGGCCGACGGACGTTCCCGTCGGGGGCTGGTTCGCGGTGCTCAAACGTACCGGCAGGGAGTTCCTGGACGACGAGTTGTTCGACCGGGCCGCGGCGCTGACCTACTACGGCGTGCTGGCGATCTTCCCGGCTCTGCTGGTGCTGGTCTCGTTGCTCGGGCTGACCGGCACGTCGGCGACCAACGCCGTTCCGGACAATCTGCAGAAGCTCGCCCCTGGCTCGGCTCGTGACGTCCTGCGCACCGCCGTGACCCAGCTCCAGGCCAGCCGTGGCACCGGCGGACTGCCGGCGATCATCGGCCTCGTCGGCTCGCTCTGGTCTGCCTCCGGCTATATTGCGGCGTTCATTCGTGCGTCCAACGCGGTCTACGACATCCGCGAGGGCCGAGTTCCGAGCGGTCCATGAGGACCGCGACCCGGTCTCCGGTCTCCACCCCGCGCGCCTGGAGCGTCCAGGCGAGACTGTTTGCACGACGGTTCATTCGCCATATGTCATCGTCCCCTGATAGGGGACGACGGCGATCGCGTCGGGCTGTGCGGCGGCGCGGGCCGCGCACAGGTCGACACGTCGGTTCAGGTCGGTATCGCTCGGCGCCCTGCAGTGTCTCGCGTTTCAGCGTCGCGTTGAACGCCTCCGCGGCGGCGTTGTCCGCCGAAGTGCCCACGGCCCCACGGCTTCTGGTGACACCGAGTTCGCGGCAGACCTTCGCGAAGTCCTTGGAACAGCATTGGGCGCCGTTGTCGCTGTGGAAAACCGCGCCGCGCAGGTCACCACCCCTGATCGCGGCGGCCGCCTTCAGGGCGTCGGTGACGGGTTCGGTTCGCATGTGGTCGGCGATCGACCAGCCCACGAGCCGTTCGAGTGCAGATCCAAAACCGTTGCCAGGTAGAGGAACTGGCCGTCGCCGATGGGCAGGTAGGTGATGTCGCCGACCAGCCGCACTCCGGGGCGGGGTGCGGTGAAGTCGCGCCCGATCAGGTCCGGGACGAACACCGGCTTGCGGGCCTGGCGGGTCAGGCCACGGCGCCGGCACCGGGTCACGCCCGTGATGCCGCGCTCGCGCATGATCCGCTCCACCCTCTTCCGGTTGACTGCCCGGCTCTGGCGGCGAAGTTCCGCATGCACGCGCGGGACGCCGTAGGCACCCCGGAAGCGAGGTGGATCACGGTGATCTCGGCCGCGAGCAGTTCCTCCTCGCGCAGGCGGGCCCGGCGGGCGGCCTCGTCGGCCCGCCAGGCACAGAACGACGACCGGGAGATCCCCAGGACGGCACAGATCCGCTTGACGCCCCACGCGCCGTGGTGATCATCAACGAAACGGAAGCGGATCACCGTGTCGTCTCGGTCGCGAAATAGGCGGCCGCCTTGCGCAGGATCTCGATCGTCTTCTGCTGCTCGACGGTCTGGCGCCGCAACCGGGTGAACTCCTCGCGTTCGGCGCTCGTCAGCTCGCCCGGCCGGCCCGCGCCCCGGTCGGTCCTGTCCTGCTTGACCCAGCCCCGCAGCCCCTCCGGACTGACCCCCCCCAGTTCCCGGGCGATCTCGGTGACGTTCCGGTGTGGCGAGGACCGGACGAGCGCGACCGCGTCCCGCTTGAACTCCGCCGTGTACCGCTTGGCCATGTTGCTCTTGATTCCCACCTGGTGCCGCTTCCTCCGGGCTTGCATCGCCCAGTCTCCACGTGTCCAACCTCAAGGGGAGACTTCACAACCCGTCCTCCGCCGAACCACGGCACACGGCCCCGCCCCAGAAAAGGCCGTTCCCCGCATTCCTGCGGGGAACGGCCTTCCGGCCTGCATGAACGTAGCGCCGACCGGGGCAACAGGATCTGAATCCGCACCCCCCTGACCCCCATTCACCCTGTGATCTTTCCCATCGAAAAGGCGGACATTTTTTCGATCACGGGTCGCAGAGCCGGGGATCCTGCCTCAGTGATCAGCATATTCGCCTCCTCGCGATCGTCCTACCGGTAACTTCTTCCGGTACTTTCCAGGATACTCCTTATTGTGAGACTTCGAGCCCGCCGCGCACATGAGTCAGTATTTGAAAATTCCCCTGCGTGACGCTTGACCAGAATATCCACCCGAGATATTTCCTGTGGCTCACCCCACAGTCACAGGATCCATCCTGGCCGAGGTGTCGCAGGTGAGGGCCGGCGCCATGCCGGGACAGGGGAAGTGCCGGTGAGTCCTACGCCGATCCACGTGGAGGCCGGGCGAGGAAGCCGGCCGACGGAGAGTACTGCTGCGGGAAAACCGTGGTTCGTGGCGGAGTTCGCACGGAAGAACCGCACGACTGCGGTGAACCGGTCGAAACGCAGGGAGCTGACGATTAATAACTTACGGACCTGATGACGTACTTGGGGTCGTAGGATCTCGGCGTGACGGAGGAGACCGAGACCGTGCTCGGGGAGG
>NZ_JBVIRL010000061.1:0-19047 GCF_055576085.1 Kitasatospora sp. NPDC033851 | reverse complement strand
CCGGGGGGCCCGCCCGGGGGGGGGGGCCGGGGGGCGGGGCGGGGGGCGGGGGGGGGGGGGGGCCCCGGGGGGGGGGGGGCGCGGCGCCCCCCCCCCCCCCCCCCCCCCCCCGCGGCGTTGTCAGGGTGCGGCAGATCTGTCAGGGGGGTGCGTCAGATCTGTGCGGGGTGCGTCAGATCTGGACGCCGAAGTCCTGGGCGATGCCCGCCAGGCCGGAGGCGTAGCCCTGGCCGACGGCGCGGAACTTCCACTCGGCGCCGTTGCGGTAGAGCTCGCCGAAGATCATCGCGGTCTCGGTGGCGGCGTCCTCGGAGAGGTCGTAGCGGGCGATCTCGGCGCCGCCGGCGGCGTTCACCACGCGGATGTAGGCGTTGCGGACCTGGCCGAAGCTCTGGCCGCGGGCGGTGCCGTCGTAGATGGTGACCGGGAAGGTGATCTTGACGGCCTCGGCGGGCAGGCCGGCCAGGTTGACGTTGATCGACTCGTCGTCGCCGGCGCCCTCGCCGGTGCGGTTGTCACCGGTGTGCACGACGGTGTTGTCCGGCGTGCTGGTGTTGTTGAAGAAGACGAAGTGGGCGTTGGACAGCACCTTGCCGTCCGCGTTCAGGACGATCGCGCTGGCGTCCAGGTCGAATTCGGCGCCGGTCGTGGTGCGGACGTCCCAGCCCAGGCCGACGGTGACCGCGGACAGGCCGGGGGCCTCCTTGGTCAGCGAGACGTTGCCACCCTTGGAGAGGCTCACTGGCATGGCGATTGCTGTCCCTTCGTTCGCTTGCGCTTTCGCTTTGCGCATTTCCCCGGGACAACGCAATACCGGGGCGGCTTGGTTCCGTAGGGTCAGTGAATTCTTCGTGGGCGCGAATGCCGGGGCAAAGACCGGGCAAAGAGAGGCATCAGATCCGGCGGAACCGGCCCTGCAGCGACCAGACGTTCGGGTTGTCGGCCAGGTCGGGGTGCATGTCGAACAGGTCCGCGAGGGTGTCCTGGAGGAAGTCCCGGGCCTCGCGCCGCAGGTCGCTGTGGCGGATCACGGCCGGCGGCTCGTCCGGCAGCCAGGTCGCGGTGACCTCGACCCAGTTGAAACGGCGGGCGAAGCGCAGCAGCTCGGTGTTCTGGGTGAAGTCGAGGTCGGCGGTCTGCACCCGGGCGGCCCGGCTGCCGTCCGGGTCGCGGTCCAGCTCCTCGGCGATGTCGCACAGCGCCCAGGCGAAGTCGAGCACCGGCACCCAGCCCCAGGCGGTGGACAGCTCGGCGCCCTCGGCGTCCAGGTAGACGTCGCCGCAGAACAGGTCGTACCGCAGGGCGTGCACGGACGCGGTGCGGTAGTCCGTCTGCGGGGGGTCGGGGAAGCGGTTGGAGAGGGAGTAGCCGAGCTCGATCACGTACGCCATTGTCGGGGGTCCGGGCGCGTGGCGGTAACCGGCACACCCCGCCCCGAGCGGCCCCCGCCCACGTCGGGTCCGAGCGCCCCGGAGGCGAGGGGGCGAATAACTGCGTGACCGGGCGGGCCGGGCGCGGGATGATGGGCGCATGCCCGAGCCCATCCGCGTACGGGGGTCGGTGGTCGTCCCCGACGCCGAACTCGTCTGGCGCTTCTCGCGTTCCTCCGGCCCCGGTGGCCAGCACGTCAACACCACCGACTCCAAGGTCGAGCTGCGCTTCGACCTGGCCTCCACCCGGGCGCTGCCCGAGGTGTGGCGCGAGCGTGCCCTGGAGCGGCTGGCCGGGCGGCTGGTGGACGGGCGGGTGCTGGTGGTCCAGGCCTCGGAGTTCCGCTCGCAGTGGCGCAACCGGGAGGCGGCCGCGGCCCGGCTGTCGGCGCTGCTGACCGAGGCGTGTGCGCCGCCGCCGAAGTCCCGGCGGGCGACGAAGCCGAGCCGGGGGATGGTCGAGCGCCGGCTGTCCAACAAGCGTCAGCGCTCCGAGGTGAAGCAGGGCCGCCGGGCGCCGCGGGGCGGCGAGTAGCTCCGCTCCAGGGTGGCGAGTGGCTCCGCCCGGGGTGGCGAGGAGCCGGCAGCTCAGCCCAGGGTGCGGTAGCCGCCGTGGAAGTAGAGCAGCGGACGGCCGCCGGGGTCGGGCACCACGGCCTCCAGGACGCGGCCGAGCAGCAGGGTGTGGTCGCCCGCGGGTATCCGCTGTTCGGTGCGGCACTCGACGGTGGCCAGCGCGCCCTCGACCAGCGGGGCGCCGGTGCGCGGGCCGCGGTGGTGCGCGGTGTCCGCGAACAGCAGCCGGTCGCTGAGCCGGCCCTTCATGGCGAAGCGCGAGCCGATCGTCCTCTGTCCCTCGGTCAGTACCGAGACCGCCCAGGTGTCGATCCGGGAGAGCACCTCGTCCATCCGGGAGTCCTCGCGGACCGAGATCAGCACCAGCGGCGGCTCCAGCGACACGGAGAGGAAGGACGTGGCGGTCATGCCGATGTCCTCGCCGTCCTCCGGGTCGTGGACGGTCACCAGGCTCACGCCGGCGGCGAGCTGGGAGAGTGCTGCCCGGAACTCGTCGGGCGTGGCGTGGGGGGCAGCTTCGGGCTGCGGGGACGGGTGCACGTACCGCACGGTAGTCGTCACCCGCGGGAAACGGCATCGGGCCTTGGTCGTAGGACCGGCGACGCACCGGCGGAGTTGCGGTCGCGATCCGGACTCACCCTCAGGAGTGAAGCGGGCGGACCGCCGGATGCAGTCGGCTTCAGTCGGCGGCCGATGCGGTCGACCAGGGGAAATGTTCCGATAGCGCTTGATGTCCAGCTATGGGGCGGATGAACTGATTAAGGGCGCATTAGTGTTGTGTGATTTAAGTCACAAGTGGCGGCCTATTGCTGACCGAGCGTGCCGAACGCTGTGCTCCCTGTGATTCAGTTCTTCTGGCAATCGGACGATAACCAATCAAGAACTATCCGAAGCAGCCGGGGAGCCCCCGCATGGAAGCCGAGTCGGAGCCGTACGTCCGTCTCGCGACCCTCCGCACCTTGCACCGGGTCGTGGCGGACCTCAACGCTGCCCGCAGCCTCGCGGGCACGCTGCAGGCCGTCGTCGAGGGCGCGGTGCACGGGCTCGGCTTCGACGCCGCCGCGGTCAGTCTGGTCCGCCCGGACGGCGACCTCGTGGTGGCGGCCGTCTGGGAGCTGGAGGAGAGCCCGATGGGCGGCCCCTCCGTGCTGCTCGGCCAGGTCGGCTCCCGGGAGTCCTGGGACCGGCTGCTCGGCGTCAGCGACCACTGGGGCACCCTGCGCTTCCTGCCGTACGACCGCGGCTGGGCCGTCGCCAGCGACATCCCGCGCTGGATCGGGGACAGTCCGCTGCCCGTGTACGCCAACGACTGGCACCCCGCCGACGGGCTGCTCGCCCCGATGTACAGCGCCGGCGGCGACCTGCTCGGCGTCCTCTCGGTGGACCGCCCGCGCAGCGGCAAGCGGCCCGGGGCCTGGACCCGCGAGGCCCTGGAGATGTTCTCGCTGCAGGCCTCGATCGCGATCGGCAACGCCCGGCTGCGGGCCGAGATGCAGCGCGCCCTGGCCCGCCTGGAGAAGGAGCAGCAGGCGCTGCGGGCCAGCGAGGAGAGCTTCCGCCAGGCCTTCGAGTACGCGCCCAGCGGGATGGCCATCACCGAACTGCACGGCGCCGGGCGCGGCCAGCTGACCCGGGTCAACGACGCGCTCTGCCGGCTGCTCGGCCGCCCCCGCGCGGTGCTGCGCCAGCAGAGCTTCGCCGACCTCGTCCACCCCGACGACCGCGCCCTGCTGGAGCGCACCAGCGCCGAGAGCGGCCGGGCGGAACTGCGGCTGTCCCGGCGCGACGGCGGCTACCAGTGGGTCTGCCTGCGCAACTCGATCGTGGCGGACGCGGCCGAGGGGCCCAGCTTCCTGCTCACCCACGTCGAGGACATCGAGGACCGCAAGCGGCACGAGTTCCAGCTCGCCCACCGGGCCAGCCACGACGCGCTCACCGGCCTGCCCAACGGCGCCGAGCTCAAGGCCCGGCTGGCCCGCCGGCTCTGCTCCCAGCCGCAGCCGGTCGGCGCCGCCGCCGGCCCGGCCGAGGCGGCCTACCCGCCGCCGTACGGCTACCCGGCCGACTCCTACAGCGCGCACGCGGCCCACGACGGGCTGGAGGGCGCGGACCCGTACGCTGCGGCGGTGCACGGCTACGGGCTGCCCGAGGGCGGCCTGCCGCCCGGCCTCGGCCCGGGCTACGGGGAGCACGTGCACGCGGTGGTCCCGGCCGACCACGGGCCGGGCGGCGACGTCTGGTCCGCCCCGTTCCGCTCCGGCGGCGCGGCCGCGTCCGACAAGGGCCTCGCGGTGCTCTTCTGCGACCTGGACGGCTTCAAGTCGATCAACGATCGGTTCGGCCACAACGCGGGCGACGCGGTGCTGGTCGAGGTCGCCCGGCGGCTGAGCCAGGCCGTCCGGGACGGCGACACGGTGGCCCGGCTCGGCGGCGACGAGTTCGTGGTGCTGGCCGACGGCATCGGCCGGGAGGAGGGCAAGGACCTCGCCCACCGGCTGCGCAACGCGATCATCCCGCCGATGCGGATCGACGGGCGGGCGATGCGGGTCGGGGTGAGTCTCGGGATCGGCTGGGCCGGCTGCGGGATGAGCATCGAGGAGGTGCTGCACACCGCCGACGAGCGGATGTACGACGAGAAGCGCGCCCGCGGCGGGGCGGTGCGCGGGGCGCGCGGCGAGCGTTCGCACCGGCGCGCGGGCTGAGACCGCACGCGGTTGGCGCCGGTCGCGCGCGGCCCGGGTGCCGGGTTACCCGCGAGTTGTCAAGGGTTCTTTTCCCGCTGTCAGGTACGGCAGGTAGGGTGCCCGGTACGACAGCGTCCATGATCTGCGCCGCAGCCCGGCGGCGCGCACCCGGATGGGGGAACAGACCACCGTGACGACCGCCGGCAGCAACGGAGTGCCCGAGGGCCAGGGGGGCGGTGCCCCGCAGGACGACGACCCGTTCGGCTACCTCTACCGCCCGGCCGACGGCTCCACCGGGCAGCCGGCCGAGCCGCAGCAGGGGGTTCCCCGGACGTCGTACAACCGCCCGATGGAGGTCGGGCGCGCACAGTACGGCTACGGCTACCCGCCCCGAGCGCAGCAGCAACAGCAGCAGCCGTACGGCCAGCCGGGTATGCCGCAGCAGGGGTACCCGGGCGGTCAGCCGCAGGCCCCGTACGGTCAGCCCGGCGTGCCGCAGCAGCCCGAGTACGGCGCCGCGCCCACCCAGCAGACCCGCTACGCCGAGCACTCCCGGCCGCAGCCGGGGGACGAGCGGCCGAGCAGCGGCCGGAGCAAGGGCGCGGTGATCGGCGCGGTCGCGGTGGTCGCGGCCATCGCGATCGGCGCCGGGATAGCGCTCTCCACGGGCGACCCGGACGGCGACAAGACCGCCAAGGGCGGCACCGCCACCACCGCCCCGCCGGGCCCCACCACCCCGGGGCCGACCGCCTCGACCGCGAGCGGCTCCCCCTCGGCGAGCGCCACCGTCGTCTCCGGCCCGTCGACCGTGGACGCGAGCCAGCTGCAGGGGCAGAACGCGCCGTCCGGCAACAGCGTCAAGGGCGCCAAGTCGGCGGACGGCAACTACCTGACGCTCCAGCAGGGCGGCTCGGTGACCTGGAACGGCGAGGTCGCCACGGCCGGGACGTACAAGCTGACCGTGCGCTACAACAACACCGGTGCGCTCGTGCAGGGCGCGGCCTCGGTGAACGGCAAGGACTGGCCGAGCGGGCTGGGGTACAAGAACTGGGCGCCCGGCAGCAAGGACCCGTCGTCGAACTGGTTCACCACCTGGATACTCCCGCAGTTCCAGGCCGGGGCGAACTCGGTCACCTTCACGGCGCCCTCCGGGCCCATCCTGATCGACCAGATCATCATCGAGCCCAACGGCTGATCCGGCCTTCCGCAGGACACACCACGGCCGCCCGTCCCCGTCGGGGAGGGCGGCCGTCGGCGTCGCTCAGGCGGGCTTGACGGTGGAGAACCTCTCGCCGCCGAGGACCCAGCGGCCGCGGCGCATGACGGCGACCAGGTCGAAGCTGTCGGAGTCGACCACGACGAGGTCGGCGAGCTTGCCGGTCTCCAGCGTGCCGATGGAGTCGCTCAAGCCGAGCAGCCGGGCCGGGGTGGCGGACAGCGACTCGACGGCCTGGCGGAGGGTCAGGCCGTTGACCGTCACCGAGCGCTTGAACGCCACGTCCAGGGTGAGGGTCGAGCCGGCGATCGAGCCGCCCTCGACCAGCCGGGCGACGCCGTCCTTGACTTCGACCTGGAGGGGGCCGAGGGGGTAGAGGCCGTCGCCCATGCCGGCGGCGCCCATGGCGTCGGTGATCAGGGCGACGCGGGCGGGGCCGGCGGTGCCGTAGGCGAGGTCGAGGACGGAGGGGTGCAGGTGGACGCCGTCGTTGATGAGTTCGACGGTGACCCGTTCGTCCTCGAGGAGGGCGACGATGGGGCCGGGGGCGCGGTGGGCGATGCCGGGCATGGCGTTGAAGAGGTGGGTGGCGACGGTGGCGCCGGCGTCGATCGCTTCCAGGGTGGTGGCGTAGTCGGAGTCGGTGTGGCCGACGGCGGCGATCACGCCGAGGTCGGCGAGCATCCGTACGGAGTCGAGGCCGCCGGGCAGTTCGGGGGCGAGGGTGACCATCGCGGTGTGGCCGCGGGCGGCGTCGACGAGTTTGCGGACCAGGGCGGGGTCGGGGTCGCGCAGCAGGTCGGGACGGTGGGCGCCGCAGCGGTTGTGGGAGATGAAGGGGCCCTCGAAGTGGATGCCGGCCAGGACGCCGTCCTCGACGAGTTCGGAGAGTACGGCGGCCTGGCGGGCGAGGTCGTCGATCTCGCCGGTGACGGTGGAGGCCACCGTGGTGGTGGTGCCGTGTTCGAGGTGGGTCCGGGCGGCGGTCAGGGCTTCCTCGGCGATGCCGGAGGCGTAGGAGGCGCCGCCGCCGCCGTGGACGTGCAGGTCGACGAAGCCGGGCACGACGGTGTGTCCGGTCAGGTCGAGGTCATCGGGCTCGGGCTCGCCGCTCGCGATGGCCGCGATGCGGTCGCCCTCGACGGCCAGCCGGTCGCCCTCGACGACGCCGCCGGGCAGGACCAGGCGGGCGCCGGCCAGGGCAGTACGGTCACGGTCCGCGGTGGTCACGCGGTCACCTCCATGGAGAGCAGCAGATCCCAGGCGAGCAGGCCCGCGCCCAGGGACGCTGCGGTGTCTTTGAGCATGGCGGGTACGACCTTCGGGGGCATCTGGAAGGTCAGGCGCTCGGTGACCGCCGTGCGCAGCGGACCGAAGAGGGTGTCGCCGGCCTCGGCCAGCCCGCCGCCGACGATCACCGTGGACGGGTCGAGCAGGCTCTGGGCGAGGACGATGCCGTCCGCCAGGGCGTCGACGGCCCGCTGCCAGACTGCGCGGGCGCGGTCGTCCCCGGCGTCCACCGCGGCGGCGCAGGATGCCGCGTCGGCGTCGGGGTCGCCGCTGGCCTCGGCCCAGGCGCGGGAGACGGCGGAGGCGGAGGCCAGCGTCTCCAGGCAGCCGCGGGCGCCGCAGCCGCACTGCGGTCCGCCCGGGCGGACCACGACGTGGCCGATCTCGCCGCCGTAGCCGTGTGCGCCCGCCTCGATCCGGCCGCCGATGCCGATGGCGCCGGCGATGCCGGTGCCGAGGGCGATGAACAGGAAGCGGTCGACGCCCCGGCCGGCGCCGATCCGGCCCTCGGCCAGGCCGCCCGAACGCACGTCGTGGCCGAGGGCCACCGGCATCGCGGTGCCGTCGGGGCCGGCCAGGCGCTCGCCGAGGAGTCCCCGCAGGGGCAGGTCCCGCCAGCCGAGGTTGGCGGAGAAGACCGCGATCCCGTTCTTCTCGTCGATCGTGCCCGGGACGGCCACGCCGGCCGCGAGCGGGGCGACGCCGAAGCGGCTGCGCCCCTCGGCCGCCAGGTCGGTGGCGAAGTCGAGGATGGCGGCGACGACGGCGTCCGTGCCGTGCTCCCGCCCGGTCGGTCGGCGTGCCTCGAACAGCACGGAGCCGTCCTGGGCGAGCAGCGCGGCCTTCATGCCGGTGCCGCCTACATCGAGTGCGATGACGTGCTTCACGGAGGACAGTTTCCCTTGGTGGATAGAAGAGGTCTAGTCCAGTTGTCGGATTGGTCTGGTCCATACTGGGTGAGCTTTGTCGCAGCCGTGGGGGTCTGCGGGGCTTTGGGCGGGGCGTACGAGGGGTGTCCGGACGGTTGTCCGGGGGTGAATCGGGCGCTGGTGTTGCGCATCGTGCAACGACTCCGGGCACTTCGGTAACTACTGGTGCGGGGCGGCCCAGTGGTGTGGACCAGTGGTCGGCGGGTTTGGCAGTGTGGCGCCTCCCCCCTGCCGGATTCCCTCGTTCCGGCGGCAGTTCTTCCCCTAAGGCGGTACCCGCGTTGAACAGGCGCGTCCACGTTCCCACCCGTGTGCTCGGCAGTGTGCTGGCCGGAGCCCTGGCACTCACCGCGGTCGGCGCGTGCAGCGGGCAGGACCAGGGGACCGTCACCCTCAAGCTGGTCGCCGCGGACTACGGGGAGAGCCAGGAGACCAACTCCAAGCACTACTGGGACGGGGTCGCCAAGGCCTTCGAGGCCGCCAACCCCGGGATCAAGGTCAGTGTCGAGGTCGACAGCTGGACCGAGATCGGCAAGAAGGTCGAGGACATGATCGCGGCCGGGAAGTCGCCGGACCTGCTGCAGACCGGCGGCTTCGCCGACCAGGTCGCGGCGGGTCGGCTGTACCCGGCGTCCGACGTGCTCTCGATGGACACCCAGGTCGACCTCCTGGACACCTTCGCGCACGCCGGGCAGGTGCTCGGAATCCAGTACGGGATCCCGTTCGTGTCCTCGTCGCGGGTGCTCTTCTACAACAAGGCGATGTTCCGGCAGGCGGGGATCGCGCAGCCGCCCGCCACCTGGAGCGAGCTGAAGCAGGACGCGGAGAAGATCAAGGCCAAGGTGCCGGGGGTGACCCCGTACGGGCTTCCGCTGGGGCCGGAGGAGGCGCCGGCGGAGTCCATGCTGTGGACGCTGAGCGGTGGCGGGAGCATCTCCGACGACGTGGGCAACTACACCATCGACAGCGCCCAGAACCAGGCGACGTTCGGCTGGCTGAAGAGCAACCTGGTGAGCACCGGGCTGACGTACCCGGACCCGGGGAAGATGAACCGCACCCCGGTGTTCCAGGACTTCGCGGCCGGGAAGGTCGCGATGCTGAACGGGCATCCGACGCTGCTGCGGATGGCGACCACCGGGAACATCGAGTTCGGGACGGCGCCGATCCCGAAGAAGGACGGCGTGGGGCGGACCGGGAGCCTCGGGGTCGCGGACTGGATGATGGCGTTCAAGGCGAACGGGCACAAGAACGAGATCAAGAAGTTCCTGTCGTTCGTCTACACCAAGGACAACCAGCTGAAGTTCGACGAGCAGTACAACCTGCTGCCGGTCACCCAGGACGCCTTCGACCAGATGTCGACGGACCCGAAGCACACGGACCTCAAGCAGTTCGCGGTCGGGCTGACCAACGCGAGTTTCTACCCGTTCGGGGACCCGGCGTGGGGCGAGGTCAGCAACCGGATCAAGGCGGGGATCGGGCAGGCCGCGACGGGGGACCCGAAGGTGGTGCTCGGGGGGCTGCAGGACGCGGCGGCGCAGGAGGCGGCGCGGGTCCGCAAGTAGTCCGTACGGCGGGCCCGGTCCCGGGGGTTCCCGGGCCGGGCCTCGACGTGTCTTCATGCAGAAGAGTCGCTCAGGGGAGCGTGATCGCGTAGGCCTTGCGGAGGGTCTCGTGGACCGTCCACGTGGTGCGGTCGCCCTCCCGCAGGACCGCGCAGTCGCCGGGGCCGACCTCCAGGGTCGGGCCGCCCTCGATCTCGATGGTGGCCCGGCCGCTGAGCACCACGAACATCTCGTCGGCCTCGACGTCGGTGACCACGCCGGGGGTGATCTGCCAGATGCCGCGCAGCTGACGGCCGTCGGCGGACTCGGCGAGGACCTTGCCGGTGACCTCGGGAGCGCCGGAGACGATCTGGGACGGGTCGAGCGGGTCGGGTTCGAGGTCGGCGGCGGGGATGTGCAGGGCGAAGCTGGGCGTGGTCATGGGGCGACGTTAGCGGCGGCGGGGGAGCGGTGGGGCGAGCAGTGTGTGTCGGGGTCGCGCGGGAGAATGACACTCCGTAGTGGCGGGCGCAGGGGTGTGGAGGTGGGTGCGGTGGGCGAGCTGAGTGTGCGGGACCGGGCGGTGCTGGCGCTGGAGGGGCGGCAGTGGCGGACGGCGGGCGCCAAGGAGCGGGCGATCCGCGAGGAGCTGGGCCTCTCCTCCACGCGGTACTACCAACTGCTGAACGCGCTGCTGGACCGGGAGGAGGCGCTGGCGCACGCACCGGTGCTGGTGAACCGGCTGCGGCGGGTGCGGGCCGCCCGGAGGGAGGCCCGCTGAGCCGGGCGTTCCGCGCCGGGGCCGGGGGTATGTGCCCCGGTATGGGATTCGGTTTGGGATTCGAAGAGACGTGGGCGCCGGGCACCGAGGCCGGACGGGAGGGCGTGCGGGCGATCCTGCGGGCGCCCCGGGAGGCGGTGATCGGGCTGGACTTCGACGGGACGCTGGCGCCGATCGTCGCGGACCCGAGCCGGGCCAGGGCGCACCCGGGCGTGGCGGGGGCGCTGCGGGTGCTGGCGTCGTCGGTGCGGTCCGTGGTGGTGGTGACGGGTCGGCCGGCGCTGTTGGCGGTGGAGTACGGCGGGCTGGCCGGGGTGCCGGGGGTCGTGGTGCTGGGGCACTACGGGGCCGAGCGGTGGGAGGACGGCGAGGTGACGGCGCCGGAGGTGCACCCGGGGGTGGCGGGGGTGCGGGAGGCGTTGCCGGGCGTGCTGGCGCGGGCCGGGGCGCCGGCGGGGACGGGCGTGGAGGACAAGGGGCGCTCGGTGGCGGTGCACACGCGGCGGACGGCGGCGCCCGAGGAGGCGCTGGAGCTGCTGCGTGCGCCGGTGGGGGAGCTGGCGGCCGAGTACGGACTGGTGGTGGAGCCCGGGCGGCTGGTGCTGGAGCTGCGGCCGCCGGGGGTGGACAAGGGGGCGGCGCTGACCGGGTTCCTGCGGGAGCGGGGGGCCCGTTCGGTGCTGTACGCGGGGGACGACCTGGGGGACGTGGCGGCCTTCGCGGCGGTGGAGAAGCTGCGGGGCGAGGGCGTGGCCGGGCTGCTGGTGTGCAGCGGGGCGGTGGGGGACGCGCCGGTGCGCGAACTCGCCGACCGGGCGGACCTGGTGGTCCCGGGCCCGGCCGGCGTGGTGGAGCTGTTGGGGGCGCTGGGGGAGGCCCTCACTGGGAGTTGAGCGGGACCAGCGCGTAGAGCTGGTCGAGGAACCACTGCTGCGGGGGGAGCGCGGTGGCCGCCGCCGCGAGGCGCTTGGTGCGGTCGGCGCGCTCCTCCTCGGGCATGGTGAGGGCGGTGTGCAGGGCGTCGGCGGTGGCGATGACGTCGTACGGGTTGACCGTCAGGGCGTCGTCGGCGAGCTCCGCGTGGGCGCCCGCCTCCCGGGAGAGGACCAGGGCACAGCCGCGGTCGGAGACCACCGGGACTTCCTTGGCCACCAGGTTCATGCCGTCCCGGATGGGGTTGACCAGGGCCACGTCGGCCAGACGGTAGGCGGCGAGGGAACGCGGGAAGTCGTCGTTGACGTGCAGGATCAGCGGCTGCCAGGTGGGGGTGGCGAACTCGTCGTTGATCTCTTCCGCGAGGTCCTGGACGGCGGCCGTGTAGTTCCGGTACTCGGCCAGGTCGGTCCGGGACGGGTAGGCGAACGCGATGTGGACCACCCGGTCGTGCCACTCGGGGCGGGTGCGGAGCAGGTGCCGGTAGGCCTGGAGGCCGCGGACGATGTTCTTGCTCAGCTCGGTGCGGTCGACCCGGACGATGGTGCGGCGGTCGCCGACGGCTTCGCGCAGGGCGGCGAGGCGTTCGTCGACGTCGGGGCGGTGCGAGCGTTCGCGCAGGAAGTCGGCGTCGGCGCCGAGGGCGTGCACGCCGAGGCGGGTGGTGCGGCCGTCGAGGGTGACGGTGAGTGCCTCGTGGTCGACGGTGGCATCGAGGAGGTCCGCGCAGCAGGCGGCGAAGGCGCGGGCCCAGCGCTCGGTGAGGAAGCCGGCCCGGTCGGCGCC
Organism: Kitasatospora sp. NPDC033851; assembly: GCF_055576085.1. NCBI lineage: Bacteria > Bacillati > Actinomycetota > Actinomycetes > Kitasatosporales > Streptomycetaceae > Kitasatospora > Kitasatospora sp. NPDC033851. The sequence continues at coordinate 6,881 of NZ_JBVIRL010000061.1, read as the reverse complement.
CAGGATGCCGGTGAGGACGGCGCGGGCGACGTCGTCGGGGAGCAGCCGGTAGTACTCGGGTGGGGCCCAGGGGGTGTGCGAGAAGTGGCCGATCCGCAGGTCGGGGCGGGCTGCGCGGAGCAGGGCCGGGGTGAGGGAGAGGTGGTAGTCCTGGACCAGGACCGCGGCGTTCGGGGCGGCTTCGGCGGCCAGGGCCTCGGCGAAGGCGGCGTTGTAGGCCCGGTAGGCGGCCCATTCGGTGCGGAAGGCGGCGTCGAAGGAGGGCGCGGTGGGGGTCGCGTAGAGCAGGTGGTGGACGAACCAGAGGGTGGAGTTGGCGACGCCGTTGTAGGCGCGGGCGAAGGTCTCGGGGTCGATGGCCAGCATCCGGACGGCCTGCCCGCCGACGTCGTGGCCGGCCAGGTCGAGGCGGCCGCGGGGGGCTTGCTCGGCGGCTCTGCGGTCCGCCTCCCCCAGGGCGGCGCAGACCCAGACCGCGTTCGGGTCGTCGATCGCGGAGAGGCCGGAGACCAGGCCCCCGCCGCCGCGCCGCAGGGTCAGCGTGCCGTCGTCGGCGGTGCTGAACGACACCGGTCCCCGGTTGGATGCCACCAGGACGGGGGCGGTGCCGGTCGCACTCGAACGTTCGGTCGTGAGATCGCCCATGGTTGGCATGTTGCCGTGGGTCAGGCGCGGCAAACCCGGGGCCCGTCCTCAGTTCACCCGGGGCCGCCCTCGGTCAGTGGCGGATCGCGTATTCGGGGACGGTGTGCATCGGGGGGCGCTCCAGGGCGGTCACCGGGTGGGTGTGGGCGGTGAAGGCGCGGGTCTGCGGGTCGCGGGTGAACTGGGTGAGCTGCGGGAGGAGGAGGTCGGCGGAGGCCTTGAGCCGGTGGGCGCGGTCGAGGCGTTCGAGGGCGGTGCGGTAGATGGTGGCGGCCATCCGGCCGAGGGCCTGGCCGTCCTGGTGGCGGTGGTGCCGGACGCCGACGTCCACCTGGGCCAGGGCGTCCAGGCCGACCAGCTCCAACGCGTCGACCAGCAGGCCGAGTTCGACGCCGTAACCGGTGGGGAAGGGCAGTCGTTCGAGCAGTGAGCGGCGGGCCGCGTACTCGCCGCCGAGGGGCTGGACGAAACCGGCGAGTTCCGGCCAGTGGAGGTTGAGCAGGGGGCGGGCGACGAGTTCGGTGACGCGGCCGCCGCCGGCCGGGACGACGGCACCGGATTCCGTCTCGAGAGGACGGTCGTACATGGCCTTGACCAGTTGGATGGACTCGTCGGTCAGCAGGGGGCCGACGATGCCGGAGACGAAGGCCGGATCGAACTCGCGCAGGTCGGCGTCCACGAAGCAGACGATGTCGCCGCGGGTGACCAGCAGCGAGCGCCAGAGCACCTCGCCCTTGCCGGCGGCGGCGGGCAGCCGGGGCAGGATGGCGTCGCGGTGCTCGACCCGGGCGCCGGCCTCGGCGGCGACGGCGGCGGTGGCGTCGGAGGAGCCGGAGTCGACCACGACGAGTTCGTCGACGAGCGGGAGGCGTTCCATCAGCTCGCGGCGGACGGTGCGGACGATGTCGCCGACGGTGGCCTCCTCGTCCAGGGCGGGGAGGACGACGCTGACCGTGCGCCCGGTGCGTTCCTTGGCCGCGAGGAGGGTGCGCACCGGCCGGTCGGCCGCGCTCCAGGAGCGGCGGCGCAGCCAGGACGCCGCCTGCGGAAGCAGCTCGGGAGTCGGTTCGGCGGGCACGGAAGTCTCCTCGGCGGGTGGGGTGGGACGGCTCATCTCGCGTGGCGGACGGTCCCGTTCAGGATTGACGCCTTCGGATACAGTCTTCGTACAGCGGCCGGACCTTCGCACGCCGGGGTCGCCGCTGAGTACCACCACAATTTCACAAGCTCATCCAGAGGGACTGAGGGAACGGCCCGTTGACGTCCCGGCAACCTTCTCGCGCGGCTGTTCTCGACAGGCCCCGGCGGGACAGGTGCCAATTCCGGCCTGTGGCGCGTCCGCGCCGCGGGGAAGATGAGGAGAGAGGCCTCGCCATCATGGCTATCGACACTGTCGCACCTGTTTCCGTGGACCTCGGCCCCGCCGTCGCGCTGTCCTGCCGGGAGTGCGGCACCCGATTCCCGCTCGGTCCCGACTTCGCGTGCCTGGAGTGCTTCGGCCCGCTGGAGATCGCCTACGAATTCGGCAGCGAGGGCGCCGAGGAGCTGCGCAAGCGGATCGAGGCCGGTCCGGCCTCCGTCTGGCGCTACGCGCCGCTGCTGCCGGTGCCGGCCGACGTGGCTTCCAAGCCCAACCTGAACCCGGGCTGGACCCCGCTGGTGAAGGCGGACAACCTGGGCCGGGAGCTCGGCTTCACCGCCCAGCTGCACATCAAGGACGACTCCGGGAACCCGACCCACTCCTTCAAGGACCGCGTGGTGGCCTGCGCCATCGAGGCCGCGCGGGCGTTCGGCTACACGACGCTGTCCTGCTCCTCCACCGGCAACCTGGCCGGCGCGGTGGGCGCGGCGGCCGCCCGGGCCGGGTTCCGGTCCTGCGTGTTCATCCCGCACGACCTGGAGCAGGGCAAGGTCGTCATGGCCGGGGTGTACGGCGGCGAGCTGGTCGGCATCGAGGGCAACTACGACGACGTGAACCGCTTCTGCTCGGAGCTGATCGGCGACCCGGCCGGCGAGGGCTGGGGCTTCGTCAACGTCAACCTGCGGCCGTACTACGGCGAGGGCTCCAAGACGCTGGCGTACGAGATCTGCGAGCAGCTCGGCTGGCGGCTGCCGGAGCAGATCGTGATCCCGATCGCCTCGGGATCGCAGCTGACGAAGATCGACAAGGGGCTGCAGGAGCTGATCAAGCTCGGCCTGGTCGAGGACCGGCCGTACCGGATCTTCGGCGCCCAGGCGGAGGGCTGCTCGCCGGTGTCGGCCGCCTTCAAGGCCGGCCGGGACGTGATCAAGCCGGTCAAGCCGGACACCATCGCCAAGTCGCTGGCGATCGGCAACCCGGCCGACGGCCCGTACGTGCTGGACATCGCCCGCCGGACGGGCGGGGCGGTGGAGGACGTCACGGACGCCGAGGTCGTGGCGGCGATCCGGCTGCTGGCGCGGACCGAGGGAATCTTCGCCGAGACCGCGGGCGGGGTGACCGTCGGCGTGCTGAAGAAGCTGGTCGAGACCGGACGGCTGGATCCGGCCAAGGAGACCGTCGCGATCAACACCGGCGACGGCCTGAAGACCCTGGACGCCGTCTCCGACGCCGGGATGACCGCCGTCATCCGCCCGACGCTGGACTCCTTCCGCGCCGCCGGCCTCGTGTCCGCCTGAACCACCTCCGCCCCCGTGAGGCCCCACCCGCAAGGAGAGCCATGAGCGCCAACGTCCGCATCCCCACCATCCTGCGCACCTACACCGGCGGCGCCGCCGAGGTGACCGCCGAGGGCGTCACCCTGGCCGAGGTCATCGCCGACCTGGAGCAGAACCACGCGGGCATCTCCGCCCGCATCCTGGACGACGCCGGCAAGCTGCGCCGTTTCGTCAACGTCTACGTGAACGACGACGACGTGCGCTTCGCCGAGGGCCTGGCGACCGAGATCAAGGACGGCGCCAGCGTCTCGATCATCCCAGCGGTGGCCGGCGGCTGCTGAGCCGTGACGCCGGCTATTCGGCCGCCCGCCCGTACGGAATTCCGCTTTCCGTATGCGCGGGCGGCCGGTTGCATTCCGGCTGGAATATTTTCGAGTCGAGTCGGAGTAGAGTGTCGCTCGGCTGGGAACAGGGGTTCCCTTGCGGCCACCCGCGGTGTTCCGCCGGGGCGGCGTCCGGCCGGTGAGACCGGCTCGTGAAACATGTCAGGCGGATGTCAGAATTGCCGCGGGCATTTGGGTAATTCGTCCGCTATGTCCGGCGTTAAATGCCGAGATCTTCCCGATTCAGCCCGTGCTGTCCCTTGACGCTTCAGCGGAATTACCGGCGGCTGACCCTGTTGCAGAGGGCGTCGGTCCGGATACATTCAGCGGCGGTCGACGCAATCACCCGCTCACCGGAGGCCGTTGGGCGTCCCGTGCGGAGGGTTGCGGCGTGCACGGCTGCGCCCAGGGGGGGTTCCCCGGGCCGGCCTTCAAACCAATCCGGGCCCGCGACCTGCGGGCACGTGAAGGGCCAGCACAGCACTAGGGGAGTTCGGAATGGCTCAGGGCACCGTCAAGTGGTTCAACGCGGAGAAGGGCTACGGCTTCATCGCGGTCGACGGTGGTGCGGACGTCTTCGTCCACTACAGCGCGATCCAGATGGACGGCTACCGCACCCTCGAGGAGGGCCAGCGGGTCGAGTTCGAGATCTCTCAGGGACAGAAGGGCCCGCAGGCGGACATGGTCCGCGCCGCGGTCTGACCCCTTCCGACCCCAGGAGCTCGGCGCGGCCCTACGGCTGGTGACCACTCGCTTCTCGACGGGCCCGTGCGACACGCGTCGCACGGGCCCGTCGGCGTCCCCGGGCGTCCACGGCGGCGGCTCGCGGGTTGCCGATTGGGCTTGCACTCGACCACCGTGAGTGCTAATCATTGGCGTTAGCACTCACAGTGTGAGAGTGACAGCGGACCGGGTCGGTGAGGCCCCCGGGAGCGGTAGGGGAAAAGACCCCCGCACACCAGGGCCGTCCGTCGCGGGCACCCCTTGGTCCGAGCAGTCGACCGTGTCCCGGAGGACCACTTCTGATGGCCAAGATCATCGCCTTTGATGAGGAAGCTCGCCGCGGCCTTGAGCGTGGCATGAACCAGCTCGCCGACGCCGTGAAGGTCACGCTCGGCCCCAAGGGCCGCAACGTCGTGCTGGAGAAGAAGTGGGGCGCCCCCACGATCACCAACGACGGTGTCTCCATCGCCAAGGAGATCGAGCTCGAGGACCCGTACGAGAAGATCGGTGCGGAGCTCGTCAAGGAGGTCGCCAAGAAGACGGACGACGTCGCGGGTGACGGCACCACCACCGCCACCGTGCTCGCCCAGGCGCTCGTCCGCGAGGGTCTGCGCAACGTCGCCGCCGGCGCCAACCCGATGGCCCTGAAGCGCGGTATCGAGAAGGCCGTCGCCGCCGTCTCCGACCAGCTGCTGGCCCAGGCCAAGGACGTGGAGACCAAGGAGCAGATCGCCTCCACCGCCTCCATCTCGGCCGCCGACACCCAGATCGGCGAGCTCATCGCCGAGGCCATGGACAAGGTCGGCAAGGAAGGCGTCATCACCGTCGAGGAGAGCAACACCTTCGGTCTGGAGCTCGAGCTCACCGAGGGCATGCGCTTCGACAAGGGCTACATCTCCGCCTACTTCGCCACCGACCTGGAGCGCATGGAGGCGACGTTCGAGGACCCGTACATCCTCATCGCCAACTCCAAGATCGGCTCGGTCAAGGACCTGCTCCCGCTGCTGGAGAAGGTCATGCAGAGCGGCAAGCCGCTCGTCATCATCGCCGAGGACGTCGAGGGCGAGGCCCTGTCGACCCTGGTCGTGAACAAGATCCGCGGCACCTTCAAGTCCGTCGCCGTCAAGGCCCCGGGCTTCGGCGACCGCCGCAAGGCCATGCTCGGCGACATCGCCATCCTCACCGGTGGCACCGTGATCTCCGAGGAGGTCGGCCTCAAGCTGGAGAACGCCGGCATCGACCTGCTGGGCACCGCCCGCAAGGTGGTCATCACCAAGGACGAGACCACCATCGTCGACGGTGGCGGCGACAGCGAGCAGGTCGCGGGCCGCGTGAACCAGATCCGCGCCGAGATCGAGAACAGCGACTCGGACTACGACCGCGAGAAGCTCCAGGAGCGCCTCGCCAAGCTGGCCGGCGGCGTGGCCGTCATCAAGGCCGGCGCGGCCACCGAGGTGGAGCTCAAGGAGCGCAAGCACCGCATCGAGGACGCCGTCCGCAACGCCAAGGCCGCCGTCGAGGAGGGCATCGTCGCCGGTGGTGGCGTCGCGCTGCTGCAGGCCGGTGTCGCCTTCGACAAGCTGGAGCTGGAGGGCGACGAGGCCACCGGTGCCAACATCGTCAAGGTCGCGCTCGAGGCCCCGATCAAGCAGATCGCGACCAACGCCGGCCTCGAGGGTGGTGTCGTGGTGGAGAAGGTGCGCAACCTCCCCGCCGGCCACGGCCTGAACGCCGCCACCAACACCTACGTCGACCTGATCGCCGAGGGCATCATCGACCCGGCCAAGGTCACCCGCTCCGCGCTGCAGAACGCCGCCTCCATCGCGGCGCTGTTCCTCACCACCGAGGCCGTCATCGCCGACAAGCCGGAGAAGGCCGCCGCGGCCGCCGGCGGCGGCATGCCGGGCGGTGACATGGACTTCTGATCCTGATCGCTTTCGATCGGATCGGTTGATTCCTCGTCCGCGTGGGCGGTTCCCTTCGGGGGGCCGCCCACGCGGCGTTTCGGCGTTCCCGCGTTTCCACGGAGAATGGACGGATGGCTTCCGACGACATCGAGACCGCCCTGCACAACGCCCGGGCCCTGATCCTGGCCGACCTCACCGCACGGGACGTGGCGGACGCCGCCGTCGTCTCGCTGGTGGAGCAGGCCGTCACCCACCGCCGCTGGTGGCTGGATCAGTGGCCGGACGGCACCGAGTACGTGCTCGGGCTGGTCGCCCAGGACGTCCAGGACGCGCTGCTGGAGGCGTACGGCCGGTGGCCGCTGTGCGACGCCTGCGCGGCCGACGGCGACCCGCACGCGCTGAGCGTGGAGCCCGAGCTGGGGCCCGAGCCGCACTGGGTGTGCGGCAAGCAGGGCGCGGTGGTGGCGCCGGTGGGGGAGCTGGCCTAGCCCCAATGCCGGTGACTTAAGTTGTGTCTCGCTGGGTGATCGTGGCGGTGGCGGGTTGGGGCGGTGGCCAGTTGCGGTGTTGGGCGCGTTTGAGGGGC
>NZ_JBVIRL010000060.1:0-20172 GCF_055576085.1 Kitasatospora sp. NPDC033851 | reverse complement strand
AACGCAGCCTGAAGAGACTCCAGTACCGCCCTCACCTCATCGACGGATGCCTCGCCACCACCGGCCTGATCATGGATGGCTGACCACATCTCAGAGGCCTGCGCGAAGCCGGCTTCGCCGTCGACTTCGCCGGCGATCTCGCCGACGCCGACTTCAAGCTCGCGGTCAACACCTACGACTGCCTCATCGCCGACCGCATCCTGCCCGACGGCGACGCGCTCACCCTCCTCGCCGCCCAGCGCAGGCGGGGCTCCACCCTGCCGGTCCTCCTGCTCACAGCCCTGGACGCGGTCACCGACCGCGTGGCCGGCTTCGAGCACGGCGCCGACGACTACCTCGTCAAACCCTTCGCCTTCGCCGAACTCAGCGCCCGGGTGCGGACCCTGTGCCGTCGCGGCCAGCCCGCACGGCTGCCCGAGCTGCGGGTCGGCGACCTGGAACTCGACCTGCCGCGCCGCCGGGTACGGCGAGCGGGCGTGCTCCTCACCCTCACCGCGAAGGAGTTCTCCGTCCTGGAGGTCCTGATGCTGCGGGCCGGCGACGTGGTCACCCGCACCGACCTCATCGAACGCTGCTGGGACGAGCAGGCCGAACCGCTCTCCAACGTCGTCGACGTCCTCATAGGCCAACTGCGCCGCAAACTGGGCCCGCCCGAACTCATCCGGACGGTGCGCGGTGTCGGCTACCGCATCGACGACCAGGCCCCGGGCCTGTGACAACGCGCACTCCCGCCGTCGCACGCCTGCACCGCGCCCGCTGGGCGATGACCCTGCTGTTCGCCGCGACCACCGCCGCCTGCCTTCTGGTGCTCGCCGTCATCGCGGTGCGCACCGACGGCCGGTCCCGGACGGACGAACTCGACAACGGCGTCAGCCACCGGGCGGACGGGCTCGCCCGCACGATGTACTACGACGGCGGCGTCCTGCACCTCGACGCGCTGTCGGAGGACGACCTGGCCCGCAGCGCCGAGATGCTCGGCGTCCTCCAGGCACCCGAACACGCCCGGCCGCAGATCCGCTACGCCCGCGACTCCCCCACCGCCCTTCCCGGCCAGGCGGCGCTGGACGAGATCTGGCAGCAGGTCCAGCACGACCAGGAGACCGTCCTGGTCAGCGCCGACGTCGACGGCCGGGAATACCAGTGGGCCGCGGCCCCTGTCTGGGACAACGACAGGATCGGCGCCGCCGTCCTGGTCGGCGCCGACCCCGCCCGGAGCCTGGCCGCCCACACCCGACTGCTGCACTGGCTGGCCGCGGGCTGCGCGGCCCTGGTGCTGGCCGCCGCCGCGGTCGGCCACCTCCTGTCCGGGCGGGCCATGCGACCCGCCCTGCAGGGGCTCGAACAGCAGGAACAGTTCCTCGCCGAGGCGGCACACGAACTGCGCACCCCGCTGGCCACCCTGCGGCTGGTGGTCGAAGGCGGCAGCACCACGCCGACCCGGGCACCCGCAGCCCTGGACGAGGCCGTCCGACTGGTCGACCGCCTGGGCCGCCTGGTCACCGGCCTGCTGGCCCGCGCCCGCGTCGAAGCCGGCACCCAGGAAATCGAGCTGACCCCGCTACGGCTCGACCAGCTCGTCGAACAGACCGTCGAGGAACTCCCCGACCACACCGGCGTCACGCTGACCACCGAGGCCGCCATCGTCAACGGCGACCCCGAACTGCTCGCCCAGGCCGTCCGCAACCTCGTCGAGAACGCCCTGCGCCACGGCGGCGGCACCCCGGTCGACGTGAGCGTCACCCCGGGACGCATCACCGTCCGGGACCACGGCCCCGGCATCCCCGCCGAAGACCGCGCCCGGGTCTTCGAACGCCGCGTCACCGGACCCGCGAGCACCGGCACCGGCACCGGCCTCGCCATCGTCCGCTGGGTTGCCGAACTCCACGGCGGCACCGCCCAGCTCTCCCCGGCCCCCCGCGGCGGGACGCTGGCCGAGCTGCTGCTGCCCCAGCACACCGACACCTGAGCCGGCCCCACCCGGCCCGACCATCCCTACCGGTCGGCCAAGCGCCGAGGTCGGAGCGAGCAGGAACCACGTCGCCGGTGAAGCGGGCCGGTTCGAAGGCCCGCATCACCGGCGACGTGGCGTTCCCAGGCCTCGCCCATGGCCGGGAGGTCCTGCGCCGAGAAGGAGTCGAAGGAGCGCTCGACCAGTGTCCGGATGACCTGTTCGCGAGTCAGCGGCGTCCCGTCGAGCGTGCCGTCCGGTGTACCGGCGGGTGCCTGGAACATCTCCTCGCGGCTGACCCGCAGGCGGGCCTGGGCGACGAAGTTGCGGAACGGGATCGGGGCCGCCGCCCACGCAAAACGCTCGGCTGGGAAACCCCAGCCGAGCGCCTGCATAAACTGCTCGCCGCCTGATCAAACCGACCACGTGTTGCAACGATCCCTAGAAACCGCCGACAGTGGACGGGCCGTTCCCTGAGACATCCCAGGCGGGTTACAGCAACGGATCGGCTGATCAGCGGAGTGCCGTGCGGGCCAGGGAGCACAGCTCAGCCTGATCGTCCATCGCCTCCACCGGGACGCTGTAGTAGGAGTGCACCACCACCTCGCGGCCTGCGGCGTGGTAGGTGAACGGCTTGGATCCGGAATTCGCGTGGGAAGAGCGGGCCGCGCTGTCGACGCGGAGGTAGAGGGTGTCCATCACCATGGCGAACTGCCTGCCGTGGCTGCGCAGTGCCCAGCCACCGAAGTAGCGCTGGATGGTGACCTCGCCGAGCGGCGTCAGTTGATCGGCGACGTACTCGGCGAGGCTGCGAGATCCGCTCACGCGGGGAGGAAGAACCCGGTGATGTCGGCGAGTCGGCCGTCGCGGTGGAGCGCGGTGCTCACGCCCGCCATGGCGGGTTCGTCCTGCTCGCCGAGCTGGGTCCACCGTGCGAGCGAGCGGTCGTGGTGGTCGAGGACCTCGTCTATGCGGAACCGGTGCCCGGGGAAGGCTCCTGCGAATCCGGTCATGTAGGCGGCCAGCTCGGTCAGCCCGCTGACCTCCGTGCCCGGGTCCCGGTAGGCGACGTCTTCGACCGCGACCGTGCGAAGGGCGGCGAGCCGCTCGCCGGGGTCGGCCGACCAGCACGCGGCATAGTTCGTCCAGAGCTGCTGTGAGTCACTCATCGCTGTCCCTCTTTCATGGGGCCGATCGACGCGATCGCGCCATCGGTGATGGTGTGCAGTTTCGTGTGGGGCGTGCCGGCTCTGACCAGCACCAGGAGCCCCTGATAGAGCGCCAGCAGCCGGGCTGCCGACACCTCGACGTCCAGATCCGCCGACAGCAGGCCCAGGGCGCGGGCCCGCGTCAGCGCGTCGGCGAAGCCGGACTCGATCACGTCCAGCCCTCGGCGCACTCCGGCGGTGGCCTGTGGAACGGTGAAGGACTCCACGGCGGTGTTGGTGAGCAGACAGCCCGGATCGGGATCGAGGCCGGTCTCGAACGCCGAGGTGAAGAACGACCGGATGCCCGCCACGGGGTCAGTCGGTTCCAGGAGGTGGACCCGGACCCGGCCCTGCACCACCTGGTCGTTGTAGGCGTCCAGGGCAGCGCGGAACAGGCCGTCCTTGCTTTCGAAGACCCGGTACAGGCTGCCCGGGTGCAGCCCGGTCGCCTCCTCGATGTCCCGCAGCGAGGCGCCGAGGTAACCCCGGTGGCGGAACAGTCGCATGGCGGAGGCCAGTACCTCCGCCTGATCCCAGAGCTGTCTGCGGCCCACCGAAACCTCCGTAGTTGAACGACTGCTCACAAAAAATAGCACGCCGGCCCGACCAGTCGCTCCCGGGCAACTCCACCAGGCCCACCAACCGACCCCACGGAAGGTCGCCGACAGCGTTGTCCTCGGCAATCGGGACTGAGCACGCGACCCTGTACCTGGAGCTGCACCGGATCGAGGCCCTCGGTGTGGTGCGGGCCGCCGCGGCGCGGCCCGGCTCGGTCACCGAGCGGCTGCACTTCTACGCCGCCCCTACACCCAGGCCCACCGCACCGGAAAGGGCGGCGGCCTCGAGGAGGACGGCAAGGACATCGAGGTCCTCGAACTTCCCTTCGCCGGCGCCCTCGCCATGGTCCGCGACGGACGCATCACGGATGGCAAGACCATCCTGCCCCTGCAACGGGCCGCCCCGGACGGCCCCTTCGTCACCACGGCGGGCACCGGCTCACACCGCCGCCCCGGCCCTGGCGCTCCGCCAGGGCCGGGGCGGCGGTGGCGCTACGATACGCGCATGCATGCCATCAGTGCCGGTGTCCGCACGCTCATGAACGCAGTCGTCAACGGCGATCCGCTCTGGCCTGCGGTGACGCTCTTCCTGGTGTCCTTCCCGATCGCGATCGTCATTGGCGCGGTTCGCGCCTCCCGTAGGTAGCGCGGCACGCCTGCCACGCCCGTTCACCCGGGTCACGACGCCGCCGGTCCCGGGCACCCGGGGCCGGGTCGGCTCGCCGTCATGCTGCTCCAGCCGTTGCCGAGGAGATGTGAAGTCCACACCGTCGTTGCGGGACGGTATTCAGGGCGAGGTACCCGAGTGAGGCTGGCCTCATCGCCATGAATACGAAGGGCGAAATATGCCTTTTTTGGGGGGGAGTTGCGCGAGTTGCGCGACTGAAAGGGTTTTACGAAAACCGGCCCCCATCGTAGGCTCCACGATCATGAGCGATTCCCCCGCAAAGCGTCACTGGCGCATGTCGATATTCCTCTGGATCGGCTTGCCCTTCATAGCCTTCGTCGGCATTGCCAAGGCCGCGCCTGATCTCGTACCGGCCTGGAAGGCGCAGAGCGGCAGCGGAGTCGTCGGGACGTTCACTGCCGTCCGGGAGTCCTGCAGCCACGGGTCCTGCGACTTCTACGGCGGCTGGAAGGCGGCGGACGACGCTTCCACGCGCACGGACGTCCTCCTTTACGACGGACCGGATTCCATGCGGATCGGCGGGACGGCCGCAGCACTGGACTCCGGTGCCCCTGGCGGAGTCTTTTCAACGGGGGGCGGTTCTTCCTACCTGCTGGTGACGGCCTTTGCCGTTGGCGGTCTGGCGGCAGCAATTGCCTGGCCGGTGTTTCTCTGGCGCACCTGGCGCACCTGGCACTCTTCGCGCGGGCGCCGCACTTCGTCACCGGAGTCAGCTGAGGCAGCCGCCTGACGCGGCATCGAGAGAACGCGCCTCCGCAGTTCGCTGAACTGGGCCGAGTAGGAGCCTGGCACCGCCGCCCGGGCGGCGGTGCCGGCGGCGTCGGTGAAGGACGGCTCGCTCGTCAGTTGGTGATCGGCAAGCTCGTGGATGTTCACGAGAGTTGACGGTGGTGTCGCCTCGGGGCAGGCATATTCCGGTGCGTGACCTCCGGCTGGGTCTCAGACTGCGGACATGGATGAAACCACCAATCCCGCGGCCGTCGCGCCTGCGGAGCAGTCGAGTCAGTTACTGGGGTACCCACCTGGTGCGCGGCTGTTGATCGTCAACTGCGATGACTTCGGGATGTATCCGGCGATCAACGCGGCGGTGATCGAGTCGATCGAAGAGGGCATCGCGAGTTCGTGCAGCCTGATGGTCCCGTGTCCCGCGGCGCCGCAGGCCATGGAGATGCTCAGCCGACGCCCTCGGATCCCGTTCGGAATCCACCTCACCCTGGTGTGCGAGATGCCCGGCTTCCCGTGGGGGCCGCTGACCGCCAAGGAACGAGTCCCCTCACTGCTGGACCACGCAGGCGAGCTGTTCTCGCCGTCGCCCGCCGGACGGGCGGCCTTGCTCGGCCAGGCCCGACTCGATGAGATCGAACTCGAGTTCCGCGCCCAGATCAACGCCGTCGCCGACGCCGGGCTCACGCCGACCCACCTGGACTTCCATTGCCTGGCCGATGGCGGCCGCGACGACATCCTCGACCTGACCGTCGTGCTGGCCGCGGAGTACGGCCTCGCGGTCCGGGTCTGGCTCGAACCAGGGCGCCGGACGATGCGCGAACGCGGGCTTCCGGTCACCGACAACGACTTCCTGGACAGCTTCTCCCTGAGCATCGAAGGAAAGACGGCCGGATTCGTTCGACTGCTGCGCGACCTGCCGGCTGGACTCAATGAGTGGGCGGTGCATCCCAGTCTGGGCGACGAGGAGTCGCAGGCCGTCGACGGTGGCCGGCCCGTGCGTCGGACGGACTACGAGTTCCTGACTTCGCAGCAAGCCCGTGATGTTCTCCACCAGGAGGACATAGCCGTGATCGACTATCGAACGGTCCAGCACGTCTGGTCCCGGGGCACGAGCTTCGGATGAGCGATCCGGCCCCTCACACGTGCGGTGACGGGCCGCTGATCGGCCGCGGTGGTCAGCCGGCCTTCGCCGGCGCGTGGCGAGGCACCGGCAGGCTGGGGAATTTCACCCCGGGGCCGGGCCGACGGCCGTCCCGCACTCCGGTCGACGGGTGTCCACGCCTCGGTCGGACCGGCCGGAGGACTTGATCACGACGGGCGGTCGGGGCCAGGATCTCCCCCGGTTGGATCACAACGGGGGGAGACGTGATGTCCGAGGACCGGTCGGTCAGTCGTGGGCTGAGACAGCGCCACATTGCCATGATCGCGCTGGGTGGTGCGATCGGAGCCGGGCTGTTCGTCGGCTCCGGCGTCGGGATCGCCGCGGCGGGGCCCGGGATCGTGGTGTCGTACGTGGTGGCCGGGGTGCTCACGGTGCTGGTCATGCGGATGCTCGGCGAGATGTCCGCCGCCCGCCCCGGCTCCGGGTCGTTCGCCGCGCACGCCACCCGCGCCTGGGGGCCGTGGGCCGGGCTGCTGGCCGGCTGGATGTACTGGGCGCTGCTGGTGGTGAGCGTGGCCGCGGAGGCGATCGGGGCGTCCCGGATCGTGGCGGGATGGCTGCCGCAGGTGCCGGCCTGGGTGTGGGTGGCGGCGTTCATGGCGCTGTTCACCGGGACGAATCTGGCGGGTGTGCGGCACTTCGGCGAGCTGGAGTTCTGGTTCGCCGGGGTGAAGGCGGCCTCGATCTGCGCGTTCATCCTGCTCGGCGCCGCCGCCGTGCTCACCGGCCGGACGCCGGCCGCGGAGAACCTGACCGCGCACGGCGGCCTGCTGCCGCACGGCTGGCACGGGGTCGCGGTGGGCACCATCGCGGCGGTGTTCGCGTACGGCGGGCTGGAGACGGTGACCATCGCCGCCGCCGAGTGCGAGGACCCGGTGGCCGCGGTGCGCCGGGCGGTGCGCACGGTGCTGTGGCGGGTGGCGCTGTTCTACATCGGCTCGATGGCGGTGATCGTCGCCGTGGTGCCGTGGGACGACCCGGCGGTCGCCGGCGGCCCGTACGCGGCGGCGATCGGCCGGATCGGGGTGCCGGGCGCGGCGCAGCTGATGAACGCCGTCGTGCTGGTGGCCCTGCTGTCAGCGATGAACGCCAACATCTACGGCTCCTCGCGGATGCTGCACGCCCTCGCCGCCCGCGGCGACGCCCCACGTCTGCTGACCCGCCGCGGCCGGTCGGCCGACCGCGGCGGCGACGGCTCGGCCGACGCGGCCGGCACCTCGGCTGCCCCGACCGGCACCGGCCGCGCCGTGCTCGCCTCGGCCGCGTTCGGCTTCGCGTCGGTGGTGCTCAGCCTGCTGTGGCCGCGGACCGTCTTCCCGTTCCTGCTGAACTCGATCGGGACGGCGATCCTGGTGGTCTGGATCCTGATCGCCGCCTCCCACCTGCGGCTGCACGGCCGGCCGCAGCGCACGGACGGGCCGCAGCAGGAGCACTGGCCGGAGCAGCAGCGCGGGCCGCAGCAGGCGGCCCCGATGCGGGGCTTCCCGTACCTGGGCTACCTGGCGCTGGCGGCGATGGCCGGGGTGCTGGTGTTCATGCTGGTGGACCCGGGCAGCCGCAGCCAGGTGCTCTGCACCGGCGCGTGGACGGCGGTGCTGCTGCTGGTGGCCGGGCTGCGGCGGCGCCGTCGCCGGCTGGCCGCCGGGCCCGCCGTCGCCGTGGTCACTGCTCCCGCGCGTACCGTGCCAGGAACAAGTCGACCCCGGAGCTGATCATCCGGTGCATCTCGGCCTCGTCCAGTTCGGCCTCCGGGCTGAACGTCCGCACCAGCTGCGGCACGCCCACCGTGCAGGCGACCAGCTGCTGCACGGCCAGCGCCGGGTCCTCCACGGCGAGCACGCCGCGGCGGTCCAGTTCGGCGAAGGCCTCGATCAGCGGGCCGTTGTTCATGTCGTAGCTGACCCGGTACCAGAGCTGGCCCAGCTGCGGGAAGCGGTCGATCTCGCCGATCACCAGCCGGCGCAGCGACATGATGTCGGGGCGCAGCAGGATGCGGGTCCAGTCGAGGGTGAGCGTGATCAGTGCGGAGCGCAGGTCGTCGGCCTCGGCGATGGTGGAGTTCCACGGCTTGAGGTCCTCGTAGGTGGTGGGCAGTATGCCGCCGATCACCGCGAGGAAGAGCCGTTCCTTGTTCCCGAAGTGCTTGTAGATGGTCGCCTTGGAGACACCGGAGCGCGCGGTGATGGCGTCCATCGAGGCGGCGGAGTAGCCCTCCTTCAGGAACTCGGCCAGGGCCGCGTCGATGATCGCCTGCCGGCGCCGCTGGGCGGCGTCGACCGGGCTCGGGATGATCGGGATGCCGAACTCGTCGGTCGGCTGGGGGCTGTCGGCGGCCATCGGGGTTCTCCTCGGGGTGCTCGGGGGGAGACGGTACGGACCAGCATAGGAAACTGAACGGTTCGGTCGGTACTCCTGGCGCCCGGCCCGGCGGCGACTCCGCCGGCACTCCGGCCGGTGTACGGGCGACCCGGCGGCACTCGGCGGCGCGTCCGGTCAGTGCACCAGCGAGGCGACGTACGGGCCCAGCCCGGCGATCCGCTCGCCGAACACCGCCAGCTGCGGGCCGAGCGCCGCCCCGAGCAGGAACACCAGGTTGAACAGCCCGATCGCCTCCGACCGCCGCTGCGGCGCCACGGCCTCGGCGGCGGCGCCGGTCAGGACGCCCTGGCCGCCCGCGGTGACGCAGGCGCTGGCCCCGGCGCCCAGCAGCACCAGCGGCGTCCAGGGGCCGAACGCGGCGAGCGCGAGTGCGGCGAACGAGACGCCGACAAGCAGTCCGGTGGTCCGCCGCAGGCCCAGCCGGGGCGCGGCGCGCACCAGCGACCAGGAGAGCAGCGCGCCGGTCAGGGTGGCGAGCGAGCCGACGGCGCCGGTCTGGACGGCGCTCCAGCCGGTCAGCGCGGCGGCCCGCCGGGGCGCGCCGTACACCAGGCCGAAGTTGACGGTCGCCAGGACCAGCATCACCGCCGCGACGGCCCGGAAGCGCGGCACCGCCAGGGCGTCCAGGCCGAGGAACGAGCGGCACGCCGCACCCGCGCCCGCGCCCCGCGCCGGCTCCACACCCACACCCACACCCGCACCCATGCCCCGGGCCGCCTCCGCCTCCGCACCCGTGCCCGGCGCCGGCTCCGGTCCGGCGCACCCGCGCAGTGCGGCCGGCAGCACCGCGAAGGTCAGCACCGGCAGCAGCAGGCAGGCCCGCCAGCCCAGCCCGGCCGCCACCGCCGCGCCGATGAACAGCCCGGCAGTGCCGCCCGCCGCGCTGCCGATCGCGACGACCCCGGAGGTCCGTCCGTCCGGTTGGCGCGCGGCCAGCTGGAAGGCGGCCACGTTGAATCCGGCGGCGCCGACCGCCAGCAGAGCGCGCCCGGCGACCAGCGGGCCGAGGGCCGCCCCGGCGGCGAGCGTGACCAGCACGCCGAGCAGCAGCGCCCCCGCGGAGGCGAGCAGCAGCGCCCGGGGGCCGCGCCGCCCGGCAGTGCCGGTGAGCAGCGGGGTGCCGAGCATCATGCCGAGCCCGTAGCCGCTCATCAGCCAGGCGGCGGAGTCGGGGCTGGTGTGCAGCTCCCGCGCGATGGCGGGCAGGACGAGGCTCGGACTGGAGAGTCCGGCCGCTCCTGGGGCGGCGACCGCCGCGAGCAGCAAGCCGGTCCGGAGCGACCCCTGTACGCCCCGGCCGGCGCTGCCCGTCGGCGGCTGCGCCGAGCGCGTGCCCGCCCCTGCCGCCGTGTCCAGCACTCCCGGACTCACGCCGGGATCCTCCCGAACTTTCCGTTCGAGAAGTCGAGTTGGGCCTGCCGGAGCTCGGCCGCGGTGTTCATCACGAACGGGCCGCCGCGGGCCACCGGCTCGCCGATCGGCTCGCCGGCCAGGACCAGTACCTCGGCCGGGCCGTCCGGCGCGGCGACGGCGATCCGCTCGCCGTCGTGCGCCAGTACGGCGAGTTGGCCGTCCGCCAGCGGCGCGTCGGGCAGTTCGACGGCGCCGGAGAGCACGTAGACGGCGGCGTTGTGGCCGACCGGCACGGTGAATTCGGCCCGCCCGCCGGCGGCCAGCACGGCGTGCGCGAGCAGGACCGGCAGGTGCGTCTCGAAGGGTCCGGCCACGCCGTGGCTGCGGCCCGCGATCACCTTGACCCGGCTGCCGTCCTCGGTGTGCACCACCGGGATGGTGTCGGGCCCCTGGTTCTGGCTGCGGGCCGGGAGGTCCTTCAGCCGGGCGGGCAGGTTCACCCAGATCTGGAGCATGTGCTGGCGGCCGCCGTGGGCGAGCAGTTCGGCGGTCGGCTCGTTGGAGTGGACGATGCCGGCACCGGCGGTGAGCCACTCGACCTCGCCGGCGACGCTGGTGCCGCGCCGGCCGGTCGAGTCGGCCCAGTCCATCGAGCCCTCGATGAGGTAGGAGACCGCCTCGAACCCGCGGTGCGGGTGGGCGGGGGCACCCTTGGCCTCGCCGGGGGCCAGCAGCAGCGGACCGGTCTGGTCGACCATCAGGAACGGGTCGAGCATCGGGAGCTCGGCCACCGGGAACGGGCGGCGGACGGGGAAACCGGCGCCCTCGAAGGTGTGCACGGGATCGATGACGGTGGTGGTCGAACGGACGGTGGTGGTCGAACGGACGGGGGCGGCCTGGGCCGCGGCGAGCTGAGTCGTCGTCATGCCCCAACTGAACTACACGATCCAGTTCAGAGTCAAGACTGAACCGTCTGGTTGATCAATTGAACTGAACGGTTCAGATTCATCCGACCCCTCCCCCGGCGGCGTACCGATGGGACAACAGCGCCTCCTGGAGCGCTCGTCGGCTTCGACACCACTGGGAGTACCAAGAGGCCCTGCGCTCGTGCTCGGCAGCCGTCGCAGTCACCCGTCCGAGACCTCCGCTCGGCCGCCACCTCTCAGGATCGAAACGGCAACAGACACGCACTGTCGTGCTTCTCTCCCGTGGCCGCAGCATGTCGGCGACTTCGCCCGCAGCGGTCGGCATCGACGGGCGACGCACGCGAGTTCAGGGTCTGAGTTGCCGTCAGCACTGCTTCTGCGCACTCGCCGCCACGGGCCGGTCATGATCTTGCGGGGTGTAGTGTGTCGAGAGGTGCTGGTGCGGACTCCGTCGGGGTGGAGCGCACTGCAGATGGCGGTCGACTTGGGGGGTCAGGTGCCGGCGATTCAGCGGATCATGTCGCGCAACGCGCGCTTCCAGCAGTGGGAATCACTGCTCGGCAACCGCAACAAGCGGACGCGGGCGGGAGAGTTCCTGGTCCAGGGCGTACGTCCGATCTCCTTGGCGGTCCAGTACGGCTGGCCCGTCCGGGCGTTGATCTTCGACTGCAAGCGGAAGCTGTCCCGATGGGCGCAGGAACTGCTGCGGACGCTCGACGCCGAACAGATCGCCATGGCACCCGAGATGCTGGCGGATCTGGGGGAGAAGAACGAGAGCGCGCCGGAAATGGTCGCCGTGGTGGAGATGCCGGCCGACGATCTGAGTCGGCTGCGACGGGCCGGGAACAGCTTCCTGGGTGTCCTGTTCGACCGGCCGACCAGCCCCGGCAACATCGGCAGCATCATCCGGTCCGCGGACGCCTTCGGTGCGCACGGGCTCATCGTCTCGGGCCATGCCGCAGACGTATACGACCCCAGGGCGGTTCGGGCCAGTACGGGATCCCTGTTCGCACTGCCCGCCGTGCGCGTGCCGTCGCCCGACGACGTGATGGCCTGGGTCGGCGAGCAGCGGGCCGAGGGGCAGCCGATCGCCCTGGTCGGCACCGACGAGAAGGGTGACTGCGACGTCTTCGACTTCGACTTCACCCAGCCGGTGCTGCTGCTGATCGGCAACGAGACGTCAGGGCTGAGCAGCGCTTGGCGGGAGTTGTGCGACCACACGGTCAGCATTCCGATGAGCGGCTCGGCGAGCTCTCTGAACGCGGCGAACGCCGCGACCGCCGTGCTGTACGAGGCTTCGCGGCAGCGGCTCGCCGCCGTGAACCGCCCGGCCTGACCTATACCCCTCCCGGCCCCTTCGACCCGACCAAAGCGCTCCTCGAAGGGTCGGGTCGACTCACCGTCACCCCTCCTAGCGTTGGTGCTACGACCTGCGCCGCCCCGGTGTGTCCGAGGCGCAGGCCCGGTTGGACCAGCCACCCGAGGAGGAAGAGATGACCGTGAACGACACTGGCACGACAGGGGGCGATGCCGGCCTGGCGCCGCCCGACAGTGCGTTGGCCGGTTTCGTCGAGGCCACCGCGACCGGGTCCGGGATCCCCGGTGTCGCCGTGGCGGTGTGGGCGAACGGCCAGGAGACCTTCGCCTGCCACGGTGTGACGAGTGTCGACGACCCCCTGCCGGTCACCCGGGACACCGTGTTCGCCCTGGGGTCCGTGACGAAGACGTTCACCGCGACCGCCCTGATGTGGCTGGTCGAGGACGGGCTGGTCGACCTCGGCTCGCCGGTGCGCCGCTACGTGCCGCAGCTGCGGCTCGCCGACGAGCAGGCCGCCGTGCAGACGACCGTGTCGGACCTGCTCAACCACACGGCCGGACCGGACCGCGGCCCGGTCCTCGACACCGCGGAGGGCGACGACGCCCTGGCCGCCGAGGTGGCCCGGCGGATAGACCTGCCGCTCCTGGCAGCACCCGAGGAGCGGGCCTCCTGCAGTCAGGCCGGCTACAACCTGCTCGGACGGGTGATCGAGAAGGTCAGCGGGATGCCCTACGAGCAAGCCATCGCCGAGTTCGTCCTCGACCCCCTAGGACTCGAAGACTCCCTCTTCGCATCCGGCGACGTGCCGAGGTGGCGCTTCGCCGCCGGACACACAACAGACGCAGAAAGAAAGTCGGCGGTCTCGCGACGCCGGAACGGAACCCGCGCGAACAGCCCCGGAGGGGGCCTGTCCTCCTCGCCTGCCGACCTGTTGCGCTGGGCACGGTTCCATCTCGGCGACGGTCGGACGCAGCGTGGCGAACGCCTGCTCCCCGCCGACTCGCTGCGGCAGATGAGGGAACCACCCGGCACCGTGCGCTCCAGCGCACTCGCCGACGCGATCGGGACCTGCTGGGTCCTGCGCGATATCGATCAGGTACGCACCGTCTGGCAAGGCGGCTCGGCCTTCGGTCAGTTCGTCGAACTGCTCCTGGCGCCGGAACGCGACTTCGCCGTCGTGTCCGCCTCCAACGCCGGGCCGCAGGGCATCCCCGGCAGCCATGCCATCGTCCGATTCGCGCTCGAGCACTACGCGGGCCTGGTCGACCGTGACCCCGAGGACGAGCACGGCCGCGCCCCGGGCGTCGACCTCGCCGACCGGCACGTCGGCCGGGCACCGACATCCTGACCGGAACAAGCGGCGACCGGCCGGACACCCGGCCGGCTCCCGGACGTGGCCGAACGGGTCGGCGGTGCCATGCAGCGCCGGTCTGCGCGGCACCGGAAACCCACTAGCCGTCCACCGACTGCGATGGAAAGTAGCAGCATGCGAGATGTTCTGACGTCGGATCAGATCGACCGATTCGTTTCCGATGGCTTCATCCACCTCGAAGAGGCATTCTCCCGGTCGCTGGCCGATGAGTGCCGGGCGTTCCTGTGGCGCGAGACCGGTCTTGATCCGGACGATCCCGCCACCTGGACCCAACCGGTGGTCAGGCTGTGGGGATACGCGCAGGCGCCGTTCCAGCGCGCCGCGACCACCGAGCGCCTGCACGGTGCGTTCGACCAACTGGTCGGCCCGGGCCGCTGGTTGCCGCGTATCGGCCTGGGCACTTTTCCCATTCGCTTTCCGCACCCTGACGATCCCGGCGACACCGGGTGGCACATGGATGCCAGTTACACGCCAGAGGGGGAGACCGGCTACTGGCTCAACCTCCGCTCCCGTGAGCGGGCGTTGCTGATGCTGTTCCTGTTCTCGGACGTCGACGCCGACCACGGGCCGACCCGGATCAAGGTCGGCTCGCACCTGGACGTTCCCGCCTTCCTGGAGCCGGCGGGCGAACGCGGTATCGACGGGATGGAGCTCTGCCGGACCATGGACACCGCGGGCAAGCTTGATGCCCCTGACCGCCCGCCGGCGCTCGCCACCGGGCGAGCCGGAGACGTCTACCTCTGCCACCCGTTCCTGATCCACGCCGCCCAGCCCAACCGCGGCACCCAGGCGAGGTTCCTCGCTCAGCCTCCGCTGTACTCGGCCGCCCCGCTCGACCTCGACCGCACCGATGGCGCGTACACACCGGTCGAACGCGCGGTGCGGCTCGGACTGCGCCAGACCAGCGGCTCAACGACTCGGCAGGGGCAGCCACCCCTGGGCCGGCAATAGCCGCCGAACCACCGGCCACTGGTGGAGGCTGCCGGATTGCCTTCTTCCCAGGCGAGTTGGCCGATCGCCAGAACCAGGCAGGTACGTGTCACAGGGTCGTCCTCGCGAGTGAGGAGGGCAGGCAGGGCGGCCGGGGGTCTCCGGGTGGGGGCAGCGCGGCTGCCAGGGCGTAGGCGGTGGCCACCGCCCTGCCCCGCCCTGCCACCGCCCTGGCGGACGGTGCCCGAGCCGCTGCCAGCGGGATGCCAGCGCTCTGCCAGTGAGGTGCGGAACTGTCGGATGTGCCGGGCGGTACGCCGCGACACAGGAGCGCGCGACTGTCCGGCCCGTTGACGAAAGGGCACTCACGTGACTCGCACCTCCCCTCCCACCAGCCCCCCGGCAGACCCACGCCGGCCCAGGGCTTCCCGTGCTGCAGTCCGACGGTCGGTGGCCTCGTGGCGGCTCGGCGCGGGAGCCGCCGCGGCCGCGCTCCTGGCCGCGGTGTGTCCAGGGACCGCCGTGGCCGCGCCGGACACCGCCCCGGTACCGCGACTCGCCTGGGCGACGTGCACGGACGGCTTCGAGTGCGCGACCGCCCGCGTCCCGCTCGACCACCACGATCCGCGCGGCGCCGGGATCGACCTCGCCGTCATCCGGCACCCGGCTGGCGACCCGGCCCATCGGATCGGCTCGCTGTTCTACAACCCGGGAGGCCCTGCCGTGGCCGGCACCGTGGCTCTGCCCCTGATGCTCGGCCAGTTCCCCGAGGAGGTGCTCAAGCGCTTCGACATCGTCAGCTTCGACCCGCGCGGCACCGGCGGCAGCGCACCCGTCCAGTGCTTCGACGACCCGGCCGACGAGCAGGCCCTGCTGGCCGGCACGGCCGCCGGCTACCCCGAGGGCGCGGACCAACAGAACGCCTGGGCCGACGCCTACCAGCGCCTCGCCCGGCAGTGCGCGGCCCGCAACCCCGCCCTGCTGGCGCACATCTCCACCGCCAACGTGGCCCGCGACATGGACCTGCTCCGCCGGGCGGTCGGCGACCGGCAGCTCACCTACCTGGGCACCTCGTACGGCAGCTACCTCGGCGCCACCTACGCCAACCTGTTCCCCGGCCGGGTTCGCGCCATGGTCCTCGACAGCGCCCCGGACCCGGTGGCCTGGTCGACCGGCCACGGAAACCAGGCCACCACCACGGGCCCCCTGCTGCGCAACGGCAGCGACGTGGCCGCCGACCGCGTCCTCGACGCCTTCCTCGACCAGTGCGGCCAGGCCGGCCCCCGGACCTGCTCCTTCTCCGCCGGAACGGCTGCCGCCACCCGGGCCAGGTACGGCGAGCTGCTCCAGCGGCTGCGCACCCGGCCGGTCGCGGTCGGCGGCGTGACCTTCACCGCCGGCTCGGCCGTGGAGGCGACGATCCTCTCGCTCTACGCCGCCAACCCCGTCCCGAACCTGCCCGGCACGGGCTGGACCCGGCTCGGCGCAACCCTCCAGGCGCTGTGGGCCGCCACCGAGGCCCCGGCCCCGCCGGGCACCCCGCTGCCGCCCGTCCTCCACCGGTCGCCGGACCAGGCGCTCGCGGTGGCCTGTTCGGACAGTGCCTACCCGCCCGCCCGGGCCGACTACCCGGCCCTGGCCGCGTACGCCCGGGCCCGCTCCGGCGAGGCCGGCCCGTACTTCGCCTGGACCGACGAGCGCTGCGCCGACTGGCCCGCCCGGGACCGCGACCGCTACGACGGCCCCTGGAACCACCCGACCGCCCGGCCGATCCTGGTGGTCGCCAACACCGGCGACCCGGCCATGCCGTACGAAGGGTCCCACGCGATGGCCCGCTCGCTCGCCCGCGCGCAGCTGCTGACCGTCGACGGCTACGGCCACACCGTGCTGGCCAACCCCAGCGACTGCGCCGCCCGGCACGAGACCCGCTACCTGATCGACGGCGCCCTCCCCGCCTCCGGCACGGTCTGCGCACCCACCCAGCCGCCGTTCAGCGGCTGATCGCACATCCGCCCTGTCGCGCCACCCACCCAGGGTGGCGCGCCGGACGCGCTCCGGAGAGCCGGTCAGCCGGCCTCCAGGAGTAGCGACTCCGGTCGCGACAACGCCCGGCCGCATTCCCAGGCGGCCCGGAAACCGGACTCGCCGAGGGCCTCGGCGCAGCCGTCCAGGATGGCCCGCAGTTCCGGGTCGCCCACGTCATGGGCCCCGCGCAGGCCGTACGCCGCGCCCAGAGCCGCCGCACCGCGCGCCGCCTGGCCGAGCGCGAGGCAGTACTCGGCGTACCCCTCCAGGACGTCCGCCCGCACCGGCTGGTCGCCGCTGTCCGCGGCAAGTTCCAGGGCACGGCGGTGCAGCGGGTCGGCCGCGTCCGGCGCGCCGCGCCGCTGCTCGGTCCGGGCCAGGCCGGTGTGCAGCAGGGCCAGCAGGTGCAGCCGCGCCGGGGCACCGGGGCCGGTCGCGGGCAGCCGCTCCAGCCGCCGCAGTGTCTCCTGCTGGCGGTCCAGCGCCGTCGCCAAGTCGCCGGTGCGCCGGGCGAGTTCACCGAGCGCGTAGCCGACGGCGGCCTGCAGATGCCGGTCCCGGTCACGTTCGGCGGCGGCCAGCGCGCGCTCCAGGTCCACTCGGGCTGCGGCCGGTTCGCCGCAGCGCGCCCGCAGCCGGCCCGACAGCAGCAGCGACAGCGGCGCCTCGCCGGAACCCCCCATCTCGGCATCCCGTTCACCGGCCTCCGCCAGCGCCGCGAGCGCCTCCTCGGCCGCGCCGGTGACCGACAGCAGCGCGGCCAGAGTGACCAGCGCCAGGGCCAGGCCCCAGCGGTCGCCCAGGACACGGAATCCGTCCACGGCGGTCCGCAGACAGTGCTCGGCGCGCCCGATCCGGCCCGCGCCCAACTCGATCCGGCCCAGCACCAGATGGGCGGCGGCGCGTATCCACCGGTCCGGGTGCTCGCCGTACCGCTGCGCCGTGGCGCCCACTGCGTCCGGCGGCCCCGCCATGGCGAGCAGCAGTGCGGCGGCCAGGGCGACGGGGTGCTCGGCCCGCTGCGCCGCGACCAACGCCCCGCCCATCGCCTCCGGCGGGATCACGGTGTCGCCGGGCTCCCGGAACGGGGAGGTGAGCTGCGCCAGGATCACGCACAGGGCGTGTGCCTGCTCCAGACCGGGCGGCGCGCCGAAGCCGTGCGCAGCGAAGACGGCGGACGTCCACGCACCGGCCTCACGGCCCTGACCGCGCATCAGCCAGGGCCAGGCCCGGGCGGCCGTCAGCCGCAGGGCGTGTTCCGGCGGGCCGACAGCGACCGCCCGGCGCAGCGCCGCGTCCAGGTTGCCCTGTTCCGCGTCGAGCCGGGCCATCAGGGAGATCTGACGGTCCGTCCGGAGCAGGGGTTCGGCGTTCTCGGCGAGCTCGACGAAACGGCGCAGGTGGGCGGCGCCGGTCGGGCCGTCCTCGCCGGCCTCGACGAGCCGTTCTGCGGCGTACGCGCGGACCGTCTCCAGCAGCCGGTACCGCACCAGCCCCGGCTCCCGGTCGACGGCCGCGACCAGGGACATGTCGGTCAGGGACCTGTCGACCAGGGATCTGTCGACCAGGGACTTGTCGACCAGGGAGGACAGCAGGTCCTCGACGGCCGTCGGGTCGGGCGCCGGCCCGTGCGGCCAGTCGCCGGCGCAGACCAGGTGCGCGTCGGGGAGCGTCGCCCCGCCGGCGAACACCGAGAGCCGTCGCAGCAGGACGCGCTCGTCCTCGTCCAGCAGCTCCCAGCTCCAGTCGACGACGGCGCGCAGCGTGCGGTGCCGGTCGGGGCCGGTGCGGGAGCCCCGGTCCAGCAGCCGGAGCCGGTCGTGCAGCCGCGCCGCGACCTGACCGGGGTTCAGGGCGCGCAGCCGGGCCGCCGCCAGTTCGAGGGCCAGCGGCAGGCCGTCCAGCTCCCGGCAGATCCGGACGACCGGCTCGACGGTGTCGTGGTCCAGGGCGAATCCGGGACGGGCCGCGGCGGCCCGCTCGACGAAGAGGGCGACGGCCGGGTGTGCGAGCGCCTCCTGTGCGGTGGAGCCGGGTGCGGGTACGGCGAGCGGCGCCACCGGCCAGAGCACCTCGCCTGGGACACCGAGCGGTTCGCGGCTGGTGGCCAGCACGCTGAGCCGGGGCGCGGCGGCCAGCAGGCGGTGCGCCAGCAGGGCCGCATCCTCGATCAGGTGCTCGCAGTTGTCCAGGACGAGCAGGACGTCACGCCCCTCCAGGGCCCGGACGATCCGCTCGACGGGGTCCCCGGACTGATCGCCGGCGGGCAGGCCGCCCGCCAGCACCCCGGCCTCCGCCGGTCGACAGACGGCTGCCAGCACGACCCGGGCCACCGCGTCCGGGCCGTCGGCACCCGCGAGTTCGGCGAGCCGGACGTCCGTCGCGGGCGGCGCGGTCGCCACGGCCGCGACCGCCAGCCGGGTCTTGCCGACACCGCCCGGCCCGGTCAGGGTGACCAGGCGGGAGCAACGCAGGCGCTCCCGGACCGCCGTCAGTGCCTCGTCGCGGCCGATCAGAGCGGTGAGCCAGGTCGGCAGTGCCGCACGGCCGACGGGGTTCCCGGTGGAAACGGGGGCCGGCCTCGGCGGAGGCGACTGTGCGCCGGACAGTACCCGCAGGTGAGCATCCCGCAGTTCGGCGGACGGGTCGGCGCCCAGCTCCTCGGCCAGCGCCCGCCGGGTCCGTTCGAACACCTCCAGCGCCGCGGCCTGCTGTCCGTCCGCGTGGAGCGCGCGCATCAGCCTGACGGCGGCCCGCTCGCGCAGCGGGTGGGTGACGCAGAGCCCGGTGAGCTCGGCGACCAGCCGCGGCAGCGTGCCGACCTCGCCAAGGGCGAGCAGGGCGTCGGCCCGGTCCTCGACCGCCGACAGCCGCAGCTCCGCCAGCCGGGCCGCCGGCGCCGCGGTGAACCCGGCGCCCTCGCCGTCCGCGAACGGTGCCCCGCGCCACAGTTCCAGCGCCCCGCCCAACAGCGCGATCGCCTCGGTGAACCCGCCCGCCGCCAGCGCAGCCCGCCCCGCCGCCACCCGCTGCTCGAAGTCCCAGGCGTCCACGCTCGCCCGGGGCAGGTCGAGCAGGTACCCGGCGGGGTGCGAGCCGACCACGGACCGATCGGTCCCCAACACCCGACGGAGCCGGGAGACCAGGGACTGCAGGGCACCGGCCGGCTCCTCCGGCGGGGCGTCCCCCCAGAGGTCGTCCACCAGACGCTCCCGGGTGACCACGCGCCCTGGATCGAGCGTCAGCCGGAGCAGCAGCAGCCGAAGCCGCGCTCCGCCGATCTCGAGGGCCGTCCCGTCCTCACCCCGGACGACCTGTAGCGCCCCCAGAACGTTGATCCGCACCCGCCCACCCCTCGCTCAGCACCACCGACCAATCAAGATCATTATCCCGACGCCTGGGCGGCGCCGAGCGCGGGGCGCCAGGCAACCAGTCAGGATCACTTGACGGACGGTCAAAACCATGTGAGACGGGGCAGCTGACACCAGGGAGCTGACGATTAATAACTTACGGACCTGATGACGTACTTGGGGTCGTAGGATCTCGGCGTGACGGAGGAGACCGAGACCGTGCTCGGGGA
>NZ_JBVIRL010000059.1:0-20936 GCF_055576085.1 Kitasatospora sp. NPDC033851 | reverse complement strand
CTGACGGCGTCACCGTGCGTGGCGTCCCCGAGGCTGCGCCTCGGGGCCCGGCTGCGCCGGGCGGGTGGCTTGGGCCATTCGCCTGCGGCGAATTCACGGGGAGGCTTTGGCCCCTGACGGGGCAGCAACTGAGGGGGCCTACGGCCCGGGGCGCGTTGACGATATGACGAGAATTTCGGGTACAAGGCCCCTCCCCCGGGGCCGTCCCCACCGTTGACGATGTGACGCAAAATTCCTGTAGCACCCCTCCTCTCCCTACGGTCGGGCGGCGTTGACGATGTGACGCGAATTTCCGGTACAAGGCCTCCCCCGACGGGGAGGGGGGCACCCGGCCGAGCGCCCGTTGACGATATGGCGTAAATCCCCGTTGCAGCGTCTCAACCGGGGACCGGAGGGCCCCTGGCGGGTCCTCCATCGCCAGGGGCCCTCCGGCAGCCCCGTGCCGGGGCTGCCCCGGGCAGCCATCCCCAGGCCTGGCGCCCCGTGCCGGGGCGAGGCGGGGGACTGGGGCACCGAAGATGCAAGAGCTGGCACCGACCCGGCCCCCGCACCACCCCCGGAATCCGGCCTGAGAACTCCCCGGAAAACAGCCACCGAACCGTCACACCCCACCCCGTCAAAAAGCCCCGGACAGGGGGCAGCACTGGGCGCAGCGCGGGCCGCTGAAACGCATGGAATGTCACCGACCCCCGGCCCCTGATGTCACCGCGCAGACAAACGGAGAAGAGGCCAGAAGTACACCACCGGCCGTCCCTGGAACTCCGGTCATAAACCCACCGCCAAGCACTCTGAATCTCGCCGCCTAATGTCACAACAACCACCAAACCGCTACCCGCTCCTACCGGCCAAAATTACCATCACGGCGCCCTCTCGAACCCTGCGGCCCAACACGACGAGAACAACCAGAACAGCACCGGAAAACAGAGCGGGCCTTCGCAGTGGTCGGGGCCTGACGGCCCCTCGAAAGGGACGGTGGTGTCGCCTACGCGCCGCCGGAAAAGGGCGGGCCAGTATTCGGTGCGGGGCCTGGCGGCCCCGGCACCGAGGTCGTCCCGGCGGCGCCTGCAGCGCCCCGGGCAGGTGCCGGCCAGACCCGCGGCGCGGGTACGGCCGGGGCGACGCGGGCGCGCCGAGGTGGCGCAGCACAGGCCGAGCGGGGCCAGGCGCAGCCTGACCGCCGAGGGGTCTCCCGAGGCAGCATCGGGTGGGTTTTACTCGTGTGGAGCAATGTCTGTCTGCTCACACTAGAGCCTGAACAAGGGGGTACCTGTTGAACGATGTTCCAGATCTTGGGCCCATTCCCCAGCGGGTCGCCGTCAGTGCCGAACAGGCAGGGCGGCTCGTGGCCGAACAGTTCCCACAATGGGCCGCGTTACCTGTGACGGCTGTGGAGAACGGCGGCTGGGACAACCGGACCTTCCGCTTGGGCGACAACATGTTGCTGCGCCTGCCCAGCGCGCAGGAGTACGCCCTGGCCGTGGACAAGGAGCACCGTTGGCTACCCGAGCTGGCACCCGCTCTCCCCCTACCGATCCCGGTGCCGCTGGCGAAGGGAAGTCCTGGTGCGACCTACCCGTTCGCGTGGTCGGTCTATCGGTGGATCGACGGCACACCCGCGACATTCGAGTCAGTCGCCGATCCGATCCGCTTCGCCGAGGACCTGGCCGACTTCGTCGCCGCGTTGCAGCGCATCGATGCCTCGCAAGGGCCACAACCCGGCAAGCACAACTGGTTCCGTGGAGCGACGCTGCGGACCTACGAGACGCAGGCGCTCGGTGCGCTGGACGAGCTGCGCGGCCACATCGACGTCGCGCCGGCACACGAGGTGTGGACTCAGGCGCTCGAAGCGCAGTGGGACGGGACCGACGTCTGGTTCCATGGCGACCTTGCCAAGGGAAACCTCCTCCTTGAGGACGGACAGCTCGCCGCCGTCATCGACTTCGGTACGTGTGGCGTGGGGGACCCCGCTTGCGACCTCGCGATCGCGTGGACCCTGCTCTCGGCCGACGGCCGCGACGTGTTCCGGAAACGGCTGCGCGTCGACGATGCGACCTGGGCGCGCGGACGCGGCTGGGCACTGTGGAAGACGCTCGTCTCGTGCGCCAACAGCCTGGGCCAGGACGGCGCCGACGCCCGTGACGCGCGACGCGTGCTCTCGGAGATCCTCACTGATCGAGGCTGAGGGGGCGTAGGGGCGCGTGGACCCGGTGGGTCCACGCGATTACGCCCAAGCGACCCAAGCGACCGGACGGCCGGGGCAGCGGCCCACACCACGGCCAGCGGAACCCAGCCAGAGCACAGCGCGACGGCGACCAGGACGATGGCGAGGACAGCGGCCACGCGCCCAGGCGCCACTCGATGACACGCGCGAGGTGCCTGCCCGTCACGGCCACAGCACGCCGCCCGATGCCGGGGCGCAGCGGGGCCAGACCAAATCCGGACCGAGCGCAGCAAGGATCCTTCAAAGCGAACATCGGCACTTCACCCTAGGGTCTTCTGATGCGGATTCAGATGATTACCGTGAATGGATCCCGCTCCTTTTCCATAAATTCTCTTGGTTGGCCTTTTCTGGCGTTCCGGCCGGTTCGGTGGTGGGGGCGGGGCTCTAGTTGGGTCTCGGCGAGGCGGTGTGCACTGACAGTAACTACCTGGCGGAGGCTGCCGCCTGCCTGGTCCCGCGTGGCGGCTGGGCAAAATGGTCTAGCCAAATCGGCGATCAAGGCCATTTTGGCGTCTCGCGGTGGATCAGGTCACGGGCGTGCATGCTGGTAGCGCTCGGCACATAGACGCCAATGCGGGCCGCCCGGCGTGCCCTCGCCGCCTTGCCACGCTCTCGGCGGTGGATGGCGCAGCAGGAGGATGCCGGGGCCTGGCGGCCCCTGTGTGCGGGGTGTGGGGCTTGGCCGGTGCGCAGGCGATGCGGCCGGCGTGGGGTTACGAGCCGTGGAGCGGGTGGGCGGGGTTCAGGTAGGGGATGACGCCGGAGTAGGACATGCCGAGTGCCGCGGTCAGCAGTTCGATGTCGAGTTGGTTGGCGAGGGTCAGCAGACGGGTGGAGCGCAGGATGCGCGGGAGCAGGCCGACGGGGGTGAGGCTGTCGCGGATGTGGGCGGCGCCGGCGGGGGCGCGGGTGGTGGCGGTGAGGCGGGTGGTGAGGATGTGGGGATTGGCCGATCCGGTGCGGGCGCGGTGGTCCCGGCAGCGCTGAAGGGCGTGCCAGGTCGCGATGTCGAGTGGGGTGGGTGCCGGGCGGCCGGGGAAGTGCAGCGTGCGGCGGACGGTGTCCACAGCGGCGTCGGTCAGGTGGCGCAGTTCGGTGGTGGTGGCGGCGTGGAGGAGGGCGGCAAGGCCGATGAGGGCTTCGTGCGGGCAGGTGTCCGGGTTGGTGGTCCATCGCCGGTAGAGGGCGCGCTGATGGTCGAGGGTGAGGATAGGGCCGCGGAACCCGCGGTGCTGCGGGGCGTCCAGCGGTGCCGTGGGGTCGTGGAGGATCGGACCGGCGCGGCGGGCGTGGGCGAAGAACTGGCACAGTCCGGCAAGCCACGCGGCACGGCGGCACGGGTTACGGGCCAGGAACGCCTCCACCTCGTGGGTACCGACGCTCGCCCAGGTGGTGGTGCCCTGGCCGTGCACATGCAGGGCGAAGTCGCGGACGGTGGTCAGGCGTACCTCGATGGTCCGAAGCTGCTTGGGGCGCAGGCCGTGCTTGATGGCGTGGGCGCGCTGGGCCAGGAGGTGGTCGACGAAGGCCCGGGCAGCGGGGCGCAGCGGGGCGGGGGTGGCGTCGAGGCGGCGCTGGCGGCGGGCTGCGGCGCGCAGGTCCTCGGTGTCGGTTTCGGGGGTGGGTGGGAGGTGGCCGTGGGTGGTGAAGAAGTCGGTGAGGGCTTGGGCGATTTGGGGGTCGTGGTCGTGTGCGCGGGCGAGGAGCACAACGGGGGTGGGGGCCGGGGTGTGTTGGAGGAGTCGGGCGGTGCGGGCGATGACGTCGCCGGCGTATACGGGGTTGCGGTGGGTGGCGAGATGGTCGCCGAGGTCCTGCCACCACGGCGGGGTGTCGGGGAGGCGGCGGGCCCAGCCCTGAGCGCGGGCGGTCACGGTCCAGGCCGAACGCTGGTAGCAGACCTTGCACAAGCCCTTGATCCACTGGCCGGGCCGTCCGCAGGCCTCGCACGAAGGTGGTGGCGCGGCGGTGCCGGGGTCGCGGGTGCGGCAGGGGCGGCAGTGCTGGGAGGCGGCGTCCAGGATCCGGCGCCGGCCGCAGCGCACGCACGGACCCCGTCCCGGGCCTTGGGCGGCGCGGCGCTCACACGCGGCGCAGCGCTCGGCGCTTGCGCGCCGTGTCCCTGTGCAGCCCGGGCAGGTCCTGGAGCACCAGGCGCAGCGGCCGCTGTCCGGACGCAGCCATCGCACGACGTAGCAGCCGGGGCAGTGGCCCTGTACCGCGCCGGGAACACGGGCGGGCATGGATTACACCTCCTGATGCGGGTGCTCTGTCAGGGAGGTCTGGGTGGCCTCGGACGGTCGGTGTCAGAGCGGCAGAAGCCTCGGATTGGGCGGGCTGTGGCCGACGGCCCGTGAGAGGGCAAGCCACCGGCCGGGGCGGTGAAGGGCGGCCAGGTCGGGGGGTGGTTCACAGGGGCGGGAGAGAACGGTGCGGTGTTCCTGCTGGCCACGTCTGTGCGGAGCAGCGTGGTTCGGTGGGCAGCGCGGGCGCAACCAGCGTGGTTCGTTCCAGGAGCGGCGGAAGCGGGCCGGGCGGCTCGGTGCCTGGGAAGGTGAGGAGGTCGCCGGGTGCGCAGTCGAGGGCGGTGCACAGCGCGGTCAGGGTGGACAGCTTCACCTGCGCCGGCTGCTTCGTGAACAGTGCGGACACCGACGCTGCCGACAGCTCCAGGTGGGCGAGTTCGGCGAGCAGGCAGCGCAGTTGGGTGGCGGTCCACACGCCCCGCTCGGCGGCCGCCATCCGCAGCCTCCAGCGGACACCGGGAGGCGGTTCAGTGGGAGTGTCCGCGGAACGTGGCCTATCCGGGGAAGGGGTGGCGGGGTTGGTCATCGGGGTTCCTCCATCTGGTCAGCCGGCCAGGTCCGCGACGGCAGCGTCGGTGGCGCGCTGCCAGGCGTCCTCGACGAAACGGGCGGAGGGCTTGACGTAGGCCATCGTGGAGGCGATGTGCCGGTGACCCAGGAGGTGCTGCACCGCGATCAGGCCCATCCCCCGCTCGTACTGGTGCGTCGCGCACGCCCGGCGCAGCATGTGCGGGGTGAACCGCTCCCCCACCGGCCGGTCCTCGAAGTCGAGGAGACGGGCCAGGCGGTCGCGGACCGCCTCCGGCTTCAGCGGCGCGCCGCTGGGGTCCGGGAACAGGACGCGGGTGTCGGGGAACAGCGGCCGCGCATCCGCCACGTACCAGGCGAGAACCTGGTCGAGTCCGTCCAACATCGGCGTCCACCTCGGACGCGGGCCGGAGGTGTTCGCGGCCTTCCCGAACCGCACGTGCAACCTGCCCGACGGTCCCTGCCCCGGGTGGACATCACAGCACTCCAGACGCACCACCTCGCCGACGCGCAGCGCCGCCATGTACAGGGTGCGCAGCAGCGCGTAGTCCCTGGCCGCGGCGCGGTAGTCCGCGGCACAGGCGACCCGGTCACGGGCGAAGGCGAAGAACGCGGCCACACGCTCGACCGTGGGCGGGACCCCCACCAAGGGTGAGCCGTCTGCGGTGTGCCGGGCGCGGTTGAACCGGTCCACCGGGCTGCCCACCCGGATCCCGAACCGCGCATAGATGTCCGTCTGGTGGCGCTCGCGCAGGAATTCCAGAAAGGAGCGCAGCGCCTGCACATACAACCGGCGGGTCCCGGGGGCCCGCCCCTGGGTGGTCAGGTGCCTGACCATCGCATCGACGTCCTCGGGACCGATCTCCCACACCGGCCGGTCGAAGCGGGCCATCACCCGCGCGAGGAGCGAGGTGGAGGAACGGATCGTCGACGGCGCGAACCCGCGTACCACCCACGTTGCCCGGAACGCCAGGGCACACGTGTCCTGGAATGCCCACGGATCCGCGTCGGCCAGCGGGCCGGTACCCGGATCCACGACGCCGCCGTTGATCAGACACAGATGACGCCCCACCACCGGTTTCCAGCTCCTGCCCCTCGTGGACGCTCATTCAGGCAGCACCTGAAAGCTACTGGCACCACCAGACGGATCAACGAGCGGCCGAAGGAAACGCAACGCCACCGGCGAACCGACCCCGCGTCCCACACCACTCCCTCGACATCCACTGCGCCTCGTCGCAGACCAGCACGTGGAAGCCGCGGGCCAGGGCGTCCTTGAGGACGGCGTCGAACTCGATCGGCCGCGCGGGCGGATCGCCGGGCAGGCCGAGCGCGCGGAACAGTTCGTGGCGGATGTCGCGCGGGGTGGGCCGGGCCCGGAAGGCGATCCGGTAGGAGTTGTGCGGTGCGAGCAGGCGCAGCGAGGCGTTGACCGACAGGGACTTGCCGTTGCCGGCCGTGCCGGTGATGCACATCATCGCGCGGGCTTCGAGGGTGGCGGCGATGTTGTCCCGGGCGGTGCGCAGCGTCTCGGTGGCGACGGTGCAGGCGCCTTCCAGGTGCAGGTAGTGGTCGGTGCGCTCGGGCGGCAGCATGCCGGGACGGACGACGGGCGCAGTGGTCACGGTGGCGGGCTCCTTGTCGGCTGGGGAGATGGGAACGGGCAGGCAGAGGGCCGGTGGAGCGGGTGAGAACGCCAGCCGAGGCGGTGGGCCAGGCGAGAGGTGTCCTGTTGGCGGGATCTGGGACCGGGTTGTGGCCGCAGCAGGTGGTTCAGGCTGGCGGGGCCAGGTCTGGGCGGCTGTCATTGGCGCTCTCGGGTTCGGCGGGCGAGGTGGCGCGGGGCAGGACCCAGCCGTCCGGGACCGGGGCGTGCGGGAGCAGCCCGGGCAGGGCCAGCGCCTGGAGGTCCCGTCCGTCGGCTGCCGCGAGCTCGGCCGCGGCCTGTGCCGCGGTCAGCGTCTGGAGTGGCTCTGGGGTTCGGGGGGTGGTGACAGCCGCGTACCGTTCGGTGCGGAGCTTTTCGGCGGCGGTCAGGGCCTTCTTCAGCCGGCGCTGCTCGGCCGATCTGGTGCGGCGTACGGCGGCCCGTTGCTCGTCGGTGGCCGCGTCGGCCAGGTGAGCGGCGCCCAGGCGGGCGCCGGTGACCGCGTCGATGACCTCGACCTCGTGGGTGTGGTGGGGCAGGAACCGGATGCGGACCTTGGCCCCGTCACCGGCCAGGCCCTGCATCCAGTCGCCAACGTAGTAGCGGCCCCGCCAGTACACGCCGCTGCTGGTGAGCGTGCGGGCATGGCCGTCGTCCTCCAGCGTGAACGCCCACAGCTGCCCCCGTTTCGGGTCCTCGATCGGGGTGGGGTCCTGAAGCCACGCCTGCAGCGGAGTGCGGCCGGCCAGGGCCGGCGAGGTGTGCTCGGTGTTCCACCAGTTGACCCAGTCCAGCAGCAGTTCCACGAACGCGGTGAACGTCAGCGGCGCTGTCTTGTCCTTGGCCCGGTCGCGGCGGCGGACGGAAGGTGTGGGGGCGTGCGTGTAGCGGGGCAGAGAGGCGAAGAGCATCCGCTCCGCGCACCGGTTGAGGTTCTCGACCGTGCCTTTCAGGTGCGGGCTGTAGGCGGGCAGGTCGTGCACGGGGACGGCGAACGCACCCAGCGCGGAGGTGACGGTGCGGGAGAGGAAGTCCTTGCCACGGTCGATGCGCACCAGGGCCGGCAGGCCGCCGATCGGCCCGTAAGGGCCGTCTGCCTCGTCGCGGGAGATCGCGGTGCGCAGCGCTGCCAGGATCGCGTCCCGGGACGGGGTGTGCGGGGTGATGGCGGCGCCGGTGACGGCGTTCGTGGCGCAGTCGATGAACCAGGTCACCCACGGGCACACCAGCTCGCCGTGCAGGTCGACCTCGACCGGGACGTGTTTGTGATCGCCCTCCCAGCAGGCGTTGCGCCACTGACGGGGCCGGCGCAGGTGCACGTCGTGGCCGCGCCGGGCCCCCTCCCCGCCGGTCAGGGCCGCGCGCTGGCCGGGGTTGAGGTCACGGCGGATCGCCCGGTGCAGCGTCGCCAGCGACGGCACCGCCACCGGCACGGCCTCGCACGCGTCGCACTCCTCCTCCGCGTCGGCGGCTTCGGCCACGGCACGGGCCTCGGCCAGCAGTTCACGGTGCACCGCGGCCGCGTTCCCGCACCACAGAACGAGCCGGGCATGCAGCTGCGGGGTGACCGTGAAACGCTCCCGCTGCCTCGCACCGGTCCGCCCCTCGGCACGAGCCGCGGCCAGCCAGCGCCACACCGTGCGCAGCGACACCCCCACCGCGTCCGCGACCAGCCGCACATGGCCGGTCGCCAGCTCACCGCGCGCCTCCAGGGCCAGCAGCCGGTCCACGGCCTGCTGGCGCGCGAGCGTCACCGGAACCACCGGCCCCGCGTCGGCTGGTCCGTCCTCCTCCGGCACGAGCACCACCTCCACTCCTGGGCGCCGCGACAACCCGTGCCCCTGCGCACAGGCTTCCTGGATCCAGGAAGCCTGACTCTGCGCGTCGGTGACAGCGCAATCGGCATTCCGCTGACACCAGAGCGGGGTGTGCGGTAGGGGCATCACTGCGAAACAGCGGCGGGCAGTTCCTGCGGGTCGGCGGGAAGGGGCTGGGCCAGGCCGATCCAAGCGTTCTCGTCGACCTCGGTACGACGGCACCGGACCCTCCAGCTCCCGGCGGGCAAGGCAACGAGGGCTTGATCGGGCAGGTCGCGTCCCAAATACTCCACGCCAAGGTCGGCACGGTTGTTCACCGGCAGACTGGGGCCATGACCTCCTCTTCGGCGAGCCTTGTTCCCGACCCCGCGCCCCACCTCCGACCGGAGACCGACGGCAGCCTCGCGGACACGTTGTGCCGCACAGCCGCCCAGCTCGGCCTCTCCCTCCCCATGCCGCAGGACGAGTGGGAGCGTAAGGCGGAGTTCAGCAACGACGGCCGGCGCGTGGTCGTGCTCCTCCTACGCGATGAACGCGGCTACTGGGTGCGCTGCCACAAGCAAGGCGCTTGGCTCGCGAGCGGAGTGACTGCGGAGCTGATCGCCGTGGTCAGGGCCGCGGCCGCCTGGATGGGCGGTGCGGACCTCGAACAGACCCGGGAAGTCGCCCCGTTCATCAAGTTCGGGGACTGGGCCCTCGTCCACGAACGCGAGCCGCTCGACGCAGTCGAACTGGCTTGGTGTCACAAGCTCGACTCCCTGCGCCTGTCGCCGTGGGATCGCACTCCCCGCAACCTCGCGCTCGTGGAGACGGCTTACGCCCAGCCGGAACTGCGTCGGCTGACACCGGTCACCAGCCACTTCATGCTCTGGTTCTCCACACGCTCCCATTTCCCGTATGCCCGGGTCGGGTATTCGATCGACCCACACCCTGACGGGCGATACGTCGTACGAGACAAGGGGAACGTCGTCGCACACACCACGAGCCCCGAGGAAGCCGTTGCCCTCGTGGTGGCCGCACTACCCAAAGACACCGGCACGGAAGATTTCAAGTCCAGTGAGACGGTCGTGACGCTATGAGGTTTGTGGTGCGGGTTCCCTGCGCTTGGCCGGGTCGTTGATCCACGCCGTCTTTGGGATCTCGGGTGGTCTGGGGCGGCGGCCGAAGCGCTCGGCGTGCCGTGCATAGGCCTCGACGAGGGTGACGGCCCGCTGGTCGCGGATCTCATCGGCGGTTCCGAAGTGGACGCTGGCGGGCGTGTGGAGTCCGATGCCCGAGTGCCGGTGCTCGTGGTTGTAGTACGAGATGAAGGTGTCGAACCATTCGCGGGCGTGGGCCAGGGAGTCGAACCGCTCGGGATAGTCGGACATGTACTTGGTGGTCTTGAACTGGGCCTCGCTGTACGGGTTGTCGTTGGAGACCTTGGGGCGCGAGTGACTTCTGGTGACCCCGAGGTCGATCAGCAGCTGGGAGACTTTCTTGCTGGTCATCGAGGTGCCGCGGTCGGCGTGCACGGTCTCGGGGATCAACTCTTCCGCCCGCTCGGCGGATTCGGCCGCCTCGACGGTGTGGCCGACGATGTAGCGGCTGAAGATGTCAAGGATGACGTAGGCGTGGTACCAGATTCCCTTGCTGGGGCCGGCTGCCATGGTGATGTCCCACGTGAACACCTGCGAAGGCGCGGTGGCAACCAGCTCGGGCACTGTTCTGGCCGGGTGGGTGGCCTGGCGGCGGCGCTCACCCGACTGCCCCCGCTCACGCAGGATCCGGTACATCGTGGAGACCGAGCAGTGGTAGCGCCCGGTATCCAGCTCGCGGGCCCAGATCTGTGCGGGCGGCAGCTCGGCGTACTCGGGGCTGTTCATCAACTCCAGTACCGCATCACGTTCTTCGGTCGAAAGGGCCGACGGTTGGACCTGGGGCTGTCGTGGCCCGCGCGCGGGCAGCGGCTGCAGCCTGCGGTAGTGGGTGGCCCGGGAGCGGCCGGTCAGCCGGCACGCGGCCGTGATGCCCAGTTCGTGTTCGACGCCGGCGAACGCCTCGTCCACGACCGGGTCGGCGGCGTGCCTCAGTCCGCGCCCTCGGAGATCATTTCCAAGAGCGCCGACGCTTTTCCCAGGACCTCCAGTGCGGCCTTGTTCCGGGCCAGTTCCTTCTCCAGCCGTTCCACCTGCCGACGCAGTTTCTCGTTCTCGACCTCGGCGGCGGACTTCTTCGTGCGGGCCGGGCTCGTGCGGCGGTCGGCCAGGTTCTCCAGGGCCCCGGCATCGCGCGCGGCCCGCCACTCGGTGACGTGCGAGTGGTACAGGCGCTCGCGGCGCAGGACCGCGCCCTTCTCGCCCTCGGGCGCGGCGTCGTACTCGGCCACGATCCGCAGCTTGTACTCGGGGCTGAACGTGCGGCGCTTCGGCCTGGGCGCCGGGTCGGCAGCGGACGAATTGGTGCTGGTCATCAGGGGTGGAACTCCTACTCGGGCCCTCTCAGGCTAACCCGACAAAGCGGGATGCCTCACCCAAGGCTGGCAGAGAGGGTACCGGCCCACTGACCAGGGCGCACCGCGGGCCGACCGTGGCTGCTGTCGCGCCCGAGGGCACACAGCACCACCAGAACCAAGCCGGCCGATCCATAGGGAACCGCATCAGGATGTCACTGGACGACGTCTGCTGGTGTCACCACACATCCGCACCTCAATGACACCTGGTCTTCCCCCACCCCCATACGCCACCGTCATGCAGGGCCAGTGACACCGACTGATCGCCCAGTGACAACAAACCGCAGATTCGCACAAGCCATCGACACCCTCAGCAACGCCCTCCGCCACCCCGCAGAAGACATGCCCCAGCCCGACGACGGCGACGATCCGCCACTTTGTGCAGCACCCGTCCGCTGACGTTGCCGTCAACTACTGCCGTCAAGACGCCCAGAAGCCCCGCCGGAATTCATCCGGCGGGGCTTCCCGCATTTCACTGCCGAATCATTTTAGGATTCATACAGCGAGCTGTAGGCCGCATACATTTTGGCCAATTCAAGCGAATTGTCTCGCACCTCCATGAAATCGGCCAGCAGCGAGAACAGGCAATCCACAGCCCGGCGTTCTTGATCCTGATCTAGGAGTGAGTCAAGAGCCTTCTTGTCGTGCGCGAATGAACTCCTCCAAGAGGTTGATCAGCTCATCGATCAGCTCGCTGTGCTTCCCGTCCGGAATCTCGGCAAGATTCCAGTTCTGTGCAGCGATCTCCGGCATCCCGGCCGCCGCCACTGTGTAGAACCACCGAAGGTTGGACTCCTCACCAAGTACCCGTTGCGCTACCCACTCTCGAAACCCCCGCAACGGCACGCCGTCGAGCGCTGCGTTGAATCCATCAACGAATGCCACCGCCGACAGGAACCGCTCGTCGGGTAGAAATGTCAGTCGACGATGGCGGAGATTGAAGCAAACCTCTTCCAGTTCCATCCCACTCTCCTCAGGGAACAGCTGTGAAACTTAGATACTGAGCGTTCATATTCTTGGGACTGAAGTCCCACTGAGCCCTGAACTGTTGCATCGGCATGCCGCCCGATCCAGTGAAAGCGTCATACACTACACCGTCCTTTTCAACGACATAGTGTTCATACCAGGCGCCAGTAGGGTCGTTCGTCGACGGGC
The DNA here is from genome assembly GCF_055576085.1 of Kitasatospora sp. NPDC033851. NCBI lineage: Bacteria > Bacillati > Actinomycetota > Actinomycetes > Kitasatosporales > Streptomycetaceae > Kitasatospora > Kitasatospora sp. NPDC033851. The sequence continues at coordinate 8,773 of NZ_JBVIRL010000059.1, read as the reverse complement.
CCAATGGCACATTCCCATAACCTTCATCGGCGGTCATGTGGAGGATGGTCCCGCCGATCTTTTTCTGAATGAGTTTGGCGCAAGCCAGACAGTTTCGAACGGTAGGCACCGGCCAGCCGTTCTTCCCCAAGGAACACGCCAACGAGTCATTGTGGACCAGGACCGGCGTGGTACCTGCCAGCACATAGTACGTGTGGTGGACGTCGACGGTGAGGTTGAATCGATCGGCAAGCCCAGGTTCCGGAGCTAGGCTGGCTATCAGTGCCGTCGCCCTGTCGGGCGTTGACACTTGATGGCCGGGTACGAGCTGTCCTGCTGGCGTCCAGGTGTGGGTTGTGTTGTCCCAGAAGGGGTGGTTCGCGGTGGTGTGGAGAATGGCCTGCTTTCCCTGAGCGTCCGAGACCGTGACGTCGAGGAGATCTTCGTCGTGGTTGATCCACAACGCGCGGACCGTGTCGCTGCCGGCTGGGGCTCCGGTTGTCGGGTCGCCGGTCTGGACTTCATCGCCCGGCGTGATGGTCGCAATGTCCTTGGTGCTTCCATCGCTGAGCAGGACCTGGGTATCCGGGGAGAAGCTGCAGCGGCCAAGCGCGCCCGCAAGGGCGCCAACGTTCCCGCCGATAGCAGCCGTGGAACCGCCGGCTATCTCGCTGAGGATCAGCTTCTGCGTGTTCTGACAGTCTTCAACGCATTGAGCGACCGCCCCCGCTTCTGCCCCTACCAGCACGAGGCATCCCAAGCCGGCAGTTTCGGCGCAGAGGGCCGCACCGACTATCTCGACAAACAGACCCGCGAACTGGCTGGCCGTGCCCTTGGCGCCCTCCCATAGCTCCTTGAGGGTGAGGTCGCCGAGGATCATGTGCCTGAAGCGTTCCTCGAGGGCGTTGTAGGCGTGCGTTCCGGGGACGTTCCAGTTTTCCGGATCCTCCCCCTTGACCATTTCGATGGCTTCTCTGAAGTTGTCCAGACGCTTCTTCGGGATCCTGCTCAGAACGTCGGTCGATACCGTCCCCTTGGGAGTCGGGATCGCGGGGGGTGGTGTGACCGTCTTGATGTCAACGTCCCAGACTCCGTGATCGGAGGTCCAGGTTTCCTGGATGGTCTGGCCGCCCGGTGCCCGGCACGTCGCCATTCCGCCGCATGTGCCGTCAGGGCGCAGACCGGATGGGTCTGCGAGGTTGACGGGGTCGTTGTTGCTGTAGGCGTAGGCGTTCCACTGTTGTGGGGCCGTGAGGTCGATGATGGGGTCGGGGTTGAGGAAGCGGCCGGTGGTGGGTTGGTATTCGCGGGCGCCGAGGTTGGTGAGGCCGGTTGCGTCGTCCTTGGTTCCGCCGACGAAGCCGTGGTCGCCGGCCCAGGTGGTGGGCTGGTTTCCGCGGGGGTTGCCGAAGGGGTCACTCAGGCGTCGGGTCTCGGTCAGCGTGGTGCCGTCGATGGCGAGGGTGCCGGTGCCGTGGTGGTCGGCGATCTGGTAGGTCGACTTGCCGCCTTGGCGAACCAGGGTGGTGCCGCCGGGGATCTGGTAGTAGCGGACGCCGGTGACGGTGTTGGTATTGGTGTCGTAGACCAGTTCATCGCTGCCGAGCGTGATGGTGGTCTTGCCGGGGTCTCGGCGGATGAGCTGGTTGCCGGCCGCGTCGTAGAGGTAGGTGGTCGGCCCGGCGCTCCCGGTCTTGTTGAAGGAGCTGAGCTTGTTTTCGCCGTCCCAGGTGAGGTTCGTGGTGCCGGAGACGTCCGTGATGGACGTGGTGTTGCCGGTGGCGTCGTACTGGAAGTTGGCCGAGCGGGCCCCGCTCGGGGAGGTGGTGGTGGTGCCGGTCAGGGCGTGTGGGCCGCCGGTTCCGCCGCCGGTGTTGGGGGCTGTGGTCGGGGTGTTGACGGTCCCGGTGGCCGGGAAGGTCTGGTTGGTGGTGGTGTCCTTTGTGGTGTCACCGGACGGGTCGTGCTGGACGAGCTGGGTGCGGTTGCCGGTGAGGCCGTAGCCGTAGCTCTGCCAGTACGCGGCGGGGCCACCGACCGTGGTCCTCGCTGGCGCCTGAACACCGCTGGTCGGCGTGGCGTTGGCGCAGGCGCCGATGCCTCCGACGGTGGGCTGCGGGGCTTGGGTGAGCGCGCCGGTGTCCGACCAGGCACTGGTCAGACGGCCGAGGTAGTCGTACCCGAAGCACTGCAGGTCGGTGGACGACGGGGTGTTGTCCGGGATGTTTTGGATCGCTGTGAGCCGCCCTGCCGTGTTGTAGGCGTAGGTGAGCTGCTGGACGGCACCGGTTACGGCGGTCTGCTTGTCGACGAACTGCGACAGCTGGCGGCCGGTTGATTCGTCGTAGGTGTTGGTGACGACGATCTGGGTGCCCCACGGGTTGACGGTGGAGCGGATGTTGCGGCCGTAGGCGTCCCAGTCGGAGGACAGGTCGTAGGTGTCGCCGCCGTACGCGCCGTAGGTGCTCAGCGGGCCGTTGTTGTCGTAGGCGTAGTGGATCGCCTCCTCGGCGATGTCGCCGACGGCCGAACGGTCGTCGTCGGTCAGCGCGCCGGTGATGGGGTCGTAGATGGCCTGGTAGGTGTAGGTGAACGGCGTGGTGCCCTGGCCGATTTCAGTGCCGGGGATCGTGGTCGTGGTCTTGGTCGGGTGGTAGGCAGTGTCGTACGCCAGCACGGAGCTGGTGTAGGTGATGCCGGAGGCCCCGTTCAGGAAACGGGTGGACGTGGCAGGCTTGCCCTTGACGACGGTGTCGTAGGTGAAGCCCGTCAGTTGGTGGTCCGGGCTGACCGCTCCGGAGTAAGTGCCCGTCGTGCGGCCGAGCAGGTCGTAGGTGTAGGAGGTGGTCCGGTTGCGCGCGTCCGTGACCGAGGCCAGCCGACTGTCGGCGTCATAGGTCTTGGTCGTGGTGCCGGTGTCCGGGTCGGACGCGGTGATCTCCCGACCGCGCTGGTCATAACCGTGAGTCCAGGTGTTGCCTGCGGCGTCCTTCTGTGTGACCAGATGCCCGTCGACCGTGTAGGTGTAGGACGTCACGTCCGCGTCCGCCGGGTTCCCGGTCGCGGTCGCGGTCTTGTACTGCCAGAGCTGAACGTTGTGGCCTCGCGCATCGGTGACCGCCGAGGTCGGTGTGGCGCCAGCGGGCGGCGTGACATCGGTCCGGTCGACGCCGGGGTAGGAGGTCGTAGTCGTGGACTGGACCACGCCGTAAGCGACGAACTGCTTGGTCACCGGACGGCCGAGACCGTCGTAGACGTTGTAGCCCTGGGCCGGGACCTCTTGGGTCCTGGTCACGTACGGCGTGGTGCTGGGCGCGGCATTGTCGTTGTACCAAGGGCTGTTGGCCCGGGTGACGCGCCCCTGCGAGTCGTACACCGTGTCGGTGATCAGCCGTCCCTTGTACGCGGAGAGCGCCGGGGTCCCCTGGGACTGAACGGTCCGCCCCTCACCGTCCATGATGTCGATCTTCACGGCGTAGGCGCCGTTGGGGAGCAGGTCGGAGGTGGTCACCGTCGGGGGCACCGCACTGCCATTGACCACGCCCGGAAGCGTGTACGCGAACGTCTTGTTCGCGCTCGTCGCGGTGTCCTGGCCGGGCAGCCACACACTGGTCAGTCGACCGATTGTGTCGTAGGCCTCGGTGGTCGTGCGGCCGTTGGGGTCAGTTGCCGTCAGCGGAAGCGAACGAGCGGTGTTGTACGTGGTGGTGGTGACCCGGCCAGTGGCCGCGTCGTTCGCGCCGGCCGGCGCCGGGCTAGTGACGGTGACTGCGTTGGGTAGCTCACCAGTGTTCGTCGCTGCGTAGGCGGTGGTGACGGTCGCACCGCCTGGGTGTGCACTGTCGGTGACGTTGGGGTCGGTCGCGCTTGTAATGCGGCCGTAGGCGTCGTACGTCGCGTTGGCCGCACTGAACTGTGGTACCCCGGCGGAGTCGAAGTGGTCGAGGGTCAGCGTGCCGGTGGCGTCCTGCGTCGTTCCTATCTGGCCGAAGACCTGGCCGTCGTACAGGGTCCGTTTCCAGGAGAGGGTGTTGGCGGCCGTGGGGGTCGCGGTGCAGGCGTTAGCTCCGGCGACCGCCATCGACTCGGATGACACCTGAAGGATTTGCTGGTCCGGTCCGGTGGCGTAGCCGGTGCGGGTGCAGACGTCCGGCAGGCCGTCGGCGCTGTCGAGCGAGGTGACAGTGCGGTTGCCGTGCGAGGGGTCGGTCGTCGTGATGCTGCTGTTGGTCTGCCAGGTCCCGTCGGCCTTGGCCGACTTGGTCGTGCGTACGATGGTGGTCGTCGCGTACTGGGCGAGGAGTGCGGGTAGGTTCTTGCCCTGGCTGTGGGTGGCGGTGGTGACCGGGCCTCCGCTGAAAGAGCTCACCGTGTAATTGGCGATCTTCCCAGCCGTGTCGGCGCTGGTGTAGGTGTCGTCCTCCCGGCTCTGGCCGGAGAGCCAGTCGGAGTCAGTCGCCTGTCCTCCCGCCGGGCCGGCGACCTGGACGCTTCGGGTGGTGCCGTTCGCCAGTAGATCGCCGTCCATACCCTGGTAGAAGGTGGTCGACTTCTTCGCTTGGGGTCCGTCGTTGCCGCTGCCGGAAACATCGGTGACGGAGGCGTAGCCGCGGAACTGGTCCCAGGTACGGGCCGTGTCGTCGGTCGACGCGGAGTTGTTTCGGCGCCACGCCGCTTTGCCGTAACTGTAGTTTGTCACCATCGGGACGGATCCTGGCGTGCCCGGGTTCAGCGTGATGCTGGTGACCGGGTACTTGAGGAACCAGTCGTCCAGGGGTGCCGCGCCGCCGATGGAGCCTGGCGGGCTCCACTTGACGTTGTAGCAGGAGAGCGTGTCGCTGTCCGCCGAGGCGGGCATGATGTTGTTCACCCGTGAACATCCGGCGGAGGCGTAGTTGACCCCGATGGTGGCGCCGGTCTCCGTGGTGATCAGCTGGATGCGGGGCCGGTTGTAGGCCGGCGGGGCGGGTACCAAGTTGGTGCCGTCCACGCGGTTGGGCAGCAGCTGGGCGGTGAATGACACCGGCGGTAGTGTGATCGGTCCCCCGCTGGCCTGGGAGTCCTGGCCGGTGCGCTGGACGGAACCGAGCCACGGGACCTGGGTGTTCTCGGTGGCGTTCTGCACGTTGATGAACGTGTGGTTCAGCGCATACGAGTCCACGGTCTGGTAGGTGCCGTTGATCCGGACCTGGGTGGCGATGGACGCCAGCCACTTGGTGGTCCAGAACGTCGGCCCGTAGTTGGTGCACGGGCTGGTCGCGTCGCACTGCTGGTCCAGAGGCACGTCCGGCCAGTTCGCCGCGTTGGCCGTGGTGCGTTGCGAGGGGTCGCAGGCCTCCGCGGAGGTGGTGCACCGCTCGGAGGTGTTGAAAACGATCTTCGCGGCGGGGCTGTAGGCGCCGTTGCTGTTCAGCTGGTCCGTCAGGCGCTGGCCGTAGCCGATCGAGGAGGGCACACCCTCACGGGTGTAGGCGGTGCGGGTGCCGTTCCCCCGGTTCTGGCCGCCACCGCGGGCGTAGTAGTTCGTCTCGGGCGTGTAGGTGTAGGTGGTCAGGTTGCCGTGCGGGTCGACGACGAAGTCGAGGTTCCACCGCCATGCGGTCTGGCACCACGAGCCCTTGCCCTTGGCCGGGTCGTAGCACGGGTCCCCGCTGTTGGGCGAGTAGGCCGGTACCGTCCAGGCCGAGCCGCTGTCCGCGCCGAGCGTGGTCGGGTTGCCGTTCGTGTCCGGCAGGTGGTTCAGACCGAAGTAGTAGACGATGCCGCTGGTGTCGGTGACCTTGATGTAGGAGCCGTTCCAGGTGCCGTTGGTCGCACCGGTCAGGAACTGCACCTTGGTTCCGTCATCGCCCTTGATCCGCCAGGTACAGCTGGACTGTTCCATGGAGGCGGGGGCACCGGACTGGCAGGAGGCGTCGTCCGGTACCAGCTGTCCCGAGTGGCTGCCCAGGGACAGCACCAGGTTCGCCCCGGTCCAGCACTGGTCACCGGAACCTGCGATGCCGTCCAGCGAACAGGGCTTGAACGATCGCTCCACGAAGCCCGGGCTGTAGTCCCAGCCGTCACCGACCCAGGTGGCCTGGGAGTTCGTCGACGAGGTCTTGCCGTCCACCGAGGACGAATCGTAGGAAAGCGCCAGCTTCGGTGCGGTTCCGCCGAGCGTTGCCGGCACCTGGATCGGGTAGTCGTAGGTGAAGGCCCCTGAGGAACCGCCGGCCGTCCACGCCTGCGATGGGTCCAGTTTGGTCGCCGAGTAGGTTCCGGCTCCACTCGATGCACCCGACACCACGCCGACCGTCGTGGAGGTGGTGGTGGAGTCCGCGTACACCGCCCGGGCCGCCCCAGCGGCGGCGTCGACGGTGGTCTTGGTCGCCGGGGTCGGCGTACCCGTGGCGATGCCTGTGCCGGTCAGCGGGACGTCGGCGACGAGCTTCTTCGTCGACGGGTCGTAGTGCGATTCGAGCGGCGTCTGCTTCTGGCAGTCCGTTGCCTGCGGCGTTGTCGTCGCGCAGCCGGGTAGGACCACCAGGTGGGCCCGGGTCGCCCAGTTCGCGCCGAACGCGGCATCGAGGCTCGACGCGTCGACTCCCAGGCGCACGGGGGCGTCGTCGCCCGCGCCGGGACGGGTGAGGGTCACCGCGACACCGGGGATTCCCGCGGACGCCGAGGTCTTGGTGTCGGCGACGTCGACCTGGATCGTCTGGCCGGCTGCCGACGAACCTGCGAGCGGCGCGACCGTGATCGGCAGTCCCGCGGCCCTCGCTTCTTCACCGGCCTGCGGCTTGTCACCCTCGCCGAGAGAGTGAACCTCGGGCGCGGACCCGAGCTTCACCGTCGCGTGTCCGCCTGGGACCGGCTTCGGATCCTTCGGTGGTGTCCAGGTAGGCGGTACCGGGTGTTCCGGCTTCACGGCTGGTACGGGTGCGGCGTTCCGGCCCGAGACCGAAGGTGTCTTGGGCAGGGCCGTGTTCGGCGGCGACCATTTGCGCGAGTAGTCTGGCTTGTCCGCCGCGGCCGCCATCGGCAGGGGTGCCAGCATGGACCCGAGGACGGCGGCTGTCGTCACTGCCGCGAGTCGCCCGCGTAGTCTCCCCCTCCTGCCCCTTTTGTGCCCGAATTCTGATCGTTGCTTGAATGACACGCTTTCACATCCCCCAAAACAGGTCGGGCCCCCCGAATACGGGGGTCGATCCCTATATCTGAACCGCCGGATGCTAGCGGACGTCGATGACGGACAGTCAAGGCCCGGTGACTGGTGAGACTTCTCACGGTGGTCTACGAACCGGCCGTTTTCACTGCAAGCCGGACCTTCGTCGTCGAATTGAACTGGCTGATGTCCGACCCGCCCCATACGGTGCCCTTGACCTGCGCCTACGCAGGTCTTCTCGTGCTCGTGGGGGGAGAGTCCCGTTTTGAACAGAAAGCGCCGCCGCAACGGTGCGTCAGTGAGTGCCTTGACAGTGACAGCCGTTCTGGCACTCACGAGCGGTCTTCCTGGGTTCAGTGCCCATGCCGCCACTGCGCCGACGGTTCCGTCGCAGGCCATGATCGACGCCGCCACCGCGAAGCACCTGCAGGAACGCCCTCCAGCCAACGCCGCTGAGAAGGCCATCGCCGAGGCCAAGGCCACGCAGAAGAACGTCCCGATCGACTCGCTCACCACCGAGTTCAGTGAGACTGTGGCGACCTCGGAGGGACGCCTCGCCCTCACCAGCCACCAGGAGCAGCAGCGCGTGCGCCGTGGTGGGGCTTGGCTGGGGCTGGACGCCACGCTTGTGGCCAACCGGGACGGGACGTTCTCTCCCAAGGCTGCTGCGGGGCAGCTGGTGCTGTCCAAGGGTGGCAGTGGGCCGCTCGCGACCATGATCAGCGCGGATGGCAAGAAGCTGGCGCTGTCCGCCCCGTTCGTGCTTCCCGCGCCTACGGTCAGTGGTGACAGCGTGGTCTATCCGTCTGTCGCTCCCGACATCGACCTGAAGGTCACCGCCACCAAGCTCGGCGGTCTGACCACCGTCCTGGTAGTCAAGACGCAGGCTGCGGCTGCCAACCCCGTGTTGAAGAATTTGCACTTCGGCACCAGCACCGACGGCGTCACGGTCAATGCCGATGCGCACGGCAACATCACCGCGGCCGGCACCGACGGGAAACCCCGCTGGATCGCCCGCACCCCGCAGATGTGGGACAGCACCACCACACCCCCTGTGGGCACGTCCGCGCCCGCGGTCAAGGCAGCCCTGACGCTCACCACGTCCACCAGTGACACCCCCACACCTGCTCCCGCTGCGACGGACTCGGACAAGGGTGCCGTCACTGGTACCGACGCCGGTCCCGGGACCGGCTCCAAGGTGGCCACCATGCCGGTCACGGCGGGCACCGCCGGCATCGATCTGACGCCCGACCAGGACCTGTTGGCTCACGGCACCGCGCCGTACTACATCGACCCCGCCTTCCTGCCGTGGACCCAGGGAGGAAACTCCTGGACCTGGGTCCAGTCGGCCCACGACGGGTCGAACAACTGGCTGCGGCAGGGCAGTGCGGACGCCGACCATCCCGGTGTCGGTGTCTGCGGCTACTACGCCCACGGCGGCAGCTGCTCCCCCGCCGACAAGGAGCGCAGCTTCTACCAGTTCGACATCAGCGCGCTCAACGGGGCGATCGTCCACTACGCGACGATGAACATGCAGGAGTACGCCTCCGCTGACTGGTCCTGCACCAACAAGTACCCGCTCAACCTGTATGTCACCGGGGCGATCGGCAACGGCACGACGTGGTCCAACCAGCCCGCGCAGGTGGG
>NZ_JBVIRL010000058.1:0-21148 GCF_055576085.1 Kitasatospora sp. NPDC033851 | reverse complement strand
GGTGATCATGAAGCGTAGAGAACTCCATGATCGGGCGAACCGTGCCTGCCCTGCTACTACCGATTAGCTCGGCACCTACTGGCGGACGCCCTAAGGCGCACCTCTGCCAAGTCCAGCGCGATCAGCCCGCGGCCCTTGATGTCTGCGGGGTCTCGGCGACTCATGGCCGTCTCCAGCAGGACAGCGGCGGCGTCGCGCTCGCCGAGGTGAGAATACGTCTCGCCGGCGATGCCGTCGAGCCTGGGGCCGGTGAAGAAGTCGAGGCCGCCGACCGGCTCGCCCGCGGCGCTGAGCAGTTGCATCGCCTGCTCGATGGCCACCCGCGCCCCTTCCCGGTCGCCGCGGGCCGCAAGCGCTCGAGCGAAGTTCGCCGCCACCCACGCACGCCGCCGAGGCGCCGCAGCCTGCGCCCGCCCGACCGCCTGCCGCAGCAACTCGGCGGCAGCACCGCTTCGCCCGGCGGTGTACTCGGCGATGGAGTGCATGGTCAGTACCCACGCAGCCAGGTCTTCGGCCTCGCCTTCGGTGGCTGCGGTCGTTCCGACGGCGAAGTAGCCGTCGGCCGCGGCCCGCTGGCCGAGGTCGTGGCTGGCGAGCCCGAGGAGCCCAGAGAGGACGGCCAGTATCCGTACCCCGCGGCGGCGCGCGTCGACGGCTTGGGGGCGCCCGAGCATCGCGTGCACACCAGCCAGCTGCCGGTACAGGGCCCGCAGCGACTCGGCCGGCGGGGTGGACGGGTACCGGAAGGCGATCTCGGTAACCACCTGTTCCAGGCGGCTCAGGGTCGCGTTGCCGGCCGTCGAGTGGGTCAGCATGTCGAGCACCTCCCAGGCCTCGGGGACGGCGGCGGGCTCGTAGCTGGTGGGGAGGGCCGGGGTCTCCCACTGCCGGTCGGCGAGGCCGAGCATCCTGCCAGGGATGCGAAGGCCGTCAGCGATCCGCTCGATCACCTCCATGCTCGAAACGTCCCGCCCGCCGTTCATGATCTCGGTGACGCGACTGGTGGAGAGGCTGGTTCGGCGAGCGATCTGGGCGGCGCCGATGCCAGCACGGCGGACGGCCTGGAAGACCGGCCCGATCTGTCTGTCCGCGCAGGCGGCAGCGAAGGTGGCGTCGGCGAGCAGGTGGGCGGGCAGCGATTCCGGCGCGGACACGGTGGCCTCCGAGGAGTCGGTGGGGTCACGAGCGTATCGGCCACGGTGGCTTCACGGTGGGTACTCACCGTGGCCCTGGTGGCGGTCCCAAACCCTGCCGATGCTGTGCCCGTGACAACGCATCAGCCACCGCCGACGCGCGCCCAGCTGCAGGCCGAGGCCTGCATCCGCTGCCGCCGCCGAGGCGGCGAGTTGGTGCCGGCCGGCCACGTCTACACGCCCACCGGCGAGCGCTCCGCTCCGCTCGGTTGGGCCGTCGTGGCGTGCGCCGCCGCGTGCCCCACCGACTCGACGGAGGAACAGTGAGTGAGCAGGACGAGCCGGCGCCCGACGAGCGGGTGTGTGGTGTCTGCCGGGACTGCCGGGACTACGGCCTCGGCACGTACGACGGACAGCTCACCGGCATCTACGACTGGATCACCGACCACGTCGGGTGCCGCTGCCCCGGCGCCGGGACCGCCAGGTGAGCATGGCCGGTGGGATCCCCGCGCTGGACTCGGAACCAGGTCAGGCTGGTGGGTACTGCCGCGCCTGCGGCGAATACGGGCGGGGGCGTTTCGACGAAATCCGCACGTCTCTCACGGACTGGATCACCGACCACGTTGGATGTCCTGACCCAACGCCCCGTGAGGGTGACGAGCCCGACTGAACGGCCAACGCAGGTGCTCGGCCGGCGCCACGATGGTGAGCTCACAGCACGACGAGGAGGACGCGGTGGAGAAGAAGGACCGGCCTGCGCGAGACCGAACGCCGCGGGACTCGTGGGCCGCGCGGGGGCGGGAGACTCGCCACCCCGGCCAGCCCCGGCTCGCGCCGACAGGACTGCTGCTGGACGAGGAGTCGGCGGCAGAGGAGACGGAGGAGAGCATGAGCGACGACGGTCAGCGGCAGCCGAGCGGAAACCCCGGGAATCGGCGGACCTCAGCCCCGGCGCTGAGGCCGTCCAACCCGCCGCCGCTGAACCCGCCGAGCGCATAGGGCACGACTCCCGGCAGGTCAGCGAGACGTTCCCGGTGACCTCCTCTGCGGTGTCGCAGGACCGCCAGGCGTCGCTGGGCCTGGCGGTCCTGCTGCTGTTGCGGTGAAGGGGGCATGGCAGGAGTCCGTCGTAGCCGGAGATCCATGTGTCACCAACGTCCGGCAGTTTTATATCTAGGGCGCCAACAGTCTTGCGCGAGAGACCAGAGCGTTCGGCCACCCCTCCTGCGTGAGCCCGTGGAGACGCCGGGCTCGGCGGTTGCGGTCGCCGGTCTCGCGTCGCTGTGGGTCAAGATCTGCCTGGTCCGGAGGAGGAGGGGGAAGCACCTCCTGACGCGACTGACCCCCGCGGGTGAGGGGAGGACGCCCGGGCGTGGCGGCGCAGCGCGCCGTCCGGGGGCTGACCCCCGCAGGTGCGGGGAGGACACTTCCTGACCTGGGGCGATGGGGCGGCTTTGCTGGCCCTTTACTTCTTGCTGTTCCGCTGAGTGGGCACGCCCGTCGGTGCGTGATCTGTCTTGTCAAAGAGCTTGAGCCATCGTGCCACGCGTCAGTGGCGACAACGGGCCCTCTCGTAGAGCCCGCATGCGCGCCCGCCGGAACTGCCACTGGTTCGAGCGGTTCCCGGCTCCCCGCCGAGATCCACCTTGCCTGGTGCGCCGTCATCTCCATGCTCGCCTGCCTGACCCGCAACACCAGCAGCGACACCGCAGCTCGAGGTCATGCTCGCCATGAGACACCGTGCCGGGTTGGCCTCGGCCGAACCACGGGCGATGTCTCGTCACCGGGGCTGTCTGCGACAAGGTTCAGGGAGCGTGCGGGAGTCGGCGGGCTCCGCTGACCGTGGTCCTCATTACAACCGTCGCCGACACTTACTTCGCGGCACGGGCCCCGTGTGTATGCCGTCCGTGCCGGGTCGGAGCGATCGGTGGTCAGTTCGGGGTGGTCGGGGTTCCGGGGCGATCGTCCCTGCGAGCGATGGTCGCCACCCACTGCGGGAACTGTCCTACGGGTACCGCGGGCGAGGCGGTGGGGAGGAAGGCGACGCTGCAGCGTCGGCACAGCCAGGTCTCCCGCCAAACCCCCTGCAGTTGCAGCCACTGTTCGTAGGTGTGCGGCCACTGGCCAGCCGTGTCACCGCGACGGCTTCGGTGGTCGGCTTGGAGGGCGAGCCCGATCCCCAGCAGGATCGCGGTGGTGAGGAACGGGCCGTACTGGTAGCCGATCCGGTAGGCGGCGTCGGAGCCGCCGCCGTCGTCGGAGAACAGCGTGCGCAGTCCCAGCAGGCCGAAGAGGCCCGCCAACACGAAGAGGGTGATCGCGGCCCCGGTCGAGCCACCGGGTTCGGGCGGCATCGACAGCAACTCCCGCGTCGGCGGGCTGAGGGGCCGGTCGGAGTCCAGCAGGGCTTTGTGTACGGCGACGGTTTCGTCCGCCGCGCGGCATGTCGGGCAGGTGACGCTCATCGAGTGGGGACTCCGGAGGTGATGCACGGTGTGCACGAAGGACGGTCACGTAGTACAGCACGGGTAACTGACTGGCCGTGTGGTCGGGGGTTCGCCGGGAATGCGGTCGGCGGCCGGGCCTTCGGCGAGACGGGGTTGGCCAGGGGCGGACGGGGGCCAGTACTTCCGCCGCCGTGGTGGGGTGGCCGTCCTCGGCCTCGGCTCGAGCCCGGCGATCGTCGGCTTACCGGGTTGCCGAGCCGTTCGGGGGTGAGGGCCAGACGGCCCCCTCCGCGGCCGTGCTGATCGTCGGGGCAGGAGGTCCCGGCCCGATACCGGTCGGGGCGATTCGCCGCGTCGAGGACCTGCCCGTACCCAGCGGGTCGTGTACGCCGGATGCCCGCCCCGATCGCTTCCCAGATCAACGCCGCTTGGCTGGAGCTGTCCCTGGCCGCCATCGACCTGCTCGCCTGGACCCAAACCATCCCGCTGGACGGCGAGTTGTCCACCGCCGAACCGAAGAAGCTCCGCTACCGGCTTCTCCACGCCGGCGCCCGCATCACCCGCGGCGCCCGCCGCCTGCACCTGCGGATCGCCGCCATCCGGCCCTGGCGCCACGACCTCGCGACAGCCTTCGCCCGACTGCAGGCCCGTCCTCGGCCCGTCACCTGAACCGGCACCCCGGCGCTGCCCACCCACGATCCGAGGACCTTGGAGACACGCGGCCGCCGCGTCGGGCCCTCGGCATGCCCGCACAGCCGCAAACGCCCACGACCCCTCACCGACGCCATCAACCCAGCTCAGCAGGACCCAACTGAAAGGCGGAGGCTAGCGGGAACGGCTCTCCTGGGCGCCGCGGACCCGTGCCCGGCCAAACGTCCGGCAGCCACCCCAGCGGCTGAAGACCGCCATCCTCCGGGGGACCAAGGCTGCTGCCGTTGTTGATCGCCGCGACGAAGGTCCGGTAGGGCTCCGGATGCGTCACCCGGTTCTCGGTCTCCCCGGCCGCGCATGCTTCCGTGACAACCACACGTGATCACCGTCCCGATGAGGCCACGCTCGACCTCCTACGTTCGGCTTTCGCAGCCGAGTGGCGCGAGCCGGCCCTAGGCAGCGATGGAGTAACGAACGTGCAACCTTCGGGGTCCGGACGCAACACTTTGGGCTGCGTATCGCATCGCGACTTCTCTGCGAGAGAACCTCAAATCTCACTCAAACCGCTTACCGTATCTACATGTTGGGTGGGATGCTCTCGGCGTCGCGACACGGGGGAAGCCGATTCTGCCAATCCGTGCACGCTGGGGCATCCCGGCGGAGTAGTTGCTCCTTCTCTCGCTCTACCTGCCGATCAGCGGGCGGGCGGACGGACGTGACGTGTCGCGGCGCCGGTTCGCTGGATTCTTTGCCGGCGGAATGGCATGCGTTCGGCCGATTTCTATGGAACGACCAGCGGTCGAACGCTCCGGACACATTTCTCATTCACTACGGGGAGACGCAATGAGGAAAAGCTGGAAGGCCGCTTTCGTGGCGGCCGGAGCGGTGGCGGCAATCTTCGCCTCCAGCGCCGTGGCGGCTGCGGATACCAGCGCCTACGGCATGCCGTTCAAGGACATGATCAACAACAGCGACTGCCACAACAGTGTGGTGATAGGTCGTAGCGGTGGGCAGATCTACGCGTACGGCGCCATCAGGTGCGTCCTGGCGAGGACCGCGCTCGTCCCGAGTATCTCACTGTCAGGCGACAGCGGAAAGAACGGATTTGACGGCAAGGGCGGCAGCTGCGCCCTGGCCAGCTACTGCGAGACCCCGCGCGTCTACCTTCCGGAGATCGCAGGAGTCAGGTATCAGGCGAGCAGTGCCGGCGTCCCTGGTGGCATGTTCATGCCGCCCGAGAGCGGCATTGCGCACGCAGAACTCGTGGGCGGTACCCGATCGTCCCGGGCTGGCACGGAGGCGGGGACGGGTCGGGTGCGGTGGGCTGACTTCGATGGTGACGGCCGTGCGGACTACGTGATCGTCAACCCGGACGGTCCGGTGCACGTGTACCTGAACCAGGGCACTGACGGGCACGGCGGTTGGCAGGACTTCGGCCAGGTCGCCACGGGTCTGACCACCGACGCGAGCCGGGTGCATTTCGCGGACTTCGACGGTGATGGCCGCGCCGATTACATCCTCGTCAATCCGGATGGTTCGGTGCGGGTGTTCCTCAACAAGGGCGGTGACGGGCACGGCGGTTGGCAGGACATCGGTCAGGTCGCCACGGGTGTGACCACCGACGCGAGCCGCGTGCGCTTCGCCGACATCGACGGTGACGGCCGCGCCGACTACAACATGATCGACTACAACGGCGCTGTCCACACCTTCCTCAACCGTGGTGGTGACACCGGTGGCGGCTGGAGCGACTACGGTCAGATCGCCACGGGCCTGACCGGCGACATCAGCCGTGTCCGCCTCGCCGACATCGACGGCGACGGCCGCGCTGATTACAGCGCCATCAACCCCAACGGTTCCGTCGTCACCTACCTCAACAACGGCGGGGACGGCCACGGCGGTTGGATCAACTACGGGCAGATCGCCATCGGTCTGACCAGTGACCAGAATGCCGTGGTCCTCGCCGACATCACCGGTGATGGTCGGGCCGACTACCTGGTCACGGGCGCCGGTGGTGTCGTCAACGCCTTCCGCAATGACGGCGGCGACGGCCACGGCAGCTGGACCGACTACGGACAGATCGCCGCCGGCGCCTGAGCCGGCAGCTATTCACCGTTCACCACAACTACGGGGGTACCTTCCTTTGAAACGTGTCATACTCGGCGGCCTCGCCACCGCCGCCGTCCTTGCCGGCCACCTCGCCACCGCCCCGGCCTCGCAGGCCGCGGCGCCGCCGTCCCCGGTGCTCCGGGTGATGCCGCTGGGCGACTCCATCACGGCCGGCGTGGGTAGTTCCACCGCTGCGGGCTACCGCCTCCAACTGTGGAACGACATCGCAGCCCAGTCCCGCTACAAGGTCGACTTCGTCGGCTCGGGCCACTGGGGCAACGTCCCCGATCCGGACAACGAGGGCCACAGCGGATACCGGATCAGCGACATCCGCGCCGGCATCGACGGCTGGCTGTCCGCGGCCACGCCCGACGTCGTCCTGCTCCACATCGGCATCAACGACCTCGACCGCGACCCCGATCCCGACAAGCAGCAGGCCGCCACCCGCGCCGCGAACGCCTTCACGGACCTCGCGGAGCGCATCCTCGCCGACCGGCCGGGCGTCACGGTCCTCGCGCAGGGGCTGATCCCCACCACATCGGGTCTCCAGGACGGCGTGCGGACCTTCAACACCGACATCAAGGCGCTGCAGTTCGGAAAGCTGGCCGGCAAGAAGTTCCGATACCTGGAGCCGCCGGCACTGTCGGGCGGCGAGATGGCCGACCGCCTACACCCGAGCGACACCGGGTACGTGCGGATGGGCGACGTCTTCTCCAACGGGCTGGACCAGGCCGTCGGCGACGGACTCGCACAGCGCCCGCCCGCACCGCGGGCGGGTACGGAGGCGGGGACGGGTCGGGTGCGGTGGGCTGACTTCGATGGTGACGGCCGTGCGGACTACGTGATCGTCAACCCGGACGGTCCGGTGCACGTGTACCTGAACCAGGGCACTGACGGGCACGGCGGTTGGCAGGACTTCGGCCAGGTCGCCACGGGTCTGACCACCGACGCGAGCCGGGTGCATTTCGCGGACTTCGACGGTGATGGCCGCGCCGATTACATCCTCGTCAATCCGGATGGTTCGGTGCGGGTGTTCCTCAACAAGGGCGGTGACGGGCACGGCGGTTGGCAGGACATCGGTCAGGTCGCCACGGGTGTGACCACCGACGCGAGCCGCGTGCGCTTCGCCGACATCGACGGTGACGGCCGCGCCGACTACAACATGATCGACTACAACGGCGCTGTCCACACCTTCCTCAACCGTGGTGGTGACACCGGTGGCGGCTGGAGCGACTACGGTCAGATCGCCACGGGCCTGACCGGCGACATCAGCCGTGTCCGCCTCGCCGACATCGACGGCGACGGCCGCGCTGATTACAGCGCCATCAACCCCAACGGTTCCGTCGTCACCTACCTCAACAACGGCGGGGACGGCCACGGCGGTTGGATCAACTACGGGCAGATCGCCATCGGTCTGACCAGTGACCAGAATGCCGTGGTCCTCGCCGACATCACCGGTGATGGTCGGGCCGACTACCTGGTCACGGGCGCCGGTGGTGTCGTCAACGCCTTCCGCAATGACGGCGGCGACGGCCACGGCAGCTGGACCGACTACGGACAGATCGCCGCCGGCGCCTGACCTGCAACGGGTCTCTGCCGAGGGGGACTTGATCGTCACTGGCGGCCAGTGAGGTCTCAACTCATCTGACTTCCAGGTGACTTCGCGCTCCCGCATGCATCGCTCTCGTCATGCGGGAGCGACGAAGATCGCGCCGAACATGGCCACCACGTGCTGGGCACCCAGCCCTGCCGTGCGGGCCAGGAGAGCCGTTCGTCGGGGGCGGGCGACCGCCCCCGGCGCGGGTGTGCGCCCGTCCCCGTGCAGCTTCCAGCGCGCGCCGAGATCCATGATGGAGTTTCGCCCTCTCTGTACCGCGGGCTCGGTACGTCTTCGTGCGGTGAGCGACTGACCGCACCGTTCTCGTGGTCGCCGGTCCCGCCGCGCGCCACCGGCCCCGCTCCTGGCCTGCGCACTCGCGCGCGGCGGGACCGGCGGTGCGGGTGCACGGGTCAGGGCCGCCGCCGAGCGGCAGCGCTCGGCGGCGGCCCTCAGGTCGCGCAGCCACGCCTCCAGGCCCTGGCCTGCAGGGGGCTTGGGACATCTCACACCCGGAGGGAGCGCACCCCGGGCGGTCCAGTGCGGACGAGGCACGCTTCCGGATGCTGATCATCAGCAGCATCGTCCGGAGGCTTCTGCAGCACGCCAACCTCTGAGCTTGCCCGCGCGACCTGCTGCGCCAGCCCCCGACCGTCTCTGCGGTCGGGGCTGAGACGTGATACACGGCGCTGGATCTCAGGCAGCCTCGCCTAAAGGTGGTCAGTGGTCAGCGTCAAACAGCGTTCACAACCTCGCCGCCCACCGGATCGCCATCGACTCCCTCGCCGAGGTCTACCTGACCGCCGCCGAAGCGGTCCCTGGCCTCGCCCCGCTCGCCGAACGCCACCGCGCCGGAGTAGCGAGGTGGTGCTCACGCTGCGGGTATCCGACGCCAGGCGCCCGGCACCGTCACCCAGCTGCAGCACTGCCAGACCGCCGTCCGCGAGGCCAGAATCGCCCTCTCCCTCGCCGCCCCGACCGGTGCTTGGATCGGTGACCATGATGCATGAGACTCCCGCGCACATGGCCGACCACTGGTGGTGGCGCCCCGGGTGGCACCAGGGCACCCGCTGGTACACCTGGCACCTGACCTTCGACGGCGCCGACGACGTCCACCGCCTCGCCGCCGACTACCGCCACGCCCTGGCCGGCGTCCCCAGCCTCGACCTCGTCCCGGACCGCTGGCTTCACCTCACCATGCAGGGACTCGGCTCCACCACCGAGGTGAGCGAGGCCGACGCGCGCGCGATCGCCGACGCCGCCACCCATCACCTCTCGCAAGTCCCGGCCTTCGAGCTGGTGTTGGGGCCCGCGATCGTCAGCGCCGAGGCCCTGCTCCTCACCGTCACCCCGGCCGAGCCCGTCCATGCCGTCCATGCCGTCCGAGCCGCCATCCGCGCCGCCATCGCGGACGTGTGGCCCGGGGTCCCCGAGCCGCCGGACGGCTTCCGGCCCCACGTCTCCGTCGCCTACTCCAGCGCCGACAGCCCCGCCGGGCTCGCCGCCGATGCCCTCGCCGATGTCACCACCTACCTTGCCACCGCCCGCATCACCTCCGCCGAACTTATCGTCCTCGGCCGAGACCGGCAGATGTACGAGTGGGAGACCGCCGCCCGCGTGCCACTCGGCTAGGCCGAAGCCCTACACCCCCTGGCCGTCCGGCCGGGCAGCTCGCGCGCCGCGGGCTGATCGGCGTGGACGCGAAGACCCCAGGATGCAGCGTGGCGGGCCGTCGGCCAGGCGCCGGCCGGCGGCCGCGCCCGCCTGCCCTTCAACCTGCATTCGTCCTGTTACCTGCGACCGACGATCGCGTCGACGAGGGTGTGGTGGGAGGCCAGGCTGTCGGGGGCGCCTGCGGTGCTGGCCACGATGTCGCCCGGCTGGAAGCTCCACCCATGGGCTGCGGTGTTGCTGAGGGGGGTTCGGGCGATGAGGAACCCGCCGTCGTGGCCTTCCTGTTCCGGGCGGGCAGCGATCTCGGTCAGGATGGGGTTTCCGCCCTGGTGCGCGTCCAGCAGGCCCTTGTACGTGCCCGCGGTCTGGCCATCGCGCAGTGGACCTCCGAGGGCGTAGCGGGCCGCCGACGGGTCTGCGGGGTCACCGATGTTCGTGAAGACGATGGCCGCTGACTGCTTGGAGGGGTCGGCCTTGCCCGCGTCGGCAGCCAGGCGGCGTGCGGTGGCGGCGTCGGTGGCGAGGGTTGCCGGTGAGGGGTTCGGCGGGACGTAGGCGGCGATGTTGGTGGCGGTGTCCGGGTTGCCGTAGGCGATGACGGCACGTGGCGCGGTGTTCTGTGTCCGTGCATTCTCGACGTCGAGCAGGAGCTGTGGCGGAACGGTGGGGGTGTCGATCTGCTTCTGGAGTGCGTCGAGGCCGGCCAGGTTTGCCTGCGCCGCCTTCTGCACCTCCGACTGGGTCGCGGAGGCGGCATCCTGTGCGATCTGCTCACGGAGCTGGGGCAGCCATGCCCGGTTGGCCTGGTCCCGTGTCTGGGAGGGCAGGCCGTCCAGGGCCCCGATCTGGCCGGGGTGGTCGTGCAGGAGTTGCTGGCGCGTTGATTCGGGCAGCGAGTCCCACCACTGTCGGTTCCCAGAGGAACTCCCGGGGGGCGCCCCGAATTTGAAGTTCGTCTCCTTGTCGAGGAAGTCGATGTCCTTCTGGACGTCGGCGACCCGTTCCGGGGTGAAGTCCCCGGTGCTCTGGTAGGTGGTGTCGAGCCTGCCGAGCGCTGCGGTGACGGTGTCGTCCATGGTTTTCACCTCGCCGGACAGGTCGCCGACCTCCTTCGCGAGCTTGTCGCGGGCGGCTTCCATGGCTTTGACCCATTCGGGGTCGTGCCGCGCGGCCTCATCACCCTTGCCGGGCGGCAGGATCTCCACCGCGGGTGCGACGTTCTCGTCACCGTCGACGATCCGCAGACCGTCGGCGGCCGCGCCGTCGACGAGCGTCTTCTGCCGGGCCTGCAAGAGCAGGAGGGTGTCGAGGGCGTCCGTCAGGACCACGCGCAGGTCCTCGATCACCCGGTCAACCAGGAACAGCTGGTTGGCACGCTCCTGAAGGGCGCCGTCGGTCGCGTCTGAGGCGTGCCCGTGCCAGCTGGACGAGGCCAGGTTCCGCTGAACCGTCTGCCACTGCGTGATCCGCGTCTTGAAGTGGCCCTCGAAGGTGGACACGGCGTTCGTCATCGCCCTCAGGCCGCCGAGATCGGCCGTTTTGAGCATCCCCCAGTAGTAGGCCATCAGCCCTGGCCCCCCGGAGCCGGCGTGCCGAGCGAGGCGGCCGCGTTCGCGTCCGTGGTCTCGTAGGAGCTCGCGATGGTGCTCAGAATGCCAGCGGCGTGTTCCAGCATGTTGGTGGTGACGCGCTCGACGTGGCTGCTCAGGTCCTGGACGGCCGCCTTGGCCGGGCTCGCGAAGAGCCAGTTCGGCATGCCTAGGTCCGGCATCTGCCCGAAGTCCTGCGTCAGGTCCTGCCGCATGCCCGCCGCCACCGCCCGCGCGGCAGTGTCCGCGTCGCGCAGATCCTGCGGGTTAACCCCGAACCCCTTGGGCCCTGTTGTCCCTGGCATTCCCTCAGCCCCCTCCGGCACGCCAGTCGCGTGATGCATCCGGCGCCCAGCGTAGACGACCCGCGCGCGCGCCGGTCACGGCGAACAGCGCCGAGCCGAGCTTCATGGCCGTGACCGTGGCCTTCCACGTCCCCAGCCGGGCCCCTTCCGGGTCGGCCACGCAGTGGGCCTGGAGCGCGAGGAGGGCGGTGCTGAACGCGAAGTCGATCATGCTGGCGGACTCTCCGAGCCCGTCGACGCGTCGGTTCACCCGCTCGCTCAGCCGGTCGGCGAACGCCTGCGCGTCGGGCCGGGGCTCAAGGTGCAGGCAACGGTCATGGTCACCGAAGGGGCCCGTCGGTCATGTCGGTTCGTCAGCAGGGAAGGCAGCCAGCACCGCGCCTGCCTTCCTGGAAGCACGCGCGGACGGGCGGGCTCGCGCCCTCAGAGGTGGACTACCTGCCCGGCGGTGTCCAGCCAGCACCAGTTGACCGGCGCGTGCTGCTTCTTCAGCGCGAGGCGCCCGGTCCCGAAGGCCTTGAGAGCGGCCTCGACGGCGGCGGGCAGGGTGTCGAAGTCCTGCGGCACGGGGACGCGGAGCAGCAGGCGTTGCTTGCGGTGGAGGAGGAGGATCTCGCCGGCCGGGGTGCACTCCAGCAGCTCGAATTGCTTCAGGGCCGTGAAGGGCTTGGCAGCGGTGGAGATCCGGGAGCGCAGCTGGCCGTCGGCGCTCCAGGCGAACAACCCGTAGCGGTTGAGGTGGAAGGCCCGCCCGCGGTGCGGGTCGGCGACGACTGTGTAATCGAGGCCGGTGAAGGGGCTGTCGTCGTAGCGGTGCAGGCCCTCCAGGCGGCCGCGCAGCGTGCCCTGGTCGTCGAGGATCGCAAAGCTGAACTCCTGGCCACGGCTTCCCGACCGGAAAGTGCGGCCGAAAACCGGGACCACGAAGAGGTCGTCGCCGAGGGCGGAGGGCCGGGTCACTTTGCAGTCCGCGTAGCCGTAGAAGGTGCCGGAGCTGCCGGTGAAGTCCGTCAGGACGTCGGTCAGAGTGGGCGAGGGGCGGTTGTCCCGGCACACCGGGACTCCGCCGAAGACGACGTGGGGGTGCTGATCAGCGTCGGTCTGGCGGTCGGTGTTCGCGTGAAGGCTCGCGATGGCCCGCAGGGTGGGCTTGGAGCCGGGCGCGAGCGCGGCGCCGGGATCGGAGACGGCGACGATGTTGGTGGTCGCGCCGGCCCACTTGAGGCCGTACTCCGAGGTCGTGCAGAGCAGCCGACCGGAGGGTGTGACGGCGATCGACGCGGCGAAGGGATCGCCCATCCTCTCCTTCTCCTCCTCGTGGCCCCAGGGCATCGGGAACGTGGCCAGGACCTGGCTCAGGTCGGCCGAGAACAGGTGGGTGCTGCCCGGTCGCAGAGCGAGCGCGACCGTCCCGTCGGGGAGGACGGCCAGGGTGTCACCGCTGCCGTCCGGAATGATCGATGACGGGGTGCCGTCCGGCCGGGGGCCTCCGAACACGGCGGTGGCGACGGGCGTTCCGTCCGGGGTGTAGCGGGTGATGAAGCGGAGGTTGAGCTGCATGTGGAGGGGGTCGGCCGGATCGCCCGTGCCGCGCCAGGGGCGCCATACGGTGGAGACCACATAGGTGTCGCCGTCCGGCGTGGCCGCGGCGTGCTGCGGGGCCCACCCGCCGGCCGCCGGGTCGAGGCCGTGGGTGATGGCCAGCGATGAGGGCATGGCCATCGGCAGGGTGAGCATCCGCTTCATGATCGGAATTCTGCACCGCCCACCGACAGCGAGCCCCAGGCCGGCAGCGGTGAACCCGGCCCCGGGCCGACAGTCGCCGCGCCAGTTCGGCCCTTCGACCACCTCCCGGGACGGCCTCCACAGTTCCGGAGCATCGCACTCGACGCACACCTCGGCCCTGGCGATGGGCCAAAGTCCCAGGGGGTCGTCAGACTAGGGACCCTGCACGTAGATCCGCCCCAGCCCCACGGGGGAAGAGCGAGGCGGGTATTCAAAGGACTCCCGTCTTCACCGCCGTCGTGTTCGGTGTGCTGATCGCCGCCACCACGTGGGGCCACCCGATCCTCCAGCTCGTCGGCGCCGCCGTCGACGCCACCCACTACCCCTGCCCGGAGCGCCGCTGCCCGGCAGGCCTACCCTGATCCAAGACACGGCGGGAAAGGGGGAGGGGAACTGGTGATGCGCAAGGGGCGCTGGTTAGCCGCGGCGGGACTGATCGCGGTCACGACCTGGGCGTGCGACATGAGGGAGCACGATCCTGCATACCCGCTCCCGTTCAAGCGGAGTGACGCCTCGGTCCTGCGCCGCATCGAGCTCGCCGACCCCTCCACGAGGAACACCACCGTGGCGGCGGACGACCGCACGCTCTCCATGGAAGTCTCCTGGAGCGGCTGCGACTACAAGCCCGACCTCGTGGCACTGGAGACCGCCGACCAGGTCAGACTGCTGCTCAGGCGCCGCGATGCCTCCGGCCCGGACATCGGATGCGAGGACGGCGGCATCGCCGAACTCACCGTCGTCCTGCACCAGCCCCTCGGAACCCGGGCCCTCACCGACACCCTCACCGGCGAACCCGTCCCCCACACCCACACCTGACACTGGACTGCATCCGGATCCCGGCAGCCTTGGCGACGCACGGCGCCACCGGCACCCGGAAAGTCGCTCAGCCGGCGGTGCGGGGAATCGCCCACGGTGCGCGTCTCGGCTCCGGTCGCCCCGGCGCAGCGCGGCCGGAGTCCCGGGGCAGTCACCGGCGCCCGTGTTCTTCCGGTCAGGTCAATGGCCTGCCAGAGCCGTGGCCTAAAGTGCAGCCTCTGACAGGCTGACGGCCGGAGAGGGCTGGGCGATGACCGAGGCGTGGGACCGGCTCCGGGCAATCATGGGCGAGGCCGTGTACACCCCGGCGCGGGTGCCCTGGGAGTTGGCACCGGCCGAGCTCGGGGTCCAGCTGCCATCGGACTACCGGGCGTTCGTCGACTTGTACGGTGCGGTGAACCTGAACGGCGAGTGGGGCGTGCGATCACCGACGAGGCCCTCCCACGCAGCCGGCTCTCCGGGCGGCCTGGCGGGGTGGCGCTTCGAGACCGATACCGAGTTCCGGCAGCAGGTCGAGGGTGAGGATGAGTTCTGGGACCAGGAGCACATCCCTGTCTTTCCAGACCCGGGCGGGCTACTGCCCTGGGGCATGAACAGCAACCACAACCACTGCTGCTGGCTGACCACCGGCCCGGACCCAGAGCAGTGGCCGGTGGCCGTCTTCTGCGACTTCAACGACGGCGCGCTCGCCCGTTTCGACGGCGGCTTCGCGGAGTTCGTGGCGACCGCACTCACCGGCGGCTACGCCCACGCGGATGAGTTGCTGGTGCGCCCGGACCCGCAAGAGTGGGGACCTCAACCGGTCCGACCACTCTGGACACCCGCCTACGACTGGACCGGCAAGGACTGGGGCGCGGAGTGGGGCATCACCTGGTACCGGCCCACCGGGTCGACGGCGATGCCCTGGACCAGGTAACAACGATCCGGGGTACACCATCGACTGTGCCGAGGCTGCCTCAACTCGTGCTCGACAGGAGGAACGACCCCACCTGTGAGCTGGATGGTCAAAGCGGCGAGTGCGTGGGCTCGGCCCGGCCTGACGGTGCCCGGGGGTCACGGCGTCGGCGGCGGTGCGACCTGGCAGACGACCACGAGTTCCAGGCGCGAGACGACGTAGTAGGCGAGCAGGCCGCCGGCGACGTCGAGGTAGCGCATGGGCTCACCGCTGCCCTGGTAGTGCCATCCAAGTAGAGCGCCTCGGCGGCCCGGACAAGCTCGGCGGCCCGCTCTTCGACGGCGGTGAGGAACTCGGGCCGGGGCTCCGGCGGTGACGTGCTGCTCGCTGGACAGGTACTCCCAGCTCAGGTCACGCGTTCACCGCCGCGTAGGCGGCGCGGTAGAGCTCGGCGACGGTGGTGGCGTGCTCGCGGCACTCGGCGACGGTCGCGGCGCGGTTCGCGAGGTAGTTCGCCCGGTGGTAGGCCTGGGCGGTGGCCGGGTGCCGCTCGATCTCGACCATGGCGGCCCAGTGCGCGACGAACGAGCGGATCGGCTGGACGCTACCGGTGGTGATGGCCCCGGCCATGGCCCTCGTCTGCCCGTCGATCATCTCCGGGAGGCGGTCCGCGGCCACGACGGCCAAGGCGGCCTTGAGCGCGGCCGGACTCTGCTCGGGCCGGGGGATCAGCTCGAGCCCGTCGTGCACGGGCTGACTCAGGCAACACTCCTCTCCTACCCAGCCGAGACTACCCGCCCCGGGCCCGCCGGACGGCCCTCACGAACCAGTGAAGGGCAGACCCCGCGGGGCCACGCTCGGGCCAGCCGATCACCGGCCGACGACGCACGCCCGGACGAACCCCTCGCCGACCCGGCGCCACTCTGGCTGCCGATCGGCGCGGCCAGGGAGGCCATGGCCTGCTCGTCGGTGCGCAGGACCAAAGCGGTGGCAGTAGGTGGCAATCACCTCGGCAACGGCAGCCCGGTCTCCGATCGGGGAGGCGATGGCGGCGGCAAGGTCCCGCTCGAACAGGCCGCAGTCGCCAGGCAAGCCGTACCTGCTGACCGCGAAGCGCAGCTCGTGAAGGATGGTCGACCTGGCCGAGTCCCAGTGGTCGGGCTGGGTGGTCACCTGGTCCTCGGTGGTGACGGCCACCGGAACGGCGGGCCGCAGAATCGACGGTAGCGGGCGGTGGGCGGGTGGTGGAGCGGTCCTGGTCAAGCGGCGCCGGTGAGGGTCATCGGTTGGCGGGTCGGGCGCAGCGGGACGGCGCCGGCGCGGAGCGCTTTGTAGGCGCGGGCGAGGGCCTGGCCGCTGGTGGCGGCTGCGGTGCGGGCGGCGGCCTCCTCTTGCTCGGCCTTCTCGGCGAATACGTCATCGACCCGAACAACCACGTCGTACGCCTCACCCGCATCATCCCCCTCTGACGGGCCACCGCCTCGCTGCCCAGGCCCGTTCCCCGTCAAGGCGCGTCGACCACGGACGGGATCGCCTCGCGAGCGGGCGGCTGGGACCGCGGGGACGGGGGCGCCCCGGGGTCCCGGCCATGGAAGGCACCGGCCACCGCGGGGGCGTGGCCGACTGCTCAGCAGCCCGGCAAGGGGGTGGTGGGGCTGCCGTGATCCGGAATGCTAGACCCGCCCGAGGCCCGCGAACAGGCCTGCGACCTGCAATCTTTCGGTCGCGAACATGCCAGGAGGTCAGAATTTCTTACCTACCCGGCGGGCGGCCACCAGCTGCCGTCGGCCAGGACGCGCCCCGACCGGGTCGTCCCGGGCCCCCGCCCGCCGCTGTCAAGCCGTCAGCTCAGCCTGCGGGTCACGGGTGCACAGGTGCGCGGTCGGGCAGGCCGGGCAGCCCCGGGCATCGACGAGATGGGCAACCGCGTCGAACAGCTCCTGGGCGCGCTCTGCGGTACCGACGCCCTCGAACCCGGCGTACTCGTGCGCGGTGCCGGTGGTGCCCTCGGCGAGGTGAGCGCGCAGATAGGCGAGCGCGGCGAACTCATCCGGCAGCAGGCTCCCCGGCGCCACCGGGATGCAGACCTTCGGCACCAGCGCGCTGGCAAGGTCCCCACCGAACAGCCACGGGTCGCCAGGCTTGGCCGGCTTGCCGACGACCACCCTCAGCACGACCTCCTCCTGATCGCTGGGCTCGACCAGGACACCGCCAGCGGCATGGAGCTCGTGGACAACGCTGCGCACGTCCGCAGCCGCGCGCTGGCCACCGATCATCCCGGCCAGCTCGGCGACCGGCAGGTGACCGACGCTGCCATCGGGTCGGCGCAGCTGGAGCACCCCCTGGTCGACGGCGAGGTCCAGCCACAAAGCCTGCACCGGGATCTTCGTCCCGTACAGCGGGGCCAGGCGGGTCAGGCGCCGGGTCATGGCGACGGTCTCCGGGCTGAGCCGCATGTCCAGCATGGCCCTGTCGTAGGCGTCGGGGGCCAGGGCCATCCACTGGTCGTAGCCCGGCGGCTGCAACTGCTGCAGGGTGTACTCGACCGTTCCCCTGGACCCGCGCGGCTTGCCCACCTTCTTGCGTCCCATCCCCGTCTCCCTGCCTCGCCATGACGCTGACCGGCCCATTGAACACCCGGGCTGCGGCGTTGCGGCCGCTGTCACGCGGCACCGGTGAGGGCCCTCGGCCAGCGGGCGGTGCGCAGCGGGACGGCGTGGCCTCGGGCGACGGCACGACCAGAGCGACGATCTGGTGATCGGAGAGAGCGCCTAATACCTCATGAGCTTGGCGTTCAGGACGGTGAGCAGTTGCTCCGCGCGCGCTTCATTCTGGGCAATCGTCTCCGCGTCGTTTTCGCTCTGGACGAAGACGCTGAGCACCACCGTGCCCTTGGTGGCGACCAAATATACGTAGGGGTCCGGGTGGGTCGAGTTGCCCCCCGTCGTCTGCCCCTCCTCGGCGTAGAGCTCGTCGATGGGGGCAGAGAAACCCTCGAGCGAGACCTCGTGGATGTTCTCGGTCGCGACAGATCCGCCGTTGAGAACGAAGCTCTTCGGGCAACGCTTGCCGTCGGTCCTGCTGGTGGAAAGGTAGTTCCGGGCGTCGGCGGGCGTGGTGAAGACGCTCACGGTCGTGTTGCCGCCGACCGCGGTCGTGGTGGCATCGCCTTCGAGCGGGCGTTCCACGTTTCTGGTCATCTGGCCGCGCAGGCTGGGCGGCGGGGGTACGGACTGGTACCGGCACGACGCGTCGAGCCCGTAGGCCACGAGTTTGGCGTTCTCGCCGACAGGGCTGCTCTTGAAGCCGGTGCCCCACTCGGCCGGGGTGAGGGCCACGGCGGCTGCCAGTGCGCCGCTCATCGCCTTGCTCTTGACCGCGGGTGTGGTGGTGGTCGTTGTGGTGGCTGGGTCCGTTGTGGTGGCGGGTGTAGGGGTCGCTTGGGAGTTCGCGGTGGAGGTGCCGGAGGAGCATGAGGACAGCAGCAGCGCGGACAGGAGGGCGCAGCACACTGCTCCTGCGCCCTTCCCGAGATCGGTTCTTATCACGGGTGAGTACTAAACCATCGGTCAAGATCGTCCGCGCGGGCTGGGTGCCCCGGTCCGGGGCCCGCCGTCGGCGGTGGAAGACCTGCAGCTCGCGGCTGGCTGCTGTTCAGGCTGGTCGGTCACCGGTCGCCGGTCACCGGTCACCGCCGGCGGCTCGGAGCCAGTCGAAGGCATCGTTGGCCGGGGTCCAGTGCTGGCTGCCGATGGGCGCGGCGAGGGAGGCCATACGTGCTCGTCGGTGCGCAGGACCAGACGGTGGCGGTAGGTGACAATCACCTCGACGACGGCGCCGAGGGCCGGGAGGGTTCCGGTGCCGGCGTTGACGCGTTCCACGAAGGGTGCGGCCTGCTGCGGCACGTGCCCGCGCACCGCCCGCCCGCCCGCCCGCCACCAGCGGTCACGCGCCAACGTGACGCCGACGCACCGGTGTTCGGCCCCAGCCGTGTCGCCGAGGATCCGGTCCAGGGCCGAGACGGTGAGTCTGGCGCGGGCCAAGTCGTGCATGGTGAAGCGCAATGCGAGCGTCCCTCTCCCCCCGGTGGGCCGGCAGCCGACGGCGGCGGACATGCCATGTTCCGTACGACTTCGGGGCGGTTTCGCGGCTATTCGGCTGCGGCTGAACAGCTCGCGCCGCCGTTGCGCCCGACAGCCATCCTCTTCATGGGCCGCGATCACCCCGGCGCCTCGACACCCGGTACCCGATACCTCGATCGAAGGATTCCCCATGCAGATCGGCAGGAAGCTCCTCACCCTCACCGCCACCGCGGGCCTCGCCCTGGCCGGGGTGGCCGTGGCGGCACCGGCGAACGCCATCGGCGGAGTGGGCTGCCCGACCAACGGGCTCACGGTGACCACCAGCGGCAACGGAAACTACTGCGCCGCGGGCTCCATCGGCTACAAGAACACCAGCAGCCTGTTCGGGATCGGCCAGATCGACCACGTCATCTACGAGTCGACCCAGTGGAACTGGGCCGCCTTCTACAACTCCAGCGGCGTCATCAAGCTGAAGCCCGGTCAGTCCACCGGCTACCTCGGCGGCGTGATCACCTACGCGCTGGAGATCGACAACCCGAACTGGACGTGATCCCCGGCCCCACCGGTCCGTGAATCCGGCACCCGCCACCGACCCGCGGTCGCCCGTGGCGGGTGCCGTTCCGCCGCGCCCGCTCCCGGAGGACGGAAATGAAGCGCTCCACCACCTCGGCCCTGACGCTCGCCCTGCTGGCGGCCCTCGCGGGCTGCGGCACGGGCGGCACCCGCCCGGCGCCCCCCCAACTGGGCGAGATCCCCACCATCACCGGTGTCGGCCAGGTGGTGCGCCCGATCGACGTCTACCTCCCCACCGCGGCGCAGACCCGGACCGCGGAACGGGCCGCCTACCTGACGAGTGCCGACTGTCTGCGACGGCTGGGCATCACGGAGGCTCCCGGTCCGGACCCGGCTTGGGCCGAGCCCGCCGACCGGGACGTCCGGTCCCAGCTCTACGGGTACTTCGCGCCCGACCGCGTCGCCACCACCGGCTACGACGCCGTCGTGGCCACGGGCCCCGGGCAGCCGGCCTCCGCCGCCACCCGGCAGGTACTCACCGGGCGGGACACGACCGGCACCCCGGTCACGGAGTTCCAGGGCCGGGTCGTCCCCAAGGGAGGCTGCCTCCAGGAGGGCCTGGCCGCCGTCGGCGGAGCGGTGTTCCTGAACTCCACCCCCTCCGCCCTGCCCGCCGGCGGGCCGAAGGAGCCCTTGACGGATCCTCGCGTCGTGGCCGCCGACCGGCAGTGGAGCAACTGCATGAAGGACCGCGGCTTCACCTACGCCACCCCGGCGGACGCCTACATGGACCCGCGCTGGCGCGACCGGACCCAGGGCCCCGGAGCGTCCGTCAGCCACACAGCGGCCGAGCTCGCCACCGCGACCGCCGATGACGCCTGCAAGCGGTCCACCAACTTCATGGGGACCGCGGTGGCCGTCCAGGCCGCCTACGACCGGCAGTACATCGCGGCGCACCCGCAGGAGCTGGCGACGTTCGCGCAGGGCGTCAGCCGGCACGTCGCCGACGCGGAGAAGGTCGTCGCGGCAGGCGCGGCCGGGTAGCGCAGGCTCGGGTGACCAACTCAGGCTACTGCCGATCCTCGTGCTCTCCCAGTACGTCGAGGACACCTACGCCCGAGAGCTACTCGCCGATGGCACCGGCGTCGGCTACCTGCTCAAGGACCGAGTCGCCCGCGTCGACGACTTCCTTGAGGCGCTGCACGGGGTGGCGGCCGGCGGCACGGCGCTGGACCCCGACGTGGTCCGGCAACTGCTCGCGACGCGCGGCAACCCTCTGTCGCGGCTCACCGAGCGCGACGCGAAGTACTCGCGATGATGGCCCAGGGATACGGGAACTCCGAGATCGCCGATCGCCTCGTGGTCACCGAGCGGGCCGTGCACAAACACGTCGGAAACATTTTCGTGAAGCTCGACCTTCCCCCCGAGGACAGCGGCCACCGGCGTGTCCTAGCAGTTCTTACTGACATCTGCTCTTTGGGGTGATGGATCTGCCGTTTTACTGACGGACGGTCACCTGCCGCTGTAGACCGTCTCGCATGCGATATGCGGATGG
>NZ_JBVIRL010000057.1:0-21574 GCF_055576085.1 Kitasatospora sp. NPDC033851 | reverse complement strand
TCCGCTGCCTAATCAGACGGGCTTGGACCCTCTACCGCTGGGATACCCGGCCTCGAAGCCCCCGCATCCGATGACCTACTGGCGGACGCCCTAAGATGAGCGCGCTTGGGATTTGGAATCCTGGGGTGGGCCCACCATCGCCTAAAGTATCGGCGGGGCGCAGCCGGGCGCCGGATTCGCTCGCACGTGCGATTCCCTGACGTGGGCAGAGAGCAGAAGACCTTCGAGTGCACCCGATGACCTGATCGCGGCGCAGCGGGCGCTGGTGGCCGTGCAGGCCGAGCGCCGCGCGTTCGACCCGGGGCGGCGACCTGGAGGCCGTCCGGCAGGGGCGGAGCGAGGAGCAGCTGGCCGAGTCCGCCCGCCTGGAGGAAGCAGAGCGGCGGGCCTCCCATGCGGTGTGGGCTGACGAGTACTGGGCCACTCTGTCCGGCGAGGACCGGGTCACCGCCCGCAGCCGGCTCCAGCACATCGACAACGAGCCGACCGCGGCAGCGGCAGCGTAGCGAAGGCCCGCGCCGCTCTGCGGCCGGGGGCTAACCGCAGACGGAGGTTGACGTTCGCGTCCACGCTGTGGCCGACGGGTCGGGGGCGGCGCATCAGGCAGGGGCGGCCACGGGCGCTCGGAGGCTTGCCATCGCGGGTGCGGCAGACGAGTAGTGGTGCCCGGCCTTCGTCGGCCGGGCACCACCGTAGCGGGCCGCTCTACGTCCTTCGGCCCTATTCCGCGTCGATCGGGCGGATGTACTCCAGAGTCCAGGTCTGCTGGAATTCAGGCTTGGGTTCGGTGAGTTCGATCTGCTGACCGCGGTAGCCGGCGGCGCAGGCGAGGCCGCGCTCGGAGATGATCTTGACTCCGCCCAGGACGCTCTCGAAGGTGAACTTCGTCCACTCGCCGCGAGGAACGCTGTTGACCCAGAGCTTGTCCTCGGGGGTCACGATCCCGGCATTCTCCTGGAGGGCCAGGTGGATCACATAGGGCGCCCCCGGCATCGGCTCGATGGGCTCGATGGCCCACTCCTGCTCGATCGGCAGCGGGTTGGCGCGGTCAGCGATGACGGGCGCGCCGTACTTGACTGCGTGCTCGGTCGCGGTCAGCTGGGTGCCCGGGCCGATGATGTGAGCGTGGACCCTGTAGATACCGGGCTTGACTGGGATGGGAGGCATGGAACCCTCTTTCGCTGCCTTGGATGTGACTTGAGGTGGCCATGTGGCACCTCAACTCCACCATGAGCATGGCGCCGAATACGTGAGGCCCGCCAATCGACTATGGCCTGGGAAATATTCGACTTCATCTGCGATCCCAATGTCCCGCTTGAATGATGCAGATGTTCGATTGTGCTTTGATATTTCGATGTTCTGCTGGTGGTCCCGTTCAGCGTCGCGGGCACCGTCTTCAACGCCGGTAACGCGGACGGGCGTGCGGATGGACGGAGCTGTAGGCGGCGGGCGGGAGCGGCAGGGTGGTCTCCGGCCCGGTCGGTCAGTCCAGGTCGGCGGATGCCAGGGCCACCGCGAGCACCAGGTACGGGACGGCTTCCAGGCACTGCTCGGCCATCATGCTCGGGTCGGACGCCGTGCCCGCGTCGGCCAGCGCCAGCAGCCCGGCACCGATGGCCGCGTCGACCGCCGCGTACAGGACCTCGGCCGCGGTGAACTCCCCGGAGGTGCACGTCCGTCGACAGAAGGGTCGAGGAGGTTTCGTGGTCCCGGGCCGAGCAGGAGGCCGCGCCGGTTCGGACCTCGGACGAGCGGACCCCAGAAAAGTGGGGTTCCGATTCTGTACCCGCAGGCCGAGGCTGGCCGTATGAACACCATCGAACAGAACAAGCAGACAGTGACCGCATTCATCGACGCGCTGTTCACCCGGGGCGACCTGTCAGCCGTCGACGCCTACCTCACGGAGGACTTCGTCAACCACGACCCGCCCATCGGCGTCGGCACGGACCGGGAGGGCATGCGCGCCGCAGGGGCGATCTTCCGGCAGGCGTGCCCTGACTGGCACTCCGACCTTGGGCGCCTGGTCGGCGAGGGCGACGTGGTGGTGGAACTCTTCACCGCTTCTGGCACCCAGCACGGTGAGGTGATGGGCGTCCCCGGTGACGGCCGCACGCTGGTGCTCAAGGGCATCAACGTCTTCCGGCTGCGGGACGGCCGGATCGCCGAACGCTGGGGCCGGCTGGACGAGCTGGGTCTGCTGAGCCAGCTCGGGCTCGTGCCGGACCGGGCGGCGGCGTAGCGTGAGTGCCATGGTCGCCGCCTTGCGGGAGCGACACGTCGAGCGGCTGATCGACAGTTGCTACGCCGACCTGGACAAGCCCGCCCTGACCACCGAGGTGCTGCGCCGCCTACCGGGCATCCTGCCGGTGGAGGCCGCGTTCTTCGCCTCGGTGGACCCGGCGACCCTGCTCTTCACCTCGGCTGTCGCCCAGGATCCGCTGCCCGGTGCCACCCCGCTCTTCCTGGACAACGAGTTCGGCCGCGCGGACGTCAACAAGTTCGCCGCGCTGGCCCGGGGCCCGGAGCCGGTGATGTCGCTGGACCGGGCGACCCGGGGCGAGCGCTCCGTCAGCGCCCGCTACCGCGAGATCATGGCCGGCCTGGGGCTCGGCGACGAGCTCCGGGCCGCCCTGGTCGTTGGGCACGAGTGCTGGGGCGTGCTCTGCCTGCACCGGGCGGACGCGGAAGCCGGCTTTTCCGGCACCGACCTGGACGTCGTGCGCAGGCTCGCCCCGCACTTGGCCGAAGGCCTTCGCCGTGACGTCGTGCACCAGGCGCTGAGCGGCGACGGGGCCGGAACTGCGGGCGGCCCCGGCGTGATCGTGCTCGATCAGGGGCTCTCGCTGGTCTCGATCAGCCCGGACGCCGAACAGTGGCTCGCCCGGCTTGAGGGGCCCGAGATCCAAGGCCTGCCGATGCCGATCTACTCGGTGGCCGTCCAACTGGCCCGGGCGCCCGACGCGTCGCCGGAGGCCGCGCATCGGCCTGGCTCGGTCAGGCTGCGCACCGCCGACGGGCAGTGGCTGACCCTGCATGCCACCCGTCTGCGGGGGCGGGCGGGGGAGCAGATCGGGGTGGTCGTCGAGCCGGCGCCCGCCGCCGAACTCGGCTCCCTACTGCTGGCTGCCCACGGCCTCACCCCGGCCCAGAGCCGGGTCACCGCCCTGGTACTGCAAGGGTGCTCCACCCGGGAGATCGTGGCCCGGCTGCACGTCTCCGGGTACACCGTGCAGGAGCACCTGACGGCGGTGTTCGCCCGGTTCGGTGTGAGCAGCCGCCGGGAACTGATCGCCGCGATGCTCGCCCCGAGGGGACGCTGAACCGACCGGCGGCACCGCGTTCGCCGGCCCTCGCCCCACGGCTCGCCGTGACCGGGCACGGCAGCGGTGAGGACGTGCTCCGCGATGTTCTCCACCAAGGCAAGTGTTTTCCGGCTGCCACGCCGGTCCAGACCGGCGCGGGCATATCGCTTGAAAACACCCCTGTTGTCGAGTCCGGCTCTGGCAGGTCACACCCCAGCGCAGCGACCGAAGCGACCCGGCCACCAGACAGAGCTTCGCGAAGCAGCAAGCCGGCACCGCGGCCCTCGAACAGCCGGAGCACCCCCCACGCGGCGCGGCGGTCCCGCCCCCACACTGGACGGGCTGATCCCCATGCCTAGCAGGGACGACGCAATCCCATGCTGCCAGTGCTTCTCTCCCCGCGGCCGACGGACCGGCCCCGTTGGCGGCCCGGGCCGATCCGACCACCCGTGACAGGACCCGCACAGCAGGCGGCGCAGCTGGGCGGCGAACGGCCGCCCGGACCCGACGCCCACCGGACAGCGATCGCTGGCTCGGCCGGTGAAGCCCTGACGGCGCCCGCACCGGCCGAACAGCAGGCGGGCAGCCAGGGCCAAGCGGAGCCGGGACGGGGGCGAGGCGCAGCCGGGCGGCGGGCCGGCGCGTCGGGCGGGACCGGTGGGCCGGCCGGTGGCGGGGCCCGGAGGGGTCAGTTGCCGCGCGGTTCCTCCACCCAGGCGTCTCGGCCGCCGTCGGTCAGCTGAGCCCACCGCTCGTACTCCTGGCGCACATACGGCCGCGCCGACGCTTCCCAGGTGGGCGAGCCAGGCCCGGCCGGGCCCGGGACGAACTGCCTGTCGGGGTAGATGCACACGATCTTGTCCCGGACCTGCGCGACGTCCGCGCCGGCGCCCGGGGCGGCCTGGGCCGGCGAAACACCCCCGAACGCCGCCACCAAAGCCACGGCCATGCCGGCGAGCCTCGTACGGACACGCATGCTGCCCATGAACGGATCCCTTCGACGAGTCTTGACCGGCAGACCCACAGTGCTGGGACCGGACCGGCGCTGCCCCGGTACCTCGCGATGCCGCACCCCTCGCCGGCACGCCGACCGTCCGCACACGCCCCTCGCGAAGGGGCGGTCCAACCGCACCAGTCCCCATGCGGCCAGCCGCCAGGAATCACGCGAACGAGCTGCACAGCAGCCCGGGCAACGAGATGACGGCCCACCGCTTCACCGTGCCGTCCCGGGGGCGGCGCCAAGCGAGGAGCAGCTCGCGGCGTTGGTCGGCTGGAGGAAGTCGAGCGACGGCCTCGCACGCCAGATGGGCCACCCCTTGCTGGGCGAGCTTGCCCGCGGAGGGCCGGGGGCCGCCGCCACAGCGAGCTCAAGCAGGTCGACGACGAACCGGCCAAGACGGGGGCGTAGCGCGCCAGGCGCCGCCCGACGTGTGACGGCGCCGGTCACCAGCAGGTGATCGGCGGCTTCGTGCCCGACGTCAGCGGCGCAGCGGCAGATCACGAGCGCCAGCGCCCCATGTCGCATATCTATACGAACCATGGCAAACTGGGCGTAAGTGATAGCGCTCTACAGAGGAAAATCACCCATGACTCATGGAGCCCACCCCCACGCTCCTACCATCCGCGCGAACATCGACCGGGCCCGCGACTGCGAAGAATGCCGCAGCTGGGGCACCGTGATCACACCCGAGGGCCGCCACGAGCTGTGCCCCAGGTGTCAGCACCCCGACTAAGCACCCGACCTCCGCTCCCTGGCCGGCGACCTCCGGGCCGCCTCCAACGAATTCGGCCAGTAGCCAGCCCACCCCCGCACACCCCGGCCCAGATATTCCCATACAAGCCCCCTGAGCCGGAAGCGGATCACACTAGGCGCTTCCAGACGGGGTAGAACTTCGCAGCGCACTGGGCTTCCCCCTGTTCAAGCTGCGCGAGGACCCCGGCGGCGCAACGCGCTACCGGGACTCCTGCCACGCCCGCGGCGAGATCGCGCCGCTGGCCGACCGCCGGGAGCAGACCCTGGAACTGCGGGTCCAGGAACCCGAGCGGGACCCGGACCCGCTCCGCTCGCCTTGGGAGGGCATGTCGGGAGCGGCGGTGTGGGCGCACGGCCGGATCGTCGGGGTGGTCACCATGCACCGCCGCGGGGAAGGCCTCGGCACGCTGACCGTCAGTCGCGCCGACGGGTGGGCGACGGCGGCCGACGAGGCCGGCCGTGAGGCGCTGCGACGAGCCGGGGTGGCGACCATGCTGCGGCCGGCGGCGCCCTGGTGGCGCGACCGGCGGCTGGTCCTCGGGACGAGTGCCGGGACGCTTGCCGTCGTCCTGACGGTCTGGCTCGGTGCGGCCCGGCTCACCGAACAGCCGCCGTTGCGCTTCCGGGTCCTCGGCACGTGCAGCCACGTCGGTCAGCAACTGGGCAACGACTCGGCCGGTTTCACGCCCGGTGGCCGCTACACCAACGAGATCCTCGCGCCCGACGGGCAGGTTCTTCCGCTCGCGGCGTCCGGTGAGAGCGGCACCGTGGCGAAAGACGGCTCACTGCACTGGAGCTGGCCCTGCGCGAGCACTGACGCCACGGGCACGTACCGGGCCCGGGTCACCGACGAAGCGACCCACCGGCGCACAGGCTGGGCGACCTTTGAAGTCGGACACCTGACGCCGTACACCTGCGTGTTCCAGCAGGAGAACGGCCTGTGGTACGCCGGAATCAGCCGAACCGTGACCGCCGTGCTGGCGCCCGGGGCGACCGGCGCGGACGATGTCGCCGAGGCACAGTGCCTGCTCCAGCGCCTGGGCTTCCCCCTCGGGGCGCGGGAGATCGACGGCCGGTACGGCAGCTACACCCAGCAGGCCATCAGTTCGCTCCAGCAGCAGGGCGGGATCACGGCGGACGGAATTGTCGGGCCGTCCACCTGGTGGCTGCTGCGCACCCGTGAACCGCAGGGCGGTTGACAGGCGCCGTCCGGTGCCGCGCTGCTCTCGACCCGGGTGACGACGCTGCCTGTATCAAGACGGCCCTGGCTGCCCACGATCCCGCCTCCGGTCCTATCACTGTGCACCCGATCCCGGGCACCACTTGGGGGGCCGGCCGCGAGGTAGGCGTCGGTCACCTCAGCCAGGTGCCGGGCGAACGCGTCCGCCCGCGCCCGGTTCACCGCCCGGTCGAAGTCGGGCCGTCCGCGGAATGTGCGCGGGCCCGGGAGCTGACCGAGCGGCTGCGCACGGCGATCGAGGACGTCCGGGCCGCCGTCCTGGTCCTGGCCCGCCGGGTCCGCGCAGCACAACAACGGCCGGGAGGTGGCGAGGCGCGGGTGGCGGGACCAGCCGGGTCGGCGGTCTGGCGCAGGCCGGTGCGGCACCGCAGGTGCAATACGCCTGGGTGAAGACCGCGTAATCGCCTGTGGCCGGCTCCACCACATCGACGACCCTGTCGAGGAGCAGCCGGCCGTCTGAGCCCGGCCGGTCACGGGTCCGCCCCCGGGCGATGTCCGGGGGCGGCGGTAGTCTGCCGAGGCCCCGAGAAGGCACAGGAGGCCGCCACCCACACGTGGCGGCCTTCCGGCATCTCGGACAGGGACGGCGACGACACGACAGTCCGGGTGCCGCACCCGGCGACGTCACTCGACCGGCCCGCGGTGAAATGGGACAGGTTCGCGAACCGGCCGCCGGTCGAGCCCGCGGGTCAGCCGTCCAGTTTCGCGTACAGGCCACGACCCGGGCGCTGCGCCCGGCCGGCCTTGACCAGGCGCTCCAGCATGGTGCGCACCGCGTTCACGTTGTCCGCCGACTCCTCGATCCCCAGCCGGGCGATCACCTCCCGGGCACGCAGCGGCCCCTGAGCGCCGGCCAGCACACCCAGCGCGCTCTCGGAGGTGGCCCCGGTCGCTCGCCGCCCGGACGCGGGCGCAGCCGTCTCGCTCCTCTCGGTGGCCGGCTCGGCCCCGGTTCGCACCGGCCCGGTGTTCCGAGTCGCGGCCGACTTCTTCGCCACGGTGCGCGGCCGCGCACTGCCGGAAGTCTTCTTCGCCGCGGCTTTCTTCGCGGATGCCGCCGGCTTCGCTGTGGCCTTCTTCGCGGGTGCCGCCTTCTTCGCTGTGGCCTTCTTCGCGGGGGCAGCCTTCTTCGCTGTGGCCTTCTTCGCCGTCTTCGTGACCGTGCCCGTACGTGTGGTGGCCTTCTCAGCCGGCTCCCCGCCCCGGTCCGGCGCCGCCCCGGCTTCGGCCGCGAGCTGCCGCGGCCGGACCCCGGCGATGGCGTCCGCCTCTGCCCGAATGGTGCCCACCGCAGTGGTGCCCTGCGAGGCCGGCAGCCCGGCCAGGGCCTGCAGGCTCTGGATGGCGCCGCGTACGGCGTTCTCGCGCGCCACGGCGGCGGTCAGCTCGTCCTCCAGACGCCGCCGCCGGGCCTCGATGCCGGGAAGTTCCGCCTCCAACTGGGCGATGGTGTCACTGAAACGGCTTTCTGCCACGGTTCCTCGTCTCGTCCGCCCACGCGCATATCGCAGGACCTGTGCGATCTTTACCCCGCTACCGCGTCCGCCAACAAGAAACCGCGCCGATCCGCACCGGGCGCAGGATCGGGCCAAGGGGTAAAACGGACCCCCGCCCAAGAACTCGTAACACGATCACGGTCATCGAGTGTTGCCGCCTACGCCACGTGGGACCTGTAGTCGCGGCTCGTCGCATTGGTGGGCACGCCAGGCGCGTCCGGTCCGGACATCCATCCCTCGGGGCAGAGCAGCACGGATTTGATGAACGACGGCGGCGGAAGGTAGCTGTGGCTGGCGACGTAGTGGGCTATGAGCGTCGGCGCCGCGAAGACCTCCCCGGCGGCACCAGGGACGCGGATCTCACCGTTCCCCAGGTAGAGCAAGTCGCCCTTGTGCTCGACGGTCAGCAAGCCCATCTGCCTCTCGCCGGGTGGGCACAGCCCGCAGACGTGGAAGCCCCGCGTCTTGTTCACGTCCTGCCAGCGAAGGATGTCGAAGAGTCGGGCTGGGAAGTCCTCCGGGACCGGCCCCGCCGTGTATTCGCGCCGTCCGTCGAGCCAACCCACATTGATCCGTTGGTAGGAGGGGGCGAATGAAGCGCTGTAAGGCCCATCGGCAGCGGCTACGACGTCCTCGGCCAAATAGCTGTAGGGACTCAGATCACAGAAGAAGGTCACGACGCCGTCTAGCATGCTGTGCCGATGAGCGTCATCACGGCGGATCCATCCGCTTCAGGAGGTGCCGCCAGCAGATGAGTGCGCAGGCGAGTGAGACGAATGCGTCGTGGAGGTCGAGGCGTCGTTCCCAGCGGATGGCGAGGCGCTTGAACTGGTGCAGTTGGGCGAAGGCCTGCTCGACGACGTAGCGGAGTTTGCCGAGGCCGATGATGTCGGGCGTGCCCCTGCGGGAGATGATCGGCCGAAATGTGGTATCTCGGGCTGGATGTCGGCAAGGGCGATCACCACGCGGGAACGGGCTCCACCGGGCGGGGTGCGGGTGCGGACTGCCCGGTGGAGTCCGGCCGCTACCGCGTCAGCAGCTTCTCCAAGACGTCCGCCCCCTGTGACGCGCCGCCCGCCCCGCGCACGATCCGGCTCAGGGCCGCCGCCCTGGGGCGGCAGGACCGGACGTCCTGGACGGCGTCGCAGAGGCCCTGCACGGTCGGCTCGGCGAGCGTCCGGCCGACCTGCAGCTCCTCCGCCCGCCGGGCGATCGCCCGCTGTTCCGGAATCTGCGGCACCGCCACGAAGGGCACCCCGTGGTAGAGAGACTCCATCGCCGAGTTCATCCCGGCGTGGCTCAGGAACACCTCGGTGTGTCGCAGCACCGCCACCTGCGGCACGTGTGCGTGCACTTCGACGTTCGCCGGGATCGGGCCCAGCGACTCCTGGTCCAGCCCGCCCACCGCCATGACGACCTGCCAGTCGCTGTCCCCGAACGCCTCGATGCAGGTCCGGTAGAACTCGGGCCGGTCGTTGAAGACGGTTCCCAGCGATATCAGCAGTACCGGGGCCTGCGACCGGGGGCTCCACTCCTCAGCGCTCTGCCGGCTGCTCAGCGACGGCCCCACGAAGTGGAAGCGCTCGTCGAAGGTATCCCCCGACATCTGGAACTCGCGGGGGATGAACACCAGGCTCGTCGGGGCCACGTAGCCGAACATCAGGTTCGGGTCCTCGAGGAAGGTGTGGCCCTGCGCGAACTTCCCCATGTCCTGAATCGCGGCCACCAGCCGGGGGTTGGTGTGGTCGAAGTCGGCCGGTAAGTACACCTGCGCCGCCGAGAAGGACTCGTTCTCCGCGAAAGTCGGCACCAGGGAGATCTCCCGCACCTCGAGCAGGTTCGCCAGCATCCTCCCGGTGAAGGTCACCGAGTCGTAGCACACCGCGTCCGGCGGGTCGGCCGAGAAGTGCTCGGCCAGGACGGGGAAAGAGGCACGCGCGTCGTCGAGGTAGTACTCCATCGTCACGGCGAGCTGTTCCGCCGTGAACTCGCCCCGCGCCGCCATGTCGGGCGGCAGCTGCGAGGGCAGGGTCACCGGCGACGCCCCGGCGGCAAAGGCGGCGTCCATGGTGGCCGGTCCCGTGGCGTAGCTGACCCGGTGACCGCGCCGGACCAGCTCTTCGACCAGCGGCAGGGTCGGGTTCACATGCCCGGACGCGGGCGCGCTCACGAAGGCGAAATGGGCCATCAGTTCTCCTCCAGGATGACCGGCAGAGTCTTGTGTCCGTTGGTGAAGAAGGAACCCAGCGGCTCGAGTTCGGACGACGGGACGGCCAGCCGCAGCCGGGGGAACCGGGAGAACAGCGCGGACAGCGCCGTCGTCGCCTCCAGCTTCGCCAGGGGGCTGCCGAGGCAGTAGTGCACGCCGTGCCCGAAGGTGAGGTGGTCGGCCCGCGACGGCCGGGTGACGGAGAAGTCCTCCGCGTCGGCCCCGTGCTGCGCCGGGTCGCGGCCGGCCGCGCCGTAGGACAGCAGGATCGCCTCGCCCTTGCGGATCTGCACGCCGTCCGCGGAGATGTCCTCCACGGCGTACCGCAGCGGCAGGTTCGGCACCGGCGCCTGCCAGCGCAGGGTCTCGTCCACCACGTCCTCCCACGTGCTGGCCCCGGACCGGACCAGGGCGAGCTGAGACGGGTGCGTGACCAGCGCGTGGACGGCGTGGTCGAGCAGGTTGACTGTCGTCTCGAAGCCGGCGGAGATGGTCAGCAGCAGGGTGTCCAGCAGTTCCCGTTCGGACAGTCGTGTGCCGTCCGCCTCCTGCGCGGCGATCAGGTCGCTGGTCATGTCGTCGCCGGGGTCGCGCCGTTTGGCGGCCACGAGTTCCTTGAGCAGCATGTACAGCTCACCAGAGGCGGCCTGCACGCCCGCCGGGTCCGCGTCGAGGCTGAACACCGCGTCCACCAGCCGCCGCAGGTCCGCGCCCGTCTGCGCGGTCACCCCGAACAATCCGGTGATGACCTGGATCGGCAGCGGGAACGCGAACCGTGCGCGCAGGTCGACCGTCTGCCCCGGCGGCACCGCGGCCAGGTCGGCGATCAGGCCGGCCGTGATCTCCTCGACGCGCGGCCGCATCGCTTCGATACGGCGCGGGGTGAACGCCTTGGCCACCAGGCTGCGCAGCCTGGTGTGGTCGGCCCCGTGGGCGGTGAACATGTTCTGCATCGCGACCCACATGATCAGCGGCCAGTCCGGCGGGATGTCGCCGTCGCGCCACATGGGCCAGTGCTTGTTCGCGTCCTTGGAGACCTTCGGGTCGAGCAGCAGCTTCTTCGCCAGGTCGTGCCCGGTGACGGCCCAGGCCGACACGCCACCGGGCAGTTCGACGGGCGTGGCCGGGCCGCGCTCGCGCAAGGCAGCGGCCTCGCCGAAGATGTCGCCGCCCGAGGGGTCGATGACATACGCGTCGGCGGGCGGGGCCTGCGCGCGCACCGGCTCGGTGAGGATGGTGGTCGTACGGGGCTTGGGCGGCTCGGTGACCTCCAGCAGGGTCGCGGTGAACCGCGAACCCATGCCGAGGCCGATCGACATGATGGTGTCGCCGGGCTTGAGGGTCTCGTCGTGCAGCAGGTGGTCCATGCCGAGCAGTTGGTCGCACGGCCCGACGTGGCCGAGCTCGCGCAGCATCGGCCAGGTGGTGCGGCC
Organism: Kitasatospora sp. NPDC033851; assembly: GCF_055576085.1. Taxonomy (NCBI): domain Bacteria; kingdom Bacillati; phylum Actinomycetota; class Actinomycetes; order Kitasatosporales; family Streptomycetaceae; genus Kitasatospora; species Kitasatospora sp. NPDC033851. The sequence continues at coordinate 10,141 of NZ_JBVIRL010000057.1, read as the reverse complement.
GAGGTCGATGCCGAGCGGCTCCAGCACGACGACCTCCAGTTGGGCCAGGCCCAGACCGGTGACGACGAACCTGGTGATGTCGGCGATGCTGACGCCGCCCTCCTTGGCGGCCTGCTCGACCGCGGTGACCAGTGCCCCGCTCATCAGCGTCAGATACGGGGCCAGGCCGGTGACCTCGATCGGCGTACGGTTCCGGTGGCCCTCGGGGTCCGGGATCGTCGGGGTGGCGAGGACCTCCATCTGGGTCGCGGAGCTGTTGGCGGTCGCGACCAGCCTCGCCCGGCCGCCCTCGCGGTTCAGCACGGCCGCGACCGCACCGTCGGCCAGGAAGATCCCGACGGTGGGCTGCCACCGTTCCCACCGCGGCGGCAGGAACCGGGCGGTAGCCGTGACCAGGGTCGCGGTCGCGGCCGGGTCGGCCACCAGGTGCGCGGCGGCGGACTGCAGCGCGGCCGAGCCGCCGTTGCTGGTCGCCTCGACCTCGTAGACGAGGGCGTGGCCGAGGCCGAGGACGCGCTGCAGGTGGCAGGAGGACGCCATGTGGTCCTGATGGTCCATCTGGGCGTAGGCGGCCATGGAGATGTCGGCGCCGCTGAGGCCGGACTCGCGCAGGGCTCCGATCGCCGCGTGCACGGCCATCGCGTGCTCGGTGACGTCGTCGGAGCGGGTGAACGACACGAAGTCCGACAGCGCGAGCAGCCGCCGCATGGTCTCGGTGTCCGGCACTGCCTGCGTCGCGGGCGTGCGGGGCGGCAGGTACCGCCCCGTTCCGCCGATGTAGACGTTGTCCCAGATCATGCTTGGTCCTTTCCCCTGAGTGCGGACAGCCCCGCCCCGTATCCGTCGAAGTCGAGGAGCCATGTACTGATGGCCAGCGCCGTGGCCGCGGAGTGCTCCTCCAGTACGGTGAAGTGGTCGCCCGGGACGGTGAGCACCTCCTGGACGGTGGTCGACAGCCGGGGCCACGAGCGCTCCCCGGTGCCCACCAGCAGCACCGGCGCGGTGACGGGCTCCGGGGCGCCGGCCAGATCGAGGTATCGGCCCATGGCCACCAGCCGGTCGTCGTCGACCGGCTGGACCTGGTGGCCGGCGTCGAGCATGCCGGTGAGCACACCCGGCAGGTCGTCGGGGTAGCCGTCGATGAGCACCACGGCGCTGGGCCGGGCCCCCCGCCGTTCCAGTTCCCTGGCGGTCGCCAGCGCCAGCCACGCGCCCACCGAACGGCCGACCAGCACCGGCGCGGCGACGGCCGACGCGGCCTCGGCAAGTGCCTGGACCAGGACGTCGGAGTCCGCGGGCAGCGGGTCGCCGGCGAAGCCCGGCAGGGTGACCGCCGTGACATCGCGGGCGGCCTCCAGCGCCGCGGCGAACCGCCCGTACTCCTCGATGCCGCTGGACGCCAGCGCGGACGGCAGGCAGACCAGCGACGGCTGGAGGAAGCCGGTCGCGAGGGCGACCACCTCGGCTTTGGGTGCGTCGGTGGCCTGGCTCAGCCGGGACACCGTGGCCAGCAGATCGAGGCCGTCCTGCGCGCGGCCGACGTCGACGGCCTTGCGCAGCAGGCGCTCCATCGGCCCGGCGACCCGGTTCTCCGGCGAGCACAGCTGCCCGTAGAGGTGGTTGACGAGCTGTTCGGGCGTCGGGAAGTCGAAGACGAGGGTCGCCGGGAGCTGGAGCCCGGTGGCCGCGTTGAGCTGGTTGCGCAGCTCGATGGCGGTCAGCGAGTCGACGCCGTGGTCGCGGAACAGCTGACGCGGGTCGTCGATCCCGCCGGGGGCCATCCCGAGGATGCTCGCGCTGCGCGTGACGACCAGGTCCAGCAGCAGGGCGCGCTGCTCGGGCTCGGGCAGGGCTTCGAGCCCGGCCCGCAGGTCGCCGTGGCCGGCCGCCGGGGCCGGCGCGCGCCGCGGCCGGGCGAGTCCGCGCAGCAGCGCGGGCGGGGTGTCGATCGCCGCGAGGTCGAGGCGGACCGGCACCAGCGCCGGGCGTTCGCCGGCCAGGGCGGTGTCGAACAGGTCGAGGGCCTGCTCGGTGGCCAGCGGCAGCATCCCGGTCCTCGCCAGCCGGCGGTGGTCGGCCTCGGTCAGGTTCCCGGTGATTCCGCTGGACTCGGCCCACTGGCCCCAGGCCAGGGAGGTGGCCGGCAGACCGCGCGCGTGCCGGTGCTCGGCGAGCGCGTCGAGGAACGCGTTCGCGGCGGCGTAGTTGGCCTGCCCAGGGGCGCCGAACACCCCGGACGCCGAGGAGAACAGCACGAACGCCCGCAGGTCCAGGTGTTCGGTGGCCTCGTGCAGGTGCCACGCGGCATCGGCCTTCGAGCGCAGCACCGTGTCGATCTGCTCCGGTGTCATCGATCCCGCCACGGCGTCGTCGACGGCCCCGGCGGCGTGCACGACGACCCGCAGGTCGGGGATCGAGGCGACGAGATCCCTCAGTGCCCCGCGGTCACCGGCGTCGCAGGCGACCACGGTGAGGGCGGCGCCCAGCTCCTGCCGGAGCCCGGGCGGCTCGACGCCGCGGCGGCCGGCGAGCACCACGTGCGGGGCACCGTGCCGCGCGACCAGGTGCCGGGCGACCAGGACGCCGAGGGTGCCGGTGCCGCCGGTGATCAGCACGGTGCCGTCCAGGGGCACGCCGTCCAGGGGCCCGGCCGGGGCGGCCTTCACCAGCCTCGGCACGAGTGCGGTTCCGTCGCGCAACTGGATCTCGGGCTCGCTGTCGCTCACGGCGGCGCGCACCGCGGCGGGGATCGCCCGCCGTGAGGCGGCCGTGCCATCGTGCCGGACGGTCAGGATCCGCCCGGGGTTCTCGCTGTGCGCGCTGCGCAGGAAGCCGCGGGCGGCGGCCGAGGCCAGGTCGTCGCCGGTGAGGACCACGAGCCGGGCGGGCGTGTCGGTGGCCAGGAACTCCCGGACCCTGCCGAGTAGTTCCCGGGTCACCGCGTGGGCGGCCGCGACCGGTTCGCCCTCGCCGACGACCTCGTGGAGGACCGTCTCGGTGTACGGGCCGTCCGGTGCCGCCATCGGGGTCCAGTCAACGGCGAACAGCGTGTTCGGCCGGCGCCCGGCCCCGTGACCCGCCGCTTCGACGGGCCGCAGGACGATCTCGTCGATGCTCACGACCGGCATCCCGGCGGTGTCGGTGATCCGCACCGCGTAGGTGTCCGGCCCGGTCGGGTGCAGCACCACGCGGACCGTCGCGGCCGACCCGGTGACCGACACACCGGAGAACGAGAAGGGCATCCGCGCCGGGCTGCCGCCGGCGCCACCGTCCTCGGCCGCGAGGCCGGCGAGCAGGGTCAGCGGCTGTATGGCGGCGTCCAGGAGCGCGGGGTGGACGCGGTAACCGGTGAGCTGCGCGGGGTCCGCCGGGAAGCTCACCTCGGCGTGCAGGTCCTCGCCGTGCCGCCGGATGCCGGTGAGCCCCTGGAAGGTCGGCCCGTAGTCGTAGCCGGCTTCGGTGAGCCGGTCGTAGAGCGAGCCGATGTCGATCGGCGCGGCCTCGCTGTCGTCCGCCCCGGGCACAGCCGTCCGGTCGGCCCCTGTCGCCCGGTCCGCCGGCGGACTGAGCACGCCGGTCGCGTGGCGGGTCCACTCGTCGGGCTCGGCGGAGGTGCGGGAGTGGACGGTGACGAGCCGGCGTCCGGTGTCGTCGGGTGCGCCGACGGTGACCTGCACGTGCACACCGTCGCGCTCGGACAGCACGAGCGGCGCCTCCAGGACCAGCTCGGACAGTTCGGGGCTGGCCGTGTGCTCGCCGGCGTGGACGGCCATGTCCACGAACGCCATCGCGGGCAGCAGCGTCGAACCGAGCACGGTGTGCTCGGCCAGCCACGGGTGAACGGACGCGGAGAGCTTCCCGGTCAGCACCACGCCCTGCCCGTCGGGGAGCTTCACCAGGGACCGCAGCAGCGGGTGGTCGGGCGTGTCGAGGCCCTCCGACGGGGTGGTGGGCTGGAGCCAGTAGTGCTGGTGCTGGAAAGCGTACGAAGGCACACGCACGCCCGACGTCCCCGTCGTCGTGGCCGCGGGCGGCGTCCAGCGCACGGAACCATCCACCCACAACCGCCCCAGCCCCGCGAACAACCGCTCCGGAGAATCACCACCACGCCGCATCAACCCGTTCCCCACCAGCAACGGATGCGGACCCACCTCCACGAACCCCCTCACACCCTGACCCGCCAGCCACTCCACGGCATCAGCGAACCGGACCGCCTCCCGCACCTGCCGCACCCAATACCCGGGCTCCCCCATATCCACCGGATGCCCGGCCACCGTGGAGACCACCGGGATCACCGGCTCACCGAACGACAAACCCGCCGCCACCCGGCCCAGTTCCTCCAGCACCGGATCCATCCACGCCGAATGGAACGCGTGACTGACCGCCAACCGCCGCACCCGGCGCCCACGCCCGCGCCACACCTCACCCACCTCTTCCACCGCGGCCTCGTCCCCCGACACCACCACCACATCCACCCCGTTGACCGCCGCCACCTCAACACCCGGCACCAGCGACCCCTCCACCTCCTCCACCGACGCCTGGAGCGACACCATCGCCCCACCACCGGCCAACCCCTGCATCAACCGACCCCGCGCCCCCACCAGCACACACGCGTCCTCCAGGCCCAACACCCCCGCCACATGAGCCGCCGCCACCTCACCCACCGAGTGCCCCACCACGAAATCCGGCCGCACACCCAACGACTCCACCAGCCGGAACAGCGCCACCTCCAGCGCGAACACCCCGCCCTGCGTGAACAGCGTCTCCCCCAGCACCCCCTCCCCGTCCTCGAACAACACCCCCACCGGCAACCCCAACAACCCACACACCTCGTCCAACACCCGCGCAAACACCGGGAACACCCGGTACAAACCCCGCCCCATCCCCGCCCACTGACCACCCTGACCAGAGAACACAAACGCCGACCTACCCGAGTCGCGGGCCTCGCCGGTCACCAGCCCGGGATGCACCTCCCCGCGCGCCAGGGCCGCCAGTGCCTCCGGTCCAGTCACCATGGCCCGGTGGGCGAACCGGGTCCGCGCGGCGAGCGCGGCGCCGATTCCGTCCGCGTCGGGGTCCTTGGCCGCGTACGCCTGCAGCCTGCGGGCCTGGGCCCGGAGCGCCTGCTCGGACTTGGCCGACAGCAGCCACGGCACCGGCACCGCGGGCGCAGGGGCGGGCGCGGGAGTGGCAGGGGACTCGGGCGACGTCTTCTCGGCAGGGTCCGCGGCCGGGTCCGGGGCCGGTGCCTCCAGGATCACGTGCGCGTTCGTGCCGCTGATGCCGAACGCCGAGATGCCGGCACGGCGGGGACGCCCCGTCTCGGGCCACGGCCGGGCCTCGGTGAGCAGTGAGACACGACCCGCCGACCAGTCGACGTGCGAGGTCGGCGCGTCCACGTGGAGGGTCCGCGGCAGTTCACCGTGCCGCATCGCCATCACCATCTTGATCACACCAGCCACACCGGCCGCCGCCTGCGTGTGCCCGATGTTCGACTTCACCGACCCCAGCCACAACGGCTCCACCCGGTCCCGGCCGTACGCCGCCAGCAGCGCCTGCGCCTCGATGGGATCACCGAGCGTCGTCCCCGTACCGTGCGCCTCCACCACGTCCACCTCGGACGCCTCCAACCCGGCGTTCGCCAACGCCTGCCGGATCACCCGCTCCTGCGACGGACCACTCGGCGCGGTCAACCCATTGGACGCCCCGTCCTGATTCACCGCCGAACCCCGCACCACCGCCAGCACCTGATGGCCATGGCGACGGGCGTCCGACAACCGCTCCAGCAGCACCAACCCCGCGCCCTCACCCCACGCCGTACCATCGGCAGCCTCGGCAAACGCCTTCACCCTGCCGTCGGCCGCAAGCCCCCGCTGGCGGGAGAAGTCGATGAAGGCGGCGGGTGTCGCCATGACCGTCACACCACCGGCCAGGGCCAGTGAGCACTCCCCCGAGCGCAGCGCCTGCGCCGCCAGATGGATCGCCACCAGCGACGACGAACACGCCGTGTCCACCGACAACGCCGGACCCTCCAGCCCCAGCAGATACGACACCCGCCCCGAGGTCACACTCGTCGCCGTACCGGTGGCCACATAGCCGTCCGCGTCGCGCGAGATCTGGTCCACTCCGCCCGCGTAACCGGATGCCCAGATGCCGGTGAAGACGCCCGTCTGGCTGCCCCTCAACGACGTCGGATCGATCCCCGCGTCCTCGAACGTCTCCCACACCGTCTCCAGCAGCACCCGCTGCTGCGGATCCATCGCCAACGCCTCACGCGGCGAAATCCCGAAGAACGCGGCATCGAAGCCACCCGCATCCCCCAGAAAACCACCCGACCGCGTGTACGACGTCCCCGGACCACCGGCCGGATCATAGATACGACCCACATCCCACCCACGATCCGATGGGAACTCCCCCACCGCGTCCACCCCACCCGCCACCAAATCCCACAACTCCCGCGCCGACCCCACGCCACCCGGATAACGGGCCCCCAACCCCACCACCACCACCGGATCATCCGACACCGGAACACCGACCGGCACGGGCGCGACCGTCCGACGCTCCTTGCCGAGGACCACCTCACGCAGGTATTCGGCCAGCCGGGCCGGGGTCGGGTAGTCGAAGACCATCGTCGCCGACAGCCGGGTCCCGACCGCCGTGGACAGCCGGTTGCGCAGCTCCACGCCGGTCAGCGAGTCGAAGCCCAGGTCCTTGAAGGCCAGGTCGCCACCGATCTCGTCGCTGCGGCCCAGCACGGCCGAGGCGTGGGTGCTGACCAGGTCGAGCAGGATCTCGCGTTGCCGGGCCTCGGGGAGCGATCCCAGCTCGCCCGCCAGTCCGGTGGTCCGCACCGGTTTGCGGGCGCGTGTCAGCGCGCGCAGCACCGGCCGGTCGCCCAGTGCGGACACCTTGAGTCCGGCCGCGACCACCACCGGTTCCGCGGTGTCCAGGCCCTCGTCGAACAGCCCGAGTCCGTAGTCGGTCGTCATCGGCAGCAGCCCGGCGCGGGCGAGGCGTTCACCGTCGGCCTCGGACATCTGCCCGGTCAGCCCGCTGGTCTCGGCCCACCGGCCCCAGGCCAGCGACACCCCCGGCAGGCCCTGGGCGCGCCGGTACGCGGCCAGGCCGTCGAGGTAGGCGTTGGCCGCGGCGTAGTTGGCCTGCCCGGGGCTGCCGAGCGTCCCGGCCGCCGAGGAGAAGAGGACGAACGCCGTCAGGTCCCGCCCTCGGGTGAGTTCGTGCAGGTGCCAGGCCGCCCGTGCCTTGGGCTCCCAGACCGCGGCGAGGCGTTCGGGGGTCAGGGACTCGACCACGGCGTCGTCGAGCACGCCGGCGGCGTGGACGACCGCGGTCAGCGGGTGCGCGGCCGGGATCGAGTCCAGTACGGCCGCCAGCGCGTCCCGGTCGGCCACGTCACAGGCGGCCACGGACACCTCCGCACCCAGCCCGGCCAGCTCCTCGCACAACGCCGCCCCGCCACCACTGCGGCTGACCAGCAACACATGCCGCACACCCCGCTCGGCCACCAGATGCCGGGCCACATGGCCCCCCAGCGTCCCCGTACCACCGGTGATCAGCACCGTACCGGCCGCATCGAGATCCGCAGGAACCGTGAGGACGATCTTCCCGACGTGAGCGGCCCGGCTCATGAACCGGAAGGCGTCCCGCGCGCGGCGGACGTCCCAGGTGGTGAGTGGTGGCAGACGCAGCTCGCCCGCGTCGAGCAGCCGGACGGCCTCGGCCAGGATCTCCCCCAGCCGCTCCGGTCCCGCGTCGGCCAGGTCGAAGGCCAGCACGCCGGGCCGGATGTCGGCCTTGCCCATCTCCACGAACCGCCCGCCGGGCGCGAGCAGCCGCAGGGAGGCGTCCAGGAACTCACCGGACAGCGAGTTCAGCACCACATCGAAGGGGCCGAACCGGTCGGCGAACTCCAGGGTCCGGGACGAGGCGATGTGGTCATCGTCCAGCCCCAGGGCGCGCAGCGCGTCCCACTTGCCCGGGCCCGCGGTCGCGTGGACGTCCGCGCCCCAGAGCCGCGCGAGCTGGACCGCCGCCATGCCGACGCCGCCGGCCCCGGCGTGGATCAGCACCCGGTCGCCGGCCTTCAGCCCGCCCAGGTCGCGCAGGCCGTACCAGGCGGTCATGAACGCGATCGGCACAGTGGCGGCCTGGGCGAACGTCCACTCGTCGGGGATGCGCACCAGCACCCTGTGGTCGGCGACGGCCACCCGGCCGAACGCGCCGGGCAGCAGCCCGGCGACCCGGTCACCCGGCCGCAGCCCGGTGACCTCGGCGCCGACCTCGGTGACGACGCCCGCGCCCTCGCTGCCGAGCAGCGCCGGGTCCGGGTAGACGCCGAGGGCGATCAGCACGTCCCGGAAGTTCAGGCCGGCCGCCCGCACGGCGACGCGCACCTCCCGGGGCCCGGGCGGGGCCTGCTCGTACGGCAGGAAGGCGAGGTCGTCCAGGCTGCCCGTGCCTGCCTGCGTCAGCCGTCCGTCGAACGCCTCCGGTGCGGAGCGCACGAGCCGGGGCACGTAGACGGCCCCCCGGCGCACCGCCACCTGGTCCTCGTCGCCGACCGACAGGCCGTCGGGCAGCTCGTCGGCGTCCACGAGCACGAATCGGCCGGGGTGCTCGGACTGCGCGGACCGGACCAGGCCCCAGACGGCCGAGGCTTCCGGGTCGCTCACCCCGTCACCGGGAACGACGGCGACCGCGCCCCGCGTGCGCACCACGAGCCGTTCGCCGGGCCCGGCCAGGAAGTCCTGGACGGCCGTCAGCGCCTCGGTGACCGAGCCGGGCGAGACGACGGCGTCGCCGAGTGCGCCTTCGCCGGGGGTCAGCGAAATCCAGTCGAGGGCGTACAGCGGGCCGCGTTCAGCCATCGGACGGGTGGTCAGCGCCTCGATGGTCGCCACGGGCTCGCCGGACCGGCTCGCCAGGTGGACGGCGTACGTCCCGGGGCGCACCACCGTCAGCCGCACGCGCGCGGAGGTCACGCCGGTGCGGTGGACCGCGATCCCGCCCAGCGAGAACGGCAGCCGCACGTCGCCTTCCGTGCCGGACAGCAGCGCCAGCGGTTGCAGGGCGGCGTCCAGCAGGGCGGGATGGACTGAGAACCGGGCCGCGTCCGGCACGGTGACCTCGGCGAACACCTCATTGCCGCGGCGCCACACCGCCTGCACGGCCTGGAAGGCCGGCCCGTACTCGTAGCCCGCCGCGGCGAGCGTGTCGTAGAGCCCGGTGACCGGTTCCGCGCCGGCCGGCGGCCATTGCGTCAGCTCCTGCCCGACCACGGGATTCCCGCTCACCGTGCCGGTGGCGTGCCGCACCCAACCGTCCGTACGGGACCGGACGTCGACCGTGCGGCGGCCGGTCTCGTCCGGCTCGCCCACGACGACCTGCACGTCCACCGCGCCGTCCGCGGGCAACGTCAGCGGCGCCTCCAGGACCAGTTCCTCCACTGCCGCCCCGGCCGCGTGCACCACCAGTTCCACGAACGCCGTCGCGGGCAGCAGCACCGTCCCCAGGACGGAGTGGTCCGCGAGCCAGGGATGGGTGGCCAGGGAGAGCCGACCTGTCAGGACCCGCTGCTCGCCCACCTCGACAGCAGCGCCGAGCAGCGGGTGGTCCACCGAGTCGAGCCCGGCCGCGGACACGTCTCCCGCGCCTCCGGCGAGCCAGAACCGCGTCCGCTGGAAGGGGTAGGTGGGCAGCGCCACCGGCTCCCCTTCGGGGAACGGCCACCGCACCGGCACACCCGCGACGAACAGCCGCGCCGCGGCGGCCAGGAACTCGGCCGGGGTGCCGTGGTCGCGGCGCAGCGTCCCGGTCACCACACCCGCCTCGTGCTCCTCCAGCGCAGGCGTGAGCACCGGGTGCGGGCTGATCTCGACGAAGACGGGGTCGCTGCCCGAGGCGAGCAGCGCACGGGTGGTCTGGTCGAACAGCACGGGTTCGCGGAGGTTGCGGTACCAGTAGTCGGTGTGGAGGGCGGAGGTGTCGATCTGCTCGCCGGTCACCGTCGAGTAGAACGGGATCGTCGCCGGGCGCGGTGTGATGCCGGCGAGGTCGGTGAGCAGTTGCTCGCGGATCGCCTCGACCTGGACGGAGTGGGCGGCGTAGTTGACGGGCAGGC
>NZ_JBVIRL010000056.1:0-22956 GCF_055576085.1 Kitasatospora sp. NPDC033851 | reverse complement strand
CCGCTGCCTAATCAGACGGGCTTGGACCCTCTACCGCTGGGATACCCGGCCTCGAAGCCCCCGCATCCGATGACCTACTGGCGGACGCCCTAAGTCCCGGGCGTGCGAAGTACCAGGCCATGGTCGCGCCGACCTTCTCCGCATCGGAGCCGGTCCGCACGTAGTCGATGATCGCTGTCTGGATGCGGCGGTGGCCAAGAGCGCCCACCAGCGGCTGGATCAACTGCCTTATGCCGCTGCGGCATTGATCGTGCATGGCCGCGTGGATGAGGAGGTCCGCATGCTGCCGGGTCGCGGCAGGGTCAGCGTCTGCGGCCTCGCCGATCTTGAATCGCTTGACCTCGCAGCGGTGGTGCTGGTGCTCGCCTTCCATGATCTGCGGCATCACCCAGTCAGGGCAGAAGATCACAAGGAGCCCGTCGAGCTTGGGCTCGAAGGCGACCTCCCGACCGGGCCGGTCCGGGATCATCTCCAGTGCCATTCGCACCCCTCTGCCGTTCATTCAGGTCATGGGACTCGATCGAAGATCCTCGCCTCAGGCTAGCCTTTGGGCCGCTGCCGTGGTTCAGGGATCCTGCCGTGATCGATTGCGGAGGGCCGCAATGGTGGGAATCCCCAGTTGAACCGTGGTGTCGTGCCGGACGGGGCGAGCGTCGAGTTGGGCGAGCTTGGCTTCGGCGCCAGCCAGGCTGACCTTGAGTCCTTCGACCTCGCCGAGCCAACCTTCGTGCTCGGCTTCGGCGATGCGGGCGATGAGGTTGTCGCGGATCTCCTCGAGGCGGTCCCGTTGGGCCGGGTCCGGCCTGAGAAGTGCACATCTGACACAAGCGTGCTCATGAACACAAGGGGTGGAAAAGGCGCGGCCGCAGGTTCCGATGCAGGGGTGTTTCAAAGTCCCGCTGATCGTGTGAGTCCGCAGGCCAGGGCAGTGTGGGGAGTCCGGGTCAGTCCGTCACGTAAGCATTGAAGCTCCAGTTGAACGAGGTGACCTTGCCAAGTCGCCTTGAGCCGCTGGAGCTTCGATGTGCCGTCAGTCTGCCACCGTCTGTCTCATCAAGTCGCCCGCTCCGGGGGATGTAGCGGGGCTCTCGCTGGCGGAGAGGCTGCGGGCGCTGCCCGATCCGCGTCGGCGGCGCGGTGTGCGTCACCCGTTCGTGGCGGTGCTGCTGGTTGCCGCCTCGGCGGTGGTCGCCGGCGCGCGTTCGTATGCGGCGATCGGCCAGTGGTCTGCGAATGCTCCGCAGCAGGCCCTGGCCCGCCTCGGCGCTCGTGTGGCGGGCGCGTTGGGGGTGCGCATCGCGCCGAGTGCCGCCACGATCCGACGGATCGTCAACCTGGTTTGTCCCGGTGGCCTGGCCGATCTGACCGGTACCGATCCCGGCGGTGCGGACTCGGTGGCCGTGGATGGCAAGGCCGCTCGTGGCTCCCGGCACGGCCAGACACCCGCCGCCCACCTGCTGGCCGCGATGACCGGTGACGGCCGGACTGTCACCCAGTTGCGGGTTCCCGACAAGACCAACGAAATCACCTGCTTCGCGGCGCTGCTGGAGCCCTACGACCTGAACGGGGTCACCGTCACCGCCGACGCCCTGCACACCCAGCGCGACCACGCGCGGTTCCTGGTGGAGGAGAAGAAGGCCCACTACCTGCTGGTGGTAAAGGCCAACCAGCCCGGACTGCATGGCCGGCTGCGGTCACTGCCGTGGAAGGACGTCACCGCGAGGCGCTACGACCGCGAGATGGGCCACGGCCGCAAGGAGACCCGCGTGACCAGGGCACTCACCATCACCGGTCTCGGCCTGGACTTTCCCCACGCTGTCCAGGCCGTACGCATCCTGCGACACCGCACCGACCTCAAAGCCGGCACGGTGAGCCGCCAGACCATCTATGCGATCACCGACTTGACCTCCCAAGAAGCCTCACCCCAGCGCCTGGGCGAGCTCGCCAGGTCACAGTGGACCATCGAGAACCGGCTGCACTTCGTCCGCGACACCGCCTTCGGCGAGGACGCCTCGAAGATCCACACCGGCCACGGACCCGAGAACATGGCGACCCTGCGCAACCTGGCGATCAACACCCTGCGGCAGCACGGGTACCGCAACATCGCCGCGGCCTCCGCCACGTCTCCTACGAGCCCTTCACCAGGCCGCTGGACCTCCTGGGCATTGCCTGACCAGCCGCTCTATATGATCACCGGGACTTTGAAACACCCCTGCGTCCTCAGCCGCTTGGGTTCGGAGGAGCTTGGCTTGGCAGCCTCTTGAGCAGGTGTTGGTCGTGCCCCTGGTGAAGCGGATGAAGCGGGTTCCGCAGGTGAGGCAGGAGAGCATCGACTTCTGTCCGGGGAGGACGGCGATGCTTGAGGGGGCGCTGATCAGGAGGTTGCTGCGGTGTCGGCAGCGTTCTGTGCACCACCACGGTGCCTGCGGCGGTTCGGACTCTCGTTTGGGCGGGGCGCCGCAGTACTCGCAGAGCAACTGGGGCGGTGATGGCGGAGGGTGCTGCTCCAGGACCACTTGGAGTCTGACGAGGCTGCGGCCGGCCGCGGCGGCGAGGCGGGCCCAGCTGATGGTGCCGCGGTGGTTCGGGGGGGCGCAGAGGTGGGCGCGGAGATAGGCGGGCTTGAGGTGGTTGGCCTCGGCGAGGCGGGTGATGAACGCTTCGGCGCCTTCGCAGGGGCGGGGAAAGACCTGGACCGGCAGCATCGTGACTGGCGGGATGCGCCTTGGTGGGGTGCTCACCCGTCCTTCCGCTTGCGGTTGTTCTGCGTGCTGGCGGTGACGTCGAGCGGGACGGCTTCGAGGCCGTCCCGGGTGATCTTCTCGGTCTCCATGAGGATCGCGTCGATCGCGGCGCCGCGGATCAGGTGGGAGAGGGCGCCGATCATGCCACCGGTGCGGTCGTGGAGGTAGCGATCCAGGCCGACGAGCGTGCCGGGCCGGTGTTCGTGCAGCAGCAGGGTGTCCTCCATCGTCTTGACCAGGCCCTTCCACTCGTTGTTGTAGGGGAAGGGGTGGGTGGGGATGAGGGTGAAGCGGCCGGCGATCTGCGCGCCGCGGGTGCCCTGGAGGATTGTGCTGTGCTCGATGTCGATGCCAGCGTAGATGAACGTCGCCGGGATGCGCTCGGAGAAGTACTTGAGGGTGTCGGAGACCTCGGCGCCCTGGCGGGTGGTCAGGGATATGTTGTGCACCTCGTCCACGATCACCAGGCCGGTGCGGACCTTGGTGCAGACGCCGACCACGGACTCGATGATGTCCGCGGTGTTCAGCCGGCTGTAGACCGGCAGATTGAGGAAGCGGGCGAACTCGGCGGCGATCATCCGGGCGGTCGCGGCCGGTGGGACGGTGACGTAGAGGACCGGGATCCGGCCGCTCGCGCCGTGGTGGACGGCTCGGTCGTTGAGCTCGTGGGCCAGGCCGAGCTGGGTGACGGCGATGGTCTTCCCGGTCCCGGCGGGGCCGGAGACGATCAGGCCGCGGCGGGCGCTGATCGCGTGCCGGTTGAGCATCACCAGGCGGCGGCCGGTGGTGACGGTGTGCCGGACGGTGGAGGTGGCCACCACCATCAGCCGGGCGTGGTGGTCGATCCGGATCTCGTCGTAGCGCCTGCGGACCGGCTCGGCGAGCTTGACGTGCTCCTCCGGAGAGGGCAAGTGAGGCGTCGGCGGGGGACCGAGGACGAAGCGGCGCCAGCCGTCCTTGGTCGTCAGGTGTTGCCCGGCGTCGTCGGTGTCCGGTGTCGTCATCGTCGTTTCCAGGGGTCTTCGAGCGGGTCGAACAGGCCGAGCGGGATCACGTCCGCGAGCTTCTCCGCAGCCGGTGCCGGCTCGGTCTCGGCTGCGGGTTCGGTGGCCTGCTCGGGGATCGGGGTCGCCGGTCTGGCGGCCTTGGTCCGGGCGGCGACCCGGCGGTCGCGCCCGGTCTGCTTGGGCTTGGGCTGGTCGGCCGGCCCGGAGTGGGCGCGGGTGAGGAAGGCGGCGACCGCGTCGGCGATTTCTTCCTCGGTGGCGCCGGGCAGCTGGTGGCTGACGTGGTCCCAGGCCAGGTCACCGAAGGGGACAGGGGCCCGGTGCAGGTGCTTCCAGGTCGCCTGGATCCAGGGCCGCTGTTCGCTGCGGTGGTCGCGCACCCAGATCCGGGAGACGTCGTAGGGGTCGCGGTGGACTTCCCAGAGGCCGCGCTTGGCGGCAATGCCGGAGTTCTGGCGGCGGAGCGGGTCGAGTTCGGGACTGTCGTACTTGCGGTGCTTGATCTTGATGCCGTAGTCGTTGACCGCGCGCCACTCGGCGGGCAGGAGCTCGACGTAGTCGTCGCCGCTCAGCGCGACGGGGACATAGCCGCAGGCCTCGACGAGGGTCGCGTACTTCTCGTTCGGGGTGAACATCCGGCTCGGGTGGGCGGGATCGCGCAGGCCGTCGTGCGGCCGGTTCTGCCACTTCGCGACGATCCACTCGTCCAGGAGCTCCTGGAGCTCGACCAGCGACCAGAGCCGCTCGCGCTCGGGGTGGCGGCCGCGGTGGTCGGTGCTGCGGCCCAGGTGACCGGGCAGGAACTGGACGAACAGCGTGGCGATCGAGGCCAGCATCTTCTCGATGTGGCCCTTCTCGAAGCCGGAGCCCTTGTGCGCGGGCTGGAAGTCGATCTCCAGGAACCGGCAGGACGACTTGAAGTTGCGGGAGATGAACGCCTTCCCGTGGTCGCAGACGATCATCTCCGGGACGATCACCGGTCGGGCGGCAGCGTGCTCCAGGCGCTGGTCCAAGGACAGCAGCCGGCGGTGCGGCAGCACCGAGCGCGACATCCGCAGAGCCTCCGCCCAGCCCGGACGCATCAGCTCCGGGGTGACCGCGCGGGCCAGCAGCACGCTCGCGTCGACCGACTTCGTGGTCGGCCGCAGCACCGCGGCGGACAGCGTCCGGGTGGCGACGTCGATCATGCCGGTGAGCTCGATCCGGCCCGGGACGCCGTCGTCCAGCAGGACCATCACGTCCATCGGGGTGGAGTCGATCTGCATGACCTGGCCCGGCGCGAACGCCGGCAGCTCACCGAACGGGGTCTTCGCGCCGTGGGCCTTGGACCGGCGGGTCGTCGCGGTGCTGAAGGTGTGGGTGCCCTCGGTCAGCTTGGCCAGCAGCCGGTAGAGGGTGGCGCGCGAGGGAAGCTCCACCTCCCGGCCCTCCTCGCTGGCCTTGAGGATCTCCCCGGTCCGCCAGAGGAAGTAGGACCCCGTCTTCGTCGAACCGTCGACCTCCTCCTTGACCGCCGCCCGCATCGCCGACACGATCCGCTCGTCCACCACCCCGAACTGCGGCTTCTTGCGGACCGGCCGGTAGTCGACCAGGCCGAGCACGCCGTCCTGCTGGTAGCGGCGCCGGTGGTGGCCGACCGCACTCGCCGTCACCCGGTGCCCGGCCGCCGTCAGTTCGGCGGCCTTGACCCGCTGCCGGGCGGTCAGCGGCTGACCGGGCGCGTACTCGGGCCGGGGAGCCGTGCCCGGTGCGGCACCGAACGGCAGTCCGTGCAACACCTCGAGGATGTGGCCCTCCCACCACAGCGCCTTCGCCAGCACCTCCGGCGGCAGCGTCTCCAGCAGTGGCTTTGTACGCGAGGACGGGAGTCGTTTGTCGTCGGCTTCGGGAGTCACCGCGTGGGCCTGTTCCATGATCAATGTCGATGAGTTTGGGAGTCACTCACGGTCCGGCGAGCGATTCAGGGTCCATCCCTCGGTGAAGGCCCTGAGCTGATCTCGCTGCCGTTCCTCCTCTGTGATCCGGTCGGTGAGAACGCGGCGGTCGATGTACGGCGCGACGGCGGCGAGGACCAGGCGCTGAGGCTCGGCAGGGCCGAGAGCCTCAACCTCCCACTGCACCGGCTGTTCGGCGGCGAGTTTGTACCGACGGGCGAACCCCGGCCAACGCGGGTCGCCCGCCTTGCCCGGAGGTTCGGTGTCGGCGGCGGTTCGGACGGCGGCCGGGAAATTCGCTTTCGGCCGCCGGAGTGCGGTGATAGACAGCCGTAGTGCAGAAGAATCTTGAACTCCCTGACCTGCTGCGACTGATCGACGAGCGGGCGACGGCCTTCCGGGCCGCGATCGCCGCCGCGCCCAGCCTGGACGTGCAGGTGCCGACCTGTCCCGAGTGGACGCTGTTCGACCTGGCGCGGCACCTGGGCTCGGGCCGCCCCTTCTGGGCCGCCGTCGTTGAGGCCGGTCCGGCCGACGCCCCGCCGGCCGAGGCCGTGGCGGCGCGCGCCGAGGCGCAGGCGCCCCGGGAGCGCGAGGCGTTGGTGGCCTGGCTGGCCGCGTCGACGCAGGAGCTGCTGGACACCCTGCGGGAGGTCGGCCCGGACGCCGAGTGCTGGACGTGGTGGGGCGCCTCGCAGTCGCCGCGGACCAGCGGTGCCGTCGCCCGGCACCAGCTTCAGGAGATCGCGATGCACACCTATGACGCCCAGCTCACCGTGGGCGCCGCGCAGCCGCTGCCGGCGGAGGTGGCGCTGGACGGCGTCGAGGACTTCCTGTTCACCTGCTGCGCGTGGTCGGGCGTCTGGCCGCACGAGCCGGCCGTCGTCGACTACCACGCCACCGAGGGCCGCTCCTGGCGCTTCACGGTCGAGGCGGACGGCGCCCGCGCCGTCCGCCTCCCGGCTGCCGGCGAGGGCGAGGCCCAGGCCCCGGCCGACGCCTCCGCCCGGGGCACGGCCGGTGAGTTGGTCCTGTGGTTCTACGGACGCACCCCGCTGGACTCGGTGAAGATCGACGGCGACCGGGCCATCTTCGAGCGGCTCTTCGCCTGGGACCCGAACGCGTAAGGCGGTGTCGACGACGCGGCGCCCGGTCGCGTCGTCGGCTCATCCGACCGTGCCCTGGGCGGAGCGTCGGCGTGGCGTTACCGTCCTGACATGGTTGAGAGCAGGGGTTTCGCGTCCTTCGAGGATTTAACACCCGCCGGTCTGGTCGTAGCTGGTGACGAGGGCGGCGGCAACGATGCGCGGCCACTGGAGTCTGGGCACACCGGTACATGTACCCATCAGCTCAGCGGCGGGTGCCTCCCAAACTCGTGAACATCGACCTGCCCGCCAGCAGGGCGCCTCCCGAGCTCATCGACAAACGACTCCCGTTCTCGCGTACAAAGCCACCAGCAGCGACACCGGCGGCAACGGCATCCGGGCCGGACCGGTCAGGACCTCGAAGCCGTCGGCCTCGAACAGCTCCAGCAGCGGGACGACCCGGTAGGGATCGTCGTCGTCGGACAGCGTCACGGCCAGCGCCGACACCGCGAGCACCCCGCGGACCTGGCCATCGAACCGGACCCGGTCGCCGACTGCGACCTGAACCGGACGCTTCAACTCATTCACCCCTGCCCCCTCTCGACCCAGACCAGGCTCTCCGTGCCGAGGAGCTCGGACTCCAACTCCGCCGTCAGGACGCCCGACCACAGCAGGTGGAACAGCACCGGCAGCACGAGCAGCCGATCCCCGACCTGCTCGGCACCGCCCCACAACGGCCGCGGATCCGCGAAGACCTCGACCAGCCGAGCCGCCACCTCCGCCGGCCGTCCGGCCCTTCGCCTGCGGTAGCGCGACAGCCAGCGCACGTTCTCCATCAGCACCGGATCCGGCGTCCCCACCCGTTCGAACTCCCAGCCCGCCGCCTCGCAGGCCCGGCTCGTCGCCGCGAACGCCGCCAGCGCCTGCTCGTCCAGGCGGTTGGCTGCCCGCACGTCGACCACCCGGGCCCGGCCGTCGGCCAGGCGCACGAAGTAGTCCGGCGCATGCCGCCGCTGGCGCCGGCCGTCGTGCCAGTGCAGCCAGAACGGCTGCGAGGCGACTCCCACCACCTGCGGATCGCGGTCCAGCAGGATCAGCCGGTCCCGCTCCAGCCACGACTCGTAGCCGACGTGGCCGCCCACCGTCACCGAGTAGTACAGGCCCGCGAAGCTCTCCCCGCCCTTGGCCCAGTTGAACTCCCGGACCGGCTCGACGTCCTCGAACCGCACGTCCCAGCACCCGCCGAGGCTGGCGCGGTCGAGCTCGTCGCCACGACGGAAGGCCAGATCGAACCCCGACAACGCCTCGTCACCGTACGCGAGCGCGAGTCCAGCCACCCGTCTCCCCAAGTCGATCCGAAACCGGGCCCAAAGCCTAAGAACCACGCAGTCGAAGCTCGCCGAGAACGGGCCCAAACTCACCGAGACGGGTCACCGGACCTTGACCACTGGCCGGTGTGGTGGCTGTGTCGGTGACGAGGGTTAGGGTGCGGTGCCGTGGACGCCGCTGATCTTGAACGCCAAGCCCGGACCCTGTCCGGCTGTATCCCGCCGCCCCTGGTCGCCCGGCTTCTTGAGCTCGGCCATGAACAAGAAGTCGAGTCGCAGGCTGGCCAAGGTGAGTGGTTCTGCGCGCGAGCGTGGGCCCAGCTCCTCGGCGAGCGCGGTCGGCAAGATAGCGCGCGGGAGGTCCTCGCTCCGTACGTCGCGACAGGCTGGTGGCCGGCTGCCCAGTTTCAGGCAGAGCTGCTGGAGGGCTGGGGACTAGCGCAGGAAGCGATCGCGCTGGCCTGCCCGTATGCGCAGGCCGGTGACCGGATGGCGCTCGACTTCGTGGGGCGCCTCCTCGCCCGCCACGACCGGGGCGCCGAAGCCTTCGAGCTGCTGCGGTCCGGAGTCGAGGACTGGTTTCTCGCCACTGCCCTGGTGGACGTTGCCGAAGCGGCGGGCCGTGACGAGGACGCCGCCGCGCTGCTGACCGCCTGGATTCCGGCCGGCCATCGCTGCGACACCCCGTGGTGCTGCCGTGGCGGCCTGGACGCCGACACCGCACTCGGACTGCTCGCCAAGATCCGCGAGCGCCAAGGCCGCATCGAGGAAGCGATCGCCCTGCTGCGTACCCGGCACGTCACCTCCGTCAACGGCCGTGACCAGCTTGCCGAGCTGCTGGCCCGGCACGGCCGGATCGAGGACCTGCGCGCGTACGCGGCCTTGGACGACCATGGGCACGCCGCGCAGCGTCTGGCCGAAGTACTGGAGGAGCGCGGCGACGTGGAGGGCGCGATCGCCGTCTACCAGCACGAGGAAGTCTCGTTGACCCGCCGCTACCACGACCCCGTGCTGCTTGCCGGGCTCCTGTCCCGTCACGGCCGGGGTGACGAGGCGGTCGCGGTGATGTGCGCCCTGGTGGACTCCCCGGGCGGCGCGGAGGACTGGATCGTCGACACGCTGTGCACTCTGTACGCAGAGCACGGCCGCGCTCAGGAGGGTCTGGCTCACCTCGATGCCCTCAAGGCGCGCCGTGACGGCGAAGAGGAGTGGGACTTCTTCCGGATGCGGCTCCCGCTCATGGCCGACTGCGGCCTGCTCGACGAAGCGATCGAGCAGGCACGAGCGCACCACGAAGGCGACACCGGATACGCGGCCTGGTCCCTCTCAGACCTGCTTGCTGAGGCAGGCCGAACCGAGGAAGCCGTCGCCGTCCTCGAACAGCACCCCGCCGCCAACAGCCCCGTGTTGGCCCAGCGCCTCATCGACCTCGGACGCATCAACGACGCTGTCCGAGTGCTCCAGAACCGGCCGAGCGCTGAACCGGCCGTCGACCCCTGGGCCCGCACCTACTCCAACGAACCACCGTTCTGACGCTGGAGGTCGCGGTCAAACTTCGGTGAGACTCGTCAAACTAACTTGAGACGGGTCACCGGGCGGGGCGTCCTCGATGGCGGCGAGCAGGCGGGCGTGGACGGCGCCAGCGGCTTCGCGGGTGGCCTGGTCCGGGTCCTCCAACTGTGCGGCGATCAGCGCGGCGGCCGCGGCGAGGACCGGCACTGGGACGGTCGCCGATCGCAGGTGGAGGAGCTGGGCGGCCGCGAGCTCGCCGGGCGTCGCCTGGGCGTGGGCGTTCGGGATCAGGGCGCTGATGCCGCGGGGCAGGGGCTGGGTGCTGGTCACCCGGCTCATTCTCCCGGCCGCCGGGTGCCGGTGATCACCACGGCCGGTCGTCCGGCGGTCCGGCGGGAAGGGTGCCGTGGTGGTAGCGGGCAACGGCCTCCAGCAGCGCCTGGCGGGCCCCGCGCCAGCGGACGTCCTCGGTGCGGCCGGCGTCGGCGGCCCACTCGGGCAGCAGCCGGCCCTGCGCGGCCGCGGTGAGCCGGCGGCCGAGCTCGCCGATCGCGCGCTGCCAGTGGTCGAGTTCCAGGAACAGGCCGCGCACCAGCTCGTCGATGGCGCCGGCCGGATCGGTGCCGAAGGAGCGCGCCTCGGCGGCGGTCTCGGCGAGGACGTCCTCGTCCAGGCCGTCGAAGGCGTCCCACCACGGTTCGGCCCGCTGCTCGAACTCCTTCCAGGCGGTGCGCAGGGCGGCGTCGACGGCGGCCGGTGACCACGGGGGCGGGGTGCGGGGTGCGCGGACGCTGTCGGCCAGGACCAGGGTGGCGCCGGGCCCGAGCGCCCGCCGGGCCCGGCCGGGCCGCGCTCCGGTGCCGCCGGGGTTCACCGGCCGGGCCGGGCGGCGGTGCGGCCGGCGGCGACCGCCTCGTCCATCACCGAAGCCAGGTGGGGCAGCTCCCGCTCGTACCAGGTCAGTGCGGTACCCGGCATGGCCAGGGCGAGGGCGGCGACGGCGGCCAGGGCGATCCGCTCCCCGCCGGTGAGCTCCGGGAGCGTCTCCAGGTGGGTCGCGCCGAGCAGCACGCCGCCGTCCAGGCGGTAGCGCAGCTCCGCGGCGAGCTCGTTGTCGTTGCCGGGAATGATCTCGCGGGTGCAGGTCTGCTCGATCGCCTCGGCGGTCAGATCCAGTACCCGCCCGTGGACCTCGACCACCTGGCGGCCGGCCAGCTCCCGCACCCACGCCGCCGCCGCCCGCTCGCCGGCCGCCGCGGCCGCCTGCAGCCCGGCGCGCTCCTCCTCGGTCAGCTCCTCCTCGGACGCGGGCTCGGGCCCGGCGTCGAGCGAAGAGGGGATCGGCAGCCAGGACAGCGGAGAAGACGTCATACCGGTGCAACCCCCGCTGCACCCACCCGGTCACGGGTGCAGCAAGGCCACCCTTGATGCACCCGGGCGTGCTCCTGCCCCCATGTAGCAAGGCGGCCCTTGCTACACGCTGCGCTTCCGGCGTGCGCGCTGCACCACCGAGCGCTGCGACTGCGACGGCTCGCGCAACCGCCGGCCGCGCAGCGGCCGGAGCCGAATGCGACAGTGCGTCGCAACCGTCCGGACCGCGATGCGCAAGGGCGGGTCCGGGCCAGGTACGCGGAGTGCGACGCCACAGGTGGGGGCACTGCGATGGGAATCGCAGTCGCAGGCGCCGCAGGCCTTGGCCGGACGGTCGCCGGGTCGGCTGCGCACCGCGCCGGGACCCGTCCGGATGCGCATGCGCATGGTGGTGAGCGGGCTGTTGCGGAGCAGGGCGAGGGGGCGGGCGGCTGCGGCTGGTGACGGGACAACATGCAGCGCCCTTCGGGTCACGGGCGCGCGGTGGCCGCCGGGAGCGCGGGAGGTCTGAATTGCGTATCGCGGTGCGAAATCGTGGGCTGACCTGCGGGGCGGCGTATGCAGAAATATCGCCCCGGTGCGGATTCCTGACGTCTTGCCTGGTTGCGATCAGCCCATGGAAAGCGAACCGGGGCGTAATTGTGGTGAGGTGGCGCTGTTCGATCTGGACGGTGGCCGGGTCGAGGGCGGGCGCTGTGAGGGGCCTGGCTGTGAGAAGCCGCTGGCGCCGCGTACGGGCCGGGGCCGGCGGCCGGTCTACTGCTCGCAGGCCTGCAAGAGCCGCGCGGACCGGGCGCGGGTCAAGGCCCGGGCCGCGGCCGTGCTGCCCGGCCCGGCCGCACCCGTCGGCGCCGACGCCGCGTCACGGGAGCGGCCCGAAGGCGAGCAGCCCGCTAGCGGCCTGTCGGTGGAGCGGCAACGGATGCTCGGTGCCGCCGACGCGATCCGCAGCCGCGCCGAGGCCTTCCTGGCCGCCGTGGACGACGACCCGGTTGCCGCCCACGCGGAGCTCGCCCGCCGGGTCCACGTCCTCGCCTCACTGGTGATCACCAGCGCCCGGGAGGTGCGCGACGAGGTCCGCTGGCCCGGCCTGGACGCCGACGCCCGCACTGCGGCGCGCATCCGGGAGGAATGGGATCTGCCCGACCCCGCCCCGGGCCTGAATGCGGACCGGGGCGATTTCCCGGTCCCCTCCCGCCCGCGCCCGGGCGCCGGTGAAGCGCCCCGGGGCGAAAAGGGCGCCGACGCGGCGGACAATCCGCCGGCTCCGAAAACGTCCCGGGGCGAAACCAGAGGCACCGCCGCCGCGACGGACGAGCACGCACCGCTGCGCAGCGCGATCGCCGACCCGCCGCGAACCCCGGCCGCTGCCGTCCCCATGCCCGCGGTACCGAACCTCACCCTGGGCCAGGCCACTGGCTGGATGCCGCCCACCGACCGTGGCCTGGGCGAGGCACGCCGCGACTACGCCCTCGGCGACGGCCTGGTCCACCTCACCTGGCCCACCACCCCGAACATCCAGGCCCTCGAACGCCGCGGCCGCCTCCTCGGCTGGACCGAGGTCTACGACGACAACACCTCCTGGATCGCCCTCATCAACGGCCACCCCATCGCCGACGCCGCCGACAACCTCCCCCTGCTCTCCACCAACCCCACCGACGCCCTCACCCTCCTGCGCCTGGCCGTCGAGCGAGGCCTCAGCGGCATCGCGCCCGGCTGGGTGCTCCCCCGCACCACAGGGTGATCCCGGTCTGGGCGAAGCTGGCCGCAATGCGCCCTGACGACGGAACCTTCGCCGATGTCTCGGCCTTCCTGGACGCCCGGTCAATGCCACCGACCGCGAGGAACTCGAGCGAGCGGTCCAGGAACTGCGCAAGCGCCTGGACACCCCGCAGCGGCCGAACGCCTGGGCGGCCAGCCGCTACGGCTTTCCCAAGTCCCGACCGGGGTTTGACGGGCCTTTCCCTTGCCGGTCGTCGCGGGTTTGTGCTACACGTCCGGCGCCTCGCCGGGCCTGGCGGTGTCCTTCGGCAGGGGGCGGCTGGCTGCTGCGGGATTCTCGCCGAGCGCGCCCGCCAGGCGGGCGGCGATTTGAGCCAGCGCCTCGCGGGAGTGCTCGGTGTCGGCGACGTCCGGCAAGACGCCGAGCAGCGGGGTGTGGGCGGCGGCCATCTCGGCTTCCACGGCTCGCAGCCATTCCGGAGCGGGTGTGTTGGAGGTCAGCAGGACCAGACCGGTGGTGGCGACGGTCAGGGAACCGGCGGCTGGCCGCATGTAGCGGTCGCGCAGGACGGCCGCAGCGGCGGCGGGGGCTAGCGGCCGGGTCTCGGAGCCGTTTGAGCGCGGGCGGTCGGCGAACGGTGTCCACGATGCCGCTGCCGCAGCCCACTGCCCGCCCCACAGCCGCAGGCCGGCGTCCGCGAGACCGGCGACGAACGCTGCGCGGGGTTCGGACGCGGTCCGGGTCTCGGCCGTCGCCTGCCGGGCGTAGTGGCGGTCCAACCAGGCGTGCACGTGCTGTTCGGCGCTGACCCAGGTGCCGGGGTGGACGGGCTCCGTCAGCGGCAGTCGGCCGACCCGCGCCACGATCAGGTGGGTGTCCGCCCGGCCGTGCATCTGGTAGGCGCCGCTGCCGTCGATGTCGTCGTTATGGAGCATGACGACGTCGAACTCACGACGTGCCCGCCCGAGCAGGGCGTCCAGGCCGTCGGCGCCCACGTCGACCGCGGAAGCGGTGACGAAGCCCGGGTGCTCGGGCGCGGCAGGCCAGGTTGGGGTGTTCGGCGGCGCCTGTCGCAGACCGTGGGAGATGTCCACTGCCAGGACCCGCAGGTTCCGTGCGGCCAGCGCTTCTCCGAGGCCATGGGCCACTGCCTCGATGCTGCTGTGCTGGACGGGGAGCAGGCCGATCACGGCCCCGCCCCGGCGCTGCGGGGCTGGCCGGGCGGCCGTTCGCGCGCCGACTGTCGGAGGGATCTCGTTCTGCAGCAGGGCGTGGAGGGCACGGGCGGTGCTGCGCATGGCGGCGGCTTGGGCACTGGCGGGAGCGTCGAGGACGAACAGCGGAGTCGGGGTGCCGGGGCGCCGCAGGCCGATTGGTACGTCGCCGATGACCGGGGTGCCGAACGCCTCCAGCTCACGGCCGACGTCGCAGCGGAACTGGGCCGGCAGCGGGTCGGTGTAGGGGTGCGCGGTGAGGATGAGCGCGGAAGGGGGCTGCGGGCTGCATCCGAACAGGCCTACCTTGCTTCGGCACATCAGGGCAACCGACTTGGCCGCGGTGAGCGGGACGTCGACCTGGAGGGGCTTGCCGTCCTGGATCGTCACTCTCAGCTGTGACACCGGCAGGAGGTCTTGTTCGACGACGCCGACCAGCATGTCCGGTTCATCCAGGATTTCAAGGGGTACAACGCCCGACTCGGCGAGGATGTAGTCGAACTCAGGCCGGGTCGTGGTCACCAGCTCCTCGACATGGTCGGTGCGTCCGGTCTCGACCGTCACCTCGTGGAGCTCACCCGGGCCGGGGAGCGGCCGGCGCTCGATGGTGGAGACTGCGGGTGCAGGCTGATCCGGGCGGTGGGGTCGGACGAACACCCTGCTGGGCTGGGCAGCGTGGATGGCCAGGACCCGGTGCCCTTCGAGAGCGAGTGCGGCGGCGAGGTTCGCCGACACCACGTGGCTGTCGCGGCCGTCGAACTGGACTACGGTGGCGCGGCGCTGCGGCGCGGTGCTTCCTCCACGGCGGGCGTCCCGCAGGCGCAGGGCCGCGGTGTAGGGGAGTGCGGGGCTGGCGGCTGAGCGGGCGCGGGACTTGCGGGAGTTGGAACCGGTCTTCGTCATGGCAGGGTCGTTTCACAGGCAGGGCCCCACGCTTCCCGCCCGGTTCGTGTCCATGGCGAGGTTCCTCGGTGCGGGCCCGTTTGCCGGCTGCTGCCGGTGGAGCCTTGGTCGGCGGTGCCACCCTGGCGGCGTGGGCACCCAAGGTGGCGGCGACGAGCGGCTTGCGCATCCTGCCGGGACGGACAATACCGGTGAAACGCGTCCCCGCGAGGTGCCGGGCCTGGGGATTCGCCCGGTCGGAGGCCGACTCGTGGCGGGTGTTGACGTGCGGTCAGGGGCGGGCGCCGAACCGTCGGGCGGTGCTGCCGGGTGGGCGCCTGCCCCCGCTTCCGCGGCCGGGTTCTCCTCGGCGGCCAAACGTAGGTCTGCCACCGCCGAGCGCACGTGGGCGTGCGTCCGACGCCGTCCACGTGCGCTGTCCGTCATCAGGTTGTGTTGCTGACGGGGTGGCCAGTCTGTGGTGCATCGGATGGCCGGGTGCGGCCGATGGCGCGGAGGAGTTGCGCTGGGGCGGACTCGTCGTCCTCGGGGATCTCAGTCCGGTCGCAGAGGGCGTACACCTCGGTGCGGTCGACGAGGTGGTCGAGCGCTTCCAGGTTGTCAGTGTCGATGGTGGCCCAGGGCACGCGAGGCGGGGGAAGGAGCTTGGTGAGCAGCGTCAGTAGGTCCCAGGTGCCGTCGTCCAGGCGTTGGCGGACCCACCGACGGGCGCCGGCGGCATCGAGGCTGTTCCATCGCCACAGGAGAGAGGTGTCTAGATCTTCGAGCTCGTCGGCGGGTTGCCCGCCGGCCGGTGTGAGGTGTTGCTCCAGGCGGGTCAGTACCGCAGTGCGGGCTGTTGCGAACCACTCGTCGTTTTCCTGCGCGAAGGCGGGTTCGGTGGCGGAGGGCTGGGTGGTGTTGCGCAGGACCACGCCAGCCAGGGCTGCGCCGGCGGGGGAGGCGGCCATCAGGTCAAGGACCTCCACACGCTCGCTGGCTGCAAGGGTGCGGAACAGGTTCTGCGCGAGGAAGATCGCTGTGAACTCGGGGCTGACAATCACCTCTTTTCCTGCGGTTAGGGATGCGAACCGCTCGGCCATCTGGATCAGCAGCTGCCGGGAAGGCAGCCGCGCGTCGGTCTGCAGCCGCTGCTGGATGCGTCTGGCGATGCGATGGGTGTCGTCCTGGAACCTAAGCCACAGCTCGTCGGCCTCTACACCGGGGGTCGCGGCTTCCACCTGGGCGAGAGCGGCGGTGAGCACGGCCTCCGGCAGATCGTCGTCTGGCACGCCGAAGACGACGTACCGGTCGAAGTAGTCGCCGCTGCCGATCCCCCGGCGTGCCTGCGGCGGTTCACCGCTGAGACCACCGCCCAGCTGGTTCGCGAGTCTTGGGAAGAGGCTCGCCAGCAGGCCGAGAACGCCATCAACGTGGTCGGGGGCGACGCCGGCCTTCTCCAGCCGGGTGCGCCACAGCTCGGCCAGCTCGTCGCGTTGCTGGCGCTGGTGCGCGAAGAGGGAGGTGCCGCTGCCGGTAAATTCGGCCCGGTAGCGACTGAGGAGCCGGTAGACCCCGGGCTCGCTTGTCCGTATGAATGTGACGAGCAGGAAGTCGACGAGGTCGACCTCGCCTGCCAAAGTCCCGAGCGACGCCGCCGCCTGCCCGAAGAGACGCTTGATCGCCCGCGGCGTGAGCAGCCGGTCCTGTAGGTATCGGACGTACGCCAGACCGAATCGTTGCACCTCCGCCTTGGTCAGCGACAGCCGGTGGGTCTCAAGCAGCGTGTCGAGACAGCCCTCAAGAAGCCTAATGGCGTCGCGTTCGCGGAAGGCTGGCAGGTCCAGCCGGACCTGCACGATCTTCTCCAGGAACTCGCTGGCCCGATGCTCTGACCCGCCTACCAGGTCGCTTCGGCTGAGAACGTCGAGAAGTGTCCGCTCGTCGAAGCTGATGAGGTAGTAGACGTTGGGCAGGTTGCCGACTAGACGCACTAGCTTGAAGACCAGCAGCAACTCGTCGGGCGTCAGACGGTCCAGGTCGTCCATAACGACCAACACGGCACGGTCCGCCTCGCGCAGTGCTGCGGCGGCCGACTCCTTGGCTGCCGAGGCACTTGTGTCCCCGCCGATCCGGTCGGCGACGTCTTTGACGACCTCGCTGACATCGAGTCCGAACAGGCCGCCGACTTTTCCCAGCGGACTGATGGAGATACCAAAGTCCCTGATCTTCTCCCGGGCCACCGACCACCGGTCGCCCTTGGGCAGTGCGGCGCGGATCTCGCTGAACAACGCCGCGGTCAGGCTGTCGAGGTCGGAGTAGAGCCACGGGTTGAGTTCCGCCACCGACCACGAAACCGGCTCCGCCCTCCCGAGCCGGTGGAGCACCATCTTGAGCACCGAGGACTTGCCTGAGCCCCAAGGGCCGATCAGGGCGAGAACCCCAGACTCACTCTGCTCTCTGACGTCCTCCAGAAGCCGGACGGCATGGCCGGCGTACCTGTCGTACCCGAGGAGATCGGGAAGGTCCGCGCTGCCGTCGACCGGGTCGTCATTGAAAAATCTGTAGGCCATCCGCTCATCCTGCTGGGGTCGACCGGCTTCGGAAAGGTCTTGTACGGGCCTGCGTTCTACAGCTCGGTCCAGCCGCACGCCCGCCCACCCCGGCCGCCGAGCGGGTGCCAGACCGGGGCCGACGGTCCGCGCTGCACCAGGTCCTCGATCCGGGCGGCGCCGGCCGGGACGACGGCCAGCATCTCGGCGACGGCCGGGTTCTCTTCGGCGGCCAGCCGCAGATCCGCCACCGCCGAGCGCACCCCGGCGGCCGCCGTGCCGACCAGCACCACCAGCAGCCGCGGGAACGCCCTCCAGCGCCGCTCCCATGCCCGGCCCCGGCCGCCCGGCCCCGGCTGCTCCCACAGCTGGGCGCAGGCCGCCAGCTGCGCTGCGGTCTCCTCGGCGCCGACCCCGGGGCGGTGCCGTTCGACGAACGCCCGCAGCCGGTGCCGCTCCTCGCCGGTCCCTGCGGTGTACGCGAGCTCGGCGGTGGGCCGATACACCCCGCCGCCGGCGACCGACTGCTCCGGGTGGGGGAGGAGGTCGAGCGGGCCGCAGGCCTCGCCGCGGGCGCGGGCGTCGGCGACGAAGGCGGCGTGGATCCGGCCGACGTCGAGCAGGTGCTCGCGCCCGTGCCGCACGGCGAGCTGCTCGCCGTCCAGTGTCTGGGCGGTCGGGCGACGGGCCTCGGGGAAGGTGGCCGCCACCGCTGCGCCTTGGGCGGTGAGGTGCCAGGCCTTCGCCCGGCTGGCCTGCGGCAGGGTCACGAACTCCGCCAGGCCATCGGCGTGGAGCCGGGTCAGCCGCTTCTGGGTCTGCTTGATCAGGGCGGTGCCGCCGTGCAGCTGGTGGAGCTGCTCGGCGGTCGCCAGCGTGAAGCGGTGAAGCGTCACCAGGACGTCGTGGTCGGTCTCCAGATCCCCGTGCACGAATGTGCTCCCTCAGTCCGAAGCGCGGGTATCTCCCGTGCTCGGAGAATGGAACCCCACGAAACTCACCAGATTTCTCACCATCAAGGTTGGTAGTTCATAACGATCTGATAACTCCCGCCATCAAGGTATCCCGCGTTCTAACCGGTCCGAAATGCGGTCCGTAATCCAGTCCGCTAACCAGTCCCAACCTCAGAGCCCCCGTCGGCCTGGTTGGCACGTCTCTGACCTGCTGGGATGGCCATCAAGGTGCCCCGGTGAATTTCCTTGATGCCCCATCAAGGAAACTAACCGATACCTTGGTGGCCCTGGTGAGTTTGCCGCACCACTTCCATTCCCCCTGCCGTTTCCCCCCTCCGCTGCCCCTACCGGCCACCTCGCGCCCGAGAGGCGAATCCGCCCAGCTCAGCGCCCGAATCCGAGCCGCCGCCGCATTCCGACAACCCTCTTCTCCCGTCTTTCTGCTTTTGGTTTTGGTTTGTGGTTGTGGCGTTGTCGGTTGGTCGGTTCGGGTTGTTGCACCTGCGGTGGGCTTTTCCTTTTCTCGCGTCCGGCTGGTGCCGGCCGCTCGCTGGTCGGGGGGTGGCGGCGGGGCCGGAGAGGGGTGGTTGGAGAGGGTGCGGCGCGCGGGTCGGGAACGGGCTTGGCCGCTGTCGTAGCGGCCGGATATCCCGGAGAGGCAGCAGCCCGACCACGACCACCGGGAGACGCCCGTGAGCACCCGTCAGAGCCTCGCCGAGCCCGACGACAACGACGACCAGGCCGACGCCGTCGATCCAGCGCAGCCGCAGCCGCAGCCGCAGCCGTCCAGTCCGGGACGGACCGCGTACCGGCGCGGCGCCGCCAACCCCAACGGCTCGACCAGCGCGCTGCGCTCCGACGTCCTCGCCGCGCTCGGCGTCCTCAAGGTCGCCACCGCCGACCAGCTCCAGCGCCTGCTGCGCCCCGGTGCGGCGTCGAACAAGGCGATCCGGCAGGCGCTCGGCGACCTCGCGCTGCACGGCCTGGTGGCTTCCGACGGCAACACCAAGGACCGGCACAAGACGTGGCGGCTGGAGGGCGCTGCCGGGCTGGATGCGGCCGCTGCGGTGCTCGGGATGGTCCGCTCGGAGATGGGAGGTACGGCTCGGGGCGCCGGACGTACTGGTGCCCAGCACGCGATGGCGGTCAACGAGACCGTGCTCGCGTTCGTCCTGGGCGGCAGCGCGCCCGGGGCCGCGGGCGGGGTCGGCACGGTGCGGTCCTGGTCGACCGAGACCGAGTTCCCGCTGCCGGGCGGGCGGCGCAAGGTGCGTCCGGACGGCGTGTGGCAGGCCCCGGAGGTCGGGGTGCCGGTGCTGATGGTCGAGGTCGACCGCTCCACCATGGCCCCGGCCGACGTCGCCGCGAAGTTCCCCCGGTACCGCGAGCTGTTCCGCACCACGGTCCGCGACAACGATCCGGCCCTCGCCGAGAAAGAGCCGGCCGACCGGACGGTGCACTGGTGGCGCCGCGCCTACCCCGGCACCCACACCCGCGCCGGGTACCCGCCGGTCGCGCTGGTCGTCACCGACGCCGGACCGGTCGCGCTGACCAACCGCCAGGAAGCGATCGGGGACCTGTCCGCCGGCTGCTGGCGCGGCCGCTGGCGCAGGGAGGTCCGCGACTACAACGACGACGGCTGGCGCGAATACGACGACGCCGTGCCCATCGTCGCGACCACCCTTCAGCTGCTGGCCGAGCACGGCCCGCTCGGGCCGGTGTGGTGGCGCTTCGGCCGCTCGGGCCGGCACTCCCTCATCGAGGCGCTGGAGAACCCGAACAACCGGGCCGCCTACGACCAGCGCCAGGCCGCCCGCGAGGACGAGGAGCACAAGGCCCACCAGGAGCTGATGGACTCCCCGGTCTGCATCGACTGCGGCGACGTTCCCGAGGAGGAGAGCACCTGGGAGTACGGCCGCCAGGGACAGGTCGAGTGGACCCGCCGCCCCGGCGGCCGCTGCTGGCCCTGCCACCAGGACCGCGAGGAGCGCCTGGAACGGGAGGCCGAAGAACAGCTGGAGGCCGCCCGCACGGCCAACGCCGCGCTGCGCCCGTGCTGGACGTGCCGGGGCTCGATCGGGGGGAAGGAGGGCTCGAAGCTGGAGCTGCGGGAGAAGGCCCGGACGGACCGGCTGGAGTGCCCCGAGTGCGTACAGGACCGCGCCGCAAAGGACTTGGGCCCGCTGATGCTGCCGGTCCCGACCAAGCGCGAGCTGGTGGCCGCGCTGGTCTCCACTCCGGACGATCTGTGGTGGGAGGAGCGGGTGCTGCACGCGAAGCTCTACCCGGCGAGGGGCCGTCGGGTGTGACCTGTTGGTTGTGGTGGGCCGGTTTTGGCCCTGGGGGGCGGATTGTCTGGACCTTTGGTTGTGCCTGTTGGGGGTGGTGGCGGGGTCGGGTGTGGGGTGGGGTGTGGTGACTGTGTGTGGTGGTGGCTGCCGTTCGGTGCCGCTGACGCCGTCTCGGGGGTCGGTGGGGTGTTGTGGGCGGGTTTTCGGGTGTGAATTCTGCCGGGTATTCCGTTCGGGTGTTTTGGCGGATCGGTTGCTGGTGGTGGTGTGAATTCGGGCCGGAATTGTGGTGGCCGGGGGTGGTGGCGGGGCCGGTGTTCGGTTTGGTGGGGGTCGGGCCCGGCGTCGTCCGGGCCTGCTGCGTCCCCCTGCTCGGCCGCCGTCGTCCGGGCCGCCGGCCTCGGCGGCTCCCCGTCTCCCCGGTGCCCGCCTGCCCGCGCCCGCTGCTGCGCGCCCTGGTCGTCGTCCTGGTCGGCCGCCAGGTCGTTCCGCTGGGCCCGGCTCGGCCGCGCCGTCCGGGGCCGTCCGGGCCTCGCTGAGCGGCCGTCCGGGGCTGCGGCACCGCCGTTGCGGCTGGACGGTTGGGTGGCCGTCAGGCCGCTCTGGTGGCGGTTCGGGAGTAGTCGGTGGGTTGTCGCGCCCCTTGTCGTGTTGCCTTGTCGCGGTGGGGTGGTGTCGTGTGGTGTGACGTGGGCGGATACCCGGTTTCCCCTGTGTGTGGTCTGGGCGCGACAGGTGGGTGCGACAGGGGAGGCGGGGGTGGGCCGCGGCTGCTGCCGGCGACCGCCAGGCGCTGGCCGTCCGGTGCCGCCGACGCCGTCCCGGCGGCGCTGTCCGGGGTGGCTGGGCGGCGGGCCGTTGGCGGGGCCGGCCTTCTCCTGGGGGTGGTGCTGCGGCCGGGTGGTGGGTGGCGGGTGCAACGCGGGGGTGCAACGCGGTGTTGCGCGGGGGTGCAACGCGGGGCCGTGTTGCGGGTCTGACCAGGCGTTATGTGGCTGGGAGCGGGGGCGGGTGGGCGTGTTGCACTTCGTGTTGCACCGGGCTGCGCCGGTTCGCCGGCCTCGGCTCTTCCCCCGGTGCCCCGCCCGCGCCGCCTGGTGCCGCGCTCCGCTGCTAGGCGCCCTGGCCGCCGTCGTGGTCGGCCGTCAGGCCGTCCCGCTACGCCCGGCTCGGCCGCCCCGGCGGTCCTGCCGCCGGGCCCTGGTGGCGCCGCCAGGGCCGTGCCCTGCCCGCCCCGCTGCGCCCAGCTCGGCCGCCCTGGCCGTCGTGCCGCCCGCTGCTGCGCCCTGACCGCCCGTCCAGGCTGCAGTCCTGGCCCGGTGTTCGGTTTTGGTGGCGACGCTTCGGGAATTGCCTGGTTGACGGTGCGCGCTGTTTTCCGGGTTGGTCTGGATTGGCGGTCGTGGTGTCGGCAGCGAGGGCCGTAGGCCCATTTCCGGCGTGCCTGAATTGGATTTCTCCCCGCTGCGCCGATCGGGCCTTTCGGATTGCGGCCTGAAAGAGAGCGGAAGGGAATTCGCATTCTCGCCGGAAGCGCGGCTGGATAGAGCCGGGATGGATGGTTGCGGCGAGGTTAGCTGTTCGCGTCTCGGGCCCGTCCGGGGACCGGTAGGATAGAGCTGTACGGAAGCCGTGGAAAGGCCGCCGGATGTGCTTCGGATGCCGGTCCCGAATCTGTGGTTGAGGGCCCGTCAGGGCCCGTCAGGGGCCGCCGTGCGGGGCGCCCGTGAGGGCCCGCCACGGAGCCGGGCAGGCCCGAGCCGGACCGGCGGCCCGGAGGTGACCGCCGAGGGCCGCAGGCCCCGCTCGGAGGGCGGCGGATGGGCCGACAGCCCAGCAACCAGGCGGCTGACCGGCCATCGGCCGGTACCGGGGGAAGGGGCCGGGGGGTGAGGTTGTGGCTGATACCCGAAGTCCGCGACACATCGTCAACGCCGAGGGCCGCAGGCCCGGGCCGGCACCCCCCTCCCGATCGGAGGGATGGGCCGCTACCCGAATTCCGCGTCACATCGTCAACGCTCACCCCGGGCGCAGCCCGGGAAACCCTGCCAGCCAATCGGCCCGTAGGGCCGCCAAAAGGCCAGTCCAAGAAAGCCGGAAAGCCGACCGATTGACGGGCCGTAGGCCCGGAGCAGTACCCCGGAAATGGCGGAGCGCAGCGACGCCCGACGCCCGCCCCAACCACCCAAGCATGCCCGCTAATTCGCCACCGGCGAATTCCCCCCACCCCGCACCGCCCCGCCGAGGCGCAGTCGAGGCCACACCACGCACGGTGACGGCGTAGCCGGCACCCCCGCACCTGGCGGTGCGTCAGCACCGCCCAACGGGCCGCCAGGCCCGTTGTAAGCCGCAGGCTTCCG
>NZ_JBVIRL010000055.1:0-24955 GCF_055576085.1 Kitasatospora sp. NPDC033851 | reverse complement strand
TACAACGCCGCCGACTGGTCCACCACGTTGCAGATCGCCGCCAGCGGCGACCCCAGCACCACGAACCTCGACGCGAACAAGAAGTTCCTCAACCGCACCGGCCTGTTCACCGTCGAGAGCAGCCCGGACGGCACCGGCGCCCTCTGGTTCTACCCCACGCGTGGAGACGCCGTCTTCGGCTCGCCCACCAAACTCGCCGCCACCGGGTGGAACGGCTGGGACCTCATCTCCCCCGGCGACTGGGCAAGCCAGGGACACCCTGGCCTGTGGGCCCGTAACCAGAGCAACGGTGACCTTCGCGGCTACACCTTCACTACCGGCACCATCACCATCACCAACCCCTTCGGCGGCAACATCGCCTACCCCACCCTCACCCGCATCGCCACCGACACCAGGCTCGCCGCCATCGACTCCACCAACTGGCCCGTCATCGGATCCGACGGCGACCTCACCGGCATCGGTACCCCCACCCTCTGGGGCATCACACCCAACGGCATCCTCCAGACCTGGACCGGCCACTCCACCACCACCGACCCGTACTACGCCTGGACCGCCGGCCCGACCGGCGTCCTGAGCGTCTACGCCCCCGAAAACAGCCCCATCGCCCTGACCGCTCAGACCGGCAAGTGCGTCGACATCTACGGCGGCAGCTCCGCCCCCGGCACCGCCGTCGAACTATGGGACTGCAACGCCACCGCCGCCCAGCAGTGGACCTTCAAGCCCGACGGGACCCTCCGGGCACTCGGCGGATGCCTGGACGCCGCAAGCGGCGGAACCGCCAACGGGACGCCCCTGGAACTCTGGACCTGCGGCAACGCCTGGCCGAACCAGATCTTCGTCCCCCGGCCCGACGGCAGCCTCTACAACCCCGCATCCGGCCGATGCATCGACGTCCCCGGCGCCGACACCACCAATGGCACCCGACTCCAACTCTGGGACTGCAACAGCACCCCCGCCCAGAAATGGTTCCCGCTGGTGCGAAACCAGACCGTCACCATGTGACCGCCTCACTCAAGGTGCCCCTGACCTGCTTCGGTCAGGGGCACCCTGCGTTCCAACAGACCTCCGGTCGGCCCGAACCGCGCCGTGCCACACGCGGTAGTGATCCGGGCCGTGTCGATCCATGCTCGCTGCCACACTCCGCCTTCGACGGGGCGGGGTTTCTGAATGAACAGGCTCCCCCACACCCGCTCGCCGACGGCGCCCTGCGTCACTCGACTACGACGCCGCCGGCATCAGTCCGGAGGCCGGCCCCTCCGACCGCCGGGCCGCCACCGCCACCGCCACCGCCACCGCCACCGCCACCGCCACGATCCCGCTCCACTTCAGCGCGCCCTGGCCCGCCCTCCAAGCCCCGTTGCGGGCGGTCCTGCGCGCTCCTGCGCAGGACCACCCCACGGCCGCCGACCTCGCCGTCGTCCCGGAGCGGCTTTGACCAAAGCGTTACGCCGCCCCCGCTTTGGGGCCTCTCGCCGCCGCGCGGGAACGGCTCTTCCCGGCCTCCGGTGGGCACGCCGCCGCAGGCCGGTCGGGCCGCGAGCCACCCGTTCCCGCCACCGCGACCAGGGCCCCAACTAGACGTTCCACAGCGGCTTTTGCACCGCTCGCAGCCGCCCACCGAACCGCCTACGCTCGACTGCATGAACCGCACGATCCGCACCACCGAGGACGTTCTCGCCCTCCTCGACGGGCTCTTCCCGCCGGCCGAGCCCTTCTGGGAGCGCTTCTACGCGGACCGGTCCGCCGGGCGTCCGTTCTTCGCGCCCGAGCCGGACGAGAACCTGGTCTCCTACCTGGATCGCGGCCTGGTCGCGGCCCCTGCCCGCGCACTCGATCTCGGCTGCGGGCCCGGCCGGAACGCGATCCACCTGGCAGCGGCCGGCTTCGATGTCGATGCCGTCGACCTGTCTTCCGCCGCCGTCGCCTGGGCCGGGGAGCGCGCCCGCGAGGCCGGCGTCGGTGCCAATCCGCGCTTCCACCGGGCGAGCATCTTCGACGCCGAACTTCCGTACGCCCACTACGATCTGGTCTACGACTCCGGCTGCCTGCACCACCTCCCGCCGCACCGCCGGGTCAGCTACCTCGCCCTCCTGGACCGTGTCCTCGCGCCTGGCGGGTACTTCGCCGTCACGGCGTTCGCCGCCGGGGCGATGGGCTCGGAGCGGCCGGACGAGGAGCTGTACCGGCTCGGCGCCCTGGAGGGCGGCCTGGCCTACTCACCGGACGAA
Organism: Kitasatospora sp. NPDC033851; assembly: GCF_055576085.1. Classification (NCBI taxonomy): domain Bacteria; kingdom Bacillati; phylum Actinomycetota; class Actinomycetes; order Kitasatosporales; family Streptomycetaceae; genus Kitasatospora; species Kitasatospora sp. NPDC033851. The sequence goes on along the minus strand of NZ_JBVIRL010000055.1, from coordinate 22,727 downwards.
CTGCGCTCCCTCTTCCAGGACTTCACCCCGGTGGAGGTCCGCCCGATGGCCGCCCAGCCGGCCGACTCCCCACTCTTCGGCGTCCCCTTCCTCCTCACAGCTCTCTTCCAGCGAGCTGTCAGTCTTTAACCGGTCTCTCATCCTCCGCGCCTAGCCTCCGACCGCATGAACGTCTCCCTGCTCGACGGCTGGTTCCCGTGGACGGTCCAGGCCGTGGCCCTCGCGCTGTTCCTGGGCACGCTGGTCCGGCGGGACCGGGCGTGGCGGGTGAAGTGGGGGCCGATCGCGCTCGGGACGGCGCTGGTGGTCACCGCGGTCGCCGCCGTGGCCGTGCTCACCCTGGCCGGGATCACCGATCCGATCCCGTACGGGGTGTGGCTGTGGTGCGGGGTGGCGGTCGCCGCGGTGTGCGTGCTCGGGTTCGGCTGGCGCGGCGCGCGGTGGTGGCGGCGGGCTCTGGCGGCGCCGACGGCCGTGCTGGCGCTGTTCTGCGCCGCGAACAGCGTGAACATCGCCACCGGCTACTACCCGACGCTGGGCGACGCGGTCGGCGAGCTGAGCGGGCAGCCGCTGCCGGACCAGATCACGCTGGCCGAACTCGCCTCGATCCACGGGAAGACGAAGACCGGCCGCATCGTCCAGGTCGACATACCGGACACCGCCAGTGGCTTCGCCCACCGCCAGGAGCTGGTCTACCTGCCGCCCGCCTGGTTCCGCAGCCAGGCCCGGCCCAAGCTGCCGGTGCTGGAGATGATCGGCGGCGAGTTCGCGGCGCCGGACAACTGGATCCGTTCCGGCAACGCGGTGAGGACGGCCGACGCGTTCGCCGCCCGGCACAACGGCTTCGCGCCGATCCTGGTCTTCGTGGACGCCACCGGCGGTTTCCGGGTGGACACCGAGTGCGTGGACGGCCCGCACGGCCACGCCGAAGCCCATCTGCTCAAGGACGTCCCGCCGTTCGTCCAGAAGACCTTCAACGCGGCCACCGACCCGCACAAGTGGGGGGTGGCCGGCTGGTCGATGGGCGGCACCTGTGCCGTCGACCTCACTGTCGAACACCCTGACGTCTTCACGCACTTCGGTGACTTCTCCGGCGACAGGGGCCCGTACATCGGCGACAAGGACCACACCGTGCAGGAGCTGTACGGGGGTGACGCCGCGGCCTGGGCGGCCCACGACCCGCTGACCGTGCTCGCCCATCACCCCAAGTACCAGGGGGTCTCCGGCTATTTCGGCCAGGGCGACGAGGAGCACGGCCAGATCGAGTCCGCCAAGGCCTTGGAGGTGGCGGCCAGGAAGGACGGCATCCGCACGGTCAGCTCCGTCGGCTCGGGCAAGCACAGCTGGCAGACCGGCGCCGCGACCTTCGCCCAGGCCCTTCCCTGGCTCGCCCAGCAGCTCGGCGTCCCGGGCACCCACGCGTAGCGGCGGCCGAAGCCAGGACCGAAGCCACAAAACCGAGGCCGAACCCAAAGCCAAGACCGAAGCCGAAGCCGAAGCCAGAGCCCAAGCCGAATCCGGAGCCGAGACCGGCCCCCGGGGCGGTCAGTCCCGTTCCTGCCCCACGGCCGCCTCGTACGCCAGGAGCGTGTCGACGACCAGGCACCGCTGCGCGGGGTCGAGCGGGGCGAGGGCGGTGCGCCAGGCGGCGGCGCCGGGGGCGAGCCAGCTCTCGATGGCGGGCAGGTGGGCGGGGGCGATGGCGACGATGCGGCGTCGGCGGTCGGCCTCGTCCTCCCGCCGTTCGAGGATGCCTTGGCGGCTGAGGTCGCCGACCATCAGGCTGACCGTGGTGGGGGCGATCTCCAGGCGGGCGGCGAGGTCGTTGACGCCCATCGGCCCGTCGAGCAGCAGGCAGGCCAGCAGGGACAGGTGCCGGGGGGCGAGCGCGAAGGTGCGCAGCGGTTCGGGGACAGGGATCCGCTTGGCCCGTCCGACCAGCCGGGGCATCAGCAGCAGCATGGACCGTACGGCGTCGTCGAGGCCGTCCCCAGGCCGTGACTCCCCCTTGGGCGTTGACATCGCGCGCCTCTCCTCAGTTATCTTTGACATCAAAGATGTTTTACGTGCAAAGCGAACCTGCCCGTCCATGGTACGAACCGAGCCGACCCGACCCGAACGGAGCTCCACCATGCCGCACTTGAGCCTGCACATCCGCGAGGAGTCCCTCGACGCCACCGTCGAACCGCGCCTCATCGCCGCCCTCACCGAGGCCGTCGCCACGGTCTTCGGCGAGCAAGCCCGCCCGATGGTCGCGGTCGAGCTGATCGGCGTCCCGCAGCGTCGCCGGGGCATCGGCGGGGTGCCGACCGGCGAGGACGCGCCGGTGGTCGCGCTCAGCATGCGGGAGGCGGCCTACCACCTGCCGCACGTCCCGGACGCGCCCGCCCGCCTGGTCGCGGCCGTCACCGAGGCGATCACCGGCACCCTCGGCGAGGCCGCCGGGCGGCAGACCGTCGTCACCGTGGAGGGCGTGGCGGCGGGCCGCTCCGGCATCGGCGGCCAGGTGGCCTGACCGCCGACGATTCCCCGGTCGCCGTCGCCCGGGCCCCACAGGGGAAAGCCTTGGTGTCGGCGGCCGCCGGAGCCCCACCCGCCCGTCCGGCCGGGTCCGGACCGCCCGTCCGGCCCGGCGCCCCGAGGGCACCGTACGGGCCCGCAGCACCAGGCCCCAGCAGCGGAAACCCGCCGCCGCGAGCGGCGCACCGCCGGGGTCGCGCGCCCCAGGAGTCCCCCGCACACCGCCATAGCTCCCGCCGCCCCCGCACACACGTTCCCCATCATCGTCCTGCAACCGCCCCGGCCGCCGGAGCATCCGCCGGAATCCCGCTTTGCTCCCGGCGGCGCGTTGGCATAGGTTTTCGACCGCCGTCGACGCAGCACCGGCGCTGACCGCCCCTCAGACCAGAGGAGGGCGGCAGCGACCAGGAGCCGGACGGCCGTACGTCAACGGGGGAGGAACAGCCATGCCGAGTGCCCGCGATCACGGGTCACCCGGGCGGCGCGAACGGACGGGCGGTGCCGCGCACCCGCGGCCCACGGCCGACGCGCGCCCGACCCCGCCCCACGCCACCGGACACTTGAGGAATCGTCAGTTGCGCAGCATCCGACTGGTCACCGCCACCGCCGCAGCCCTCGTCTGCCTGGGCGCCCTCAGCGCCTGCGGACCGGACAACAGCGGCCAGGACGCCGGCAAGACCGCCGCCCCCGCCCCGTCCACCGCCGCCCCCGCGGGCTCCGCCGCCCCTGCGGGCACCGCCACCGGCGCCCCCACCGCAGGCGCCACCAAGCCGGCCGGCAACGGCGGCACCGACGGCGCCAAGGGCATCCCGGCCAAGGCCTGGATGGACACCAAGAGCATCCCGATGGACGAGACCTACCACTACGCGCCGCTGGCGGCCAACGCCAAGCCGCAGACCGGCCCGGTCCAGTTCAAGGGCATGGAGCTGTGCCACGCGGCGGTCGCCAAGGACGACGAGTGGATGTTCACCGGCACCGCCTCCGCGAAGGCCTCGGTCGGCTTCGGCGGCGACCGCTGGACGGCCCAGCAGACCCTGCTCTTCGAGGGCGACCCGACCCACAGCAGCGGCACCAAGCAGGCGACCAACCTGACGGACGGGCACCTGACGGACGCCCTCAAGGGCTGTGCCAAGACCGTGCCCGGCGCCACCGTCAAGGTCAACAGCGCCGACGACGCGCCGTACTTCGCCGCCGTCCTGACCGTCCCGCAGGCCGACGGCACCACCGTCACCCTGCACGAGTACGTGGTCACCGACGGCGGGGCGGTCAGCGAGCTGTCCGTCTGGGCGACCACCAAGGCCGACGCCCAGCCCAAGGACGCCTGGAAGGCCCCGGAGGACAAGTACGTCGGCACCGGGATGACCGCGCCGATGTGCGAGGCCCTTCCCGGCTGCAACTGATCCTCGGCGCTCCACGCGAGCGCCCGCACCCCCATAGACGGCCGTCCGGCCCGTCCGGCACAGGGGACCGGACGGGCCGGACGGCTCCTTCGCGCCCGCACGCGGTGAACCGGCTTCACCGCGTGCAGGCGTCAGCGCTTCAGGGCTTCAGGGCTTCAGGGCTTCAGGACGTCACCGTGTCAGGACGTCAGGGCGCCTGGAAGCCACCGAGCGCTTCAAGGAAGCAGGGCGTCACAGCCCCAGGACGCTGAGCGCCGTGGTCCAGTCACTGGCGATCGCGCTGCGGGCGTCCTCCAGGCCGACCCGCCCGCCGCACACCGCGTTCTTGAGCTTGGTCTCGACGGAGTCCTTGCTCGTGGCCGGCTGGCTGCCGTAGCGCGGCTCGGGCCACAGGTTGGCCGGGTCGCGCGGCGCGCCGCCGAGCTCCAGCGGGACGAGGTGGTCCTCCTCGTAGTCGGCCGTGCTGGTGTCCGCGTAGCCGTACTGGGCGATCTGCTGCACCTTCAGGGCGTTGGTGTAGCTGGTCGACGGGCGGACGGTGGCGGTCCAGCCGGAGACGCAGATGGTCTGCCCGATGGTGTCCTGGGTGACGGCCGGGTTGTACGCGCCGGGGGTGCAGTACGGGTCGGGCAGCGGCAGGTACGCCTGCGAACAACTCGCGGAGAGCGTACGGGACTTCGGGGCGGCGGCGGTCGCCGGGGCGGCGGCGTGCGCGGTGCCGGTGGCGAGGCCGGCGGCGGCCAGGGCGGCCGCCGCGGCGACGACGGTCATGCGCTGACGGAGCATCATGGGGAAGTCTCCTGGGTCGGCCCGGCCTGTTGCCGGGCGACTGTGCTCATGACAGCACCGCGCACGCGACGACCGTCAGACCCAGGACGTGAACGCCTGGTGACCCCGCCTTCACAACCGCGACCGGCCGCAGCGCCGCGCGATCAGCCCCGGGACACCGCCAGTTCGACCTCCCGGCCCGGCACGTCACCCGGCAGGGGCAGCACCACGCCGGAGCGCTCGAACCCGGCCCTGACGTACATCGCCTCGGCGCGGGCGTTGTCCTCGTGGACGAACAGCCGCACGCGCTGGATCCGGGGTTCGGCGAGCGACCACGACCAGTCCCGGGCGGCCCGGACGAGGTCGTGCGCCAGCCCGGTGCCGCGCGCCTCGGGCCGGACGTAGAACCCGGCGATCTGCGCCTGCTCGACCTCGACGACGTCGCCTTCCAGGGCCCCCGACCCGCCGGGCCGCTCGACCAGCACGCTGACCGTGCCGAGCCAGCGCCCGTCCGCGTCCTCGCCGACGAACTGCGCCACGGCGGAGCCCGCCGCCGCTCCCGTGGTGCGGTCCTGCCAGAACCGGTCGGGCTTGGCGGACGCCTGCTCGTAGGTGTCGAGGAAGGCGATGGCCGCGACCGGGTCACGGAGCGCGTCCAGCCGGATCTCCTTGACCCGCGCCCAGTCCTCTTGCCGTACCCGCCTGATGGTGATGGTGCTCATCGCGTGATCATTTCATCGACGCCGGTAGCCCCCGCAACCCGAATTCTCCCAACCCGAATTCTCACAACTCGAAGACGGCCCCCGATCAGACCGCGTCGGCCCGCGTCTCCTCCAGCAACCGCGCCAGCAGCGCCGCCGGCCCCTCCGGCAGGCTCCCGTGCACCAGCTCGGTGCGGTGCACCAGCCGGGGTACGGCGATCGGCGCGCTCACGACCCCGGGCACCCCGGCCGGCACCGGCTCGGGCAGCAGCGTGAGCCCGTGCCCGGCCGCGACCAGCGCGAGCAGCCCGTGCACATCGGTGCCCTGGTAGCGGGTGGCGGGCCGGAAGCCGTCGACGCCCGCGGCCGCGCGCAGCCGGGCGACCGGCGGGGCGAGGTCGGGGGCGTCCAGCCAGCGGGCGGCGGAGAGGTCGGCGAGTGCGAGACCGCCGCGGCCCGCCAGCGGGTGGCCGGCGGGCAGGGCGACGACAACCGGCCGCTCGTCCACCGCGACGGTGCGCAGCGGGCCGACGTCGGGCAGCGGCAGCGGGTCGCTGGGCGCGGCCAGGCCGTCGACCAGGGCGAGGTCGACCTCGCCGGTGGCGACCTGCGCGGGCAGCACGTCCTGGGCGAGCACCCGGACCACCGGCTGCACCCCCGGGTACGCCCGGCGCACCTCGCCGAGCGCGCGCCCCAGGGTCGCCCCGACCGCCAGCGGTGTGGCGCCGAGCACCAGCCGGGCGCTCGCGGCACCCGCCAGGCGCGCGACGTCGGCGCGCGCCGCCTCCAGCCGGACCAGCAGCGGCGCGGCGTGCTCCAGCAGCCGCCGCCCCGCCTCGGTCGGGCCGACCGGGCGGCGGACCAGCAGGGCGGTGCCGAGGTCCGCCTCCAGCGCGGCGATCTGCTGCGAGACCGCGGACTGGGTGTAGCCGAGTTCCCGCGCCGCGTCGGAGAAGGAGGCGAGGCGGGTGACAGTGACGAAGGTGCGCAGCTGCTGGGGATCCACGGCGGTCATCAACCGATCTGATCGAGAGGTAAGAAATCATCGTTGGCACTGATCTCGGATGCGGGGTCAGGATAGCCGCATGACCTACCTGACCCCTCGGATCGCCCTGGTCGGCGACCGCTCCCCCGCCGTCCGCTCGCACGCCCGCATCCCGGGCCTGCTCGACGCCCTCGCCGAACACGACCGGCTCGCCCTGGACGCCTACTGGATCCCGACCGAGGACGCCGGGGCACCCGGCGCCCTCGACGGCTTCGACGCCGTCTGGCTGCTGCCCGGCAGCCCGTACCGCAGCGAGGCGGGAGCCCTGGCCGCCGTCCGGACCGCCCGCGAGCGCGGCATCCCCTTCCTCGGCACCTGCGCCGGGTTCCAGCACGCGGTGCTGGAGTACGCCCACAACGTCTGCGGCCTGACCGACGCCGTCCACGGCGAGGCGCACCCCGACGGGGAGCAGCAGGTGATCGCCCCGCTGAGCTGCTCGCTGGTCGGCCACGAGGGCCCCGTCACGCTCACCCCGGGCACCCTCGCCGAGCGGGTCCTCGGCACCACCCGCACCCTGGAGCGCTACCACTGCGCGTACGGCCTCAACGCCGCCTACCTGGACCGACTGCGCGCGCACGGCCTGCGGTTCAGCGGCGCGGACGAGTCGGGCGAGGTGCGGATCCTGGAGCTGCCGGACCACCCGTTCTTCCTCGCCTCGCTGTTCCAGCCCGAGCTGTCCGGCGACGGCACCCGGGCGCACGCCATGATCCGCGCACTCGCCGCCGCTGCCGTGGCCCACGCCGACGCCGGCTCCGGCTCCGGCGCCCACGCGGACACCGCCTGGGCCGTCACGGCCTGAGCCGGCCTCACACCGACGACGGGCGGCCGGCCTCACATCGGCAGCGACCGCAGCCGCACCGGTCCCTCCGGCCACCCGGCCCCCGCCGACAGCGGCGCCCACATGGTGCGCAGCGGCATCACCGCCAGCCGCCCCTCCGGCTGCTCCACCGTCACCTCCCGGAAGCCGAGTCCCCGGTAGAACGCGGTCAGCGGCGGGCGGCAGAACAGCAGCGCGCGCCGGTGGCCGAGCGTGCGCGCGTGGTCCAGGGCGGCCCCGACCACGGCGTGCGCGAGGCCGCCGCCGCGCCGGTCGGGCGCGACGCACACCCCGCCGACGCCCATCGCCGTCAGGTCGGTGCCGCCCGCGGTGAGCGACAGCGGCAGCAGCCCGGTGTGGGCGACCAGCCGGCCGCCGGCGGCCCGGACCCCGAAGTGGATCTCCTTGGGCAGGAAGGTCAGCCCGGTGTACGCGACCCCGTACGGGTCGTCCCCTGGGCCGAGGACCTCCTCCTGCTCGGCGCGGGTGTACCGCTCCAGCCGTTCGACGGCCGGCGCCCCGGCGAGGTGCGCCCCGGTGGGGTTCGACTCGGTGAGGTGCGCCCCGGCGGGAATCGACTCGGCGAGGTGCGGATCGAGCGAAAAACGATCATTCATTCCGCCATGCTCTCCCCACCGGCGGCCCTGCGACAGTCCCTTCCCGGCCACTCGGTCCGAGCGGCTGCCGAACGCCCCCGGCCGGCGCGGGAGATGCACGAGGTGCGCCCCGTGCCGCCCAGGCCGAGGAGCCGGCCGCAGCACGGCAGACACTCAGCCTGATCCGCAGGTCAGACCGCCGCGCGCTCCGCCAGCTCCGTCCAGACCTCGTCCACCCGGGCCGACAGTTCCGCCAGCCCGGCGCCGTTGTCGATCACCAGGTCCGCGATCGCCAGCCGGTCGGCCCGCGAGGCCTGGGCGTCCATCCGGGCCCTGGCCTCGTGCTCGGCCATCCCGCGCAGTCGCACCAGCCGGTCCAGCCGCACCTCGTCGGCCGCGTCGACCACCACGATCAGGTCGAACAGCGGCGCCAGCCCGTTCTCGGCCAGCAGCGGCACGTCGTGCACCACGACCGCGTCCGGCGCGGCCGCCGCCTCCAGTTCGGCGGAGCGGGTTCGCACCAGCGGGTGGACGATCGCGTTCAGTGCCTTCAGCCGCTCCGGGTCGGCGAACACGATCGCCCCGAGGGCCGGGCGGTCCAGCGCGCCGTCCTCCCGCAGCACCTGCGGGCCGAACTCGGCGACGACGGCCGCCAGACCGTCCGTCCCGGGGGCGACCACCTCGCGGGCGATCACGTCGGAGTCCACGATCACCGCGCCGTGCGCGGCGAACAGCCGGGACACCTCGCTCTTGCCCGCGCCGATGCCACCCGTCAGTCCGATCTTCAGCATGGCGTCAGGCTACCGGCGCCACACCGGGCCCGTCAGCCCGGCTCCGGGCTCAACCCGACCGCAGGCCCAACCCGACTCCAGACGCAACCCGGCTCCGGGCTCAGCCCAGCTCCAGGCTCTCCCCGTCTCCGAGGACGGCCAGCTCCGCGCCCGTGCCCGGCCCGTCCGGTCCGACCAGCCGGCTGTGCACGGCGAACCCGGCCGGGCTGAGCACCGCCTCGTGGACCGGCACCGCCCGGCGCGGCCCCGCCTCCCGGACGTAGTCGACGACCTCGGAGGCCTTGCTCCACGGCGCCGCCAGCGGCAGCAGCAGGGTGTCCACGGTGTGCGGCGGCACGGTGAACGCGTCGCCGGGGTGGAAGAGCCGGCCGTCGAAGAGGAAGCCGATGTTCTGCACCCGCGGGATGTCCGGGTGGATCACCGCGTGCCACTCGCCGTGCACCGAGACGCCGAGCCCGCCGAGCTCGAAGGCGTCGCCCTCGCCGACCGCGGTGACCCGCTGCGCGACGCCGTCCAGCTGGGCGGCGACGGCGCTGTTGGTCCACACCCGCAGCGCCGGGTCGGCCTCCAGCGCGGCGCGCAGCCGGGACTCCTCGAAGTGGTCCATGTGCTCGTGGGTGATCAGGACGGCGTCCGCCCCGGCCAGTGCGGCGGGGTCGGTGAACACCCCGGGGTCGACGACGACGGTGGTGTCGCCGTGTTCGATGCGTACGCAGGCGTGTCCGAACTTGGTGATTCGCATGCCTGAAACTCTACAGCAAAGCTGTACAGTAATGCTGTAGATATTTTGGGTAGACTTCTCCCATGCCCAGCGAAGCCCCGCACCCGGACACCCTGGAACTCGCCGCCGACCTGCGCGCCGCCCTCGGCAGCGTGGTCCGCTCCCTGCGCGACAGCGACGAGCTGCCGCAGAACCAGGCAGCGGTGCTCGGCCTGCTGGTGCGCGACGAGCGCTCCTGCACCGTCGCCGAACTCGCCGACCTCCAGCGCGTCCGCCACCAGTCGATGGCCCGCACCGTCGCCCTGATGATCGAGGCCGGACTGGTCACCCAGCAGCCCCACCCCACCGACGGCCGCAAGCAGCTCATCGCCGCCACCGGGGCCGGCCGCACCGCCCTCCTCGACCAGCGAGCCCGCCGCGAACACCGCATCGCGACCGCCATCGAGGCCCGCCTCACCCCCGCCGAGCAGGACCGGCTCCGCGCCGCGGTCGGCCTGCTAGCCCGGCTGGGCTGAGCCCACCAGGTCCTCGGCCGCCGGCTTCCCGTCCACCGAGTCCCCGGCCGCCGACTTCCCGGCCGCCGACTCCCCGGCTACCGGCTCCCCGGCCACCGACTCGCCCACCGGCCGCGGGGCCGGGATCACCGCCGGCTCGATCTCCGGCAGCTCGACGTGCTCGCTGAGCCCGAAGCGCCGGTGCAGTCGCCGCAGCGGGGCGGGCGCCCACCAGTTGAACTCGCCGAACAGGCTCATCGCGGCGGGCACCAGCAGGCAGCGCACCAGGGTGGCATCGACCGCGACGGCGACGGCCAGCGCGATGCCCATCTGCTTGACCATCAGCATGTCGCCGAGTGCGAACCCGGCGAAGACGATCACCATCAGCAGCGCCGCCGAGGTGATGATCCGACCGCTGCGCTGGACGCCCAGCTCCACCGACCGGGTACAGCTGTGGCCCTTGTCCCGTAGTTCCTTGATCCGCGCGAGCAGGAACACCTCGTAGTCCATCGACAGCCCGAAGGCGAAGGCGAAGACCAGCACCGGGATGAAGGTCTCCAGCCCGCCGGTCGGGCTGAAGCCGAGCAGCCCGCTGAAGTAGCCGTCCTGGAACACCAGGGTGAGCGCGCCGAGCGAGGCGCCCAGCGAGAGCAGGTTCATCAGCAGCGCCTTGACCGGCATCACCACCGAGCCGGTCATCAGGAACAGCAGCACCAGCGTCCCCACCGCGACCAGCCCGAGCGCCCATGGCCCGCGCGACATCAGCTCGTCCTTGAAGTCGACCACCGAGGCCGCGCCGCCGGTGACGTAGGTCTTCAGCCCGCCCCGGTCCGCCCGCAGCTCCTCGACCACGTGTTCGGCCTGCCCGCCCTGCGGGTCCCCGTGCACCAGCACGTCGATCGTGGAGACCGCGTCGCTGACCGGGCTGACCGCCCGTACCCCGCTCACCCCGGGCAGCTTGGCCACCACTTCGTCCGCGTACGCCTGTGCCACCGCCGCGCCGCCCTCGACCACCACGGTGATCGGCGCGGCCGAGGCCTGCGGGAAGCGCTGGTCGACGGTCTCGGCGACCTGCCGCCCGGCCGAGGAGGCGGGCAGCACGGCGGCGCCCGAGTTGCGCATGTCGGCGTGGAGGAAGGGCGCCCCGGCCGCCATCAGCAGCGCGACGCAGGCGAGCGCGACCGGTACGGCCCGCTTGCGGACCCGGCGGACGGTCCGGCTGAAGAATCCTTCGTCCGGTACGGGCGTGGTGGGCGTCTTGATCCGCGCGCCGGCGAAGCCGAGCAGGGCGGGGATCAGGGTCAGCGCGGCGGCGACGGCGATCACCACCACGCTCACCCCGGCGGCGGCCACCGCCCCGAGCACCGGGCTGGTGAAGACGAACAGGCCCGACAGCGCGACGGCCACGGTCAGCCCGGAGAAGGCCACGGTACGTCCGGCGGTCGCCGCGGTGCGTTCGACGGCGGCGGCGATGCCCGCGCCGTGGCCGCGCTCTTCGCGGAAACGATTCACCATGAGCAGCGCGTAGTCGATCGAGAGTCCGAGCCCCAGTACGGTCGCGATCGGCAGCACGCTGGTGTCGATGTCCATGATCTGGCTGAACCCGAACATGGCCAGCAGTGCGCCGCCCACCGAGGCGACCGCCCCGATCACCGGCAGCGAGGCCGCCGCGAGCCCGCCGAAGACCAGCACCATGACGACCAGCGTGAGCGGCAGCGTCACCATCTCGCCGAAGCGGGTGTCCTTTTCGGTCTGCTGCTTGACCTCCTGCTGCAGCACCAGGTCCCCGCCGACGGTCACGTGCGCGCCGCCGGCGCCGTTCAGCTCGGCGAGCCGCTGGGTGACGGCGTCGCTCTGAGCGGGGGTGGAGGTGTCGGCCATCCGGACGGTGACCAGGCTCGCCGTCCCGTCGGCGGAGCGCAGCGCGGCGGGCGCCGACCCGGTGCCGTACGCGTCGAGCGTGGCGGAGACCCCGGGCAGTGCGGCGATCTCGGCGGTGGCCTTCTCGACGGCGGCCTTGACCGCCGGATCGTCCACCGGCTTGCCGTCCACCACCGCGGTGACGGTGCCCTTGACCGGGTCGGCCGCGGCGACCACCGCGCTGCCCCGGTCGGCCTCGGCACTGGAGGAGGAGGCCCCGGCCACCGAGCCCTCGAAGACCCGGCCGCCGATCAGGACGCCGACGACCAGGACGGCGGCCCAGAAGCCGAGCACCCAGCGGCGGTGACGGAAGCAGAACCGGCCGAGGGCGGCGAGCCGGCCGCCGACGATGGCGGCGGGGACGGCGGAGGAGGGTTTGCGCATGAAGGAGCCTTTCGGGCAGCTCCACTCAATGTAGGCGCAACCCGAACTTCGGCCTATAGACGGGCAATGAGCCTCATCTCACACTTCTCTTCACATAAAAGACACATAAGTCGGAGGCGTATAAGTCACCGCGGAAAACCACATGGGCCCCACCCGGAGATTCCGGGTGGGGCCCATGTGCTAGCTATCGGCTAGCAGGAAGCGAGAGCCTCAGCTCTGGCCACCGGCCAGCTTCTCGCGCAGGGCGGCCAGGGCCTCGTCGGAGGCCAGGGCGCCCGAGCCCTCGTCGCTGCTGGACGAGTAGGAACCACCGGCGGCAGCGGCGACGGCGTCGCCACCCTCCTCGGCGGCCTGGGCGTCGGCCTCGCGGCTCTTGATGACCTGGGCCTGGTGCTGCTCGAAGCGGGACTGCGCCTCGGCGTACTGGCGCTCCCACTCCTCACGCTGCTTCTCGAAGCCGGGCAGCCAGTCGTTCGCCTCGGGGTCGAAGCCCTCCGGGTAGATGTAGTTGCCCTGGTCGTCGTACGAAGCGGCCATGCCGTACAGGGTCGGGTCGAAGTCGACCTCGGCCGGGTTGGCACCCAGCGCCTCGTTGGCCTGCTTCAGCGACAGGCTGATGCGGCGACGCTCGAGGTCGATGTCGATGACCTTGACGAAGATCTCGTCGCCGACCTGGACGACCTGCTCCGGGATCTCCACGTGGCGCTCGGCCAGCTCGGAGATGTGGACCAGACCCTCGATGCCCTCGTCCACGCGGACGAACGCACCGAACGGAACCAGCTTGGTGACCTTACCCGGGACGACCTGACCGATCTGGTGCGTACGGGCGAACTGCTGCCACGGGTCCTCCTGGGTCGCCTTCAGCGACAGGGAGACGCGCTCGCGGTCCATGTCAACGTCGAGAACCTCGACGGTGACCTCCTGGCCGACCTCGACAACCTCGGACGGGTGGTCGATGTGCTTCCAGGACAGCTCGGAGACGTGCACCAGGCCGTCGACGCCACCCAGGTCCACGAAGGCACCGAAGTTGACGATCGAGGAGACGACGCCGGAGCGCACCTGGCCCTTCTGCAGGGTGGTGAGGAAGGTCTGGCGGACCTCGCTCTGGGTCTGCTCCAGCCAGGCACGGCGGGACAGGACCACGTTGTTGCGGTTCTTGTCCAGCTCGATGATCTTGGCCTCGAGCTCCTTGCCCACGTAGGGCTGGAGGTCGCGGACGCGGCGCATCTCGACCAGCGAGGCCGGCAGGAAGCCACGGAGGCCGATGTCGAGGATGAGACCACCCTTGACGACCTCGATGACGGTACCGGTGACGATGCCGTCCTCTTCCTTGATCTTCTCGATCGTGCCCCAGGCACGCTCGTACTGAGCGCGCTTCTTGGACAGGATGAGACGACCCTCCTTGTCCTCCTTCTGGAGAACCAGGGCCTCGATGTTGTCACCGACGGCGACGACCTCGTGCGGGTCAACGTCGTGCTTGATCGAGAGCTCGCGGGACGGGATGACGCCCTCGGTCTTGTAACCGATGTCGAGGAGGACCTCGTCACGGTCGACCTTCACGATGACGCCCTCGACGATGTCGCCATCGTTGAAGTACTTGATGGTCTCGTCGATGGCGGCGAGGAACGCCTCGGCGTCGCCGATGTCGTTGACCGCGACCTGCGGGGTGGTGCTGAGGGAGGAGTCGGTGGGGCTCGTCATTAGGAAAAGGGCTCCGGTACGGACATGAAAGTCGTAGGTAATGCCACGCGGAGGGCCCGTATCGCTCCCACCGAAAGCCGGACAGCCCAGAACACGGCACACCAAACTCCCGTACAACGAGAATCGGCGTCCGTCTTGCGACCGTGGGGTCTTCGACAGATGCGAGCGCGACCTGCTCCGTCCGAGGCGCGCAGGCCCGCAGCGCAACTTGTAGCATACGGGGACGGCCAGGCACGGTCAATGCCGAAGGACGGCAAGACGGTGGAGCCTGGTACGGATCAGGCCATATCCTCCGATTGCGCACCTCTCGGTGGCGCCCGCAGGAGCCTTTTCCCCGGATGCCACCGCCAGGACCCGGTCCCTTTCGGGGGCCGGTTCGCGACAGCGACGCTTCCGCGCTCCATACCCTACGCGATGGGCATTGTCACCGTGGCCACCACCCCCCAGTCCGATCTTCACGATCTTGACTCGTCCGCCGAAACCGCCCCCGGAACCGAGGCCGGAACCGGGGCCGGGACCGGGGCCGAGGGCGACGACGACGCGGTGCGGCGCGAGGCCGGCACCGGGGAGAGCAGCCGGGCCAGCCGGCACTGGTGGGACCGCAACGCCGACGAGTACCAGGACGAGCACGGCGAGTTCCTCGGCGACGACCGCTTCACCTGGTGCCCCGAGGGCCTGGACGAGGCCGACGCCCACCTGCTCGGCGAGGTCGCCGGCCAGGACGTGCTGGAGATCGGCGCCGGCGCCGCCCAGTGCTCGCGCTGGCTGGCCGGCCACGGCGCCCGCCCCGTCGCCCTCGACATCTCCTACCGCCAGCTCCAGCACTCCCGCCGGATCGACCTCGGCCGCGGCGCCGTGCCCGTCCCCGTCGTCCAGGCCGACGCCGCCGTGCTGCCCTTCGCCGACGGCTCGTTCGACCTCGCCTGCTCCGCCTACGGCGCCGTCCCGTTCAGCGCCGACACCACCGCCCTGATGCGGGAGGTGCACCGGGTGCTGCGGCCCGGCGGGCGCTGGGTGTTCTCGGTGACCCACCCGATCCGCTGGGCCTTCCCGGACGAGCCCGGCGTCGAGGGCCTCACCGCGATGTCCTCCTACTTCGACCGCACCCCGTACGTCGAACAGGACGAGCAGGGCAACGCCACCTACGTCGAGCACCACCGCACCCTCGGCGACCGGGTCCGCGAACTCGTCGCCGCCGGCTTCCGGCTGGTGGACCTGGTCGAGCCCGAGTGGCCGGCCGGCCTGGAGCAGGAGTGGGGCGGCTGGTCCCCGCTGCGCGGGCGGCTCATCCCCGGCACGGCGATCTTCGTCACCGAGCGGGGCTGAGCCCTGCCATGAACCCGGCCTGGCACGACCTGCCCGTCCGCACCGCCCTGCCCGCGCTCCACGACGCCCTCGCCGGGCACGGCACCGCCGTCCTCGCGGCGCCGCCCGGCACCGGCAAGACCACCCTGGTGCCGCTCGCCCTGGCCGGGCTGCTCGCCGACGGCCGACCGGTGCGCCGGGTGCTGGTCGCCGAACCGCGTCGGCTCGCCGTCCGGGCCGCCGCCCGGCGGATGGCCTGGCTGCTCGGCGAGTCCGTCGGCGGCCGGGTCGGCTACACCGTGCGTGGCGAGCGCCGGGCCGGGCCGGACACCGTGGTCGAGGTGGTCACCACCGGCGTGCTGCTGCAGCGGCTCCAGCGCGACCAGGAACTGCCCGGCGTGGACGTCGTCGTCCTCGACGAGTGCCACGAGCGGCACCTGGACGCCGACACCGCGCTCGCCTTCCTGCTGGACGTCCGGGCGGCGCTGCGGCCCGAACTCGGCCTGGTCTGCGCCTCCGCCACTTCCGACACCGCCGCCTGGGCCGAACTGCTCGGCGGCGCCCCGGTGGTGGAGGCGCACGGGGTCTCCCACCCGGTGGACGTGGTCTGGGCGCCCCCGCCGCGCGCCATCCGGCCCGCGCACGGCACCCGGGTGGACCCGGCGCTCCTCGACCACGTCGCGGCCACGGTCCGGCGGGCCCTCGCCGAACGTGACGGGGACGTGCTCTGCTTCCTGCCCGGCGTCGGCGAAATCGCCCGGGTCGCCGGGCAGTTGGCCGGTCTCCCGGCGGATGTCCTGCAGCTGCACGGACGCGCCCCGCAAGCCGTCCAGGACGCCGCGCTCACCCCGTCCCCCACACGCCGGGTGGTGCTGGCCACCGCCGTCGCCGAATCCTCCCTCACCGTGCCGGGCGTCCGCGTCGTCGTCGACGCCGGTCTCGCCCGCGAACCCCGCACCGACCACGCCCGCGGCCTCGCCGCACTGGTCACCGTCCGCGCCTCGCTCGCCGCCGCCCGCCAACGCGCCGGACGAGCAGGGCGTGAGGCCCCCGGCACCATCTACCGCTGCTGGCACGAGGCCGAGGACGCCCGCGCCGCCCGCTACCCCACAGCGGAAATCGCGCTCGCCGACCTCACGTCGTTCGCCCTCCAGGCCGCCTGCTGGGGCGACCCGGACGCCACCGGCCTCGCCCTCCCCGACCGGCCCCCGGCAGGGGCGATGGCCGCCGCCCGGCAGACCCTGCTCGCCCTCGGGGCCGTTTCCGCCGACGGCCGGGCGACGAAGCGCGGCGTGCGCCTCGCCCGCACCGGGCTGCACCCCCGGCTGGGCCGCGCCCTCGTCGACGGCGCTCCCGCCGTAGGCGCCCGCCGGGCGGCCGAGGTCGTCGCCCTGCTCTCCGAGGAACCCCCGCGCGCGCTGGGGGACGACCTCGGCGCGGTGTGGCGCACCGTCCGATCGGGCAACGACCCCTACGCCGGGCGCTGGCGCGACGAAGTCCGCCGCTTGCAGCGTGCCACCTCCGACGAACCCGCCACCCCGTTGCCCGACGCCACCGCCGCCGGACTCGTCGTCGCCCTCGCCTTCCCCGAACGGATCGCCCGCGCCCGGGTCGACAAGCCCGCCCCCGGCGAGCGCAGCCCGTACCTGATGGCCTCGGGCACGGCCGCCGAACTCGCCCCCGGCACCGCGCTCGGCGCCCTGCCCTGGCTCGCCGTCGCCGTCGCCGACCGCCCGGCCGGCGCGCACTCCGCCCGGGTCCTGCACGCTGCGGCACTGGACGAGGACACCGCAGTTCTCGCCGGAGCGGCCCTCATCAGCGCCCGCGAGGAAGTCCACTGGGACACCCGGCGAGGTGAAGTCGTCTCCCGCCAGGTGGAATCCCTCGGCGCCATCGAACTCGCCGAGAAGCCGCTGGCCCGACCCGACCGGGCCCTCGTCCGCGCCGCCATCCTCGAAGGCCTGAGCCGCGAGGGCGTCAGCGAGCTGCTGACCTGGCCCTCCCCCGGCCTACGCGAACGCCTCGCCTTCCTGCATTCCGCCATCGGAGACCCCTGGCCGGACGTCTCCGACGAGGCGCTGCTGGAACGCGCCGACGAATGGCTGGAGCCCGAACTCTCCCGCGCCCGCCGCCGCACCGACCTCGCCCGCATTGATACGACGTCGGCCCTCCAACGCCTGCTCCCCTGGGCGAGCGGACAGGCCGGCCGCCTGGAGGAGTTGGCCCCCGAGCGCATCACCGTGCCCAGCGGGTCGAAGATACGCGTCGACTACAGCACCGAACGCCCGGTACTGGCAGTCAAGTTGCAGGAACTCTTCGGCTGGAAGGCCGCGCCGGCACTGGCCGGCGGCCGCGTGCCGCTGACCGTGCAGCTGCTCTCCCCCGCCGGCCGCCCCGCCGCCATCACCGGCGACCTGGAGGGCTTCTGGCAGAACGGCTACCGCGCCGTCCGCGCAGATCTCAGGGGCCGCTACCCCCGCCACCCCTGGCCCGAGGACCCGACCACAGCAGAACCCACCCGCCGCCTCAACGCCCGGAAGTGACCGAGGAGTTGGACAGTGTACGGCGGCTAGCGAACCACGGGGATCTCACCGGAGCGCCAGTCGGCCAGCCGCTTGCGGATGTTCGACACCATCGGCAGCCCGTCCGTTTCGGCCGGGGTGAACCACGCCACCTCGTGGGACTCGTCGGACACCCGCAGCTGTCCGCCGAGCGGGCGCCCGAGGAGGCAGATGGAGAACTCCTGGCGGACCTCGCCGTCGTCGTAGGCGAAGACGTGCCGGGGGTCGGTATAGGTGCCGACGATCCCGGTGATCTCGATATCGATGCCGGTCTCCTCACGCGTCTCGCGGATACCGCACCCGGCGAGCGACTCACCGATGTCCATCCTGCCGCCCGGCAGGGCCCACATCCCGTTGTCGGTACGGCGCTGGAGGAGAACGCGGCCCGCCTCGTCGACCACGACCACGGACGCCGCCGGGACGAGGGAGTTCGCCTCGAGGGCGTCCGGATCGTCCTCGTAGTCACGCCTCGGCATGGTCCACCACCTTCGCTGCCTGGATCGTCCACGCCTGGGGCTCGCGACCCGAGCAGGTGGGCGTGACACACCACCCCAACCGCTCTCCCTCGAATCAGGTACGAGCTGCGGCCACCGCGTCCGTGTACAGCTCCGTTGTCAGGTCATCCTCGCTGATCCCGAGGCCAGCCAGGACGGCCCGCACGGTGTCGAGCGCCGCTGCGAGGCCGTCCGGGGCATCCGTGGCAGTCTCGACCTCGATGAACGTCGCGTCGAGTTCCGGGACGCGGACGAGCGTGGCGAGGAAGCACCGCCCATCGCGTTCGAAGTCGTAGTTGCGGCAGCGCTTCTCGAACCGGATTCGCGGGGTGAATCCGAGGCCGCGGATGATCTCGTGAGCCGCCTCGGCGTCCTCCACCCGCGTCTCGGCCTCCCACTTCGACCCGGACGCCTCGTCCACCCGGGCGCCCTTGTACGTGAGCACGGTGCGGGTGTCGTCGGGCCCGTGTACGGTGCGGATCCGCAGCTCGCGGTCGGCGCCCATCAGACTGCCGTCCGGGGCGTCGTAGTAGGTGTCGCGGTAGACCTCGGCGCGCCCGGCACCGTACGACTCCTCCAGTCGCGCGAGGACGTGTTCGGGGTCGCGTACGACGGCCTTGAGCTCCGCCTCGATCGCCATGCCAGTTCCTCCTTCAGATCACGCGTTGAGCGCCGTCCAGCACCACCTCGAACTGCCTCTGCCAGCCCCGGTAAAGCGGGCCGGACGGAGTGGGCAGCACTTTATACGTTGCCGACTCGTGCCCCTCCCAGCCCGCATCGAATGCCCCCACGTAAAGAGTGCTGTCCAGTCTGATGATCCGCCAGACGGGCACCGTGGTGTAGCGGTAGACCTCGACGTGGCCCACATCGGCGAGTTCTCGGAGCCGGGCCTCGGCGAGGAGAATGCCGCTGGCGAGGGACTCGGCCGACTCGCCGATCTCAGCCGCGCGGTGCCTGGCCGCAGGCGAATCCGGGTCGAGGAGAAGCACCCGCAGTCGCGGCGCCGAATCACCGTTGAGATCGAGATGCTGACGCAGCAAGGAGTCGCGGAGGGCGAGGAGGCCCAGGCCACGTACGGCCAGCACGTCCAGCTCAACTGCGGACCGTGCCGCGCGTTGGATTTCGGCGGTCGCGGCAGCCTGGTCGTTGTAGACCCTGACCACTTCGGGGAACGCAGAGAGATCAAACGCCGATCCAGCTGTGCGTTGCCCCGAGGTTCGTGACGCCAGCCCGAGTAGTCGGCGTGCGGGGTCGGGCATCTGGAAGCCGTCGGCGATTCGCTCGAACACGTCGAGTCGAGCAACCTCCCGCCGACCGTTGATGATCTCGTTCACGCGGCTCTGGGTCATCCCTACCTGGACCGCGAGCCGAGCCTGGCTGGCGCCGCTGTGATGCTGGACGTAGCGGAACAAGGCGGCCACGTCCCTGCGCCGGAGCGCGTCGCGGACTTCGGCGTTCTGCCATGCGAAATCCGGCAGCTTGATCGGTTCCAAGGCAGTTCCCACAGGTCACTCCCAGGCGTTCAGAAATGCATCTCACAGTGAGATTACCGGCTGGGTATCGAGATTGACGTCGCGCCAGGCGAAGCTGAATACGTGGCGCCTGTCAGCTGCACCCACGCTCGGCTCCGGACCAGTACTGCGTCGATTTCGATGGCGCAGAGGGCGAGCAGGGACCTACCAGTCAACGTCCGCAAAGGTGGCGGATACGTATCCGCGGAATGCCGGCCCGGTACAGCGACGTCTCACCGGAAATCGCGCTCCCTTCGTACATCCTCCTCTGCTCCCGACGAGGCCTTCATGCTCGAAACCCGCCGTCCCTGCACGTTCGTCGCGCGCCTCCACTCGCGGCCCGAATCCACTTCGCCGGCCCGCTACTTGCTCCGCGCCTACCTCGCCGCCTTGCCCTCCGGCGACCGCTACTCCGACGTCGCCGAACTCCTCCTCGGCGAGCTGTTCGCCAACGCCGTCCAGCACTGCGATGCCCCCGACGACCGCCTCATCGAGGTCCGGTTCGCCCTCGTCGGCGACCGCCTCCGTATCGAGGTCCACGACGCCGGCACCGGATGCCCCTCCGTCCGGACCGCCGCCCCCGAGGACGAGCACGGGCGCGGCCTGTTCCTCGTCAACGAGCTGGCCGAGCGCTGGGGTTGCTGCCCCCGAGCCGGCGGCGTCGGCAAGTTCGTCTGGGCGCTCGTCGCTCCCTCCCCCGCCCTCCTCGCCGCCTGAAAGCAGCACCGCCCATGCACCCGCCCCTCGTCACCTTCGCCCGACACGTCCTCGCCCAGGGCACCAGCCCCGCCGAGGTCTACGCCCGCCTCGCCCGCCGCAGCAACGAACCCCTGCCCTCCGCCCGGGCCGTCTGCCTCGCCCTCGACATCCCCCTCGCCGAGACCACCCGCCGCCTCAACGACTGCTACCACTCCCTCCTCGCCAACCCCCGCCCCAACTCCGAGGCCGACACCGGCGAACTCCTCGAAGCCCTCGGCGTCTTCGACATCCCCGTCACCCTCGACGCCACCAGCCGCGCCGTCATCGACCTCTTCCTGGTCGCCATCGACGCCATGGGCGGCATCCGCCCCGGCCACCGGCACGGCCTGGACCGCTGGTTCACCACCGGCAACCTCACCACCGCCTACCTCTCCCTCGCCGCCGCCCACCCCATGCCCCGCACCGGCGACCCCACCACCTACTGGACCACCCTCATCACCGCCGGCGAACTGCTCCTCGCCACCACCCCCGACACCCGCATCAAACTCGCCCTCACCCACTGTCACAGCCAAACCACCACCCCCTGAACACGGGAAGTCGACCCCACCGACTTCCCACTCCCCCACCACCCCCGCCCACCCACGGCGGGCCGATGAACGACTCTGCGCAGCAGCAGAGTTGCCGGAAATGACCGAATACCGATACAAGGAGGACACATGACGCAGACCCCCGTGCCGTGGGGCATCCGCAGGATGGGGCCGTACGCGGCCACCGCCACGCTCCCGGCGTTCACGCCCGTGATCGACCCCGAGACGCAGATCGCCGTCATCGTGGACGAGCACGGCCGAACGGTCGAGCTGGGAAGCCACGGCACCAGCACCAGCGGTGTCACGCCCACCCACACGAGCCCCGCTGACGGGACGAAGCCGGGCGGGGCCACGGACAGCGATGTGACCGAGTCCTACGACCAGGACCAGAGTTCCGGCTGATGGACAGCCGAACCGGGTCGGTGCTGGTACTGACCAACTCCTCTGACGTGACGGCGGATGCGGTACTGCGGGTGCTCGCCGAGCGCCGCGTTCCGGTGGTCCGTCTCGATCCCGGCACCGACCTGCACGCGGGTGCCTCGCTGACCGCCACGTACCGCACGGGCGACCAGCGGGGCACCCTCCGCACGTCGAGCCGTGAACTGGACCTCACGGACGTTCGCTCGGTCTGGGTGCGCAGACCCTCGCCCTACGAAGGCCCGCCCGACCTCGACGGCCAGGACCGCCGGTTCGCCGCCTCGCAGGCGTTCTGGGGCGCGGGCGGCATCCTCGCCTCCCTCCCCGGGGCGCACTACGTGAACCACCCCTGGGACAGCCGGGCGGCCGAGTACAAGCCCGCCCAGCTCGCCACCGCCCAGCGCTGCGGATTCCGGGTGCCCGACACGCTGATCACCGACGACGAGCACGAGGCACGGGAGTTCACCGCCCGCCACGCCGACGGCACGGTGTACAAACCCGTATGGCACGCCCGGTACTCGGTCGGCGGGCAGGCCCGGGCCGTCTGGGTCCGCGAGGTTCGCAGCGATGAGATCACCGAGGCTGTGACGGTGTGCCCTCACCTGTTCCAGGCCAAGGTTCCCAAGGTGTTCGACACCCGGGTGACCGCCGTCGGGGACCGGCTCTTCGGCACCCGCATCGACAGCCCGGATCTCGACTGGCGGCACCGTCAGGACCGGATGCGGTGCAGCCCGATCGAGGTCCCCGTGCCGGTCGCCGAGGCCGTGGCCCGCTACCTCGCTACCTTCGAACTGACCTTCGGTGCCTTCGACTTCGCCGTGACCGCCGACGGCGCCTGGTACTTCCTGGAGTGCAACCCGAACGGGCAATGGGCGTGGCAGCCGTCCGAGATCACCGACCGGATCGCGCACGCGATCGCCGACCGACTGGAAAGGGGCCACGACCAGTGACCACCTCCGACACCCTGCGCGCCGCCCTGGTCGAGCAGCTCACCGCGAACGGCACGCTCACCGACCCCGAGTGGGCCGAAGCCGCCGCCGCCGTACCGCGCGAACTGGGTGGATTCAACTGGTCGTCGCAACACCTTGATCATAGAGGTATGCGATGGGACGAGATCAGGAGGTGGCGGAGGCGCCTGCGGGAGCACGACGGCAGTGGGCCGCGGATCGGGCGATGCGACCGCCGATGCGTTCACCGGGGCGGCCGGAGCCGTCTCGCGCGGTGCAGCGGGAGTTCTGGCGCCTGATCGCATCGGGGGTGACGACGGTTGAGGCTGCGGGCGAGGTGGGTGTGTC
>NZ_JBVIRL010000054.1:0-26327 GCF_055576085.1 Kitasatospora sp. NPDC033851 | reverse complement strand
TCACAGCACACGACTACCGGGACGAACCCTCCAACGGCAGGCGAACGCTACCGCTTCACCCATCCGAGCGACATCACGAGTTCAACTTCAGTAGCAGCGCAGCACTGGTAGTGACACCAGGCGGAGGCCAGTCAGGGTCCGGTGTCACCGGGGTGGGAGCACAGTCCGCCTTGGTAGGTGCTGTCGTACCAGGCGCCAGTGGCATCCGAGTCCAGGTTGGTGCGGCCGGGGCCGACACAGCGGTGGTAGTCGGACCGGGGAAACCGCTTGACCTGAATCCACACGTTGGTGTTGGTGGCGCAGTGCTCGTAGTAGGCGCGTTCGCCGTTGCGGCTCGCGTTCCAGCCACAGCCTCGGGTCTGCTCGGGGGCGGCCATGGCCGGGGTGACCGTCGCGAGGGCGAGGGTGCCGACCAGAGCAACGGCTGCCAGGCCCAGCCGCGATCCGCGCTGTACCGCCAGCGCGGCGATTGCGCCGCGACGCGCCTGGGCTCGCTGTGAAGTGTCCATACCCGCTTCAACGATCACGGAAAATCGCGGTCACGGCGAGGGCGTCCTTGCCGCTGCTGCGTGCTGCGTGCTGCCTGGGCCGCGCCCGTGCCGCTCTGCTGCTGCGCCCTGGGCCGCTGGCTGCACCCCCGGGCCGCTGTCCAGGCCGTGCCCCTGCCCGCCCAGGGGTGCCCGGCCTGGCCGTCTCTGGTCCCTCTGTCCGCTGTCCAGGCCCGTCCCGGCCCGTCCCGGCGCCGCTGTCCTGGTGCTGCGCCCGGCCCGAGGCCCAGGCGGTGCCACCCTTGGTCGCTGCGGATCCGGCCTGGCCGCCGTCTGGTCTGGCTTGTTCCGCCCTTCGCTGCCGTGGCTGCCGTTCGGGGCGCGCTCGCTGCGTCCGGGGTCTGCCGCTGCTGGGCGGTTCTGCTTGGGCGGGGCTGCGCTGCGCTGGATACAGTGGCCGCTGCCACGGTGTAGGCGAGGGGGACGACGTGAAGCGATGGCAACGCCGTGCGGTGACCGCTTGGGCGGTGCTGGTGGTGGGCGGGTGTGCCATGACTGTCCTTCTCGGAGACACGACCGATGATCCACGGCCCGCAGGCCGGCCGACTGTTCCGACATCACCTGTCAAGCAGGCGCCGCCCCTTTCCTGCCCGACCAATGCCGTCTGTTCTGGATACATCGTCCCGGGCGGTTGACCACGCGTCAGGCGGGGCCGTCCGGGGTGGTCGGGTGCGGGCGGGGCCGGCGGGCCGCTGTCGGGGCCGGCCTTGTTCTGGTGGTGGTGGTCGGTTGCCTGGTGGCGGGTGCAACGTGGGGGTGCAACGCGGTGTTGCGCGGGGTGCAACACGGGGCCGTTTTGCGGGTCTGACCAGGTGTTGTGTGGCCGGGAGGGGCGTGGGGCGGGCGTGTTGCAGTGGCGCGTTGCACCGGCCTGTGTCCCGTCTCGAATGATCTGGTCCGCTGGTAGGGCTGTGGCCTGCGGCGACCAGATCAGTTGAGACGCCAGGCGGTCGAGAATCTCATGTCACCTGGTCCCGGGTGACTGGACGCGGAGTGGTGTCTCAGTTGATCTGGTTCGGTGTCGCCGTTTCGACCCAGGGCCGCGCGGTCAGTCGCTCACGTTCCCAAGTCCGACTGCCAACACGGCCATCTCGTGCAGCCGCTCGTAGTACCTGGTCCCGTCCCCGTCCCCGATCCATGGTAGAACCCTCTCAAGGACCTCGGTGCACGTCCGAAGACTTCCGCGGCGCCTCTCGTCGAGAACGCTCGACAGGGACGAGGAGACGCAGCCGGCGACGTCCGCATCCAGCTGCACCAGGTCTTCGCCCTCGACTTCTCGACCGCGAAGGTGCCCAGGGAACTCCGCCTTCATGTGCTTTTCCCACAGTTGCGGGAGCAGGTCCTGCCGGACTGTGAACAACCTCTGTCACGCCCTGTCTCATGCTGCTTCAAAGTGCACACATGCGTATCTGGAGTCACTATGAGGGCATCCCCTGGCGGCCATTGAGAGGCCGTCGATGGCAACGGAGCGTGGCCATGCATTCTGCTGACGACCTGACAGATTCCCAGAAGAAGGCCCTGGAGCGGATTGCGGGCGACCTCGGTCAAGTCAGGGAGCGGCTCCAGTCGCTCCATGGCGAGGCACGATCCCTGCTGTCAGACGGTGACTCCGATCCCGGCCCCGATGTCTTCCCCTGCCACGTCTGCCACAGGTGTCCGGACTTCGAATTTCCAAGAACTCCGACCAGAGGGCTCGACTGCGCAAGGCACGGCTGCGGCCACAGCATCACTTCACACGACTTCTTCTGACTGAGAGCGGCCTGGCTCACCCGGAGTGACCGCGTTCTGGCTGCGGATCCGTGGGCAGGCCGTAAGCGTGTGGGCGTCATCCGGGTGGTCGGCGGGTGCTTCGCCGCAGCCGGCCCTGTCGTTCTGTGAGCAGGCGCAGCCGCGATCGGTGGTGTACCGGCGCGGAGTTCCGTGAGGGGGCCTGCTGGGTCCTGAGAGCGGCCCGGAAGGGCTGGGGGGCTGCCAGGCCGCCGTGGAGGGTGTGTCGGAGGGCTGTTGCCGGGGCGTGGGTGCTGTCGCATCGCCCTGTCACGTGGGGTGCTGTCGTGCCCTGTGACGTGGGCGGATGCCAGGTTCCCCTGGGTGTGGTGGGGGCGCGGCAGGTGGGCGCGACAGCCGCGGGTCCGGGCCGCCGCCCAAGGGCCGCCGGGTACGGCGGGGACGGCGTCCGCTGTCGGGGCCGGCCTTCTCCTGGTGGTGGGGTTCGGTGGCTGGTGCTCGGCAGCGCGGGGAGGGGGTTCGTGTCCGGTGACAGCGGACCCGCACCGATTGCCATCGAAGGTGGACCAACGCGATTTCGCGACAGCGAAGATGGACCACCGCAGGTCAGGAGTGTGAAACCCCACCGGAAGCGGAGCAGGCTCCGGGTGAGCACCAGCCATCCCCGGTTGCGGCGCGTGGCTGGTTTCTTCCCCGCCTTCTTCCGGTACCGAAGCGGGATGACCGACTCTGACCAGATAGCGGACCTGAGCTCTGTGAGGAGAACCGGTATGAGCGGTATTCGGAACAAGGGGCGTGAGAGCGCCGGCGGTGATCGGCAAGCGTCGGAGGCCCCCGGCCCAGCAGGCATGACGCTCTTCGACGACATCTACGATCAACCGGATCCTCGGGCCTACTTCCAGGCGTTGGGCCCGCTGGAATACCAGACACCCCATCACGGACAGAGCGTCTTCCGGCGGGCGCTCGCGGCCCGCAGGCGGACAGCCCGCACGGCGGAACCGGTGACCGTGCTGGACATCTGCTGCTCGTATGGCATCAACGCCGCCCTCCTCAACCATGAGGTGACACTGGACGACCTGTACGCCCACTACACGTCGCCACAGGCCACCGCCCTCACCACAGCCGAACTGATCGAATGGGACCGCAGCTACTACGCGGCTCGTCGGCGCCATGACCCAGCCCGGGTAATCGGACTCGACATGGCCACGAACGCCATCTCCTACGCATGCGAGGTCGGCCTGCTGGAAGAGGGCTTCGCCGAGAACCTCGAAACAGCGCCCCCCTCGCAGCCCCTGCTCCGCGCCGCACGGCACGCCCGTCTGATCACGATCACCGGAGGGACGACCTTCCTGACCGCCCACAGCTTCCAGCCGATCCTGACCTGTGCCCAGGACCCGGTGTGGGTCGCGGCCTTCGTACTGCGCACCACCCCGTACACGTCCATCGCCGCATGCCTGGCTTCACACGGCCTGGTCACAGAGAAGGCCACCGCGCACACGTTCCGGCAACGACGCTTCACCAGCGCGGGTGAACAGCAATACGCCATCCAGGCAGTGACCACGACCGGCGATGACCCGCAGGGGAAGGAGACCGACGGCTACTTCCACACCATGCTGCACTTGTCGCGCCCGCCTGAAGACGTGACGGCATTTCCACTGACCGACATGATGCCGATCGGGTGAGCCCAGCCCTGCCCACACGCCCCGAACTCCCCGGTCTCAGACGAAGATCGCCCACAGCATCCGCAGATCCGGGCAGAGCCATTTGCCCGGATCCTCATCAGCGGTCCATCTTCGCTGTCACGAACGGTCGTTGGTCCACCTTCGATGGCAATCGGTCCGGGTCCGCTGTCACGGGACAGTTCGGGGTGCAACGCGGGGGTGCAACGCGGTGTTGCGCTGGGGTGCGACATGGGGGCGTGTTGCGGGTCTGATCAGGGGCTGTGTGGCCGGGAGGGGCCTGGGGTGGGCGTGTTGCAGTGCCGTGTTGCACGGCCCTGGGCGGTCTGCCGGCCTCGGCGGCTCGTGACCTGTGACAGCGAAGCCGGGACGGTTGTCACCGAAGTCGGGAACGGCGCCGGTTTGTGACAGTGAAGTTGGGAAGCGCTGGTGCACGCGGCGCGCCGGGGCCGACGACCGATCGGTGGCCTCGTGGATCCGCGCTGTCGAGTACGGGCTCAAGCGGACGGCGTGACTGGGGGGCCGCAGGCCGAGCCACTGCTCGGCGTCCCATGCGTGGTACCGCTCTACCGAGGTGCACCCCAGCTTCGCCGCGAGGTGCATCGAGCCGACGTTGGCGGTCTGGGTGGTGAGTACCACCGGCTCGCCGGGAAGGACGCCGTCGAACCAGTCGAGTGCCGCTGCGCACGCCTCGGCGGCGTACCCGAACCCCCACGTCCGCGGCAGGAACAGGTAGCCGAGATCGGCCTTCCCCGCGACAGCCGGGCGACGGTGCCCCGTCGCTCTCCTGAGCAGGATCTGGCCGATCATCGCCCCGTCGAGATCGACGACGAAACTCCCGGGCCACCGCTTGGGCACCCCGGGCAGCTCGCGCTCGAGCTCGTCACACGGCCGGGGGCCGCCGAGGTAGGTATGCACCTCCGGCGACGCCAGCAACTCGATGAACGCCGCACGGTCCCGCACCTCGGGCTCGCGGAGCACGAGCCGCTCGGTCCTGATCGGGGCCGGCGGCCAGGCAACGGGTCCGAGTTCAGCCATGGCGGGCAACCTATCGCACGCCCACCGAGCAGGAGCTTCAGACGACCGAGAGCGGCAGCCGCTCCTGACCGGCATCGGTCGACGAGAGCGACCAGTCCCAACTCTGATGTCACAAACCAGCGTTGTCCCAACTTCGGTGACAACCGTCGCCTCCCGCTGGCTGGGCCCGGTGGAACACCCCCCCTGCTTCCCGGCTCGCCGCAGAATCCAGAATGGTCCGTTCCGCATGCGCTGACGAATAGTGCACCGGTTTTTGTCCCACGCCGAACGCCGACTGCGGTGCAGACCGGGCAGCACGCGAGTGTAGCGGTGGCCCGCACGAGGCGGTTCAGCGCGCTCAGTGGGCGTGCGCCGGCGCGGCGATGAACCGCTCGAGGGCCTGGGCGACGCCGTCCTCGTCGTTGGAGGCTGTACGACAGCGCGCGGTCCGTAGGACGTCCGGGTGGGCGTTGGTCATGGCGTAGGGCGCGCCGACCGCCTTGAGCATGGGGAGGTCGTTGGGCATGTCGCCGAAGGCGGCGATCTCGTCGGCGGTAATGCCGAGCCGGCTGCTCCACGCGAGGAGTGTGGCGGCCTTGGTGACGCCGGGCGCGCTGAACTCCACCAGCGACAAACCCGTAGAGTGGGTCGTCTCGGCACTGCCGCCGGCACTGCGTCGCGCCTGCTCGTAGAAGACGTCGAGGGGCAGTGTGGGGTGGTGGGCGAGGAGCTTGAGTACATGGCGGCCCGGCGCCGGCGTGAGCAGGTCCTCGGCGGGACCGATCAGCTCGACGGCCTCTTCGCCGAACGACCAGTTGGGGTAGTCAGGTTCGTGGCCGTATACCGTCTCGTATTCCACGGCGAAGGAGACGCCGGGCACGGCATCGCGCAGTCGCGTCACGAGTTCGGTCGCCGTGTCGGACCGTATTGGGGAGATGTGGATCGTGGCCGCGTCCGGCGCGTACAGTGCGGCGCCGTTGGCGGCGATGACGTAGTGCCGTCCGATGGTCTCCAGCAGGGCGGGAACGCACCGTGGTGGGCGGCCGGTGACGAGGGCGATGCGGATGCCGGCCTTGCTCGCCGCGGTCAGGGCGGCCCGGGTGCGCTGGGACAGGCTGCCGTCGCTGTGTAGGAGTGTGCCGTCGAGGTCGGTCGCCACCAGCTTCGGCCGGGGATGCGGCGGGGAGGCTGGAGTCGGCGTTGGCGTCGTTGTCATGGTGCGCTTTCCGGACCGGGGGCGGGCTGGTCGCGTGGGCCGGGCGCCGGGCCGTACGGGGCTGGGCGTGGCGCCGCATGGGTCTTTGGGCCTGGTGGCGGAGGATGCGCTCAGTCGGTGTGGCAGGGGCGGCGGGCGAGGAGGTCGGCCGTGGTGAGCAGGGCGAGCAGGACCGCGGTGAACCAGGTCATCGCGGTGGTCATGGTGGTGTAGCGGGTGGCGATGCCGATGGCGATGGCGGGCAGGGCGAGGCCGAGGTAGGAGATGAGGAAGAGGCCGGCGAGGGCTTCGCCGCGTTTGGCCGGGGTGGCCATGGCGACGACGGTGCCGACGGCGGATTTGAACAGGACTCCGGCGCCGATGCCGGCCGTGATGCCGGCCACCAGGAACAGGGTGAGGCTGGCGGTGTGCATGCCGACGGCGAGTGCGGTCGCCCCGGTGGCCTGGGCGTACAGGCCGATGTTCCTGCGCAGTGTGGCGTCGAGGCGGCTGGTGAGGGTCTGGGCCGCGGCGGAGGCGCCGAACACGGCGAACACGGTCAGTCCGGCCAGTGCGCGGGAGGGGTGGTGCAGGGTGTGGCCGACGAATCCGGGGGCCAGCGAGGTGAACAGGCCGAAGACCGCGAAGGACGCGAAGCCCGCGGCCGCGGCGGCCAGGTATCCGGCGGGGTCACCGTGGTCGGTGCTGATGCGCTGCGGCCGGTAGGCGGGCCTGACGGACTGCACCTGGACCGTTTCGGGGGTGAGCGCGACCGCGGCGATGCTGATCAGCAGCAGGGCGCCGAAGACGAGGTAGGGCAGGCGCAGGGGGGCGCCGAGGTACTGGGCGAGGAGGCCGGCGATGAGCGGGCCGAAGCCGAGGCCGCCGATGTTGGCCGCGGTGGAGACGATCTCGAAGCGCTGCGGCGAGGCGTCGGGGCGGTGTGCTCTGTGCAGTTCGTGCAGGTGCGCGGTGGCGGTCGCGGTGAGCATGCCGACCCCGAGGCCGGTGACCAGCCGTGCGAGGAGAAGGAGCGGCAGGGATGGCTGGGTG
This sequence comes from Kitasatospora sp. NPDC033851, assembly GCF_055576085.1. Classification (NCBI taxonomy): domain Bacteria; kingdom Bacillati; phylum Actinomycetota; class Actinomycetes; order Kitasatosporales; family Streptomycetaceae; genus Kitasatospora; species Kitasatospora sp. NPDC033851. The sequence continues at coordinate 19,107 of NZ_JBVIRL010000054.1, read as the reverse complement.
AGGAACAGTGCGGCGGCGACCAGTTCGAGGGTCAGCGCCGTGATCAGAACCTTGCGTCGGCCGACCCAGTCCGAGATGTGCCCGGCCAGCAGCAGGCTGGCCAGGACGCCGAGGGCGTAGACGGCGAACACCATGGTGACGGTGAAGGTGGAGAAGCCGTCGCGTGCCTGGTAGAGGGGGTACAGCGGCGTCGGGACGGTGGAGAACGCCATGGCCGTGACGAACGCCGAGGCGATCAGCCAGAACCCGGCCCCGTGCCTGCGGGCCGAGTGCCGGGCGGCGATCTGCTGGCCGGGTGCCCGGCGAACGAGCCGGGGGGCGGACAACGACATGGGGGTGCTCCGTTTTCGTGAGTGCTCCGAGTGGTGACGGTGGCCGGCCGGCGTCGCCTGGGACCGACGCCGGCCGTGAAACTCAAGTCGCTGAAGGACGGGTTCGCCCGCCCCGGGCCGGACGGCCCGGGGCGGGCGAAGGGTTTCAGGCCAGCCGGCCGCGGGCCTCGGCCCACTTGACCTCGGCGCCGGCGCCCTCGGACCCGGTGGCCTCCGCCTGGGCGCGGGCCACGGACTCCATGACAGCGGCGTAGCCGGGGCTGACGCTCGCGTAGATGCCGCCCCAGGCGGCCCAGTCCTCGCGGGCCCAGGTCTTCTGCAGCTCGGCCGCCACACCCAGGACGTCGATGACCTTGACGCCCGCACGGCTAAGGCGCTCGATCGAGATCCGCTGTGCCTCGTCGGAGTAGGTGCCGGAGGCGTCGATGACGGCGTACACGTCGTATCCCTCGGCGAGGGCGGCCAGCGCGGGCTCGACGACGCAGACGCTGGTCATGATTCCGGCGACGAGGAGGGTGCGGCGGCCGGTCTGCGCGACGGCGCTGCGGAAGCCCTCCACGTCCCAGGCGTTGATCTCACCGTGACGCTGGATGTAGGTCGCCTGGGGGGCGTTGTCGAAGACCTCGGGGATCAGCGGGCCGTTCGGGCCCTCGGGGACCGACGCGGTGGCGATCACCGGGGCGCCGACCAGGGTGGCGGCCTTGGCCAGAGCGGCCACGTTGTTGCGCAGCTCGCGGACGTTGGTGTGGTTGACGATCTGCAGCAGACCGCTCTGGTGGTCCACCAGCAGAACCGCGGCGTCGGCGGGGTCGATGAGGCCGTTGTTCGACATGACGTCTCCTTGCTTAGGGCGGGCATCCGGCAACGGGCCGGAGGCCCTGGTTCACCGGCAGCTCCCTCGCTGCCGACGACCTCTTCAACCTCGTGCCACCGCCACCGCTTCCCATGTCGAGGAGATGGCTGAAGATGACGGTAATCTCTGTCAGAGATAGCCTGGAGTCAGCGGGCCCGGAGGGGATACGGAGGCGAAATGGATCTTCGACAGATGGAGGTCGTCGTCGCGGTCGCCGAGGAGGGCGGCTTCAGCGCGGCGGCACGACGCCTGCACGTGGTGCAGTCCGCGGTCTCCACCACGGTGCGAACCCTTGAGCGCGAGCTGGGCGCACCGCTCTTCCACCGGACCACCCACCGGGTATCCCTCACCCCGGCCGGCCAGGCGTTCCTCCCGGCCGCCCGCGCCGCACTGCGGGCAACCGAGGAAGCCCGCGCCGCCGTCGACCTCGTCAAAGGAGAGCTGACGGGAGAGATCACGATCGGCGTCATGCAGGGCCTCCACACGGGCCTCGCCCAGGCACTGGCCGCCTTCCGCCACCAGCACCCACAGGTAACGCTCAGGCTTCGCCAGGCACCGGCCGACGACATCCTGCAGGCACTGCGCGACGGCACCACGGACGTGGCCGTCGCGGCACTGGACCGCCCCCAGCAACGAGGACTGGCCACACGCGTGCTGAAGGAGGAGGAGATGGTCCTGATCACGGCACCGGGCCGCGCCATGGAAGGCGAGCGACCGGTCACCCTCGCCGAGGCCGCCGCCCTGCCACTGGTGGAATTCCCCGTCGGCTGGGCCATCCGGCACTCGGTCGACCGGGCCTTCCGCGCGGCCCTCGTCGACCGCACCGCCACCTTCGAGGTCAACGACATCCTGGCCGCCACCGACCTGGTCCGCCAGGACCTCGGCGTGTGCATCATGCCCACATCCCTGGCCGCCCGCTTCCCCGACCTCACGCCACACCACTTCACCCAACACGCACCCACCTGGAAGGTGATGGTGGTACACCCCCGAGGGCAGGTGTATCCAGCCGTCACCGCCCTGCTGCGTCACATCAAGTAGGCAGCGGCACGGCACCCGGCAGGCCGAACACGTCGGGCACGTCTCCGTAGATCCGCGAGCTTCCTCGGGAGACGCCGACGTTGCCCGCGACCGTGATCGCGGAACGGACCGGCCGCGCGGGATGACCATCCTTGCGCAGCGCCGCGCAACCGGCGCTGTGACGCTGTGACGACCTGCTGCACCCACCCGCGGCGCCGCGATTCACCCCGGGAAAACCACACCACCGGCTACGGCCACGACACCGCCGGACGCACCACCACCGTCACCGACCCGCTCGGCCGCACCGTCTCCTTCGGCTACGACGCCGACGGCAACCGCACCAAGGTCACCAACGCCCGCGGCCAGACCATCACCTCGACCGTCAACGGCGCCGGCCAGATCACCGCGGTCGCCTACTCCGACGGAACCCCCGGCGCCACGTACGACTACGACGCCACCGGGCACATCACCGGCGTCAGTGACGCCACCGGCTCCCGAACCCTGAAGTACGACGCGGCCGACCGCCTGACCAGAGTCACCGTCCCGGGCCTGGACCAGGACTTCGCCTACACCTACAACCCCGACGGCAACCTCACCGGCCGCACCTTCCCCGACAACACGTCCACCACCTACACCTACGACAAGGACCAGCACACCAGCGGCCAGGCCACCACCGGAAAGGCCGTCGCCTACACCTACGACCAAGCCGGCAACCTCCTCACCGCGACGACCCCCACGACCACCCCGGTCACCGAAACCCGGACCTACGACCGCGCCGGACGGCTGGCCACTACCAGCGACGCCAGCGGCACCAAGAACTACACGCTCGACGCCAACGGCCGCGTCACCACCGAGCAATACCAGGACACCGGTCCCAGCCCCCGCCCGGCGACCAGCTACAGCTACGACCTCGCCGGCCGCCTCACCAGTACCTGCACGGGCACCAGCCCGAGCGCCTGCACCCCGAACAGCACCACCAGCTACACCTGGGACAAGGCCGGCAACCAGCTCACCGCAACCGCCCCGAGCGGCGCGAAGACCACCAACACCTTCGACGCCGCCGACCAGCTCACCACCAGCACCACCGGCAACACCAGCACGAACTACCGGTACGACGCCGACGGCAACCGCACCGCAGACCCCTCCGGCACCTACAGCTACGACCCCGCAGGACGCCTGACCGGCGCCAGCCTCCCCACCGCAACGCTCGCCTTCACCTACGACGCCGACGGCAACCGGTCCACCACCACCAGGAACGGCACCGCCGACCGCACGACCCGCTGGGACATCAACGGCGTGTTCCCGCAGATCGCCACCGAGACCAACGCCACCGGCGCTCCGACCGCCACCTACCACACCGGCCCCGACGGACTGCCCCAGTCCATGGACACATCCGCCGGCAGCCTCTACTTCCAGCACGACCGCATCGGCTCCATCACCACCACGACCGACGCCACCGGCACCAACCAGGCCACCTACAGCTACGACAACCGCGGCAACCGCACCACCAGCGGCACCGCCGCCACACCCGCCCCATTCGGCTTCACCGGCCAGTACACCGACCCCAACCTCCCCGGCCAGATCAACCTGAGGGCCCGCCAGTACGACAGCGCGACCGGCACCTTCACCGCCCGCGACCCGCTGACCACCGGCACCGGCGCACCCCTCACCTCCGCCTACACCTACGCCAACGGCGACCCCACCAACCAGACCGACCCCTCCGGCGCCTGCCCCATGTGCATCAGCGCCCTCATCGGCGGCGTCGCCGGCGGCATCATCGGCGCTGGCGTCTATGCCTGGCAGCACCAGGGCAAGGACTTCAGCTGGACCGGCTTCGCCGCCGCCAGCGGCAAAGGCGCCCTGATCGGCGTCGGCGCCGGCCTCCTCGCCCCCATCGGCGGCACCGCCGCCACCGCCCTCGCCCTCGAAGGCACCGCCGCCACCTTCACCGCGGCTGGCGTCAACGCCGCAGTCGGCGCCGGCTACACCTGGCTCGTCAACACCGTCCAATGCCAGCCCACCACCCCGCAGGACCTCCTCCTCGGTGCCGCCGGAGGCGCCGGCGGCACCCTCTTGGGCCCTGCGGCTCGCTGGATCAAGGGTGGAAGTCTGACCAACCCCTTTCCCGAGGTGGACGTTCCGAGTCGTGCTCTCGTCTCACCGAAGGTGGTCTTCCGCTCCGACTCGCGCAGTCCCGCCGAGGTTTCACAGACCGGCTTCAGGTCGCGTCCGGATGCAGCGAACACGGACCTGGTCGACTACCAGCTCAACAACACACCGTCAGTCTGGGTTGGCACGTCCAGAAGCGAGTACCAAGCGCGCATGTTCCCCCAGTGGCTCCGCAATGAACAACGGTGGGTGTATGAGATCCGCAACCCAGGGGTGGGCATCAGTGGTTGTTGTCTTTCCGGTCTTGATGGCTGTGTTTCTGCTGGTCAGGCATAGGGTCGGTGACCCCGTGGCAGTGGTGACGTGTTGTGTCATCGCTCGGGTGGAGGTCGGGGATGCCGTCGGTCATGGGGCTGCTGGAACAGCGTGAGCTCACTGCTCGCCGCCGTGTGGACGAGCTGCGGGAAGAGGCTGACCGTATCCACGCTGAACTGGACGTGGCCGAGCGGGAGTGGAACGAGTGGGTCATCACCCGCTCGCGCGTGGGCGAGGTGCTGGCCCCGGACGCCGCCGTCGCGTCCGAGGACCAGCGCCATTCCGACGGGCATCCGGTTCGCCCCTCGCCGACGGACGCGGCGAAGCCGAAGTCCGTTGTGCCGGTGTGGCGTGCGGGGCTGGCCTGGTCGGCGCTGTCGGTGGACTACCAGCGCGTCCTGCAGGCTCTCGCGGACCGGAACCGACTCGGCCAGGGCCCGCTGACGTGCCAGGAGATGGCCGCCTGCTTCGGCCTGGACCCGGTGCCGGCGAAGGTGGAGGCGTTGCGTTCGAAGGCGAAGCGGCTGGTGGCCCGGGGCTGGCTGGTCGAGTCGGCGCCGGGCCGGTTCACGCTCGCGAAGGACGTGGCCGGGCAAGGCGGCGGGTCATGAGGAGCGTCATCGACCAGTAGACCATCGCCTCGGCGCTGCCGGTGGAGCGATCGAAGTCGCGCACGAGGCGGCGGCTTTGCATCAGGTGGGCGAAGAACCGCTCCACGATCCACCGCTTCGGCAACACCACGAAGCCGCGCATGTCGTCGCTGCGTTTGACGATGACGAGGACCAGGGCGAGGACGGCGAGGCTGTACTCGACGAGGCTGCCGGTGTAGCCGCAGTCGGCCCAGACCAGGGCCAGCAGGTGGTGCGCGGCGGCGACCTGGGCGAGCAGGACCCGGGCCGCGGCGCGGTCGCCGACGTCCGCCGCGGTGACCATCACCGCGAGCGGCAGGCCGAGCGTGTCGACCACGACGTGCCGGTTGCGACCGTTGATCAGCTTGCCGCCGTCGAAGCCGCGGCTGTCGGATCCGACGACGGCGTCCGCCTTGACGGACTGGGAGTCGATCACGCCCGCGCTCGGCTCCGGATCCCGCCCGGCCTTCTCGCGGACCTTGCCGCGCAGCCGGTCGTGGAACTCCCGGACCAGACCCAGGTCGCGCCAGCGGCGGAAGAACGCGTAGACCCGGTCCCACGGCGGGAAGTCGGCCGGCACGGCCCGCCACTTCGTGCCGTTGTCGACCAGGTAGTGGCGCCATCGACGCGGACGCTGCCGCGCGGGCCGTCCTGTCGGGACGCGCGACCACCATACCGAAGACCGCAGACGGTCCGGCAGCGGACTTGCGGGTTCTGCGGTTGGCCAAGGAATCGGCCGTCAAGGCGCGCACTCAGGCGATGAACCAGCTCAAGGCAGTCCTCCTTGCCGTCGAGCCGGACCTTCGCGAACTACTCACCGGCTGACCAATCCGGCGCCGGTCGCCACCTGCGTTGCACTGGGCGAGGATCGAGGTGAGGCCGTCTTCACGATGCGCCTGCTCGCCCGCCGGATCCAGAACCTTGGTCAGGAGATCAAGGAGTTGACCCGGCGAATGACCGCAGCTGTCCGGTCCAGCCGGCCCCAGCTCCTGAAGCTCGTCGGCGTCGGCCCCGACAGTGCCGCGGTCCTCCTCTCCGCCGCAGGTGACAACCCGGACCGGCTCACGGACGAGGCGTCGTTCGCCGCATTGTGCGGGGTCAGCCCAGTCGAGCAATCCTCCGGGAAGACCCAGCGGCGACGGCTGAACCGCGGCGGTCACCGGCAGGCCAACGCCGCCCTCTACCGCATCGTCCAGTCCCGCCCACGCTGGGATGAACGCACCCAGGCCTACCTGCAACGGCGCACCGCCGAGGGCATGTCCAGGCGTGAGATCATCCGCTGCCTGAAGTGCTACGTCGCCCGAGAGCTCTACCGGCACATCCGGCCTTCTGCGAGTCCAGTGACTCCTTCGGCAGTTTGACGAACCATAGGGGCATCCCCGACATCCACGTTGAACTCGCCGCCGACCCCGGGGTACTGGTCGACGCGCACAGTCTCCGGCCGGACACCGACTACCTCGTGGTCGCCCGGGTCTGGAACGGCTCCACGACCGGCCCGGCGCCGGGCCTCCCGGTCAAGGTCGGCTATCTGGCATTCGGTGCGGGCACCACCCCGCACGACATCGGGATGACCAAGGTGGACCTGCCGGTGAAGGCCGCCGCCGGCTGCCCCGCGTTCGCCACGGTGCCATGGCACACCCCGGCCACTCCGGGTCACTACTGCCTGCTGGTTGAGCTGCTGTGGGACGACGACGCCAACCCGGCCAACAACCTGGGCAGAGCAACACCGACGTGAAGCCGCTCAACTCGCCCCACGCGACGTCACGTTCCCGGTTCGCAACAACCGGCCCGATCGCGCGACCGTCACGCTGGCGCTCGACAGTTATGCCATCCCACCGCTGGACGCGTGCGGTGAGGACCCTCCCGAGCAGCAGCGGCCACGGCTCGACCGGCATCGCGTCGAGCACTGGCCGATCCCGGACGGCTGGCAGGTGACGGTGAATCCGGCGGAGGTGACGCTGGACCCGGGCGAACAGGCCGAGGTGACGGTCGACACCACGGCACCCGACGGTTTCGTCGGCCGACAGGCGATCAACGTGCACGCCAACGTCGGCAGTGAGCTCCTGGGAGGGGTCACGCTCTACGTCGACGGCACCGGGTAGGAGGAAGGACCATGTTTGACGCCGGAGCGATCATCTCCACAAAACCATCGGGACGTGGGCCGAGCCGCGAGGCATACGAGGAGCCCCCGAAGTGAGCACCGGTCACCACCACGGTGGCCGGCACTTCACGCCCGTCGGTGCGTTCGTGTCGGCATGGGGGAATTCAGAGTTCCTTGGTCATGAAGACACGGCTGGTGCCTGCCGGGGCGCACGGCACTTCGCCCATGCGGTGCCAGCCGTTGCGCTCGTAGAACCCGGGCGCCTGGAATCTGATGGTGTACAGGACGGTGGCCTGGCAGCCTCGCGTCCGCGCCTCCTCCTCGGCCCGGCGCAGGATCTCGCTGCCCAGGCCCGAGCCGCGCAGTTCGGGGGCAGGTGGAAGAGGTCGATGAACAGCAGGCCGAGGGAGGTGCGGCCGGTCAGGCCACCGAGTATGCGGCGGCTGCCGGGGCACGGAGCAGGACCGCCAAGGAGCGGCAGTCGTCGATGCCGGTGTTGAAGCGGTCCAGGGCGTCCGAGATCAGCGAGGTGTCGCAGGGGAGGGGCGCGTCGGTCAGGACGAGCTCTGGCGCGGGCCCGCTCGGCTGGTCCGGTGCGCGCGAGGGCGTGTGCGTGCAGCGCCACAGGTATCGGGCGATGAGTCGCAGCATCGGGTGTTCGCGCGCTCCGTCGGGGGCGGTTCCGGCCGGCGCGGTCGGAGCCGCGATCTGCTCCCACGCCCTGGACGCGGGCTGGGTCACCAGAATCGGCACCGGCCGCGCCCGGGCAGTGACGGAACCCGGTCGCCGGGCGTTCCACGACCGCTGCCACGTCCCGCAGGACCACCTCCCAGGCTGGCGGGCCAGCGCGGCTGATGGGCCGCTCGTGGGGGACGAGGCACAGGGCCTGCGGCAGCCGGGCGTGCGGATCGCGGCACCGTCCGCAAGCCGCGGCCGGTACGGTGGACCGGCCGGGCCTGCGGCCGCTCCGCGGCTTTCCGTTCGGGGCCCGCGGGGGAGGTCCGTTCGTGGAGCCATCGGAGCACGAGTACGTCGTCGACACCGTCGCCAACACGGTGAGCGGTGGCACGTTCCACGGGCTGGTGGTCCAGGGCGGAGTCGTGCACGTCCACGTCTCCGAACCGCAGGCCTTCCGGGGGCCGGCGGGCGTGCCCCTGCGCTCCGTCACCGACCCGATGGCGCTCAACGTCCGCCGGAGCATCGCGACCGACCAGGGCGACGGCGGCGCTCTGCCGGCCTACGTCGCGCGGGCGCACGACACCGCGTTGCACGCGGTGGTACGGCGGGCCGCCGACGGTGCGAGCAGTACGGCCGTCCTGGTCGGCGGTTCGTCGACGGGGAAGACCCGGGCGTGCTGGGAGGCCCTGCGAGAGCTGCCGCCGCACTGGCGGGTGTGGCATCCGCTGACGCTCCGTCGGCTCCTCGCGGCGCTCCGGACGCCCGGCGCGATCGTGCCGTACACGGTGGTGTGGCTCGACGAGGCGCAGTCTTACCTGCTCCAGCCCGCCAACCCGCTCGGCGAGGAAGCCGCCGTGGGCCTGCGCGAGCTGCTGACCGCACCGGAGCGCGGGCCGGTCCTCGTTCTGGGCACCCTGTGGCCCGAGTACTGGCAGCTCCTCGACGACGAGCGCCACCGGGACACCCGGGCCCTGTTCGAGGGTCGCGGCATCCGGGTGCCGGACGCCTTCACCCGGCAGGACCTGGCCGAGCTCGAGCGGGTCGCGGAAGCGGACCCGCAGCTCGCCGAGGCGGCCGCGCAGGCACGGGACGGCGAGGTCGCCCCGCCCCGGCAAGGCCCAGAGGCTCGGGCTGGCACCACGGGCACTCCCAGCTCGCGGCATTTGGCGACGACGTCCTCGTCGAAGCTTCGGCGCACCGGGCGCCTCCCGCCGCGAGCGCGTCGGCCGGCGGGCCCGCGGTCGTGGCGGAGGGCGCGGTCAGCACCGGCATGACGCGGGCTCCGTCCAGCACGGAGGCCAGGTCGGCGGTCATCGGCCGAGCCAGCCGCCGTCGACGGGAAGGACGACGCCGTGGACGTAGGCGGCGGCGTCCGAGGCGAGGAACACCGTGGCCCCGGCGAGGTCGTCCGCGTCGCCCCACCGTCCGGCAGGGATACGGTCGAGGATGGCCTTGCTGCGCACGGGGTCGTCCTGGAGTGCCTGGGTGTTGTCGGTGGCGATGTAGCCGGGGGCGATGGCGTTGACGTTCACGCGGTGCGGGGCCCACTCGTTGGCCAGCGCCTTGGTCAGTCCGGCGACGCCGTGCTTGGCGGCGGTGTAGCCGGGGACGGTGACGCCGCCTTGGAAGCTGAGCAGCGAGGCTGTGAAGACGATCTTTCCCTGGCCGCGTGCCACCATCGTCGCGCCGACGTCCCGGGTCAGTGCGAACTGCGCACCGAGGTTGACCTGGAGTACCAAGTCCCAGTCCGCGTCGGTGTGTTCGGCGGCCGGGGCGCGGCGGATCGTGCCCGCGTTGTTGACCAGGATGTCCACCGGCCGCTCGCGCCCGGCCAGGTCCGCACCGAGGGCCCGGAATGCCGCGGGGTCGGCGAAGTCGGTACGGATGGCCTCGAAGGTGCGGCCCGCGGCGAGGACGTCCTTCTCCACGTCGCTGCCGGTCTCCTCCAACTGGGCGCTGACGCCGATGACGTCCGCGCCGGCCGCGGCGAGTGCGCGGGCCATGGCCCGGCCGATGCCGCGCCGGGCGCCGGTGACGACGGCGAGTCTTCCGGTGAGGTCGAAGGCGCTCATGCGATCGCTCCCTGGGTGTCGTCGGTGCAGTCCACGAGGATCTTCATCACGTCGCCGCCGCCCTCAGGGCCTCGAACGCGGCGGGCGCCTCGGTGAGCGGGACGACCTTGCTGATCAGCCGCTCCGCCGGGATCGCCCCGTCGGCCACCAGGGCCACCGCGCGCTCGAAGTCGGAGCGGTCGTACAACCGGGCTCCCACCAGGGTGAGTTCACGCCAGAAGAACCGGTGCAGGTTCACTTCACGGGGGCGAGGGTGGATCGCCACCAGGCACAGCCGCCCGCGCACACCCAGCACGTCGACCGCCGTCTCCACACCACCCGCAGCCCCCGACACCTCGAACGCCACATCCGCACCCGCACCCGCAGTCCACTCCTGCACCAGCGCCGACACGTCATCACCCGCCAGCACAGGCTGCGGGCAAGCACGTCGCGTACGTGGACATGAGCAGCCTGACCACGGCCGACCTCGCCGACGCTCTGCATCCCAACGACGCGGGCTACCAGAAGATGGTTGATGCCTTCCACCGCGGTATCCAGGCGGCGGACAGCGCCGGGTGGCTGAAGAACCCCGCCCCCCGCCGCCACGCGCGTGCAGTCCGACATCGCCGGCAAGTGCCTGGATGTCAACGGGGCCGGCACCGCCGACGGGACCGCCGTGCAGACCTGGGGCTGCAGCGACGGCGTCAACCAGCAGTGGTCCGCCTACCTCGACGGCACCCTCCGCTCCATGGGCAAGTGCCTCGACGCCGCGGGCGGGGGGACGGCCAACGGCACCAAGGTACAGATCTGGGCATGCCACGGCGGCGCCAATCAGGCCTGGCAGCCCTACAACGGCGGCTACCGCAACCCGGTCTCCGGCCGCTGCCTCGACGTTCCGGGCTTCTCCACGGCCGACGGCACGCAGCTCCAGCTGTGGGACTGCCACGGCGGCTCCAACCAGAAGTGGACCACCCTGACCGCCGGATGACCCCCCACCTCCCGGGACCTGAACCCGCTCCGGGACCAGGTCCCGGGGAGACCGTCGGCGGCGGACGCTGCAGGCCATGGTGCCGCCCGGCCCGTAGGCACGCCCGAGACCGAGCCGGCACGCGGTCATGGTGGCGGCCACCAAGGATTCCCCCGATTCCCTACGTACGGCCCGTCGGAATGTGACTCTCGGTGATCGAAGCGGCGACTCGGCGAATCGCCGGGGCGCATGTGTGAGTGCGCTCAGAAGACAAGGTGGGAGTCCGCTTCCGGGTCTCCGGAACGGCCTTGCGCTCGTGGAGCGTCGCGTTCAGGTGTTTTGCGGGTGGAGGTCGAGTGTGATGTGCGGGGCGAGTGCGTGCAGGAAGTCAGGTGCGTCGAAGATCTCGCCGGCTGAGGCGACGCCAACGGTCTTGGTACGGCCGGTCAGGACGCGTTCGAGGGCCTCGACGGCCAGGGGCGCGGTGACGGCGTAGATGTCCTGGCCGCTGGCCGTGGCCCGGCGTTCGGTTCCGCCCGAGCGCACGGCGACGTCGACCAGGAAGGTCTGGTCGGAGCGCCCGTTCAGGTCGGTGGCGGTCGGGGCCGGTGTGTGGGGTGCGGCGATGTCTCGGACCGCTTCGGCGGTCATGTAGGTGGTCACGTCCGGAATTGGCAGGTGATGGGGGACGGTGACGACGTCCGCCATCGTGAACTCCCCGATCACTTCCCGGGGTCCCATCGGTTCCGGGAAGGTCCACTCCAGGGTGGGCGCGGCGTCGGTGCGCTGCTCCCACTGTCCGCCGCGGTAGCGCAGGCGGACGTCGCCGCGCCGCTCACGGGAGACGGCACCGGACAGGCGGGTGCCGGGGGTGGGGTGCCAGCTGCTGAGCGCGTAGGCGATGTGGGCCTCCTCGGCCGCGGTCCAGTCGCCCATCGCCGCGGTGGCCAGCAGGTCGCCGAGGCCACCGAAGAAGGCCATGGCGGGGACGATCACCGCTCCCGCTTCCTGGGCCCGCTCGCGGTAGTGGGCGAAGGTGTCGAGATTCGCCTCGAGTTCGGCGGCCACGTCCAGGTACGGGATCTTCGCACGGAGCGCGGCTTCGATCACGGGGCCGGTGGTCGTCGCGAAGGGGCCGGCGCAGTTGATGACCGCTACGGTTCCCGCCAGGGCACGGTCCAACGAGTCCGCATCGTCGACCGATGCCACCCGGGCCTCGAGCCCGAGCTCGTCGGCCAGCTCCCGCACAGCCTGCGCGTTGCGCCCGGACGGCACCGGGACGAACCCACGCCCGGCCAACTCCGCGACCACGAACTTCCCTGTGTGACCGTACGCGCCGAACACCGCCACCAGCTGACCCGACCCCATGAGACCCTCCCGTGCACTCGAACGCCGCTGCGCCGTCGATCCGCCGCGGCCTGACACTCACATCCTGGCCCCCCGGCAGCACCCCGCACGAGCGTCGGAAACGACATGGCACGTACAGTTTCAGACATGCCCGCCGTTGCGCTGGCCGTCACCGACGGCATGCTCCACTACGAACTGTCCGTGGCCGTCGAGGTCTTCGGAGCCGACCTGACCCACATCGTGGACCCCTGGTACGACTTCTCCGTCTGCGGGAACGGCCCGGTGCTCGTCGACCGCTTCCGCCTCGAACCCGACCACGGACTCGGCCACCTCGCGCACGCGGACACGGTGATCGTGCCCGGCTGGGCCGACACGGACCGCGAACCACCCGCCGAACTGATCGAGGCGGTGCGCGCCGCCCACGCGGCCGGCGCCCGCGTCGCCTCCCTGTGCACGGGCGCCTTCGTCCTGGGCGCGGCCGGACTGCTCGACGGAAAACGCGCCACCACGCACTGGGCTCACACAAGGGAACTGGCCCGGCGCCACCCGGCGGCCACCGTCGATCCGGACGTCCTTTACGTCGACAACGGCGACATCCTCACCTCCGCAGGCAAGGCCGCCGCCATGGACCTGTGCCTGCACCTGGTCCGCCTCGACCACGGCTCAGCCAACGCCAACAAGATCGCCCGCCGTCTGGTCATCCCACCCCACCGCGACGGCGGCCAGGCCCAGTTCATCTCCACCCCCCTCCCCGCCCCGGGCAACCACCCCCTGGCAGAACTCTTCCCCTGGGCGCTGGAACGACTGAACCAGCCGCTCACCGTCGAGGACCTGGCCCGCCAGGCCCGCATGAGCTCACGCCACCTCGCCCGCCACTTCAAACACCTCACCGGCACCACACCACTGCACTGGCTCCACACCCAGCGCATCCGCCACGCCCAGGAACTCCTGGAAACCACCAACGCCACCGTCGACACCATCGCCACGTCCACCGGCATGGGCACCGCCGCCACCCTGCGCCGCCACTTCCACCGCAGCGTCGGCGTCCCTCCCGACACCTACCGCCGAACCTTCCGCCCGTGAAAACCGTCCAGGGAACGTTGGCACTTCACGCTCAGTAACCATCGGCGGCCAGTCGACTCCCCACTGACTGGCCGCCGATGGGGAATTCCAACCGGCCACTGTCACTCACCACCGGCCACTGTCACTCACCGAGCTGAGGGGCGCGTGGGTGACCCTCCGGGACGCCGTGCTGGCCGAACTCGGCGACGAGTATCCGCAACCGGCGGCCAATCCGGTGGGTAGTTCGGGTGATTTCAGGCGGTGAAGTCGCCGCCCGCCGTCCCGATGATGAGACGGGACGGCGCGATCGGGGTATCGAAGCCGATCGCCGCGACACAGAGGAGCGAAATTCCGATGCCGAAGACCACCGTGTGCGGCTGGTCCAGGACAAATGTATTCTGCCCGTCGAGTCCGGTCCGATGCTCCCCCTTGCTGGTCGGCGCCCTGCGTATCCGCCCGCACCACCGGGACCCCGCACCCGGGGCCGACGTGGTGGCCCTGCGCCAGGTCGCCGCCAACCCGCACTGAGCGGCCGACCCCACCCCGCGGCGGGTGGGCGTCGACCGCCGTACCGAGGAGCACAAGCATGCGCGCCGCCCGCACCGGACCACCCAGCGGACGCCAGAAGGAAGCCGACCGCAACGACGAGCGGGTCCTGCGCGCGGCACGCGAAGTCTTCGCCGAGCACGGCTGGAACGCTCCCGTCTCAGAGATCGCCCGCCGCGCCGGTGTGGGCATGGGCAGCCTCTACCGGCGCTACCCCGCCAAGGAGGACCTCGCCCAGGCCCTGCGCGTGCAGGGCATGGACGAGCTGGCCTCCCTGGCCCGCAGTGCCAAAGCCGACCACACCGACCCCTGGACCGCAATGCGGTCTTCCTGCGAACAGCTCTGTCCGCTCCCGACGCCGTCTCCCTCCTCCCCCTCATCGGCGGTCGCCTCCCGGCCACCGACGAGATCGACGCCGCATCCGACCGCCTCAAGGCCGCACTCGACGACCTGGTCGACGCCGCCCACCGGTCCGGCGCACTGCGTGCGGACATCACGTGTGCGGACATCAGCTCCGCGGACCTACCCCTGCTGCTCAGCCACCTCGGCACCCGCCTGCCCACGACCGCAGAGCGCGCCCTCGAACTGCACCTGCGCTACCTGGACCTCATCCTGAGCGGCCTTCAGAACCCCGCGACGCCGCACACGCAACCCGTCAGCCCGCCCAACTGGACCGAGCTGAACGACCTCTGGAACACCCCGTGACCGCGCCTGCCGCCATGCACTGACGTACCACCAGCCGCACCAGCTGCCCGACCACCTCCAGAACGCCGCCGCCCGCACCGAGCAGGACGACTCCCCTGCGCTGGGGTGTTGCAACAACCATGAGAACTCAGGGGAGTTGATGCGGACTTTGGCCTGCGCCGACTGCGGCCGCGAGCAGTGGGCCCGTCGCCCGTGAGGCCGTTACTGATTCTGGAGCGCGCCGAGAAGGGCTCGGGGCCGCTGGTGCTGCCCGCACCGACCCGGCGGGAGCTGGTGGCTGCGCTGGTCTCCGCTCCGGGTGATCCGTGGTGGGAGGACCGGGTGCTCCACGCGGAGCTCTACCCGGTGAAGGGCCGCCGGGTAGGCCAGGCGACTGGCCGCTGTGAACCCGCGAAGGGGCCCGCCGCCAGCCGGCGGTGGGCCCCTTTCTTGTGCTGGGCGCCGTCAAGTTCAGCAGACGCTGCCCACATCGATGCGCAGGCCCGTGATGGTCGGCGAGCCCGCCGCCGCGTACATCTGACCGTTGGGGGGCACGCAGGCAGTGAACGAGTTGCCATAGGCCGTGTACTGAATCTCTACGCTGTCCTGATTACGCGTGTTGACGACGCTGAACGGGGTCCTGGGGCTCACGTACTGGAAGTAGCTGGTCTGGTCCCGGTACGCCGCCGAGAACTCGGGGCTCGACCTCCGGCCGCCCGCTCGCCGCTCGGCGCGCCGCTCGTCGCCCGGACGTCCGGCCCCTGCCGGCCCGCCGTCGGCCGCGGCTCGTCGCGCCGGTTCCCTGCACCGTCCGTCATCCGACCGCCGGCTGGTCGGGCCGGTACCGCAGCCCTTGCACTGCGCGGCGAGGATCAGGTCTGGCCGACTCGTCCGAGCGTGTGCCGCCGGATGCGAACCGTGGCAGGCCACTGACGCCGCGCCGGCCGGCACTCCCTGCTCGAAGCCCTGGACAACCCGGACAAGGTGCCGCCTACGACCAGCGCCAGGAGGAGAGAAGAAGCCCCGCCAGGCGGTCTGGTAGTTGTGCTGGGCTTGGACCAGTGACGTGCTGTTCGTGCCGCCGGCTGTGTCGGCCACCGCAGCTGGGTCAGGTCGTCCTCCCAGAAGCAGATGGGGCAGGTCTCCCACGTGCCGATGGCTTTCAGGGCCAGGTGTCCGCAGCAGGGACACGGGAATTGCTCACTCACGCGGACACTGAACGACCGCCTCGTCGTTCGGCGAGCCGTTTTGCGTTTCCTGTCGCACTGGCTTTCCAGACAGCGGGTGCGGGCGGTTCAGGTGTCGCGGCCGATGCTGCGGGTCCAGACCTGGAACGGGGATGGCGCGGATTCGTCATCCACCCGGCCCTCGTCGTTAGGTCCGACAGCGGTGAGTTCAGTCCACGGGATCAGGCCGGGTTCGTCGGCGTCGAGGTAGGCGGCGACGATCGGCTCGAGGGTGTCGGTCACCGTATAGGCGCCGCCGAACGGCAGGGATCCTGGAGACTGTGAGGAGGTTGAACAGCGCAGTTGTCCGGCCTGCTCGTCGTGCCAGACGTAGAACGTGGCGGTTCCGTCGAACCCGAGGTCTCGGACACGGTCGCGCAGAGCCTCCGCGGTGCGGCCGAAGGCGGCAGCCACCTGTCCTGCCGACAGCGTCGCCCGTTCCTCCGGGTCTGCCGACAGCCGCCAGGTGTTGCTCTGCGACTCCGCCACTTGATCGTCCGGGTTCAGGACCACGGGTTCGTCCGCGACCTCGGCGATGAACTTCAACAGCATCGGCTCAGTGTGCACCATGGCCGGTGGCCGCCTCGCCGAGGTGTGACGGCCACCGGGCAGGTGCGGGTCATTCGGGCGGGGACAGGATCCGGGCTTCGAGGTCGGCGACGCGGCGGTCTTGGAAGCGCAGGTTGGAGCGGGCGGCCTTGAGGCGTTCGTCGAGGGTGCGGTTGTCGGTGGTCAGCTGGCGGACGCGTTGCTTGAGGGTGGTGTTCTCGGTGGTGATCCGCTGGCTGGCCTCCTGGGTCCATTCGGCTTCCAGATCGCGGAGCTGGCCGAGGAGTTCGCTGATGCGAGTGCGTTGGGTGAGGATCTCGGTGTGGGCGGCTTTGAGGGCTTCCTCGGCGTTCAGCGCGCGTTCGCGCCAGGTGGCCTCGTGCTCGTCGTTCTGTTCAGCGAGCGTGCGGGACCGGTGTTCGCCGGCCTCAGTCATCGCCGCGGAGACCGCCGTCTGCGCCCGTGAGGCCGCCCGCCGGGCCCGCCAGACCATCGTCGCCGTCCACCGCCGTCTCGCGGGCCCCGCCGCCCAGCCCCTCTACACCGCCTTGGACCGCGCCGGCCTCCACACGCTGACCGACGGCGACCACCAGGCCGTCCGCGAACTCACCCGCCACCTCGACCCCGCCACGCTGCGCCGGGTCATGAGCTGGCTGGAGCGTACCCGTACCGCTGCCCTCGCGCTGCGTGGCACCGTGCAGGACCGGCCCGCGCGGCCCGTCGTACGGCGTGCCAGTTCTGACAGGCCGCAAGGCGCTGGCCACCACCAGGGTGGTCGGTGCCTTTTTGCGCTGCGTCACCCTGACCGCCAAGAACTCGCTGCCCGACGCCGATATCGCCAAGTACGTCGCCCAGCTGGAACGCGCCAAGCACACGATTGAATGCCGCGAACTGGGGCCGGACGACGCTCGACTGCGTTTCGGGCTGTTCGCCGACCTTGGCGAGGGTCGCATGGTGATCCTGATCGACGCGGATCAGCTCCTTGCTCAGCACCCTCAGAATGCCTACCTTCACCAACTGGTCCGCGCAGTCCGGGAGAGAGGGCCCGCTGTGAACGTGGCCCTGGTGTCGCCGAGTCCGTGATCGAAGGTTTGAGCACAGCTCCTCACCGCCGGGCCCAGGTCTTGCAGGCTGGCTCGTGCCAGGTGGTGCGCACGACCATGCCTCCGGGGGAGATGTGCTCGCTGGACCTTCTCTGCACCAACATGCTGGACATGACGGACAGGCGAATCGAGTCCCCGCGAGGCACATGGCCGTCGCGTTCGCCCACTTCACGACATGGCACGATGCCGGGGTGGAGAGTAGAGAACGTGCAGAGAGCCTGTCTGAACTCGGCGACCTGCTGACGTCGCTGTCGAACCGGCCCGTCGTCTCCGTGCCGTACGGCCGATTCCCGGATGGCGCGACTCCTGGTCACGGACTGGGGCCACTTGCCGACCAGGTGCACGACCTTGTCGCCGAGATTCACCCGTTGTGGGAGCAATACGTCGGCATGATCTGGTCCAAGCACGCCAACGCCTGGGAACGCGGCAACGCCTACGCCCACGCCTGGGCCGCCCACCACGGCCACCTCGCGATCCCCGCCACCGAGAAGCTGGACGGCTACGCGGTCGGCGCGTGAATGCGCCGCCAGCGCAAGGCCGAGGCCCTCACCGCCGACCAGGCCGCGAAGCTCGACGCGCTGGACGAGCTGTGGCGCCTGGAACCAACTGGAAACGCTCCTACCGCCGCCTGCTCGCCTACCTCGCCGCCGGCGGCACCCTGGATGGCCCCGCCAACCGCACCGGTCTCGGTGACGACCCGGCGTTTCGGCCCGGCGCCTGGCTGCGCAAGCAGGACAAGGCCCGCATCGACGGGAAGCTGACCGAGCAGCAGACCGCGCTCCTGGACGTACTCACCCGGCACGCCGAGACCGTGATGGGCTGACCCGCCCCGCAACCAGCAGCTGACCTGACCCGCGGGGCCTGAACAGCATGACCGAGGTCGAGGCCGCCTCCGAGGACATCTGGCACGCGCCCGCGTACGGCGGCGACGCCGTCCACGCCCGCGACCACCACCGCGCGCTGCCGGTCGTGACCACCACCCTGCCGCTGCTGCGCCGCCACGGGGCCGACGCCCCGGTGTGGCACCGGTTCGGTCGCCGCGGCTGGCACACCCTCACCGACGCGCTCGACAACCCGGACGGCGTCGAGCTGCTGGCCGTCGAGCGGGCGGAGGCGGATCGGGCCGCCGGGCGCGGGAGGCGGGGAGCGGGAGAGGCGCCGTCCGGCCTGTCGCCGCTGCTCGGCGCCGTTCTCGGATGAGCGGTGGGAGGAGAAGGAACGGGGCTGGAACGACGACGGGCTGTGCGCCGGCTGCCGCCAGGCTGACGCCGACCGGAAGTCGCGGGAGGCCGCCGAGCGCGAGCGGGCCGCCGCCGAAGCCGCAGCCGCCGAGGCGAAGCGCACCAGCTCTTGGTGGCGCCGGTCCTGACCCGGCCTCACCCCGAGCGCAGGCCGCCGACCTGCACTGGGGAGTTTCGGAACCCCCGCTGACCTAATTCCTTATTAGGGCGTCCGCCAGTAGGTGCCGAGCTAATCGGTAGTAGCAGGGCAGGCACGGTTCGCCCGATCATGGAGTTCTCTACGCTTCATGATCACCG
>NZ_JBVIRL010000053.1:0-26545 GCF_055576085.1 Kitasatospora sp. NPDC033851 | reverse complement strand
ATGGGAGACCAGGCTCGCGGTCAAACGATGATGGGACCCGGCTCGTACACGCTTCCTGTCGCCGCGGATATCTCATCCGCCAACGCAGGAGCACAACACAGCTCTCCTGAATCGTCCTGTGGGGCTTGCATGAGCCGTGTGCCGCGATGAGTGGCACGCACGGTTCTGAGGGGGGAGCGGCGGGGTAACCCGCCGCTCCTACCCGGCAATGCCTGCGGTGCAGAGCCGTTGGGGCGGGCTCAGATGTAGTCAAAGAAGCGGTCCCACCAGGTTCGTGGCTCGAAGTACGTACCGAGGTTGCTGACGCCGTCGTATCGGTTCCAGAGCAAGTGCTCGGAGACGGCGATGTAGCCGAGTGCTTCGAGTTCGTCGTCGATGGGGCGACGGTCGGCGGTGTCGAAGAGGACGTTCTCCTCTTCCTCGTCGTAGCTGCCGGGGTTCCCCAGCGTCACGGCGACGAGGTTGCCGTAGTTGCTGACCGTGATGGTGAGGTGGTCGCCGCTGACCGTCGCACTGGCGGGGATGACGATGGTGCCGTGATGGTTCGCGTCCTGGACGCCTCGATCGACGGTGCAGGTGCAGCGGAACCGCTGATCCAGCCTGTTGGCGAGCTGATCGAATCGCGCTCGGGTCGCGACGTGGTCGTAGCTCGCAGGGAACTCCATGCGGTCGGGATCGTCGAGGTCCCTCAGCAGAGCCCAGATGTGCTGGTCATCGAGGGGCATGGCCATCGTCTCCGTGTCGGTGGGGATGCTTGATGCGGTGGCTGACCTGCGCGGCGTAGGTGGCCCAGTCGCCGGCGGCCGCCTTCTGCCACTGGACGGCCACGTGGATGTGGACGCCGAGCATTCGGGCAAGGATCGCGGCTGGGAGCTCGGTTGTGAGGGTGAACAGCGCGGTGGAGCAAGTCGCCGCTGGCGAGGAGATCAGCGTCTCGTCGGTCGCCCGCGCCGCCGGCGTCCACCGCAGCCTGATTCACCGTCACGGAGACCTGCATGCGCCCGTCATCGCCCGCGCGAGCCGGCCCCCACCCGGCGCGACCACTGGAGCATAGGTCAGTCGCAAGTCTCTGCTGACCGACGTCGCGAACCTCACCGCCCGCAACAGGCGACTGGCCGCGCACATCACCCGGCTCGAACGACGCCTCTCCGAGGCACTCGGTCAGGCCGCCTGGGAAGCATCCGGCCTGGGCGCCCTCGCCGACGGCGAGACGCTCAACCGCAGGGTCGCCGAGCTGGAACAGCAGCTCCTCGACCTCCGCCCGAGTTCATCGACCGAGACGAAGACTTGGCCGCCGCCCGCGCAGCGAACCGCGAGCTTATGACGAAGCTCAACGGATGCCAGGCACCAGCCCGTTGATGTAGCGGTCGACCTTCGGAAACCGCTCGCGCCGGCGGAGGCCGACCTCTGAAACTGGTCACCATGAACACCCTGTCGATCAGGACACTGGGCCTGATCATCGAGACCGCGGTCGACAGCTGCAGCGGGACTGAGCTGAAGAACATGCTGATGATGACCGAGCTGGGTGACGGTGATCCGCCCAAGTTCACCAGCAAGGCCGAAATGCTGCGGCCGGCTCTGCTGAGGGCCCAGCGCTCCGCTACACAGGGGGACAACGCGAACGCGCACAAGGCTCTGCTGGAGTTCGTCCGACTCCTCGTCGAGAGCCTCAACCCGTTCTACCGCGACAAGCTCCCAGCTCTGACAGAAGCGATGTCGGGCGATGGCTTCGAGCTCCAGATCACCCGGAACAACTCGAAGCTCACCTGCCGAGTGCTGCCCAACGAACCCACAGTCGCCCCTCTCAACCCGGAGATCACCGCGCTGGAGGCGGAGCTGAAGGCGCGCGGCTACACCCAGGCGCTCGGCCACTACCAGCTGGCCGTGAAGCACTTCGCCGAACAGGACCACGCATCCTCGAACGGGCAGCTCAGGGCAGCCCTAGAAAGCTTGATCGTCAGCCTCGCCGTCGACCACGCTGGCTACACCGACAACGGCAAGGCCAACCAGGGCGGCGTCGCGATCAAGAGTCTCTACACTCCGGGCGGAAGACCGCCCGCTGCCCTCAGCCAGCCGCTGCCGGAACGCGACGGCGGAGCCATGCTTCAGGGGATCTGGGACATCTCGCACTCGAACGGCTCGCACCCGGGGCTGTCGGACGCGCAGGAGGCGCGTATTCGCATGCAGCTGATCACCGGTCTCGCGCAGTTCCTTCTCCGGCACTTCCCTATCTGAGCGCCGAGGGGGTTGTCGTCCGCGACACATGTTGCGGACAGCAACCCGCTTTTGACCTGCTCGGATAGTCCTTCCTGAACCGCCTACCCCAGGCGAAGGGCAGTGCAGGGCGCAGGCGCAGCGGCCGACGGCGGTGCCGTGGACGGTGCCGTCGTCGCCGGTGACGGGGGGCCGCGTCGGTGGCTCCCTTGGTGCGGGCACAGAAATCGCTCTGGACGAGGTGGTCGACGTCCGCCCCGGCGCGGAGCAGGGCTTAGGCGGCGGCGAAGCGGGCGGCGCGGGTGCTGCTCATGAGGTACCTCCGGGGCCGGGTGTCGGCCGGGCGGCCGCGCCGCTCACCACGGCGCCCCGACCCTGCGGCCCGCCACCACGGCGGCCGCCACCACCGAGGAGGACCTGGTAACCACCCAGCCCGACCACCAGGACGCGGCCGCGCCTCGGCCAGCCACCCTGCACGAGCTGCGCACCGCGCTGTCCCGCTACGGCCTGCCCGGCGACCGCGACCTGTTCGAGCGGGACCTGGCCGCCGCCCTCGACTCCTCCCCGATCGGCGAGCTGGACGCCGTCGCCGAGGTCATCGCCACCTACCGCCACCGCCTCACCCTGCGCACCAGCACCGAGGCCATGGCCTCCCTCGCCGCGCCCATTGGCGGTCAGCAGTGGGCCCCGGCCAACGAGGCCTTCACCCCGCTCTGCGCCGCTGTCGGTGACCCCGGATGCCCTGCTGCCCCGCCCGGGATGAGCTGCAGCCACAACAACGTCGCGGCCTGCGGCAGACTCGGTGGCTGAGCGCGGCGCGCTCCGCTACCGCACCCTGGCCAGCGCCCGGATGCGCTGGACCATCCTTCGTTGCCGCCTGCCCTGCGCCGCCGTCCCGCCGTCAGGGCCGTGGCCGGCCCCGCCGTCGGCCCGTCACCGCACCGGTCACGCCGAAGACGGCGTGACACTGGGCAGTTGCCATCGAGCAGGCGGCTGGTGCACGTGCTGGGCGGGGGTACCTGCCGGATCGGCCTGCACCGGGTGCCCGGCCTGCCCGCCGACTGGGCGGTTGCCACGCCGAACCCGGCGAACCGGCCTGCGAGCGTGAGCGGCCCCGGGTATCGGTCGGCACTGCGGAGGTAGGAGACTGGTACCTGGTCCCGCCCGTACGAGAGCCTCTGGAGGAACCGGTGAGCGCAGCGCCCCTGCACGGCCATCACGACGGCCAGCAGCCCATCCCGCGCACCCAGGACGCCGTCGCCGCGGCCCTGCCGCCCGCGCAGCGGATGGAGTTCTACCGGGAGATGGGCGAGGCCAACGACGAGACGATCGGCGGCGTCCTGCGCCGTTGGTGGCTGCGAGCCAGGCTCTACCAGGACGCGGAGGGCGACCGCATCCACGCCGCCGTCCAGGCCGGCACCGCTCCCGGCACCCCCGCTTCGGCGGTCCTGCGCCGACTCGGGGCCCTGTGAGCGACTACACCGAGTTCCCGGACGACGACCCGATCACCCTCTCTCCAGCCGTTGAGGAATTCCTTGGCGACCCGGACATCCCCGCCGACGTCTTCTCCGCCGTCGTGGCGTTCATCGTCGACCTGCGCGAACACCCCTTCCCGCACCTGAGCATGCCCGTCCCCGGACGGTCCGGCATGCACTCGGCGCCGCTGCGCCGGGACCTCGGTCTGGTGGAGTACGCGGTGAACGAGAGCGCGGATCCGCCGCAGATCTACGTCTCCCGGATTCTGCGCGCGGACTGAGCGCGCCGCGGAGTCCCGAAGGGAGGGTCTCCGCGACCGTGGTGGGTTGTGCGTCGTCCGGGCGGTGGTCATGGTTCCTACGTGGTGGGTGGTGGGGTCAGCGCATCAAGGGCGTGGCCAGGGCGGCGGACCAGGCCTTGAGCTGCTGGGTCTGCCGGTACAGGACCCGGGTGTTCGCACTCCACTGCAGGAGCGGGTCGAGGGCGGCCCGGACCCGGGGGAGGACTGCCACGGGGTCGGGATGTTCGCAGGGGTACAGCAGGCGCAGCACGGCGGCGGTGCGTTCGCCGATCAGGTGGGCGAGGGTGCGCCGTTGCTTGTCGTCCGAGGTCCTGGCGGGTGGTGACGAGGGCGCGCCAGCGGGCGCGGACGGCGTCGGGTCCGTCGGACCAGCGCGCGGGGAAGGGAAAGTGGAGCTCCCGGCCGGCTCGGGAAGTGGGCCGCGACAGCCGATGCGCGGAACGCGACCGCCGCTGCGGAGCGGATCGGGTCTTCCGCTCCGTCCCTTCGGCTTCTCCTACCCGACCGCCGCCGCCGTCACCGCTGCCCCCAGTCCCACGGGGCCAGCCGGGCGCCGCGCAGGCACGCCACTTGGTGGACCGCCAGGTCGCGGGTCCGGGAGTCGAGGCGGGCGCGGCGCACGGTGTCCATCACGGCGGTGAGCACGACGACGTCCCGCACGACCTGGTAGCCCGACCACGCGCCGATGCGGTCGCAGGGCATCGCGGCGTCGTCGGTGCGGCCGTGCGTGGTGTAGGTGCGGTGGTAGGCCTGCAAGTCGTCGCGGCGGCCGCGCAGCAGCTCGTTGCTCCAGCGCGCGGCGACCAGGTCCCACTCCCGGTGGCCGCGCCACAGCGGTCTGCGCAGCGCCAGCCGCGGGTGCGTCCCGCCGTCGTGGCAGTGAGCGAGTCGTCGGGCGCCGAGGATGACGGTGGGCGGGGTCGGCCAGTCGATGCCTGCCCACTGCGCGCGCAGCCAGGCAGTGCACTCGAACAGGAACCGGCGGGCGGACTCGCTCAGCGGGGTGTCGTCCAGGCCGTCCAGCAGGCCGGCGAACGGGTCGTGGTCCTCCAGCCACAGCGCGGACCCGGGATGGATCCGGTGCACCGCGGCGGTCACCCGGGCGCTCAGTGACTCGTCCCGGCGCCGTTCCCCGGGGTCGTGCCAGAAGGTGACGGCCCGGCCGGCAGCCGTGCGCACGCCGCCGTAGTACGGGGTGACGACGGCCACCCGGTGCTGTTCCAACAGCTCCGCGCCCCGCACCAGCGCCCATGCCTCGTCCTGACCCGTGTGTACCAGGGCGATCGCGCGCGAGGCGGGCAGCGACCAGACGTCGTGGGGGTGGTCGCTGACCAGCTCGGCGTGCCGGGCGTCGTCGCCGGTGGCCGCGCAGGCCTGGGCCAGGGCCACGTAGGACGCTGTGACGTCCTGTCTGCGGGTGCGGCCGGTGGTCTCGAGCAGCGCGCTGGTGCTCGGTCCGATGCTCACGGAGCGGTCCTCGGGTGCGGAGTCGACGGACACGGTGTCCTGCGGGCTCGCCCCCCGGCGCCGGTGGTCCGGCCGGGCCGTTCCAGGGCGATCGGGCCGTCGTGCCCGGCGACCGTCCGGCCCGCCCCCCTCGGCGCCCTCCGGAAGCAGGCGATGACCGCCCCGCGGGTGGTGGTGATCGACAGGTGGGGTTCGTCCAGCCGTCGGCGGATCCTCACCTCGTTGCCGACGAGACCCGCGGGGAGCAGGTAGAGGTTGCCCTCGAACGGCACGAGTCCGCGGGGGTCGACCCTGCGCTGGACGCAGATACGCGCCGGGAACGGCTTCGAGGGCAGGGGCAGCAGGGCTCGGGTGCGGCAGCCCGACGGCCGGTTCCGGCTGCCCAAGCGCTCGGTCAGGCGGTCGAGGCTGTCCTGGGCCGCCTGCACGCCGGGTTCGCCGGTCGCGGTGTCCCACCAGTGGAGGACGACGGAGCGGTGGGCGCGGACGACCGGGTTGGGCGCTCCCGTCTGCGGGCGGATCGCGATGGAGGCGCCGTAGTGGATCGCGATCTCGTGGAAGACGGCGGTCACCTTGCCGGCCGTCGAGCAGACCGGCGCGGTCCGGTCGAATAACCAGCGCTCGCCGGTGCCGCCGAGGCGGCGCAGCACCTGGTCCAGGGCTTCCACGCAGTGCGGGAGGTCGGTGGTGCCGGCCAGGGCGGCCCGCCAGTGGCCAGATCGCGTGAGCGAGCCCATGAGCAGGTACATCTCTTGCCCGCAGTCCCATTCGACGGGTGGGGCCGGGAGCCGTACCCAGTCGAACTGCACGTCTTCCAGGGGGCCTCGGCCGGGGCTGGCCCTCCCGCGGTGGCGCGGTCCGCGACGCGGCCACATCAGATGCCTGCGCAGGGCGCGGGTGAAGGTCGAGTAGGCGCGGTTGTAGCCCAGCTCGACGATCTCGCCGTGGAGCGTTCTCGCCTGCAGGTGCGGATCGTCGTCGAGGCGCTGCCGGCAGTACGGGACGAACTGCAGGAACTCGTCACGGGTCTCCGCCCGGACCCCTACGGTCCGCTCCCCGTTGAGGTAGGCCGTGACCGTCTTGCGGTCACGGCCCATGCACCGGGCGATCGCCGAGATGGACCAGCCCTGGTGGCGCATGGCGCAAATCTCTCGGTATTCCTCTGCACTCAGCATCCAGACTCCCAGCTATCGGAATTTCGCCGCCGCAAAGCGCCTTGAATTAGCGGCGGCCGCCAGGCATGGTCGAAAAATACAGCATGCGACCGAACCACTCAAGGAGCGGAAACGTTTCTTTCCGGATATGGCGTGGGCAATTTCAGGGAGCATGTTTACCGCCACCCCGACCGGGAACTCCACCCCGGCTCCCAATACAATCACGTACACTTATTGGGGAATTCTGCCGAGCGGCGCGGGAATTGCATATTGAAGGACGCTCGAATCGCGCGCGCCGTGAGGACCGGTGCCGAACCGTTCGTGCGGCGGGCACGGCCGGCGGGGTCCGGGACGGCGCGCGGCCTCACAGCGGCAGTCGGCAGGAAACCGTCTTGGTTCCGTCGACATGGAAACGGTACCCCCACGAGCCGGCGATGCTCTCCACCAGCAGCAGCCCGCGCCCGCCTTCTTGGGAGGCGGTTGCCCGGTACGCCCGGGGAGCAATCGCGGAGCGGTCCCGGATCCCGATCGACAGCCACCGCTGCTCGAGCGCGATGGTCACCCTGATCCGGTGCTCGCTATCGGTGTACCGGATTGCGTTCGTCAGGAGCTCAGAGGTCAGGAGTTCGGCGTCCTCGGTGAGGTGTGCTATATCCCAGAGGCTGAGAATGGCGTTCACGGCACGGCGCACGGGTCCCACGCAGTGGGTCTCCGGCAGGACGAACATGGTGACGCGCCGTCCCCGCGTGTCGTGCGGGCCCGAGCGTGGCGAGTCTGCGAAGGTCATGGCCGTCCCCCGATTCCCTCCCCCGGCAAGGCCGGGATCCCGTGCTTGGCGGTCCGGCAGTGGCTTGGCGCCGGCGGCCCGCAGTGAGCTCATGGGTTCTTCCTCGGCGGTTCGGTGCCGGCGGCGGCGTCCGACGGCCGGGCCGACCGCGGCGAGCGGGGAGCGATGATGTCCGCGGCCCGGGGCGTGGCCCGGCCGGGGGGATCCGGTGGAGCGTCGGCGGTCAGGCTGATGCCGATGTGCTGTGCGAGGCCGTCGGCGAGAGCTGCCAGCGTGGGGTGGCCCGCGACGAAGTCGCCGGCGAGCCTGACGCCGAGGGAGGCCTCCAAGCGGGTGCGCAGTTCGATGCGGAGCAGGGAGTCGAACCCGAGCGCGTTCAGCGGGGTCTGCGGGTCCAGGGTGCTGGCCCCCAGCCGGAGCACGGTGCGGATGTGTCCGGCCAGGTGGTCCTCGAGGACCGTGCGGCGGGCGAGGCCGGGTTCCGCGGCCCGCAGCTCGTCCCGGATGTCGCGCGCCGCATCCTGCCCGGACGCCTGTACGGGGGTGCCGGGTGCCTCGGGCGTGAAGAGGGCGAACAGCGAGGACGCCCGCCCGGCCGGGGGGATCCAGGTGTCCGGCGGGCCCGGGATCACGCCGGTGCGTACACGGCCGTGGGTCAGGAGCGCCGCCAGGGCCTCGAGTCCTTCTGCGGTGGGAATGGTCTGGTAGCCGCGGGCCGCGAAGCCGGTGGCGACCCCGGTTTCGCCCCAGGGCCCCCAGTTCACGGCCAACGTGGGCAGCTCCAGGGCGGTGCGCCAGGTGGCGAACGCGTCGAGCCACGCGTTGGCGGCCGAGTAGGCGCCCTGGCCCGGGTTGCCGAGCAGGGAGGCCATGGAGGAGTACAGGACGAACCAGTCGAGCGGCAGTCCGGTGGTGGCCTCGTGGAGGCGCCAGGCGCCGGTGACCTTGGGATGCCAGACGCGTTCGAGCTGGTCGTCGGTGATGTTGGACACCGCGGCGTCGTCGAGGACCATCGCGGCGTGGACCACGCCGCGCAGTGTCCCGCCGCCCGCGGTGGCCTCGGCCACCAGCTGCTCGGCGACGCCGGGCTGCGCGATGTCTCCGAGCACGACGCTGACGCGGGTCCCCTGTTCGCACAGTCCGGCGAGGACCCGTTCGGTCTCGGCGGAGGGGGACGTGCGTCCGTTGAGGACGAGGTGGGCGGCGCCTCGGCCCGCCAGCCACAGGGCCGTGGCGAGGCCGACGCCGCGCAGGCCGCCCGTGACGACGTAGGCGCCGTCCGCCCGTACCGGCGAGGGCGGGTCGCGCAGTACGGCGGTGGTGTGGCCTTCGCCGGGCACCGTCAGGACCAGTTTGCCGATGTGCCCGGCGCCGGCCATGAGGCGGAAGGCGTCGGAGGCCTGCGCGAGCGGATAGGTCCGGCACGGCAGCGGGGCGAGGGCGCCCTGGCGGAGTTCGGCGAGGACCTCGCCCAGCAGCTCGGCGAAGGTGTCCGGGCGGGTGTCCTGGAGCTCGACGAGGTCGACCGTGCTCATGGTGATGTTGTGCCGTAGCGGTGCGAGACCCAGCGGGGTGTCGGCGAGGATGTCGCGCACACCCAGCTCGATGAACCTGCCGAAGGGGCGCAGCGTTTCCAGTCCGGCCCTGATGGCGGGCCCGGAGAGGGAGTTGAGGACCACGTCGACACCCTCTCCGGCGGTGGCGTCGCGGGTCTGCTCGGCAAAGTCCAGCGAGCGGGAGTCCATGACGTGCCGGATGCCCATCGCGCGCAGGTACTGGCGCCTGTCCTCGCTGCCGGCGGTGGCGAGCACCTCGGCGCCCAGGCGCCGCGCGACCGCGATCGCGGCCAGTCCGGTGCCGCCGGTGGCGCTGTGGATCAGGACGCGCTCGCCGCCGGCGAGCCTGGCGAGGCGGCGCAGTGCGTACCAGGCGGTGAGGTAGGCGACGGGCAGCCCGGCGGCCGTCTCCGCGGGCAGGCCCGCCGGGACGGGGGCGACCGCGGCGGCGGGCAGGGTGGCGAAGGTCGTGAAGAGTCCGCCTCGCACGTCGGCGGCGAGGACGCTGTCGCCGACGCACACGTTCCTGACGCCCGGTCCGACTGCGGTGACCACGCCGGTGGCTTCGAAGCCGATGCGGTAGCCCGCCTCGTCGTCGGTCGCCAGCATGCCCATGGCGGTGAGCACGTCGCGGAAGTTCACGCCCGCGGCGTGGAGGCGCAGTTCGACCTCACCGGGGCCGGGGGCACGCCGTGGTGAGGTGGTCAGGCGCAGGGCGTCGAGGTCGCCGAGCCGCCCCGCGTGGAGCTGGAAGCGGTCGGCGCCGTAGCGCACGGTGCGGGTGACGGCGGCGGCGCGTTCGGTCTCCGACAGGGGGGTGTAGGACAGCCGGGCGATGTGCCGGGTGTCACCGCGCAGGGCGATCTCGTCCTCGGGGGGGTCGGCGAGGAGTTCGGCCGCGAGCCGGTGCAGGCCGGTGTCGGCACGGTCGGCGTCGATGAGGGTCGCCCGCAGCTCCGGGTGTTCGTGCGTCAGGACGCGCACGAGTCCGCGCAGGGCGCTCTGGGCGGGGTCGGCGGGCTGCCCCGGCTCCGGAGCGTGGGCGGACCGGGTGACGGCGAACAGGCGGGCGGGCGTGCCGCGCGCGATCGCGCTCTGTGCGGCGGCGAGCAGGCGGCGGGTGCGGCACAGCGCGATCGCGGCGGCGTCGTCCTCGGGCGCGGACGGCGCGGACAGGAGGACCACGGCGCACGGTGCGGGTGCGGAGTCCCAGTGCCGGGCGATGCTCTGCTTGAGCGGCTGGAGGGCGGCACTGTCGACGGGGACGTCGAGGACGTCGGTGCGGGCTCCGGCGAGCTCGAGGGCGTCCGCCAGTGCCCGGGCGGATCCGTCCGCCTCGCCGATGACGAGCCAGGGGCCCGGGGCGGGCGGTTCGAGGCCCTCCCGGCGCGGCACCGGCTGCCAGCGGGTCTCGAGGAACCACCGGTCGACGGTTTCGTCGGCCTCCGCGCCGCGGCGTACGAAGCGCAGCGCGTCGATCTCGACGAGGGGGTTTCCCGCCTCGTCCAGCAGCCGCACGTCCCCGACGATGGCGTCCGCGGCGGTGTGGGTGAGCCGGGCGTGCGCGTAGCAGGCGTCCTCGGGGGCTGCGAGGATCCGCACGGCGCGCATCCCGACTGGCAGTACCAGGCCGTGGCCCGGTTCGTCGATCAGGCCGGCGACGACGAGTTGGGCGCACAGGTCCAGGAGGACCGGGTGGATCCGCAGGCCGTGGCGGGCGGTGCGTGCCGGGTCCGGCAGCGTCACGCGGGCCCAGAAGCTGTCGCCCTGGGCGCAGGTGCGCAGCTCGGTGATGCCGCTGAAGGCGGGTCCGTGCTCCAGGCCCCGTGCGCGCAGGCTCGCGTAGAGGGCGTGCGGATCCAGGACGACGGGGTGGTCGGCGGCCAGTGCGGCCGCGGGGAGCACCGGTGTCCGGGGGGAGGCGTCGATGCGGCGCAGGACCGCGGTGGCCTGCCGTACCCAGGTCCCGTCCCTGTCGCGGCCGAAGACTTCGCAGTCGGCGCGGTCGGCGCCGGTCAGGGTGACGGTCGTGCCGACGGGCGTGCGGGCGTCGAGGTGCAGCAGCTCGCGGAAGCGGATGTCGGTCGCTTCGACATCGTGCGCGGCGCCGCGGAACACCTCGCCGGCCGCGGTCAGGGCCAGGGCGCAGTAGGCGGCGCCGGGCAGGACCGGCCGGCCGTGGACGCGGTGGTCGGCCATCCAGGGCAGGACGTCGGTGCCGGTGTCGGCGTGCCAGGTGTGGCGGGGCTGGTCGCCGGGCACCTCCGTGTGTGCTCCCGGCAGGGCGGCGGGGGTGCTCTCGGTGTGCGGGGAGGCCGCTGCGGGCGGGGTGGTGTCGGTCCAGTGGGGTCGGCGGTCGAAGGTCAGCGCGGGTACGTCGGCCAGGCGGCCGCCTGCGTAGAGGCGGGACCAGTCGACGCCGACCCCCGCGCAGTGCAGGGCGGCGAGCTGGGTGCGGAAGGTGGTGCGGTCGTCTTCCCCCTTGCGCAGTGTCGGCAGGATCACGGGCTCGTGGAGCAGGCCGGTCAGGCTCTGGGCGAGGGGGCGGGTGACGACGGCGTGCGGCGAGATCTCGAGGTACACCTGGTGGCGGTCGGCGGCGGCCGCGGCCACGGCGGCGCCGAAGCGTACGGGTCGGCGCAGGTTGGCGCACCAGTAGGCGGCGTCGAAGACCGGGGTGTCGCGGGGGTCGTCCAGGACGGTGGTGTAGAAGGGGACGGTCGGCCGGCTGGGGGTGAGCTCGGTGAGCTCGGCGGCGAGGTCCGCGAGCAGCGGGTCGACCTGGGAGCAGTGCGAGGCGACGTCGACGTCGATCAGACGTGCCACGAGTCCGCGGGCCTGCCAGGCGGTGGTCAGGTGCCGGACGGCGGCCGCGGTGCCGGCGACGACGGTCGAGTCGGGGGCGGCGACGACGGCCACCGACACCGTGCCGTCGCCGATGGCGGCGAGGTCGTTCTCGACGGTGGCGCTGTCGAGGCCGACGCTCGCCATGGCGCCGGCTCCGGCGATGCGGGTGAGGAGGGCGGACCGCCGGCAGATGACGCGGACGCCGTCGGCCAGGGTGAGCGCTCCGGCGGTGACGGCGGCCGCGACCTCGCCCATGGAATGGCCGATGACGGCGGCCGGTTCGACCCCGTGGTCGCGCCAGGCGGCGGCCAGGGCGACCTGCAGGGCGAACAGCGCGGGTTGCACGCGGCCGCAGCCGCTGACGTGTTCGCGGTCGCGGACGGCCCGCAGGACGGAGAACCCGGTCTCGGCGTCGATCAGCGCATCGGCTTCGGCCAGGGTCTCGGCGAAGGCCGGCTCGTGGTGGAGCAGGCCGTGCCCCATGCCCTGCCACTGCGAGCCCTGGCCGGAGAACACCCAGACGGGACGGCGGGTGACGCCCGCGCCCACGTGGCCGCGTACGACGCCGGGGTGGGCCCGGCCGGCTTCGAAGGACTGCAGGGCGTGCGCCAGGTCGCGGTGGGAGTCGGCCACCACGCCAAGCCGGCCGCGCCCGGGGGAGCGGCGCAGGGCGAGGGTGTGGGCGATGTCGCGCAAGGGGGTGGCGGCTCCCTCGTCCTCCAGCCAGTGGGCCAGGCGCGCGGCGGCGGCGGGCAGTGCGTCCGGGGAGCCGGCGGCGAGGAGGAAGACGTGGGGTGGGGCGGCCTGCGGCCGCGACGGCGGTGCGCCGGCGGGGACGGCGGCCGCGTGTGCGGCGGTGGCGGCGGTGGGAGTGCCGGGGAGGACGACGGTGCGGCGGCGGGCCGGGGCCTGTTCGAGGACCACGTGGGCGTTGGTCCCGGAGAAGCCGAAGGAGGACACCGCGGCCAGTCGCGAGGCCGTCCGGGTGGGCCAGGCGGACAGGCCGGTGGGGACGAACAGGCGGGTGCCCTCGGCGCTGATGGCCGGGTTCCACCGGGTGAAGTGCAGGTTGGGCGGGACGAGCCCGCGCCGGAGGCAGAGCACCGCCTTGATCAGGCCGATGACGCCGGCCGCCGGTTCCAGGTGGCCCACGTTCGTCTTCACCGAACCCAGCGCGCAGCGCCCCTGTCCGGTGCCGTAGACCGCGGCCAGGCTGGAGAACTCGACGGGGTCGCCGACGGGTGTGCCGGTGCCGTGCGTCTCCACCAGGCCCACGTCGCGCGGGTCGGTTCCGGCTCGGGCGAGGGCCTGGCGGTAGAGGGCCTGCTGGGCCCCGGCGGAGGGTGAGGCCAGGACGTCGGAGCGGCCGTCCTGGTTGACCGCCGAGCCGCGGACCAGGGCCAGGACGCGGTCGTCGTCCCGTAGCGCGTCCTCGAGGCGCTTGAGGACGACGACGCCGCAGCCTTCGCCGCGGACGAAGCCGTCCGCGGCCGCGTCGAAGGTCCGGCACCGGCCGGTGGGCGAGAGCATCCCCATGCGGGCGAAGGACATCGTCGTCCTGGCCCCGAGTACGAGGGTGACGCCGCCGGCCAGCGCGAGATCGCACTCGCCGTCGCGCAGGGCCTGGCAGGCCAGGTGGACCGCCACGAGCGAGGACGAGCACGCGGTGTCCAGTGCCACGCAGGGGCCCTGCAGGCCCAGCAGGTAGGAGATGCGCCCCGGGGCGACGCAGTGCCCGTTGGTCAGGACCGCGCCCTCGAGTTCCCGGGGGTGGCCGGCGAGGGACTCCATGTAGTCGGTGTAGCTCAGGCCCGAGAACAGTCCCGTGGAGGTCCCTGCCAGCCGCTCCGGGGGGAGCCCGGCGTGTTCGAGTGCCTCCCACGTCACTTCCAGGAGCAGCCGGTGCTGGGGGTCCAGGACGTCGGCCTCCTTGCCCGAGACCCCGAAGAAGTCGGCGTCGAAGCCGGCGACGTCGCCGAGGTATCCGCCCCACGGCGGCATCGGCCCGGCGGCGTGGGCCGGAGCCGCGGCCATGTGCCCCGCGCGGCCGATCGGCGGTTGGCCGACCGCGTCCCGGCCGGCTTCGAGCAGCCGCCACAGCGCGGCGGGCGAGTCGATGTCGCGGGGAAGCCGGCATCCCATGCCGACGACGGCGATGTGCGCGTCAGCGGCCCTCAGGTTCTCTGTGTGGCCCATCACATGCTCTCCTACGCGCTTGCGCGGACGGGGGTGGGGAGCGCTCGCCGTCCGGCGGTGCGGTCGGCGGATGCCGGGGTCAGTCGACGTCCGAGTTGCCCAGCAGGATCGCGCTCTTGACGCCACCGATCTGGTAGTTGCAGGTGAGCGCGTAGTCGAACTCCAGGTGCCGGGTGCGCAGCCCGGGGACGGGGTCGAAGCAGATGTTGTCGGCCGGCTCCTCGCAGTTCGCGGTGGGGCACACCTCCCCCCGCCCCAGCATCAGGAGGGTCAGGGCGACGCCCAGGGCTCCCGCCGGGGCGCCGTTGTGGCCGAAGCAGGCTTCCTGGGAGGTCATCAGGAGGTCTCCGACGGCGTCGCCGTAGAGCTGTCGGGCGGCGTTCGCCTCGAACGCGGTCACGACGACGTCGCCGTCGCTTCCGCCGTGGATGTAGGGGATCTGGCCGATGTCCCACCGGTCGCCGAGGCACTTGCGGATGGCGGCGACCAGCGAGGCGCCGTTCTCGTCGCTTGCGAGCGGGTTGGACAGGCCGTCGCGGGTCATGCCGTGCGACAGGACCTGGCCGTAGGTGAACGCCCCGCGCTGCTGGGCGTGGTCGCGGCTCTCCAGCACCAGGGTCACCGACCCCTCCCCGTGGTTCACGCAGTCGGCCCGCCGGTCGTAGGGCCTCATGACCCGGTCGAAGGCCGGGAGGAGATCGGGCATGCCGTCGACGCGGATCGTGTCGTAGGCGCGCTGGGCGCCGTGCAGCAGACGCTGGACGTTCTGGATCACGTCCACGCTGAACACGTCCACGCCGGTGACGACGACGAGGTCGGTCTCGCCGTCCGCGATCATGCGGCGGGCGTTGCCGATCTGGACGGCGGAGGACGCGCAACCGCACGACACGGTGAAGCAGGGGCCGCTCGTACGCATCAGCGCCCCTTGGACCAGCGCCACGTCGGAAGGGGTGAGTCCCTGCTGGGCCCTGACGAACAGCTCCATCGCCTGGTGCGGCGAGATGGCGCCCGCGTCGGCGTGCAGGACCTCGAGGTAGCTGGCGACGTTGGCGTCGATGCCCCCGCGCCCGACCAGGACGGCGGCGTCGGTGAGGTCGCCGTCCCCGATGCTCAGTCGGGCGTCCGAGCAGGCTTCCACGAGGGACACCAGCCCGTAACGGTGCGCGTTGGTGTAGTGCTGGGAGAAGATGCCCGGCAGTCCGGGCAGGCGCTCCGCGAACGCCGCGTCCGGCAGATCGACGGAGCCGTAGTAGACACCGTGGTGCTTGAGGCACGAGCGGCCGTTGGAGGCCACGTCCCAGACCTCGCCCGCGGTGAACAGCGGCTGCTCCTCGCCCGGCAGGCAGAACCCCATGCCGGTGACCACGGTGTCCCGCCCGCCGCTGCCGCCTCGCGGGCGCCGGCCGGAGGGCCCGCTCACGACGCGTCCCCACAGGTGCGGGGCTGACGCTCTGTCCGTACTCGTACGGGACGGTCGCTGGTCATTGCTCACCTCGGAGAGTGGGGTGGGGGGTGGGGTGGGGGGTGGGGTGGTGCGGAGCGGCGCCGCGTCGGTGTGCGGCTCCCGGGGCCCGGCGCCGGTGTCGGATGCCGGGCAGGCGGTGGCGGGCGCACCTACTCGGCGATGGCGGTCCGGTACGACCACTGGTAGACGGGCATCAGTACGCCGCCGACGTCCTTGAAGTCCTGCGTGATCTCGAAGTGCTCATAGCCGTTCCCGCGAGGGATCCTCAACCGGATCTCGACGCCCCCGGATTTCACTTCCCGAATCTCAGGAATGTCTCCAGGGCCGCCCTTGAGGAAGACGAGCAGACCGTTGGGCACGACACTCACCTTCCCATTCGGAAACGCAGAAGAATTCTTCGAGACGATCAGACGGCCGGTTGACGGCGTACATCCGGAATACCCCATGGAAAGCCGTTCAACCCAGGAACACCAACAGCGCATGAAGTGAGCCAGGGGCGCACTCGCACCGCAGCCACCGGATCAAGGGGACGCCCCGGAAGCCGTGATGCCGCCCGAACAAAGCCCCGATCCAGAATCACCGGCAAGAATAAGTATGAAAACTGCGCCACGCTCCCCGAGGCGCGCCGCGCCATGAGCATAGCAGCAGGTCAAAGGGATGTACTCGCCGACTTTCGAATACGATCTCCCCAGTTTGCGGGCGCTCCCACCGTGATTCCCTCCCAAATTCTCGAGAACTCCTCGACGGGCGTCCGGGAAGACCCTTGCCAGCGCTCACATAAAATACCCAGTGGCAAGCCTCCGGTCGCTTCCGACTCCGCTCGGTGAGGCGTCGAAAAAGTTGTGCGCCCCCGATCCGGCCTCATGCTCCCACCCTTATCGAATTCCCTATTGCCACCCGATGGAGCCCGAACCTACCGTGAGGAAAACGCCTCCCCGACTCGGCCGCAACGGCCTTGTCAGGCGTTCGGAAGACGGAAAAGAGGAATCCTATGTCCCCGATTCTCCTCGCACTCGTCCCCTCGCAGGGTCCGGCAACCGGGGGTAGCCCCGTGCTCCTCGTCGGCACCGGACTGACCGGGGCCACGGCGGTCCTGTTCGGCGCCACCCCCGCGCTCAGCTACACCGTCCAGTTCGACGGCGCCATCTCGGCCGTCGCCCCGCCCGGGACCGGGACCGTCCCGGTCACGGTGGTCACGCCCTCCGGCACCAGCAACAACCTCAGCTACACCTACCAGCCGCCGACCCCGCCGACCATCCTCGCGCTCGTGCCGCCCATCGGCCTGGCCACGGGCGGTCTGCCCGTCCTCATCGTGGGCCACGGCCTGTCCGGCGCGACATCGGTCCTGTTCGGCGCCACCCCGGCCTCGAACTTCACCGCGCTGGGCGACGGAGCCATCCTGGCCGTCTCGCCGGCCGGAAGCGGAACCGTCCCCGTCACGGTGACCACGCCCGCCGGCACCAGCAACGGCGCCTCCTACACCTACCTGTAGGACGGCGGCCGAACCGCCGGTCCGCGCGCGACATGATCCGGCGGGATGAGAACAGTGAGCTCCGACAGCAGGCGCTGTCGGAGCTCACTGTTTGTCGGACGCTCGGCCATGGGGCGGGGTTCCGATGCCCGCGCCGCTCCCGAGAGTGGCGGCGACCCTAGTGTGATGCGCCACAAATCGCGAGGGTAAGTTCTGCTCTGCCGGCGGATTGATCTTGGTGAGGCAGTCCGCGAGGGACGCGCTCGACCTGGTTGATCCAGGAGGAGCCGGTCGGCGTGAAGTGGACGTGGAAGCGCGGGTTCCTGGCCGGCCATGTCCTGATCTCGGCGGTGTTGTGGGTGGCGTAGTTGTCGCCCACCAGGTGCACGTCGAGTTCGCGGGGCACGGCCTTGTCTATCGTGGCCAGGAGCTTCTTGAACTCGATGGCCCGGTGGCGGCGGTGCAGTTCACCGAGGACGGTGCCATCGGCGATGTTCACACTAGATCGCCGGTGCGGCGGTGTAGGTGTAGGCGAGGCCGTTGCTGGTGCCGCCGGGGGTGGTCACGGTCACCTGCACCGTGCCCGAGCCCGCGGGCGCCGTGGCGACCAGGCTGCTGTCCGACACGGCGGTGAAGGCGGCCGGCGCGGACCCGAAGGCGACCGCGGTGGCAGCGCCCAGCCCGCTGCCCGTCAGCGTGACCGTGTTCCCGCCCGAGGTCGGCCCCGCCCCGGGAACCACGCTCACCAGCTGGGGAACGGGAAGGTAGGTGAACGCCACACCGTTGCTGGTGCCGCCGGGCGTCGTCACGGTCACCTGCACCGTGCCCGACCCCGCCGGAACCGTCGCGGTGATCTGCGTCGCCGACACCACCGTGAACGACGAGGCGTTGACGGCACCGAACCGCACCGCCGTCACCCCCAGCAGATTGCTTCCGGTGACGGTGACGGTGGTTCCGCCGCTGACGGGGCCTTCGCCGGGGACCACAGCGGTGAGCTGGGGGTTGCTCAGGTAGAAGTAGGGCACGGGGAGGCTGGTTCCGCCGGCCGTGGTGACGGTGACGCCGGACGGCCCCGGCCCCCCGGCCGGCACCGTCGCGGTGATCTGCGTCGCCGACACCACCGTGAACGACGAGGCGTTGACGGCACCGAACCGCACCGCCGTCGCCCCCGTGAACCCGCTCCCCGTCAGCGTGACCGTGTTGCCACCGGACGCCGGCCCCTGGGCCGGGACGATCGTGGCCACCACCGGTACGGCGGTGTAGGTGTAGGCGAGGCCGTTGCTGGTGCCGCCGGGGGTGGTCACGGTCACCTGCACCGTGCCCGAGCCCGCGGGCGCCGTGGCGACCAGGCTGCTGTCCGACACGGCGGTGAAGGCGGCCGGCGCGGACCCGAAGGCGACCGCGGTGGCAGCGCCCAGCCCGCTGCCCGTCAGCGTGACCGTGTTCCCGCCCGAGGTCGGCCCCGCCCCGGGAACCACGCTCACCAGCTGGGGAACGGGAAGGTACGTGAACGCCACACCGTTGCTGGTGCCGCCGGGCGTCGTCACGGTCACCTGCACCGTGCCCGACCCCGCCGGAACCGTCGCGGTGATCTGCGTCGCCGACACCACCGTGAACGACGAGGCGTTGACGGCACCGAACCGCACCGCCGTCGCCCCCGTGAACCCGCTGCCCGTCAGCGTCACCACCGACCCCGCCGCCCCCGACGCCGGACTGACCGAACCGATCACCGGAGCAGCGACCGCGTACGTGAACGCCACACCGTTGCTGGTGCCGCCGGGGGCGGTCACCGTCACCTGCACCGTGCCCGACCCCGCCGGAACCGTCGCGGTGATCTGCGTCGCCGACACCACCGTGAACGACGAGGCGTTGACGGCACCGAACCGCACCGCCGTCGCCCCCGTGAACCCGCTGCCCGTCAGCGTCACCACCGACCCCGCCGCCCCCGACGCCGGACTGACCGAACCGATCACCGGAGCAGCGACCGCGTACGTGAACGCCACACCGTTGCTGGTCGCCCCCCACCACCACGCCACCACGGTCACCTGTACCGTGCCCGACCCCGCCGGAACCGTCGCGGTGATCTGGGTGTCCGACAGCACCGTGAACGACGAGGCGTTGACGGCACCGAACCGCACCGCCGTCACCCCCTCGAACCCGCTGCCCGTCAGCGTCACCACCGACCCCGCCGCCCCCGACGCCGGAGTGACCGAACCGATCACCGGTATGTTGTGATCAACCATGACATACCTCCATAGGGTTGTGCAGTCTCCGAGTTGACGGATGTCGTGCGTGCGCAAACGGCTTCAGAGAGTCGGTTGTTCGCCCGGGGATGCGCGACGACGGGCGCCGAGGCGGGGAGCCCCGGTCGACGGAGGGAACATCGACCGGGGCTCGTCAGGGGTGCGTCGCTGGGCGGGTCAGGCGGAACAGACCGGCTCGTCCCAGTGAAGGAGCTCGCCGCCATCCGCCCGGTCGCCGTTGCCGGAAGCCTCCCCGGGACGGCCAAGACGCCGTCCTCGGCCGATCCGCCCCCGGCGCCGCCGGTGCTTGCCGCGGACGGACTCGGCCGAGCGCATCACGGAGGAGTTCCGTTCGAAGGCGTGGCCGTCGTCGGCCGCGGTCGCGCGCTCCGTCCTCGACGGTCCACCCGCAGGTTGACGGCCCACCAGCACCGTCGGCACGTACCACCCCAGCAGATGACCCCAGCACCACAGCGCTGAAGTCGTCCGTCGGCGGTCCGGGGGAGGGGGGCCGGCAGACCACCTGTCCGCCGCACGGGCCAGCACGCCTCGGAGCCTTTGGATCGCTTGCATGACGCCTCCTGGCGTATGTAAGCCGCCGCATCCGCCGGCACCGCTGAGACGGTGCCGGCAGATGGATCCACGTCCTCCACGGGGGTGCCCATCGCGAGCCGTACGTCACCCCGCCGCCTGAAGCAACAGCGGGCGCCGACTGCGCGCTTCCCCCGGGAGGGATGGGCGGCCCGCCGGTTGGATACGGAAAAGTAACCCAGAGGCGTGAAATCGGTGACAAGTCTTCCGACCTTCTTTCACCCGCTTGGCGCAGCGCCCGACCGTCTCCCGAAATCCGGGAAACGGCCGATTCCGTAGCGCGCGACCCGACGCCGATCAGCGAAAACGGACACCCTTCGGGGAATTTTCACGCTGATTCCCCACCCGGCGGGATCGCGACTTCCCGACCCGGGGTTGCGCCGCGGAATCGGTCCGGGCGGGACCTGCGCGAGGACGCTTGGAGGTTGTCGCAGCGGGCCGGGTCGACCGGCCTCACAGCCGTGTCATCCCCGGCACGCCCGGCACCGGCCAAGTCGCTGACCTGCGAAGTCCTGCCAGTGACCCCGGGTCGGCCGTCCGCCGTGGGATCCGGCCGCAAAAGCCGGGACCCGGGGACGTCATGTGACGTTGCGGGTGATGTCGACGAAACGCGAGTAGTGGCCCTGGAACGCGACCGTCGCCGTGAATGTGCCGCCCATGCGGTTCTTGGCCACGATCAGGTCCCCCTCGCCGGCGCGCGGAGAATCCTTCGCGTAGGCGTCCTCCCGGTGGAGCAGGATGATTGCGTTGGCATTGGCCTCGATGCCACCGGATTCCCGCAGGTCGGCCATGGCGGGTTTCTTGTCCGCGCGCTGCTCGACGCACCGGTTGAGTTGAGCGGCCACGACCACCGGAATATTGAAGGCCTTCGCGAGTATCTTGAGGCCGCGGGCGAGTTCGTCCACTTCGGTCGTGCGACTGGTGGCCCGGCCGGTCTCGGGGGTCGTCAACTGCAGGTAGTCGACCAGGAGGACGGCCGGGCGCCGTCCCTGGGACTGCACGCGGCGCAAGCAGGGAACGCAGCCGGGGGATGCTGACCTCCTCGCTCGTGTCGACGGTCAGCGGAGGGACGCCGGCCAGGGCGATGGCCCGCAGCCGCCGTGCCTCCTGCTCCTCGTCCAGCGTGCGGTCGCGGCTGCCGTGCAGGGGGACAGGGGCTTCGGCAGCGACCCATGCGCTGGATCACCTGCGTATGCGTCATCTCCAAGCTGTTCAGGTAGACCGGGATGGCATCCGGGCAGAGCAGCATGCTGCCCAGCACGGACTGCTCGGCCGACCGGCTGCGCTGCGGACGGACCAGAAGAGGAGTGGACCGAGTTAGAGGACAGGGTCGGGGTGCTTGAAGCACCTCCTGACAGCACTTCAAGCACCCCGGGTGCTCGAAGCACCCCCCGGGACGTCCGGTCCTGCGGACCGTTTCGTCCCCTTGTCGACCCGGGGCTTGCGCGGCGGTGCGGGAGCGAGCGGCGGCCGGTCCTCGGCCGTCAGCGGTCGTCACACGTCCAATGCGGAGCGTGGCGGGGTGTGCGGCGGCGCTCTTCACTCCACGGCTCTTCAGCGCGCCGGGTAAGGTCCCGCCGCGGCCTCGACGCGGGTGGCTCCGTCCTGCGCGCGGCGGCCGTGGACTCGGTACTCGGCCTCCGCCCGATCGCGGCGCCCACGGCCGCCGGCCCTTGCGCGATCGGGCGGCCGGCTCCGTTCCCCCGGGGCCGGCGGGGAACCGGGCGGCGGGTACGACGGGACGAGGCTGCCCGGGCGCGGCCGATGACGGTCCCGCCCGGGCAGACGGCCTCGTCGGCCGTGCGGTCCGGTGGCCAGTGGCCTGACTTCCGGATCAGATGCCCGGGCCGGCGACGTACGTGAACGCGCCCACGGCGGTCGCGCTGCCGCCCGCGCTGGTGACCGTGACGTCGACGGCCCCGGCGGTGCCGGGCGGCGTGACGGCGGTGACGACGGTGTCGCTGACGACGACGAACGGGGCCGGCGTGCCGCCGAAGGTGACCGACTGGGTGCTGCTCAGGGAGGTGCCGGTGATGGTCACCGGGGTGCCGCCGGAGGTCGGGCCCACGCCGGGAACGACAGTGGCCACGGTGGGCGCGTCCACGTAGGTGTAGGTGAAGCCGTTGTTGGTTCCGCCCGCAGTGGTCACGCTCACCCCGACCGATCCGGCGGCCGTGCCCGCGGGCACGGTGACGCTGATGAGGCCGTCGCTGACGACGGTCGGCGTCGCGGTGTTGGCCCCGAAGTTCACGGCGGTGGCGGTCGACAACCCCGTGCCGGTGATGGTGACGGTGTTGCCGCCGGCCAGCGGCCCGGAGGTGTCGCTGAGCGCGGCCTTGAACGGCGCGCCGACGTAGTAGAAGCTGAGCGGGTTGCTGGTGCCGCCCGGGGTGGTCACGGTCACCTGGGCCGTCCCGCTGCCCGACGGCGCGATGACGGTGACCGAGGTGGGGGTGTTGGCGGTGATGGTGGCCAGCTTGGAGCCGAAGTGCACGGCCGTGGCCCCGGCGAGGTTGACGCCGGTGATGGTGACGATGGTTCCGCCGCCGGTCGATCCCTGGTTGGGGGAGATGGGCACGACTGCCTCCTTGAACGAGGTGGGTGAAGGCCGCGACGGCGGGCCCAGGAGGATCGCAGGTTACGCACGGTGTGGGTCGGACCAGGCCCCGGCGGGGACGCAACGGACGGCCGAGGCGGTGAACCGGGCGCCGGTGGGCCGGTCCACGGGTGTGGCCGGGCCGCTTTCCGGGCGTGAGGACGAGACCGTCCTGGATGGATGTCGCCGGTCGCGGTGGCGGGCGGATCGTTCACGCCCCTGCCAGGGGAGCCCATGGCGCCACGGTAGTGACCGGCCGTACGGCAGCCGACGCCCCACTCCCCCGGAGAGGATGGGCGACCCACCGGATTGGAGCTTCCAGTAACCCATTGAGGTGACAAGCAGGCAAGGCACTTGACGTCACATCACCCGATTGGCGGCACGTTGCGGCTGGGAGCACGGCCCGCCCGGCGCGAACGCCCGGCCGCGTCGGACGCGCGGACCTTCCCGGCCGCACCGGCGGGGCCGTCCGTGGGTCGGTCCTCTGGCGGCCGCGTGCGCTTCCGGTGTGCGGCGCGCAGGCCCACGACGTGTCAACTGCCATTGACGCCCGGCCCGGCCGACGTCCGGGCACGGTAGCGGACGGGGGGCGCGCGGGTGCGCGCGCACATCCGCATATGCCACTGACCCTTTCTCCGAGCGGCGGTGCCGGCCGT
Organism: Kitasatospora sp. NPDC033851; assembly: GCF_055576085.1. NCBI lineage: Bacteria > Bacillati > Actinomycetota > Actinomycetes > Kitasatosporales > Streptomycetaceae > Kitasatospora > Kitasatospora sp. NPDC033851. The sequence continues at coordinate 3,525 of NZ_JBVIRL010000053.1, read as the reverse complement.
GCGACCGTCCGGGATCGCTGCCGTGCGCGCCACCGCACGCCGGGCAGTGGCGCGACGGGCGGCCGGATGCGTGCGCGGCCCGGAATTCCGGGGAGGACCGCGAGCGCCGTCGCGCCCGCAGAGGTCTATTCCAGTCAACCATCCTCGCGTGCTTGCGAAAATTGTCAAGCATCCGACAGTCGAGATCCGGCCACTCTTTGGCTGACCTTCGCGTGCAGCTTGACACGACATGCGCGAGACCTTTGCCAATTGATTGCAGCGCGATTCGCTCACTCAAATTACACAGCAATCGGCGACGTCTTGAAAAATCCTTTCTGCTCCCACCTCGGGATTTCGTGTATATTTCCTGGCTTCCAATGGGTCCCACGAGGGAGCCGTAATCCGTATCGGATCCTTACAGGAGCAAAATTGCTGACCGGAGAGGAATACATCAACATCTGTGCCCTGCGATCCCGAGGATTGTCCATCGCCGCAATCGCCCGTCTCCTCGGCCGCGACCGCAAGACGGTGAGCTCCTATCTGAGCGGGAAGCGCACGGTCGGGGTCCGCAGCTCCGGCTGGGGCGAGTTCGAGCGGTTCATCCCCTACTGCCGCCAGCGGCTGCAGGACGATGCCCACTTCGAGGCGTCGGCGCTGTTCGCCGAACTCGTCGATCTCGGCTACAACGGCGGCTACTCGACCTTCACCCGCGCCCTGCGGACCCATCAGCTGCGTCCCAGGTGCCCGCTGTGCCAGCGTCCGCCCCGCACCCGCCCCGCTCGGCAGGACGACGCGGAGGAAGTGCACTTCCGCTGGTTCGTCTTCTGCGACCCCCCTGCGGACTGGGGCAGCACCCACGCCTGCGTCCTGGTGGGACGCCTGACCCGCTCCCAGCGCTGGAGCGCGGCGCTCGCGGAGCAGATCGATTTCGGCCACCTGGTCGGCTCCGTCGACCGGATCCTGCGCCAGTTCGGCGGGACCGGCTGGCGCTGGCGCTTCGACCGGGCGCAGCCGATCCACTGTCCGGGAGGCGGAAAGTTGACCACGGCGCTGGGCAGGGTCGCGAAGCACTACGGTGTCGTCTCGGATCTCGGTCCGGCGCGGCAGGACGCCGACGACGAGGCGATCGGGCAAGCGCTCGCCCTGTGGTGGCGGACCGGCGGTGCGGACACCGGCCCGCTGGAGGCGCAGGAGAGCCTCGACAAGCTGGCCAGGCTCATGCACACCCGCCAGGCCTTGGCACGGGGCGGCCACGACGGAAGCACCGTGCCGCCCACGCCGGTCCTGCTCGACCTCCCCCACGACCCGTACCCCGCCAGGATCAGCGTGACCCGCACGGTCTCGGCCAACAGCATGGTGTCGTACCGGGGCAATCTCTACGCGGTTCCGCGGCATCTGCACGGCCACACCGTGGAAGTGCGCCGAAGGCTCGGTGACCCCCTCCTGGCGATCGCGACCCCTCGTGGACGGGTGATCGCCCAGCATTCACTGGCGCCCGACGGTGCCAGCCTGTCGGTCATCGGCCACCGGCACGGGATCGGTCTCGAGCGCCCGCTCCCGGTGCCGAGGCCGGCCTGCACCAGCAGGATGTACAGTCCGCCGTCCGCCGAAGCGCTCGCGGCGGCCGACGCGCTCCGACAGGACACCCGCCAGGAGGACGGATTAGAGCCCGGTCGACAGGCCGGCGGTTCGTCGGCGCGCCGGTCCTGGCGGTGGACGGGTGTTCTCGACCGGATCCGGAAGGAGCCCACCGAGGAGGAGGAGCACGTCCGTTCCGAAGCCGTGATCCACCTCGCCGCGCATCGGCAGCACGACCCGACGCCGTACCGGCGAAGCCACACCGGCTCGGCGAGGCACCCGGACCGGACGAGATAGCGCGTACGACGGCCTTCGGCCTGCCGGACCCTGCACCGGACGTGATCACGTCCGGTGCAGGGTCCGGCAGGCCGCGCCCGAGGATGCGTGCGGTCCGGCCCCCGTCCTGCGCGCGGCCGACCGGAGCCGGGTAATTTCACAGACCGGCGGCAGGTAAAACGTCGGGAATTGCTAACCGAATTCCCCATCCCGCCCTTCCGGGCCCCGGACGCCGACCTTCCCGATAGTAACCCGGATGGAGTAGCGCAACTTTTGTATGAAGACTACTGAATTCGCCTTGGATTGCCGGAACATCAATTCTTCGCACCACCCTGCCCGTCCACACGCCCTGCCATCCGCGCTCGGCGGTGCAATACGTTCCGTTCATGCCGGCGCCCCGCCGGCATGAAACGCTTATTTTCGGAGGGGATTCGGATGACCCGTTCTCGTCTCGCCGCCGGCGTCGTCGCCGTCGCCATCGCAACCGGCGCTGCCCTCGCCATCGCCCCCGCGGCCCAGGCCGCGGAAGCCCCCGTGCCCCAGGTGTCGGCGTGTGCCGCCGATCTCGCGGCCGCGCTCGACAGCAACACGGCGGCCATCGACGCCGACATCGCCGGTGACACCGCCGGCGCCGGCGCCCACAACCTCCACACCCTCGTCATCCTGGCCGGAGCGCGGCACGACTGCTCCTGCCAGCACGCCCAAGTCCGCGCGGACATCATCGCTGCGGCGACCGACAGCGTCCGCGCGGCGGTGTCCAACTCGGTCGGCGACTCCGCTGCTGCACTGGACAGCGAGGACGCCGTGACGGCCGAGTTGACGGAGGCCCTGGAGATCGTCGAGTACTCCGAGGTGTGAGGTCTCGCGGCGTACGGGTACCCGTTGTCGACCTGCTCGGGTGCGGGGGCCCCGGCGGTCGGGCCGCGTCGTGGAGCCGTCCCCTTCACAGGCGCGGCACGACCGGCGCCGGCGCCGGTCGACAAGGCCTCGGCCTTCGAGGCGGCCGCCGAATTCGGCCCGCCCTTCGGAGACCGCCGTTGCCCGCATGGTCCGCGAAGGCCCGCCGGCGACCGGCGAGGTGGGCGCCGTCCCCACCTCGCCGCACGGCCTCACGGCACCGTGCGGGCGTGAGGAGTCCCCGGTGAAACCCGGACTTCGCAGGTGGGGTTTCAGGTCTCCAGCCGGCGTGGGCGGGTTTCGTCGATGCCGAGTAACGCGAGCAGCTCGGCCTGGATGCCGGCGGCGGTTGTCCTGCAGGAACCTGGGGGCCGCAGCGAGGGGGCCCTTGAAGTCGCCGTACCGGCGCTCGACGCGAACCGGACGCCGGCGGCCAGCAGGGCGGTCACGTTCGGGTAGGAGATCAGTTCGGAGTCGCCGACCATCAGCAGGTCGCGTTGCGCAGACAACTTCCGCAGAGCGGTCATCGCGCCGACCACCTGGGCGACCTCCGCCGTCCCGCCGCTGCAGGCGCGGTGGAACACCGGGATGCCACCGTCGCCGGTGACCGCCAGCCCGGCCTGGATCTGCTTGAGATCCGGGCGCCCGTGCCTGGCCTGCGGATACCCCTCCACCTGCGCCTCGTCATCCCCGTACAGGGAGACTGTTTTCACCGGGGTGAAGTAGAGCCACGGATTCGGTCTGTTGGGGAGCCAGTGGTTCTTCGGTGAGTTCGGGAGCCAGTAGGTGTGATGG
>NZ_JBVIRL010000052.1:0-26636 GCF_055576085.1 Kitasatospora sp. NPDC033851 | reverse complement strand
ACCGATCACCGCACCCACCGCGGCAGACCTCGCCGACCTCGTCGGGCGAACCCACACCAAGAACGCCAAGTAATTAATCGGCGGCTCCCTGGGTCGAAACGGGTTCGGTGAGCGGCTCCTGGGGAATCTGCTGGACCGGGCTCACGAGATGCCGTCCCAGCTCATCGCTCCGACGGTGGCCGAAGAAGTGCACGCGATCGGTGGCCGGGACGTCTCGATCCTCCTCCAGGACTACGGCCAAGTCATGCTGACGCCCCGCCGGCGATGAACACCCCGCAGGTCGCAGCCGCCGGAATCCCGGAACCCGCCTACAACGTCGCCGGTGACACCCTGGACTACACCTGCGATGGGCCGACGCCGGCCTCCTCGCCACGCCAGAACGGCGGGCGCCCCCTCGGCAGTGACCGGCCGCAGCCCTACCCGGCAACACAGTGCGCACACTCTGCGCCCATGCGTACATGCGTTGTTCGGACGTTTCCGGCGACTTCCCCCGGCCTCCGAGCCGGCCTTCACGAAGACGCAGGTCGACCAACGGCAACCCTCCGACCGCCCCTGCTCACCCCGGATGCCGGGGCTGTGGCCGGAGTACGGTGGAAGAGCGCACCGTCCACGGCCTGCGGGCTACTGCGGTGCCCCGGCGGCAGCACGAGGCCGTCCACGAACGAGCCCAGGGCAGGTGTTTCGACATGACCGCGACCTCCGATCCCGCCGCCGCCCAGCCACCGGGGCCGGAGCCGGCGGTCCGCCTCTCACTGACACCCGAGGGCGCCACGCGCGGCCGGCTGGACGGGGCCTGGTGGCCGCGCTCGCACGACCTCCTGCGCGAACTGCCCCCGCTGGCGACGGCACTGGACCCCACGTGGGGGAAGGTCACCCGTGTCACCGTGAATCCGATGCACTGGCCGGCCATCCCCCGGCGCGTCCCGGTCGCAGGCCATGTCATCCACGTCGGGTGGTTCGAACAGGAGCAGGACGCGGACGAGGTGATCGTGTGCTCCTTCACCCCTCTACGCCTGGAGCTCCTGGTGATTCCCCCGGAGGCCGAGGCCTCCGCCGCCGAGTGGCTGATGACAGCGGCGTCCGACCCGGCCAACACACGTACCGGCACCGACCTCCTGACAGCCGCGGGCGCGCCGACCGCAGACCCGCGGGCAGACGGATGACAACGGTCGGCAGCGGACGACACCAGGCCGTTCGCCGCCGACCTCGGCCCTGACTTCCCGCTGCCGGCGCCCGCCCCCGGCGGCGCCCCCGGCGGCGCCCCGGATCCGGCGGGCAGGTACACGGACACCGCCCGGACATGTGCCGCCGCGCGGGCCCCATGAAGCCTCACATCTCGGCGGCCTCGCAGTCGATGACGGGATCCGTCCCGCGCGGACGGACATGGACATCCGGTGCAGGCAACGGTGTTGCGACGAGCTGTGCCCCGTCCGCCTGGCCGCAGGTGGGAGAGCCAGTCGCGGGACCACTCGGTTTCGGCCTGGTTTTCGTCCCCCTCCCCGCGCGTCGCCACCGCCCTGCGGTGTCGCGACGCGGACAGGACCGCAGCGTCGATTCGGGAACTCCGTGGCGGCCCCGGCCGGCGCCGTTCTGGACGGCGAGTTCGATGACGCTCTCGCGGGAGTATCCCGCCTGTGATGGGCCGTGAACGTCGATGGCGTCCTCCTGACAACCGCGGGTGTGCCGACCGGAGCCCCGCGGCAGGCGGATGACAACGGCCGGCAGCGGACGACACCAAGTGGTTCACCGCCGGCCCCGACCCTGACTTCCCGCCGTCGGCTCCCGCACCCGGCGGCACCCCTGATCCGGCGGATAGGTGCGCGGACATCACCCCGGAATACGCCGCCGCGTGCCCGGATGAAGCCCGGCTCCTCGGCGGCCGAGCAACCGATGACCGGAGCCGTCTCAGGACGGGAGCCTCCTCACCGCACACGCCCGCCGCGTTCGCGGCGCTCATGCTCCAGCGACGGCCGCCGGATGGGAGCGGAGGTCAGCTGTCGCTGCGGTAGTGGTCCATCGAGACCTTCACCGGGCCGTTGCCGGTCACGGAGATGACCCGCACGATCGCGATGGCGTGAGTGCTTCTCGATCGCACGCAGAAGGCTCGGCCGGCCGGCAGGTCACTGAAGTCGAGGGCCGTCGCCGGCTGCCGGTCGATGGCCGTCGAGCAATCGGCCGGGGTTGGCCGCCCGCTGGGGGTGATGGCGGCGTCGCTTCCCGTCGGGATCAGGAACTCGTTGGCGTTGTGCCCTACGGACCACTCGGTGGACTGCGCGGGGATCAACTTGCCGGTCTCGATGTCGAAGTCGTAGGAGTCGTCGGGTGCGGTCAGGATTGCATCGGTGTACGCCGCGGTGTACGTGGCCGGGCTCGCCGGGTCGGTCGGCCTCGGGCCGTCGGCCGCCGGTGCCGGCGTGTCCGGGCCGGTGTCACCGGCCGTCGGGCTGTCGCCGGCCAATCCCGTGGCTGCGAGGATCCGGTCGAGCTTGTGGGACAGGAGCACGCCGCCGACCGTGCCACCGAGAGCCACCACCAACGCCGACAGCAGCAGTACCGTCTTCCAGGTCGCGCCCTTGCGGCAGGGCTTGCCCACCGCGGGTATCGCGGGAGCGGCGACGGTCGGCAGTGGGGGCGGAAGCAGAGCGGTCGGCACCTCAGGCAGGGGCTGCGCAGCGCCGTAGGAGCCGGGCGGGGCCTGGGCGGCGACGACGTCGGGGGAGAACGCGGCGGCCAAGTCCTGCGGCAGGTCGGAGCGGCGGGTGATGTCGGTGCTGACCTGAGTGGGCAGCCAGTCGTCGGCGAAGCGCAGCCCGCCGCCCGCAGCGGGGTGGTTGCGGGCGGCCTCGATGATCTCTGCGGGGGTCGGCCGGTCCTCGGGCTGCTTGGCCAGGCAGCGCAGCAGCAGCGCGTGCAGGTCGCCCGGGACACGGCCGAGATCCGGCTGCTCGTTCACCACCCGGTACAGCACCGTGGTCTCCGGTCCCTCGCCGAACGGCTGGGTGCCGCCGGCGGTGTACGCCGCCAGAGAACCCAGCGCGAAGACGTCCGTCGCGGGCGTGACCGGCCTGCCCAGGGCCTGCTCGGGCGCCATGAAGGCGGGCGAACCGATCCGGAAACCGGTGCCGGTCAGCGCGACGGCGTCGGCCGCGCGGGCGATGCCGAAGTCGATCACGCGCGGACCGTCGGCCGCGAGCAGCACGTTGGCGGGCTTGAGATCCCGGTGCACGACTCCGGCGCCGTGGATCGCCTGCAGCGCCTCCGCGATCCCGCCCATCAGCAGCAGGACCGTGCGCACCGGTAGCGCGCCGTGTTCCCGGACCACCTGTTGCAGCGACGGGCCCGGAACGTACGCGGTGGCCAGCCACGGCACGTCGTCGTCCGCGCCGGAGTCGATCACCTGGGCGGTGTACAGCCCATGGATCCGCCGGGCGTTGGTGACCTCCTGTGCGAAGCGCCCCCGGAACTCCGTGTCCTGCGCGAACTCCGGCCGGACCGTCTTGAGGGCCACGGGCCGGCCACCGGGGGTGTAGGACAGGTAGACCCGCCCCATGCCGCCTGCCCCGAGCCGGGCGTGCAACCGGTAGCCGCCTACTTCGGCCGGATCGTCGGGCTGCAGGGGCTGGTAAAGCGTTGACGCGGGCAAGGAGTCCAGGGACATGTCGATGGGCATGTGGAAGGTCTCCAGTGGTGCGAGCCGTGAGCGGGGGCGAGGGTGGCGCGACGGGAGTGCCGGCCGTTCAGCAGGCCGTGCCGCTCGGGACCGGCTTGAGGTCGATGAGGTAGGCGTCCACGGCGTCGTTGACGCAGGCGTTGCTGCGGCCGTAGGCGGTGTGGCCGGTCCCCTTGAAGGTGAGCAGCATACCGCCGGGCAGTTGGGCGGCGAGGCCCTGCGACCACTGGTAGGGCGTGGCCGGGTCGCCGGTGGTGCCGACGACCAGGGCCGGGGGCAGGCCCTTGGCGTTCACGCGGTGCGGCTGCTGGTGTCCGGCGGGCCAGTCCTTGCAGGTGAGTTCGGCGAGCACGGCGGAGGTGCCGAAGACTCCGGCCTCCTGGTTGGCGCGCTCCAGCAGGTCCCAGTAGGACTGCGGGTCCCTCGGGTGTGGCTGGTCGAGGCAGTTGACAGCGGTGATGGCGACGGAGGAGTTGTCGGGGGCCTGCTCCGGGGCGGTGTTCGGGTCGGATCCGGTGTCGGAGCTGTCACCCTGGGCGGACCGGACGTGCGTGGCGGATTTGCCGGATATACCGGGGCTGGCGATCTCGGCGAGTTTCGTCCCGTCGCCGCCCCGCGCGGCGCGCAGCGCCTCGGACAGGTCCTGCCACTGGGACTCGGGTGAGTACATCGACTTGGTGAGGGCGGCGAGCAGCATGTTCTGGTCGAGCCGCTCGGTGGTGCCCTTGATACGCAGCGGGTGCTTGGCCGTCCGCCGGTGCAGGTCGGTGATCACCTTGTGGATTCCGTCCGGGGTGGTGGCGGGGCAGGCGTCGTGGACCACGGTGGCGCACTGCCGAGCGTAGTCGTCCACCGACTTCCGGAAGGCTTTGCCCTGCTGGAGGGCGACCTCGGACCAGTCGAGCGAGGGGTCGACGGCGCCGTCGAGGACGAGCGCGCGGACCCGGTGCGGGAACAGTTCGCCGTAGACGGTGCCGAGGTAGGTGCCGTAGGACCAGCCGAGGTAGCTGAGCTTCTCGTCGCCGAGAGCCGCGCGCAGCACGTCCATGTCGCGGGCCGCGTCCAGCGTCCCGACGTGCGGCAGGATGGCTCCGCTGCGGGCCTTGCAGGAGGCAACCTGCTTCTCGGCGTCCGCGAGCGCGGCGCTGCGTTCGGCGGCGGTCTTCGGATACGCACTCGTCGAGGCGGAGTCGGATTCGGGCTGGTCCTGGTCGGCGGAGTCGGAGGAGCCGCAGTCGATGGCCGGCTTGCTGCCGGCCACGCCCCGCGGGTCGAAGCTGACGATGTCGAAGCGGGCGCGCGCCCGTTCGCTGAAGGAGGAGAGGCCGCCGGACTTCAGTTGCTCGACCCCGGATTCGCCCGGTCCGCCGGGGTTGAAGACCAGGGAGCCCATGCGCTGGGCGGGATCCGCCGTGGCGGACCTGGCCAGCGGTAGGGTGAAGGTCTGGCCGGTCTCCGGGTGCGCGTAGTCCACCGGGACGGTCAACGTGGCGCACTGCAGCTCGCCGCACGTGGTCCAGGTCGGCTTCTGCCGGTAGAAGGTCTGCAAAGCGCTCTGCTGCGCGGAATCGGTCGGCGCCGTGTCGGCGCCCTCCGCAGCCGTGTCCCCGGACGCCGGGATGCATCCGGCAAGTGCCGTGACGCCGAGTGCGGCCAAGGCCAGGATCAGGCCGGCACGCTTGCTCGTCGGGTGCTTCATGGGGGTACTCCAGAGGGACTTGGCAGGGTTGTTGCGCACGGCGCCCGCAGTGGTCAGCGGCACCGGCACCACCTCGGCGGCCCGAGGCGGCTGGGCCGAGGGCTCCATCCGCCGGGCCGCTGGCGGTCCCCGGGCGCGTGGGGGATCGCGCCCGGGGGTGTCTCACGGCGCCGCGTGCCGGTCCGCCCACGTATCTCCCGGGCGAACGGCCGCGCTGCTCGGCTCCTGCCGGTTCGCTCCGCTGTGACCTCACAGATGATTGCCGGGCGAAGCTGAGGATTTGATGAGGGCGGCCCGGGCCGCACATCGGGCTATCCTGACCGCCGTGCGAGTACTGGTGGCCGAAGACGACGATGACCTGCGGTTTGCCGTGTCCGCAGCACTGCGCAGCGAGGGGCTGGCCGTCGACGAGGTGGCCGATCTGCCGGCCGCTGACGAGGCGTTGTTCGTCACCGAATACGACTGCGCGGTGTTCGACCGGATGCTGCCCTCCGGGGACGCTGTCGAGTACGTGCGCGAGCTGCGCCGAGCCGGGCGGACCGTCCCGGTGCTGTTCCTCACCGCCCGGGACACGGTCGCCGACCGGGTCGAGGGGTTCGCCGTCGGCGGCGACGACTACCTGGTCAAACCGTTCGCGGTGCCCGAGCTGGCGGCCCGGGTGCACAGCCTGTGCCGACGGGCGGCCACCGTCCGGCCCCCGGTGCAGCACATCGCCGACCTGGAGATCGACACCGCCCGCCGCCAGGTGCACCGGGACGGCGTGCTGTTGATGCTGACCCGCAAGGAGTTCGCCGTACTGGAGTTGCTCGCGGCCCGGGCGGACCAGGCCGTACCCCGCGCCGACCTGATCGAGAAATGCTGGGACGAGATGACCGAGCCGAACTCCAACGTCGTCGAGGTGCTGGTCTCCCAGCTGCGCCGCAAGCTCGGCGACCCGCCGCTGATCCACACGGTCCGCGGGGTGGGCTACCGACTGGCGCCGCCCGGCAGCGGCGTCGGCGGCCGAGGATGACGGCAGCGGCCCGGATCCGGCGGCTGCGCCGGCGACTCACCGCACTGTTCTCTCTCACCAGCGCGATCGGACTGATCGGCCTGGCGGCGTTCGCCATCCACACCGACGACAACTCCTGGAGCGACCGGCTCGACGACGCGCTCACCCTGCAGACCCGCCAGGCGATCCTGCTCCTGAGCTTCGACGACGACGGCCGGCTCGACACGCAGTCCCTGCAGGACGGGATGGAGACCGACTGCCCGCCGGTGACCGTGGTGGCCGGTACGGCCGACCAGCCCACCGTTGCCTACACCCCGCGCAAGCCCTGCGTCCGAGCCCACACCGAGGACCTGGAAGCGGTGGCCGCAGAAGCAGTGCGAGAGGGATCGGCCGTCGTGGTCGACGCACGCAGCGACAACGGCCACCGGATCCGGCTACTCGCCGAGCCCTACGCGGGAGCCAACGGCCAGTCGACGGCCGGCGCGGTGGTCGCAGCCGACGACACCACCGGCGACCGGGCCGCGCACCGCAAACTGGCTCTGCTCCTGGTGGCCGGCTGTGCGGTCCTGGTCGCCCTGTCCGCCGTGGCCGGGCACCTGCTCTCCGGGCGGGCGATCCGGCCGGCGCTGACAGCGCTGCAACAACAGGAGGAGTTCCTCGCCGACGCCGCCCACGACCTGCGCACACCCACCGCATCGCTACGCGGCCTCGCGGAGACCGCGCTGCGCGACGACGAGCACCGCACCGCCGCGCTCGAACGGACCGTGCGCCTGGCGTCCCGGATGGGCGACCTGATCGACGGCCTGCTCACCCGGGCCCGGCTGATGGCCGGTGTCGGCACCCTGGCCAGCCAGCCGCTACGCCTGGACCAGCTCGTCGAGGTGGTCGTCGACGACATCGAAACCGGCGAGCACCACGTGAGCGTCCACACCGAACCGGTCGTCGTGGTCGCCGATCCCGACCTGCTCCGGCGGGCGGTGGCCAACCTGCTCGGCAACGCGCTCCTCCACGGCCATGCCCCGGGCCTGCCCGCAGAAGTCGACGTCACCGTGGCCGCCGACGGAACGGTGACCATCGACGACGCCGGCCCCGGCATCCCCCCGGCTCTCGCCGACTCCCTCTTCCAGCGCTTCCACAGCGGCTCCGGCTCCACCGGCCTCGGGCTGTCCATCGCCTCCTGGGTCGCCCACGCCCACAGCGGCACCCTCGACGTCGGCACCAACCCGCGCGGCGGCGCCCGCTTCACCCTCCGCCTCCCACCCCGGACGAAGTAGGCCAACCCCCGGCGATGCGCACGCCCACGATCGGTGCGCCGCCCCATCGACATGAGTGTGCGGTGCCGCTCGAGAAGCCGGGCCGCAGCGGCAGCCTGCCGCACGGGGCGGCCAATGGACGAACGCGACTGGAACCGCTGCCCTGTTGGACAGTTGTCACGACTGGAGCCCTGTCCGTCCGGGCATACCGTCGATACCGCCGCTGGCGGGTCCGGCTGAGACTCCCCCACGAGCACAACCGGACCCCTGGCCGGCGGCCGGGCCTGGACGCGACTCCCCCCACGGAGCAGCAACCGGGCCCTCATACTGTCCAACCAGCGACACGCAGCGTACATGCCATCTCCACGGAGCGCTGCCGCGCACCCGGAGCCCGAGCTGGAGCACCGCTGGGAGGCTGATGCCGCCGATCGCGATCTCGCTGCTCGTGCAGGGACCTGCGCGCCCACGCGACGCCCGGCCAGGCCGTGCTCGCCCTCGTGGACGCCCTGGGCGACCGTGACACCAACGCCTACGCGACGGCCCTCCAGAGGTACTGACCGGCGGAAGCCAGCCCTCCGGCGAGAACGGCCGGCTCGCGGCACGTATGCGTCCTGGATCCCGTAAGCCGCGGCGGCGTGGAGACCTGCGTCCTCGTGGACGGCATGCCGGTGATCGCCGAAGCCTTCGACCGCGGCGTGGCACACAGCCCGGAACAGTTGCTCGGCACAGGCCAGCTCCAGGCGACCGAGGAGCCGAGGAGCCGAGGAGCCGAGGGAAGTACAACTCGCCGAAGCCTGGTGCACCGAGGGCTGCTGCGGCGCGCTGCACGTCACCATCATCCGGGACGGCGACACCGTGCTCTGGCACGACTGGCGCCGACCACCGGCCCCGAAGTCCGAACCACCCCTGCATGAACTGCCCGACCTCCGCTTCGACGCCGCCCAGTACGACGACTCCGTGGTTGAGGCCTAGCCTCGTAGCGGGCTGCTGACAAACCTCAACGGCATGCTTTCGTCGCTCCTGATGTCCACCCCCCGGAGTGCCAGCAGGTGGTGAACGAGCCTGCTCAGGTCGTCTCGACACACCTGCTGATGGACTTCCTCGCGGGAAGGCCTCTGGTTGATCTTGTGAACCGAACAGCTGCCGGCATGTCTGTTCCTGGAACCCAGCCGTGGCCGGCGGGATCCTTGCCGCGCGAGCAAGTGAGGCTGGGCGTGTGACAACCCGTGACATGGTTTCAGGTAGCAACAGCAGAAGCCCTACCTCACCGAGGTGAAGTTCGAGGTGGGATTTTCGGATCTCACCTTCGCCGTTTCAGCGCACGTGCCACGCGCGGGAGTTCTTCGTGGAGCAGCCGGCCGGTCAGTGCGCCGCCGTACACGACGGCGCCGACGCCGACGAGCCAGGACTGGATGACCAGGACGGTGCCGATCGGTCCGTAGGCGAGGGTGTTGGTGGCGATCAGCGGCGAGAAGACGAGCCGGGAGAAGAGTCTCAGGCCGAGCAGCCCGACGGTCGTGGCCACGGCGCCGGGCAGCAGGGCGCTCCATCGGACCCGTCCGCCGAGCAGCAACCGCTGTGACCACCAGAGGAACAGGGTGGCGCTCAGCACTGCGGCGAGGCCGCCGGCCGGGGTCTGCCGCCACAGGGTTGTGGTGGCGGACAGGAGGAGGAGCCCGATGAGGGCGGCGAGCCACACGAGGTGCCGCCACCTGGCCCACCAGCGGGCCGGTGGTAGGCCCCAGACCTTCTCGTAGGTGGTCTGCACCGCCGCCCCGAAAGAGAGGCCGAAGACGGCGAGGGCGGCGAGGCTGAACGCCGTCGTGGTCCGCAGTGTCTGGCCGGGCAGGGCGATCAGCTGCTCGACCTTCTTCCTGGAGGGCGCCGACACGCCGAGTCCTTCGCCCAGCCATTGTGCGAAGCCCTGTCCGTGCGCCGGATCGGCCGCTGAAATGACGATCAGCAGCGGCACGAGCGTAAGGAACCCGAGCGCCGCGAAGCCGAGCGACCGCTGCCACAGTTCGAGAGTGCTGCCCTGCCTCCATCCGCGTCCGGCCGGCGAACGGCGGACTATCCGGCGCAGTCGCCCGAACAGGGACGGACGGCCTTCGGCATCGGGAGACTGCATCGGCATGGATGCTGACTACCACGGTCGATGCCGTCGCCGAGCAAATGGCGCGGCCAGAGTGGAGTCGGGGCAGCGACGTGCCCCGCGCGCCACGGCGGGCCTGCGGGGCACGGTGATCAGTGCTTGGAGGCGTCCTTGATCTTCGCTCCGGCCTGCTTGGTGTTGCCCTTGACCTGGTCACCGCGGCCTTCGGCCTGCAGGCGCCGGTTCCCGGTGACGCGGCCGACGGTCTTCTTGGCGCCGCCTTTGACCGCTTCGGCCTGGTGCGCGATCTTCTTGGCGATACTCATCGGGGCTGCCCTTCGAGGGTGGCGGGCGCTTCGGGGCGGTGGCCCGTCAGTGGTCTGCGCATGTGGTGGCGGCGATCTACCGATAGGCGGCTCGGTGCCCGAACGGGTGCGTCCAGCTCCGATGACCGTCGCCGGGGCTGGGATGCGGGTCGTCTGGAGGTGAGTCGTTCCGTTGTGCGGCGGTCTCCGCGCGGGCGGTGTCGCGTTGGCCGATCAGGTCGTCGCGCTCCCTGTCGGCGGCGGTCTCCACGCGGGCGGTGTGTCGCGTTGGCCGATCAGGTCGTCGCGCTCCCTGCCGGCGGCGGTCTCACGGCGGGACTCCTTGAGCCCGTGGCGTGCGGCGCGGCCCCGGCGAGAGGTGCGGCGCGCACCGGCCAGGAGCAGACTCAGTCCGAACATGGCCAGGGCCCCGACGATGATGCCCTACAGGAACAGCGTGCCGGTGGAGCCGGTGACGTGGTAGCCGAACACCTCGAACCCGCCTGTGAGCGCGTGTCCGCTGCCAGTGTTGGTGAGAATGCCCGCCACGCCGACGACTACCGCGGCGACCAGGATGATGAGCCCGATGATGATGATCATGGCGCGCTCCGGAAATTTTTGCTGCAGACCCACAGTTGAACCGCGCCGCCCGGGATACCAGCGCGAACAGGGACGGCAGGATCGACCGGGGTAGGGCCCATGCGCGCGGACACCCTGGGTTGTCCACCCACACGTACCCGCCGTTCCGGCTCGGCGCCTCCCCGCCGGGCGGCCGACGGTGAGACCATGAAAAGCGGCTAACATGCCGCCGACCATCGCGCCTCGGAACGAGGAATGATCATGGTCAAGGTCCTTTTGGTGCTGTTGTGCCTGGTCCTGCCGTTCCTGGCAGTGCTGATCAAGGACGGCCCGAGTATCAAGGTGCTCTGGGCCTTCCTCCTTCAGTTGTGCGGCCACGTGCCCGGAGTGATCTACGGGATCTACCAGGTGGTCAAGGACTGAGGCCCCGTCCCCCAGCACAGGCACTCGACACGCCGGGTTGGCACCCATGTCACGACACGAGAACGAACACCGGACAGCTGACGAGAGCAGGCCCGCCACCGGTGGCGCCGGTCCGACTGAGAGTCCGACCGACCTGCCCAAGAGGTCATGGTGGGGCGTCCTGAAACGCACCACCAAGCAGTTCAAGGCCGACAGCCTGAGCGACGCGGCAGCCGCGCTCACCTACCACGGCCTGCTGGCGATCTTCCCCGCCCTGCTCGCGCTGGTGTCGATCCTGGGGCTGATCGGCAGCTCCGCCACCAAGCCGCTGCTCGACCACATTCGTGACCTCGGCCCCGGGTCCGCCCGCCAGATCCTCACCACCGTCGTGCAGCAACTCCAGAACGCCCAGGGCAAGGCAGGCATCGCACTGGCCATCGGAATCATCCTCGCCCTGTGGTCCGCCTCCGGCTACACCGCGGCCTTCATGCGCGCCGCCAACAACGTCTACGGCATCGACGAAGGCCGCCCACTCTGGAAGACCCTGCCCACACGACTCGCCCTGACCATCGTCCTCGTCGTGCTCCTCGCCCTCACCGCTACCGGTGTCGTCTTCACCGGCACCCTGGCCACCAAGACAGGGAAGATCCTCGGAGTCAGCGAAAACGCCGTACAGGTCTGGGGCATCGCCAAATGGCCGATCCTCGTCATCATCGTCACTGCGATGGTCACCCTGCTCTACTGGGCCGCGCCCAACGCCAAACGACCGAAGCTGCGCTGGATCCTGCCCGGAAGCCTGGTCGCCGTAGCCTTGTGGATCATCGCCTCCGGCGCGTTCGCCCTCTACGTCGCCAACTTCGGCAGCCTCAACAGCACCTACGGCAGCATCGGAGCCGTGATCCTCTTCCTCCTCTGGCTGTGGGTCTCCAACGTCGCGATCCTGCTGGGCCTGGAGTTCAACTTCGAGCTGGAACGCGGACGAGGCATCGCAGCCGGTCATCCACCCGAGGAGGAGCCCCACCCCGAACCCCGCGACACTCGCAAACCACCGCCTGACACCCCACAAGATCACGACAGACCCCGTCACTGACTCCCGCTCCTCCTCGCCGCCGGAAGAGGGCGGGGCAGGAGAGCGAGGAAGGGCTGGATCGGGTCCGAGGCCGCCACGATCGGGGTGGTGAAGGAGGTCGGGTGATGGCGTCCGAGGCGCGACGGGCAACTGCGGCATCCGCATTCTCGTCCAACGAGACGGAGGAAGGCCGGGACGCGGGGGCGGCGGCAGCCGGGGCTGCATCCACGCGGCATGCCCGCACATGTGGGTGACAGAAGTTGCGGTCTTCCGCCGCACCGCGGCCGGGCAGGTGGTGGTTCAGCGCGTCGGGTGTCGGCCTGAGCGCCGGGACCAGCGGATGCCGGCGTGGGCCATGTCGGCGACGAAGAGAATGATCGCGATGACGAGGAGGAAATCCCATCCGTGGGCGACGGCGCCGATGATGCCCAGCACGATCGCGACGATAACCAGAGCCAGGATCAGGACCATGACGAGCCTCCTCGGCCGCGTATGGGCGCTCAGCGGCGGGCGAGCTGCCGCTCGCCGCCGGCACCCTTCTGGTAGGCCAGGCCGTAGTGCTGGAAGACGGCGTCCTCGTCCTCGGCGGGCAGGATGTCATCCATGCCGATGGCAGGGCAGTCCCTCACGAGCGCCTTCTCGTAGGCGACCTTGAGATAGCCCGGTCCGACGCTCGCGTCGTTCAAGGGGACGAAGACCAGCCGGTGCTGGGTGGGCATGCCGATCTGGACGGTCGCCATGGCCGGCTCGTCCGTGCTGGTGTCCACGTAGATCGCCTCCAGCGTCCCGATCTTGCTCCCGTCGGCATCGACGACGTCATGGGTACGCCACTCGCGGATGTCCCCTACCTGGATCATCATGGCTCCCTTCGCGCGGCCCGGTCCCCGGGCGCGGGCCCTACGTGGACCGGCAGGCTCACCTGGCCCGTGTCGTGCGGCCTTGCACATTTCAGCGTGCCTCGGTCTGAGCGCCGAGGCCAACACAAGCACCCCTTCCGTTCGAGGCCGCTCAGTGCCGCGTAGCGGGAAGGCGGAGGCCGGCAGTGGACGGGACAACCCCGCCGTCGGCGTGTGGCGGCGTCGCCCCCTGGGCGAGCTGACATTGCGCTGCCGCTACGCGGCGGTGGTGAGGTCGGCGCGGCCGAACAGGAGCGCGTAGCCGCGGGGCAGGTGGGCGAGGAGGCGGTCGGTGAGCCGTTCGCCTGCGAGGTCCGCCAGGGCTGCCAGGACGGAGGAGGCGTCCCACCGGGCTGCGGTGAGGCTGGTGTTCAGGGTGCGGGCGACGGCTTCGACGAAGGGAACTGCGACGGGTTCGGGCAGCGGGATCTGGAAGGCGAAGGTGGCGCGGGCCTGGCCTGGCAGTGCTGCGGCGAGGTCGCAGCGTTCGTCGCCGGTGAGCTGGGAGCCGAGCACGGCGAGGACCGCGTCCAGGACGCGTTCGGCTTCTTCGTCGCTGGGGTAGCGGCCGAGGGGGCGGACTTGCTGGATCGGGCGGCGGTGCCGGGTCATGGCGATGGCCTTCCGGGCGGGCCGCCGCGGGCGGCGCGGCGGCGCGAAGCGGTCGGGTCAGGGGCGTTGGCCGGGGGCGGGGCGGCCGAACAGGAGGTCGTAGCCGGGCGGCAGTTGGAGCAGTACCTGATTCATGAGGTCGCCGGCGGCATCGGCTGCGGTACTGAGGACGGCTCCGGTGTCCCACAGGGCGGTGACCTCGGTGGCGCCTTCTATCCAGGCCGCGGTGGCGCGCACGAACCGTTCGGGGCTGAGCGATTCGGCGGCCTGCAGGGGGTTGAGCAGGATCAGAGCGAGGGTCTCGGGCAGGCGCGCGGCCAGTTCGGCGCGTACGTCGCCGACCAGGTGGGCGCCGAGCAGGGCCAGGACGACGCGGGCCGCCCGCTCGGCCTCCTGGGGTGTGTCGTATTCGCCGCGTTCCTGGACCTGGTCCAGGAACGCCTCCCATCGAAGAGTCAC
This sequence comes from Kitasatospora sp. NPDC033851, assembly GCF_055576085.1. Taxonomy (NCBI): domain Bacteria; kingdom Bacillati; phylum Actinomycetota; class Actinomycetes; order Kitasatosporales; family Streptomycetaceae; genus Kitasatospora; species Kitasatospora sp. NPDC033851. The sequence goes on along the minus strand of NZ_JBVIRL010000052.1, from coordinate 12,609 downwards.
CGTGTGTCTCCCTCCGTCCCGTGGGTGGGCGCGAACGCCGTCGGTGGCCCGGTCAGGGCTCGACGGTCAGGCGCCGGTCGAGGCCGGTGAGTTTCAGCAGCCTGGCCACGGACCGACCGGCCCCGCGAAGGACCAGGCACCCGCCGCTGCGGTCGGCCTGGTTGCCGGCCCCGACGAGGACGCCCAGGCCCGCGCAGTCCATGAACGTCACCTCCGACAGGTCGAGCACGACCTCGCGGTGCGAGTGCAGCGCGTCGGCCAGGGCTCGGCGCAGTGAGGCGGCGGCGAGATCGATGTCGCCGCTCGCCCTCACCACGGCGCGGGTGGGGCCCTGGTCGCGCATGGCGTCTGTCGCTGTCTGTTCGGTCTTCACGACGCCTGGCGTGGTCGGGGGTGCGAGGTGGTCGCCGAGGGAGATCCGAAACCCCCGTGCTCGACACCCTGGCCGCCATGACGGTCGACTCGCTCGAGCGATGCGACCTGCCTCCGAACATGCTCATCCTCACGCGCATCGCCGCGCTCGCCGCCATGCACGCACCGCGGGTGTCCTACCTCGCCCACATCGACCCCACCCTCAGAGCCAACCTCACCGCAAGTCAGCTGCAGGACGTCCTGGTCGCGATCGCTCCCATCGTGAGCACCGCCCGCGTGATGTCCGCTGCCGGCAACATCGCCGCGGCTCTCGGCATCGCCATCGCCGTGGCCGAAGAGGAAGCCCGGGGCATCGCGTAGGCGCCCTGCCACGTCACCATCGACCGCGCCGGTCACCGGTCACCAACCACCCGGCGCGGTCGGCGCATAACCTGCGCCGACGATCACAAGGCCCGGCCGTACCGACAGGCGAACGGCCAACGACTTCCAGAAGCGGGCCCGCCAGCTGCGCAACGCCGTCGAGCCGATCGCGGCCGCCGTGTACTTCGCCCCCGAGGCCGCCGCGGCCTGCCAGGCACTGGGGTTCGACGGCAGCCCGGTGAGCCAGGACGGCGCCGCCCGGCCGGGGCCTGAAGGCCTACTGCACCAGCCGCGGCACCTGCATGAGCCAGGTCACCGGCGGGGTGAGGACCGCCGCGTTCAGCCGCTGCGGCACCCTGGGCCGACCGACCCATCCACTCCGGCCTGTGCCCCATCGGCTACCCCGACCACCCGCTCGGCGAGCTCTGGCGGGCCGTCGGCGCCAGCGTCGATGATCGCCTCAGACCAGGGGGGCGGGGTGCGCTCCAGGAATCCGTCGAGGTCGTCGCGGAGGGCGTCCAGGACAGGCCGCGAGGCACCGGGACCATCAACACACATGGAGAGCAGCCTCGTTGAGCATGCCTCCCGCCCTGCCGGCGCCGCCGACGCCATGGAGGGAGGGCGGCCGACGCGGGCGCGCGGAGCGCCTGCCCTGAGGCGCCACGCCCGCCTGCGCCATCCGGGGGCCCGCTGGACAGCGCACGCGGCATTCCTGTCGAACCCCGAAATGGAATGCGCCGGAAGGACCCGCTCCCGCAATTCCGGCGCATACTGCAGGGAATGACGAAATCTGCAGCAGTCCGCCGCGTCCTGCCCACCAGCCCCTTCAAGGCCCGGATCGAAGCACCGCGCAAGCACTTCGCCGTCGGCGACCGCGTCACTCACGACCAGTACGGCCTCGGCCGGGCCATCGGCGTGGAAGGCGACAGCGACATCGCGGTACTCGTCGACTTCGGATCGCGGCGGGAACGCATCACCCAGCCCTACGCCGCCATGTTCAAACTCTGACCCAGGACTCACACGTTCTCGGCCGAGCGCGCCGCATCGCGCATGGCGCGGAGACACCGCCGCGCGCCCCTGGATCATCGCGCCGGTCCGCCGTCCAGGAGCGCGCACCCAACCAGGTCGAACAGGCACCCCCGATCCCGTCCCGGGCCGCACCGGCGACAAACTTGAACAGTACGTGACACCTCGTCACCGATGGCCGACTGCGGGGTGGGCAGGGCGATAAACTCCGCGCGTGGCCCGGGGCCAGTACGGCCACCGCATCGTCGGCGCGGCCGAGCTCGCCCAGGGCGGTGCCGAGCAGCAGTGCGGCCCGCGGGTCGAAGCCCTGCCGCAGTGCCGCTTCGGCCAACTGCCTTATCCGGTCAAGGTCGTGGGCGTAGTACGCCAGAGCGGCCGAGCGCAGCAGCAGCTCGGCGCCGCGCTCCTCTTGTCCGCCCCCGCGCAGGCCGGGGTGATCGTCCCGCAGGTCCACCAGGCCGGCATCGTCATGGACGACGCAGCCGGCTTCCGCTCGGTGGCGCCCCCGTTCTGCCCGCCGCGCGAAGCCGGACGCCCGGCGTCGCCCGGCCTATATCCACACGCATACTCGGGCGCCTCATCGTGGACCTCCTCACCGCGTCGACGAACAGACCGTCATCGGGGCGGGCATCGGGGCGGCCGCGCTGACCGTGCCCAGCCTGGCCGACTCACTGCGAGCTGTCCTCGACGACTCTCTCGGCGGAGTGTCCGGGTCAGCTCCGGTCGGGGAGGCGGGGCGTGGGGCCGCCGTTGACGTTCGGGTCTGCGACCGGTGCGCCGGTCGTCGAAGCCGTCGAAGTCGCTATGGGCGCCGCGGAGTGCTGGAGGGACCGTAGGATGGCCAGCCCCTGGCTGGCGATGCCGGCCGCGATCTGGTTCACCCCGTCGGTGCCGTTCAGGACGGTCAGATCGGCGCCCGCCATGCCCCGGGCCGCCGCGTCGGCGAGTGCGGGGAGGGCCTCCACGATCCGGTTGGCCGCGATCAGCTCCTGGTTGCCGTCCCGCAGTGACGCCGCGCGGGCGGCGTTGGCGTCCGCCTGGGCCTGGGCCAGGGTCCGTTCGGTGTAGGCGCCGGCGTCGGCCTCGAACTTCACCCGGTCGCGGTCCGCCTCGGCCAGCGTCCGCTTCCGGTAGGCCTCGGCGTCGGCGGGGCGCCGCACCTCCGCCTCCAGCCGCTGCGCCGTGAGCGCCGCATTGCGCTGCGCGAGGGCGGTCTGTTCCTCGGTGACCTCCTGGGTGGCCCGTGCCTCGGCGAGCGGCCCGGCCTGGGCGGCGCGCGCCCTGGACTGCTCGGTCTCCGCGAGGAAGCCGGCCCGCTTGATCGCGGTGTCCCGCTCGTACTCGGCCTTGAGCGCGGCGGCCTGCTGCTCCCGTTCGCTCGCCTCCTGGTCGGCCTTGGCCTGGGCGATCCGGGCCTGACTGGCCACCGCCGCCGCGTGCGGCGCGGCGAGGTTGTTGATGTAGCCGGTGGCGTCCTCGATCTCCTGGATCTGCAGGGCGTCCACCACGATGCCGAGCTTCTCCATCTCGCCGTGACTGCCCGCCATGACTTCCTGGGCGACCCGGCTGCGTTCCCTGATGATCTGCTCCACGGTCAGCCCACCGATGATGGAGCGCAGGTGGCCTGCGAATATCCGTCCGACCAGTTCCTGCATCTGGTTCTGCTCGGACAGGAAGCGCCGGGCCGCGTTGGCGATCGACACGGCGTCGTCGCCGACCTTGAAGACACAGACCGCGCGGACGGTGAGCCGGATGCCCTGCTGGGTGACGCAGTCCTCGGCAATCTCCGCCTCCTGCAGGGCCAGGGACAGCATGCGGGCCTTCTGCTTGACGGGAACGACGAAGCTCCCGTGGCCCGTGACGATCCGGAACTGGGTGTCCTGCGACTGCCGCTTGGAACCGGAGATGAGCATGGCCTCGTTGGGCGCGGGCACGTGCCAGAACAACATGACGAACCACCTGACCTGCAACAGCTCGACGAGGGCCGCGGGGCCGCCGGACTCAGGGCGGCAACGGCTCGACGAGCACCGACCGGGCGGAGATCGTGTCGATCACGACCACCCGGGTGTTCACCGCGACCGGCCCGGCGGACCAAGCCGCGAACACCTCCGACCCGCCGCGCAAGCCGACCAGCACCTCGCCCGGCCCGTCCGTCGGGATCGGCACCGTAACCCTCCCGACGGCTCCGACCGGGCTTTGCTGGGAGTCATCGGCCACGTACATGACACCTCGTGCCGTGAGACACGACGGCGCAGTGGGCGGCCGGAACACGAACGGCCACGGGCGGCACCCCTCCTGGAGGCACCGGGCCCCCGGTCGAGTCCTTCGGCGGAATGCCTGCGAGCAGCGCGCGCGGTGCGACCGCCCCGACCCCACCCACGGTACTCCGGCCGCAGCAGGGAGGCGTTTCTCGGGTACCCGCTCGGATCTCCGGCCCGGGAGTCCCGGCCCGGAGCCGACCGGGCCCGGCTCGAAGGCTGGGCCACCAACCGCCCGGATCGGCGGATTTCCGGGCCACCCGGATGACGTCGACACTGTCGTCAAGGCGGCGGGCGAGCGCTACACAGCGCTGCTCCCGTCGTTCGATGCGTAACCTGCGACCGCGCCAGGCCCTGCTGCTGACGCCGGCGGCCCCGGCGCGCCGCTGGCGTGTGCCTGCGGTCCAGTCGAGTGGGCCTGTCGTACGGTCGAGGTCGCAGACCGGTGTCCACGCTGATCCGGTCCCGGTCCCAGCCCAACTGCCCTCCCCCCGGGTGGCTGGGCTTCACTGTGACCGCCGCGGAACCGGGCCTGCCCGGCACTGCCCGCCGGGTGGACCGGGGTGGTCGCACTGCCTCTCGACGGCTTCGGCTCGCGCGGGACGCGGCGGGGGGCGTACACCGGAGACATGGCCCGCGCCGACGGCACCGCGAGAATCGATTCCGGTGACGACGCGCCGGAGCTGTGCGACGAGTGCGGGCTGCTGGCCCCCGCGCGGGAACTGGTGGTGCTGCGGGTGCCGGACTCCTCCGCGGTGGACACCGATCCGCGCTTCGACGGCGAGCGGCTGCTGCGCGCGTGCGGTGAGCCGCACCTGGTGCGGCTCACCGCCGGCTACCGGCGCCGTCCGTTCGTGGTCGAGGAGCTGTGAGCGGGGCAGATCACCCGGGCGGTGCGTCTGCTCGGCCCGCTGGACGAGAAAGAGATGTACGACCGTGTGGTCGTGATGACCGGCCTCGACGAGGAACAGATGATACGGGCGGTCGCCTGGCAGGACGGCCACGGCCATTCGTCCGGCGCCGGCCCGGGGTGAGCGGCCCAGGGCGTGAGCGGTTGCGCGGTCGTGGTGGTCGACCGGTGGCAGTCGGGCCGGGGCTGGTGCCCGCAGGACCGGGCACATTTAGCTGACGTGCGACGCCGTCCGCGCCGACCAGTGTGCAGCTGCGTGGGCCTCCGCTGCTCCGGTCAGACGCCGGAGACGTTGGCAATCTGCCCGACCGCGGCGGTAATGGCCATGGCCAGCCCTCCGCCGAGAACGACCCGCACGGTCGGCCGCAGGGCGCCGGTGCCGGCAGCGCGGGCCGCCAGGACGCCCGCGCCAGCGAGGCGGGCAGCAGCGTCATGGGGTGAAACGTATCGGGCCGCCCCGACAGCGCAGGCCGGGCCTGGAGAGAATCCGGGTGCACGGGAGTGGGGTGCGCTGGCAGCATGCAGCCCCTGTCGGGAGCTGAACCGCCCGACCTGAGTGTCGTCGCCGTGCATGCGGTGGGCTGATCTAGAACCAACGCCGTGTAGATAGCGGCTGCGAGCGTCCGTTACGGGTCTGGTGTGGTCAGGATGTGCCTTTGGCGTTGTACTTGGAGATCGCGCGTTTGACGACGCGGGGTCGGGTGCGGATGCGCCGGTCGGGCATGAGGTCGGCCAGGACTCGTCGGCCGATGGTGCCGACGAGGTCGATGACGGTGTCCGCGATGACGCCCGCGGCCTGGATGACCAGGTCGCGGGCGGTGTTCAGGGCGATGGTGAAGCTGGCCCGGTCGGGGTCGACGCCGGGACGGGTGCCGGTGGAGTCGGCCATGGCCAGGCGCAGGACCTGGTAGGTGACCAGCAGCGCGTAGACCTCCTGGGCGATCCCGGCGGGGGTGCGGGCACGCAGGACGCGGCCGCCCAGGATGGTGGACTTGATCTCCAGGTAGGTGGTCTCGATCTCCCACCGCTGGTGGTACAGCGTGATCAGTTCCGCGGCGGGATGGGTCCGGTGGTCGGTCAGGGTGGTCAGGATCCGGTAGAGGCCGGTGTGGCGGCCGGTGGCCGTGGCGATGGTGATCTCGCAGTCGATGACGCGAACCGCGACGGTGCCGAGTCTGGACAGGTAGGAGCCGTCGCGGTTGCGGTGAAGGACGGGCAGGTGGCGGCCGTTCTTCACCCGGACCAGGACGTGGGCGCCGGTGGTGGCGATGGTGCTCACCAGGCTCTGGGCGGCGAAGTTGCGGTCCAGCAGCACGATCATGCCCTCGCGCAGGCTGCGGAGCAGGCGGGGCGCGTAGGTGGTTTCCCCGTCTGCGGTCGGTCCGAACACCGCGTCCAGGACGGTGCGGGTGCCGCAGGACACCAGGACCAGTAGTCTCAGTGCGGGATATCCCGAACCGCCGTTGTTGCAGCGGTGTTTGGTGTACTCGGTCAGGTTCGCCGGGCTGTCGGGCACCGCCATCGTCGTGCCGTCGATCGCGCAGACCAGCAGCCCCCGCCACCACGCTCCTGTGGTGCGGATTCCGGCGGCCGGGCCGCGCAGCAGGTCGAACAGCCAGCGCAGCGGCTCGGCCCCCACGCGCCTGCGGGCCTGCGCCAAGGCGCCGCCGGTCGGGTCGGCGACCGGCAGACCGTCCAGGCCGGCCGTCAGCCGTTGCCACACCTGCCGCCAGCCGAGCCCGGGGAACAGGCACCCGGCCAGCAGCAGATGCACCACCACCCGCGACGGCAGATCCCGGATCCGGGCCTGCGTCCTGCCGGTCTGTGTCAACGCCTCGTCGACCATCTCGAACGGCACGATCCGGGTCAACTCGCCGAGATGGCCCGGCGCGAACGCCCCTGCGGCAACCACAACCTCGCGAGCGGACAGACTGAGCACCCACGGAGCTCCTAGCCGAACAGTGATCTTGGTCGACACGGTTCTAGCAGGGAGCTCCGTCCCATTTCAGCCCACTTGACGAAGCCGCCGAGGCGCTATCTACACGGCGTTGGATCTAGAACCAGCGCCATCTCCTGCACGTACTGCGGGAGTTCGAGGACCACTACAACACCCACCGCCCACATCACGCACTCCACCAGGACACGCCGCTGACACCACGGCCCGTCCCGATCGCCGATACCGGGCGGATCGCCCGGCTGGACGTCCGCGGACGCGACCGTCTCGGCGGCACCCTCCACGAGTACCGACATGCCGCATGACCTGCACGGACAGACTTGTCGGCACCCACAGGGGCGGCGCGCGCCGGAAGACCCCCGGCAGGGGCCGTACCATGCGCCGTCCGCCGTGCCGAGCGGCGCCGCCGTTCCGAGAGGTCGGCGATCAGTCCGCCGTGGCGATCAGCGGCTGGAGCAGGATGTCGGGTTGGGCGCGCTGGAAGGCGTTCAGGTGCCACTTGTCGGCGAACAAGGCCAGCAGCACGTCATCCGAGCGGCGGGTGAGCACCTCGCCGTTGGTCAGACGGGCTTTGGCCAGGGCTGCGGCGCCGTCGGCGTCGGTGATCCGGGCCAAGCGGTAGGAGAGCTGGTCGAGGGCGATCGGGGAAGAGAACTCGTGCTCCATCCGGTGCAGGATCACGTCGAACTGCATCGGGCCGACCGCAGCCATGACCGGCGCCTGGTCGCCACGCCGGTCGGAGACCAGCACCTGGATCACGCCTTCCTCATCGAGTTGGGCGACCCCCTTGCGGAACTGCTTGGAACGGCTGATGTCCTTGGGCCGTGCCACCGCGAAGTACTCGGGGGCGAAGGCGGGCAGCGGGGGAAACTCGGTCTTCTTGCCGGTGAAGAGGGTGTCGCCGACCCGCAGCGCGCTCGCGTTGATCAGGCCGACCACATCGCCGGGGTACGCGGTGTCGACCACGGTGCGCTCGGCCCCGAAGACGGTGTGTGCGTACTTGGTTGCGAAGGAGCGGCCGCTGGCCGCGCGGGTGACGTGCATGCCGCGCTCGAAGACACCGGAGCAGACTCGGACGAAGGCGATCCGGTCGCGATGGGCCGGGTCCATGTTCGCCTGGATCTTGAACACCAGACCGGAGAACTCCTCGCCGACCTCGCGGCTGCCGCCCTTGGCCAGCGGGCGGGGCCCGGGAGCCGGCGCGAGGTCGACCACGGCGTCCAGCAGGGGCTTCACACCGATGTTGGTCAGCGCGGCGCCGAAGAAGACCGGGCTGATCTTGCCGGCCTCGAAGGCCTCCTGGTCGTAACCGGGGCCGGAGGAGAGCACCAGCTCCAGTTCCTCCAGCGCGGTCGTCCAGGCTTCGCCCTCCTGCTCGGCAGCCTCCTCGGAGGTGAGCTGCTCCTCGAGGGCGGCGTGCGTGCCGGCCGGCACCTTGGTGTAGCGCAGCATCTGCTCGGTGTTCCCCGCTTCGACCAGGCCGCGCAGGTTGCCGGCGTTGCCCACCGGCCAGACGACCGGGACGGGGGTGATCCCGAGGTGCGTCTCGATGTCCTCGAGCAGGGTGAGTGCATCCCGGCCGCGCCGGTCCCACTTGTTGATGAAGGTGATCACGGGGACGCCGCGATGGCGGCAGACCGCGAAAAGCTTGCGGGTCTGCTCCTCCAGGCCCTTGGCCGCGTCGACCAGCATGATCGCGCAGTCGACGGCGGCCAGCACCCGGTAGGTATCCTCGGAGAAGTCGGCGTGGCCGGGGGTGTCGACCAGGTTCATCACGTGGTCGCGATAGCCGAACTGCAATGCGGCCGAGGTCACCGAGATACCGCGCTCGCGTTCCAACTCCATCCAGTCGCTGGTCACGCCGCGTCGGTCACCCTTGGCGTGCACCGCACCGGCAGAAGTGATCGCCCGCGCGTGCAGCGCCAGCGCCTCGGTGAGCGTGGACTTGCCCGCGTCCGGATGGCTGATCACGGCGAAGGTCCGTCGGCGGCCGGCCTCATGAAGGACCTGCGGGACGGGGACGGACTGTTCGGTGCTCACGGGTTTCCTCGGGTACGCATCGGCAGCAGGCCGGGTGACGCCTCTCCGTACCTGGTGAGCCGGGGATCAGGTCCGCAGGCCCAAGAAGCGATAATAGGCTGCCGGACGGCGTGACCCCGAAATTCCCGTTTGCCGGCTGCCGCCCCGGCTCCAGCCGGGATAGCAGCCGAACTGCCAGGAGTCGAAGCCGAGGCCGAGCCGGTCCAGGGTCCTCAGCCACAGGTTGCGCCGACCCGCTCGGAGTGGATCGTCAACTCGCCTTCATCGAAGCCCTGTTTGGCGACGGTGCCCGGGATGAAGCGCCGGGCGACCTCCTCGCTCTCGCAACCGGCCACCTGCGGGGCTCGGAGAGTCGTCGCCGCAGGTCAAGCCCACGTATCGGTATGCGCAGGCTGGCATCGCCCGGATTGGTCGGCCTCGCCCACGACAGGTGAGCAATCTGGGCGAAGCCGGCTCCGCAGGGCGCGATGATCCGGCTGCTCTCGAGCCCGTGGTCAGCGGTCATATCGGGACGCTACGTCCTGCGACACCGAGCAGCGCCAGCGAGTCCACGACCCCTTGTCGCCACGACAAGGGATTGCCGCAGGTCAGGGCACCATTCCGCCCGCTTGTGGGTACGGAGTGAGCGCAGGGGTTCACCGCCTGCTGACGCCCGCCAGGAGACCATGAGCATGGCTGTTCACACGACCCGCTGGAAGTGATCACCATGCGCTCCGCAGCCCACGCCGGGCACGTCTACCGTCGGTGCGGCTGCCGCGACCAGGGTGGCAAGCAGCTCGGAGCCCACTGCCCCAAGCTCGCCACCGACCCCGATCACGGCACCTGGACCTTCTCCCTCGACCCTCCCCTCCCCCGACCACCGGCGCAACAACATCCGCCGCTGCGGCTACCCCACCGCCGAAGCCGCCCGCGCAGGACTGCGCCGGATGGTCGAGGGCCAGGCCGCCGGCTTCAACGCCGACCCCAACCAGACCCTCGCCGACTACCTCACGACCTGGCTCAAGGACAAGCAACTCACCCTCAAGCCCACCACCTACATCCGCTACCGCGACTACGTCACCAACGACCTCGTCCCCGCCCTCGGCACGATCAGGCTCGACGACCTCGGCCACTCCCACATCGCCGCCTTCACCCAAACGCAACTCACCGCCGGACGCGGCAAGGTCACCGTCCACCGCTGCCTGGCCACGCTCTCCAGCGCTCTCGGCGACGCCGTCCGCCACCGCCGGCTCCCCTACAACCCGGCCCGCCCCACCGTGATCCCGAGGCCCGCGGCGGCCGAACGGCAGATCTGGACTGTCCAGGACGCCATCCGGTTCCTGGACTCCTGCCGCGCCGCCGACCCGGCCCTCGCCGACCTCATCGAGGTCCTCATCGGCACCGGCATCCGCAAAGGCGAAGCCCTCGCCCTGCACTGGAACGACGTCCACCTGCCCGAGCGCGTCCTCTACATTCGCTACACGCTCTCCGCCATCGACAACAACCGCCTGATCCTCACCTCACCGAAGATCCGCTCCAGCAAGGACTGGGTCGCCATCTCGCCGCGCGTCGCCATCGCGCTGCGTCACCGCGCCGAGGACAAGGACCCGTCGCTCTCCCACGCGGACCACGGCGGCTTCGTGTTCCACCACCCCGACGGACACCCCCTCCACCCCGCCTACGTCCTCAACCACTTCCACGACCTCTGCCGGCAATTCGACGTCCCCCGCACCGCCATCCACGACCTGCGCCACCTCGCCGCCACCATCTCCATCACCGCCGGCGTCCCGCTCACCGTCGTCTCCAAGACCCTGCGGCACGCCACCCTGTCCACCACCGCGAACATCTACGGCCACCTCACCACCCAAGCCGCCCGCGACGCCGTCGACCGTGCGCTCACCTCAGCCGGCCCCATCGAGCTCCCAGGCCCGCGCACACCCGGGGATCACACCATCAGAGTCCGCAATCAAGGGGTCGTCACCAGAACCCCGCTACGGAAAGCAAGTTGAGACACACCGCGCCCCTGACGTGGTCAGCTCGGGCGAAATCCCGCCCTCACAATGCACTCACAAGACCCGGAAAACACGTCAAGGCCGCTCCCACCTCACGGTGAAAACGGCCTACGACCTGCGTAAACGCCGGTCGGGACGACAGGATTTGAACCTGCGACCCCTTGCCCCCCAGTCAAGGGGTTCAACTATTGTCGGCATCCGAGGCCTCAAGGCCTCGGCTCTTTTCTTGCTCAACTACCCCGGGAAACACGTGAGTTGGCTCTTCTTGACGGAAGCGATGGCACAGAGAGCTGACAGTTGCTCAGTGTTTACTTCGTGCAGAAGTGTCCGTTTCGGACCACCGGCGCCCATAGGCGCTCATCAGGTGTGGTCCCAAAGTGGTCCCCAGGCCGACCGCCCCACCACAGCTACGGCCCGTGATCGGAACCTGTCGACCCTTCAGCAAGCGGCGTCGCACCTGCCCGACTGCTCCTGCGTCGATGCCGTCAGCCGGCCCGCGGGGCCCGGTCCTGCGGGCGGATCATGGTCGCTTACCCATCGGTTGCGCATAGTGATCTTCCGGGCGGTGTGTCGTCTTGAGCGTGTCGTCGCCGTGTGGTTGTGACTACTTCGCGCACCGCCTCTCACGCTCTGCCGCCACGCCCGACCGGGCAGCGACTCTTGGTCCCAGATCACCGGATCGGGAGAAGGGGAAGCTCATGGGACAGCGTGCGCGGCGGGGACGGGTCTACCGGCGGTGCGGGTGTACGGACGGGCACGGCAAGCAGCTGGGTCCGTGGTGCGTGCGGCTGCTGAAGGAGGCGGGTCACGGGTCGTGGACGTACTGCGTCGACCTCGCCCCGGGAGACGGGAAGCGAAGGACCCGTCGACGGGGCGGGTTCACCAGCCGGGCCGAGGCGGCCCGCGAGATGGCCGCGGTGCTGGACGGTGAGCTGCGCGGGGTCTACGAGAACCGTCGCACCACGGTCGCGAGCTACCTGCGCGAGTGGCTGATAACGAGAATGCCGCACCTCGCGCCGAACACGTACGCCGGCTACGCCGCGTGCGTCGAGCGCGACCTCGCCCCCGCCTTCGGCCACCTCCGGCTCCTCGACCTGTGCCCGGAACACATCGACGCCTGGGTCACCGCACAGCTGGAGGCCCAGCGCGGGCGCGTCACCGTCTACCGGGCCGTGTCCACCCTGCGCAACGCGCTGAACGCCGCGGTTCGCTCCTGGCGCCTGCGCTACAACCCGGCCAAGCACTCGGTGCCGCCCAAGCCCCGCGCAGCCGAGCGAACCTGCTGGACCCCCGAGCAGGCCGCGACCTTCCTGCAGCACGGTGCGGAGCAGTACGCGGACCAGCTGACCGATCTGTTCGAGGTCATGCTCGGCACCGGCATGCGCCGCAGTGAGGTGACCGAGGCCAGCCGCGCCTGGATCAGCCTCTCCCCCAGGGTCATGACCGCCCTCCACCGCCAGGCCGCGATCCAGATGGCCGCCCACCCGGACGGCCGTCTCGAGGGCCTGGTCTTCGGCCGCCCTGGCGGGACGCCGTTGCGGCCCCAGTGGGTCCTCGATCAGCTCCGCAAACGCACCGCCGAGCTCGACCTGCCCCGCATCGGCCTGGTGAGTCGGCCCGGGGCGCGGTGCCGGGATTGCTCCCGGTCCGTTTCCCCGGACCGCTCTCCGAACCCGCCGTGCGCCTCTCAGCGCAACG
>NZ_JBVIRL010000051.1:0-28468 GCF_055576085.1 Kitasatospora sp. NPDC033851 | reverse complement strand
CTTCTTCTCCACGCTAGCGCGGGCGGCCGTCGTCACCGGGCCAGTACCGACGAGCCCGGGTCGGCCTGCTCATCGGTGACGGTGGTCGTTGGGGGCGAGACGGGGACCGAAGCGGGGAGCGCGGGCGCCGGCGAGGAAGGCGAGCTTGCAGACCCGGTGACGCTGGCCTGCGTAGGGCGCGAGGAGTCCGAGCATCTGCTCGTCGGTACTGCGGGCACGTCCGGTGAAGTAGTGCCCGATGTGATTGGCGAGGTGGTAGTCGCCGACGGAGACGGCGTCCGCGTCGCCGTTGGAGCGCTGGAGGGTCTCGGCCGCGGTCCAGATGCCGATGCCGGGCACCGTCATGAGTCGCTCGAAGGCCTGCGGGCTGGTCATCGCCGAGGCCTCCTCGAGTCGCGGTGCCAGGCGGACGGCGCGCAGGATCGTCGAGGCGCGCTTCGGGTCGACCCCGGCCTTGTGCCACTCCCAGCTGGGCACCGCGGCCCAGGCGCGGGCTGAGGGCATCACGTACAGGTCTGGGCGGGGTCCGGGCGCCGGGGTGCCGTGGCGCCGGACGAGGTAGCGCATGCCCCGCCGTGCCTCGGTCACCGTGACCTTCTGCTCCATGATCGCGGGTACCAGGGAGTCCAGGACGAGGCCGGTGGCGCACAGCCGCAGGCCGGGGTGGCGGCGCTGGACCTCGCGCAGCGGTCCGGGCGGCAGGACGAGCTGCTCGGGGGCGTCATTGCCGCCGAGCAGGGTTGGCAGGCGCTCCAGGATCCAGTGGGCGGCCTCGCCCCAGGCCTGCGCGGAGACCTCGCTGGCGGCGGGGCGGGCGGTGACGCGCAGGGTGCCGGTGCCGGCCGGGGTGCGGAAGGTGCGCCAGAGTTCGCCGGTCGACCACGCGGAAACGGGGTCGCCGGCGCCGCGGTGCAGCGGGCCGAGGGCCTGGGCGAGGTCGAGCGGGAACGGCGGCCGCCAGGTGCGACGGATCGGTTCCAACGGTCCGGCCTCCTCGCGCTGTGTGCCCCTGCCGCCGGGGTGCGGCATGCCGGGACAGTACCGCACCGGTGGGGCTGTGACCTGCAGTAACGACCTTCGATCGAACGGGTGACCGATTTAATGAGAGATGCGATTCCGCTTGCTCATTTTCGTACGCATGTTCGATGCTGGGGGTGTGAACGCAACCCTCGCAGCGCTGGCCCCCCGGCTCCAGCTCTCCCGTCCCGGACCGCTGGTCCCGGTGCTGCCCGCCCTGGAGGACCTTCTCCCGGAGCGGGGGCTGCGCCCGGGCGCCGTCGTGTCGGTGACCGGCGGCGCGACCGCGCTGGTGCTCGCGCTCGCCGCCGCCGCGACGACGTCCGGCCTGTACTGCGCGGCGCTCGGCTTCGACGGGATCGGGGCGCTCGCGGCAGCGGAGCTCGGCGTCGACATCGGCCGCCTGGTGGTGGTCGACGCCCCACGCGAACGGCGGGCCGAGGTCGCGATGGCACTCGCCGACGGATTCGGGATCATCCTTCTGAACGGCGCCCCGCCGCCCGGTCCGGTCGCCGAGCGCCTGGTCACGGTGGCCCGGCGCAGCGGGTGCGCGGTGGTGGTGGCGGGGCAGTGGCCGGGGGCCCGGGTGCGGCTGCGGGTGGTGGCGCGGCACTGGGAGGGGCTGCGGCAGGGGCGGGGCCGGCTGCGGGCACGGCAACTGGTGGTGGAGGCCGGCGGGCGGGGCGCGGCTGCGCGCGAGCGCCGGGTCGGCCTGTGGCTTCCGGACGCGCAGGGTGTGGTCCGCGCCGTCGAGCAGCCGGCCGGCACTGTGGGCGGGATGGACCGGCCGGTGCTCACGGATCGGGCTCCGCTGGTGGTGGTGTGAGATGGGCGAGGACGTGGCGCGGCTGATGGTCGGCTGGGTTCCGGACTGGCCCGTGGTCGCGGTACTCGGTGAAGAGCCGGAGCCGGGACGGCTGGCGGCGGTGGCCGAGCACGGCCGGATCCTGGCCGCGAGTGGTGCGGCCCGCGCTGCCGGGGTCCGCGGTGGGCAGAAGGTGCGCTCCGCCCAGTCCCTGGTCGCGGATCTGACTATCTTCGACCGGGACTTGGACGCCGAGGCACGCCGGTTCGAGCCGGTCGCGGATGCCGTCGGCGCGCTGGCCGCGCACCTGGAGGTGGTGCGCCCGGGGCTGCTGGCGCTCGCGGCCGCCGGTGCGGCGCGCTTCCACGGCGGCGAGGACGTGCTGGCCGAGCGGGTGATGGACGCGGTCGAGGCCGCCGGGCATCCCTGCTGGGTCGGCGTCGCCGACGGGTTGTTCGCCGCACGGCTGGCCGCTCGCACGCAGCGCATCGTCCCCGAAGGGGAAAGTGCCCGTTTCCTGGCTCCGTACCCGGTGGCCGAGCTGGGGGACCAGAGGCTGGCCGACCTGCTGGGCCGGCTCGGACTGATGACGCTCGGCCAGTTCGGGGCCCTGTCGGCCGCGAGCGTGGCGGACCGCTTCGGCCAGGCGGGCCTGCTCTCGCACCGCCTGGCGCGCGGCCTGGAGGCCAGGCCGGTCGTTGCCCGGCCGCCGGGGGTGGACCTGACAGCCGAGGAACGGTTCGAGGAGCCCATGACGCTCGCCGAGCCGATGGTCTTCCACGCACGTGGCCTCGCGGAGCGCCTGCACGCAGGCCTCGCCGCAGCAGGCCTGGCATGCGAACGCGTCGAGGTGGAGATCGAGTGCGCCGACGGCACCACCGCCGGCAGGGCGTGGCGCCACGAGGGTGTCCTGTCGGTCGGGGCGGTCGCCGAGCGGGTGCGCTGGCAGCTGCAGGCCTGGCAGCAGCGCGCCCTGTTCGACGAGCGGGCGGGCGGGGTGACGGTGCTGCGCCTGGTTCCCGACGGTCTGGTGCGCGACCCGGGCCGTCAGCTCTCCCTCATGGACGGTGACCAAGAGGCGCGGGAGCGCGCGGAGCGGGCGGTGGCTCGCGTGCAGGCGATCCTCGGTCACGGCGCGCCGGTGACCCTCGACCTGGCCGGCGGCCGGGCACCGGGTGACCGGGTGGTGCGCACCCCGTGGGGCGACGCCCATCAGGAGCGCCGTGCGGACGGTCCCTGGCCCGGGCGGCTTCCCGCGCCGTCCCCGACCCACGTGCCGCCGACGCCGTCGGCGGTGCGGCTGCTGGACGCTGACGGACGCGACGTCGAAGTGACCGCTCGCGCCGAGGTGCGCTCGGCCCCGGCACGCCTGGTGCTGCCCGGCGACAGCGCGCGGGTGGTGGGCTGGGCCGGGCCGTGGCCGGAGCAGGAACGCTGGTGGGACCCGGAGCAGGCACGGCGCACCGCCCGGATTCAGGTCGTCGTCGAGGACGGGCGCGCCTTACTGCTGGCCGTCACGGGCGGGCGCTGGACGATCGAGGGCGACTACGACACCTGACACCCGCTCACCTGCCGGCACCGCCGGCCCTGTCCACGACCGAGAACCACCACCTGGACGAGCACGATGGGCTTCACCAACCACCCCCACACCCCCTGGGGCGAGCTGCACCGCCGCCTGGCCGGCGCCCCGCAGCCCCGCGGTGACCGTACGGTCCTTCCCTTTCCCGGCCCGGGCCCGCAGGCCGAGCCCGCCCCTCCACTCCGGCCCGCCGCGCCGCCGGCCGGACCGGGCTGGGCAGAACTCCACGTCCACACCACCTACTCCTTCCTCGACGGCGCCAGCGACCCGGCCGCCCTCGTCGACGAGGCCGCCCGCCTCGGCATCGAGACCCTCGCCGTCACCGACCACGACGGCCTCTACGCAGCCCCGGTCCTCGCCGCCGAAGCCCGCCGCGCCGGCATCAGCACGGTCTTCGGCGCAGAGCTGACGCTGGACGCAGCGCTCGCGCCCACCGGTGTTGCGGACCAGGACGGCGAACACCTCCTGGTACTGGCCCGCGGCGCCGAAGGCTACCGCCGCCTCGCCAAGGTCATCGGCGACGCCCACCTCGCCGGCGGCCAAAAACGCCGCCCCCGCTACGACCGCGACCTCCTCGCCCACGCCCACCAGGGCCACTGGGCCGTCCTCACCGGCTGCCGCAAAGGCGCCGTACGCCGCGCCCTGGACACCGAAGGCGAAGCCGGCGCCGAACGCGAACTGCGCGCCCTCGCCGACCGCTACGGCCACCACAACCTCTACGTCGAACTCACCGACCACCGCATGCCCGGCGACGACGACCGCAACGACACCCTCGCCACCCTCGCCACCCGCCTCGGCCTGCCCCTCATCGCCACCACCGCCGCCCACCACGCCTCCCCCGCCCAACTACGCCTCGCCCAAACCCTCGCCGCACTGCGCCAGAACCGCTCCCTGGCCGACGCCGAGCCCTACCTTGCCGCCGCCGGCGCAGCCCACCTGCGCTCCCCGCAGGAGATGGCCGCCCTCCTGACCCCCTGGCCCGGCGCCCAGCAGGCCACCGTCGACCTCGGCCGCGCCTGCGCCTTCGACTTCCGCGACCTCGCCCCAGCCCTTCCCGGCTTCCCCGTCCCCGACGGCCACACCGAGGCCACCTGGCTGCGCCACCTCACCCTGCGCGCCGCCGCCGAGCGTTTCGCGCCGGACAACGAGAAAGCCCACCGCCAGATCGCCTACGAGCTGCAGGTCATCGACCAGCTCGGCATGGCCGGCTACTTCCTCATCGTCCACGACATCGTCGACTTCGCCCGCCGCACCGACATCTGGTGCCAGGGCCGCGGCTCGGCCGCCAACTCCGCCGTCTGCTACGCCCTCGGCATCACCAGCGTCGACCCGATCCACTACGGCCTGCTCTTCGAACGCTTCCTGTCACCCGAGCGGGACGGACCACCCGACATCGACCTCGACATCGAGCACCGCCGCCGCGAAGAGGTCATCCAGTACGTCTACGACACCTACGGCCGCGACCACGCCGCCCAGGTCGCCAACGTCATCACCTACCAGCCCCGCCTCGCGATCCGCGACGCCGCCCGCGCCCTCGGTTACGCCCCCGGCGACCTCGACCGCTTCGCGCGCGAGACCGGCTGGCACGAGATGCCGCCCCCTGACGCCCCGGTCCCGGCGGACGTGCGCGACCTCGCCGCCCAGCTGCGCGGACTGCCCCGTCACCTCGGCATCCACTCCGGCGGCATGGTCCTCACCCGCGAGCCGATCGCCGAGACCTGCCCCACCGAGTGGGCCACCATGCCCGGCCGCTCCGTCCTCCAGTGGGACAAGGACAGCTGCGCCGAAGCCGGTCTGGTGAAGATCGACCTGCTCGGCCTCGGCATGCTCTCCGCCCTCCACGACGCCTGCGACCTGATCGCCGAACACCACGGCGTCCGCCACGACCTCGCCACCATCCCCTCGGACGACCCCGCCGTCTACGACATGCTCTGCCGCGCCGACACCGTCGGCGTCTTCCAGGTCGAGTCCCGCGCCCAGGCCACCGCACTCCCACGGATGCGCCCGCGCCGCTTCTACGACCTCGTCGTCCAGGTCGCCCTCATCCGCCCCGGACCCATCCAGGGCGGATCCGTCCACCCCTACATCCGCCGCCGCAACGGCCGCGAGAAGGCCACCATCCCGCACCCCCTGATGGAGCGAGCGCTGAAGAAGACTCTCGGAGTGCCGCTGTTCCAGGAACAGATGATGCAACTGGCCATCGACTGCGCCGGGTTCACTCCCGCCGAGGCCGACAAGCTGCGTCAGGCGATGGGCTCCAAACGCTCCCACGAGCGGGTCGCCGAGCTGCGCGAGCGCCTGCTCACGGGGATGGCCGAGCGCGGCATCCCGTCCGAGGTCGCCGAGGATGTCTACGGCAAGATCGAGGCGTTCTCCGGCTACGGCTTCCCCGAGAGCCACGCTGCTTCCTTCGCCCTGCTGGTGTACGCGAGTGCCTGGCTCAAGCACCACTACCCGGCCGCCTTCACCTGCGCTCTGCTGGCCAACCAGCCGATGGGCTTCTACTCACCGCTGACCCTGGTCGCCGACGCCAGACGCCACGGCGTCACCGTCCTGCCCGCCGACGTCAACGCGAGCGACGCCCAGCCCACCCTCGAGCCCGACCCCGCCGGCACCGGCGACGCGGCAAGCGGGCCGGCGATCCGCCTCGGCCTCGCCGCCGTCCGGGGCCTCGGCACCGAGCAGGCCGACGCGATCGCCGCCCACCGCCCCTACGCCGACCTGGAGGACTTCGCGCGCCGCACCGACCTACCCGCACCCCTCCTCGAAGCCCTCGCCACCGCCGGAGCGTTCGCCGGCCTCGGCGTGACCCGCCGCCAGGCCCTGTGGTCGGCAGGCCTGCTCGCCCGCACCAGCGACGGCATGCTCCCCGGCACCGCTCCCGCCCTCACCGCCCCGGCCGGCCTCACGGAGATGACCGCCATCGAGGAGACCATCGCCGACCTGTGGGCGACCGGTACCTCCGCCACCGGCCACCCCGTCCAGCACGCCCGCTCCCACCTGGACCGGTGCGGCGCGCTCACCGCCGCCGGCTTCAAGACCGCCGCCGCCGACGGCGCGCTGGTTGCCGTCGGCGGACTCGTCACCCACCGCCAGCGCCCACCCACCGCCGGAGGCGTCCTGTTCATCTCCCTCGAAGACGAGACCGGCCTGGTCAACGTCGTCTGCCAGCCGCACGTGTGGGAACGCCACCGGCGCACCGCCACCCAGGCCGCCGGCCTGCTCGTCCACGGCACCGCCGAACGCCGCGACGGCGCCGTCAACCTCGTCGCCACCCGCCTCACCCCACTCACCCTCGCCCCCGGCGCCCGCAGCCGTGACTTCCGATGACCACACACGACAACAACCGCGTTCCCGCAGGTCACCGCACCAACCCGGGTGACCATTCATCCCCAAACGGGATACAGTCCCCCCGAACGACCGAAAGGGCACCACGATGGACGACACCAGCATCCCCCGTGCCCGCAGTGGCCGGCCCAAGGGTGTCCGCGTAGGCGACGACGGGCTGACCGAGCGCCAGCGCCGGGTGATCGAAGCGATCCGGACCTATGTCCAACGTCACGGATACCCGCCGTCCGTCCGCGAGATCGGCCAAGCCGTGGGACTGTCCAGTTCCAGCTCGGTCGCCCATCAGCTCGCCAGGCTCCAGAAGCTGGGCCTGGTCGCCAAGGACCCGCACCGGCCCCGCGCCTACTGCCTCCTCAATGACGACCCCGGCCCCATGCCGCAGCCCGCTCAGATCGGCGTCTCCGTACCGCTGGTCGGCCGGATCGCCGCCGGCGGCCCAATCCTCGCCGAGCAGACGATCGAGGACCAGATCACTCTCCCACGCCGACTCGTCGGCGGCGGAGAGCTGTTCGCCTTGGAAGTGTGCGGCGACTCGATGATCGAGGCGGCCATCGCCGACGGGGACACCGTCGTCGTGCGCCGTCAGCCCGTTGCCGAAAACGGCGACATCGTGGCCGCCATGATCGACGACGAGGCCACCGTGAAACGCCTCAAGCGCGAGGACGGCCGCACCTGGCTGATGCCGGACAACCCCGCCTACGAACCCATCAACGGCGACAACGCCACCATCCTTGGCAAGGTCGTCGCCGTCCTGCGCCGCCTCTGACCCACCACAGCCCATACCTGCGGACGTCCGCGGTTCGTCCCGATCTCCTGGGGACGCTCACGAGTCCGCCGTGGCGTGCCCGGGTCGCGGTGTCGGCCGACCGGCCGCATCCGGCCCCACGACGGGTCCGGCCACCTGCACCCTGGAAGCATGAGTCCCCGGGGATCCGCGCAGGTGAGACTGCCGCACGTCGAGCCGATGCTCGCCACGGCCGGCCCACTGCCATCCGGGCCGGGGTGGATGGGAGAGGTGAAGTGGGACGGGGTGCGGTGCGTGGCCTACGTGCCCGAGGCCGCGCCGGTCCGGCTGCTCGGCCGCCACGGCACGGACTTCACCGACCGGTTCCCGGAGGTGGCCGAGGCCCTGACGCTCCGCGGGCCGCTAATCCTGGACGGCGAGCTCGTGGTCATGCGCGCAGGCCGCCCCTCGTTCGCTGCGCTGCAGGGTCGTGTCCACCGCACGAGCCCCGCCGCAGTACGGGCCGGGGCAGCGAATACACCGGCCTTGTTCGTCGCGTTCGACCTCCTGCACACTGCGGACCGGTCACAGCTCACGGAGCCGTACGTGCGGCGGCGCCAACTGCTGGAGAACCTCGAACTGGAGCGGCCGGGCCTGCGGGTGCCGCCGACGTGGGACTCGGTCGCCGAGGCGTTCGGCTGGACACGGGAGCACGCACTGGAAGGTGTCGTCGCCAAACGGTCCGACTCCCCGTACAGGCCGGGCGCACGCTCCCGAGACTGGATCAAGATCAAGCATCTGAGGACCGCCGACGTCGTGATCGGCGGCTGGCTGCCCGGCCCCGGCGAAGCGTCGGTCCGCGCGGTCCTGGTCGGCGTCCCACTCGAAGCCGAAGGCCCGCTGACATTCGTCGGCTCGGTCGGCACCGGCTTCGCCGGAGCGGAACGCCGCGCCCTCGCCGCCGTCCTGCGGCGCATCGACTCCCCGGTATCCCCGTTCACCGCCGCCGGGCTGGGACTGCCGCGAGGCACCATCGTCCGATTCGTCCGCCCCGAGCTGCGCGCCGAGGTCGAGTTCCTCGAACTCACCGACGCCGGCCGCCTCCGCCAGCCCGTGTGGCGCGGCCTGCGCTGAACCGGCTCTGGCCGCGGCCGATGTGAGCGGTCGCGATAGCTGTCACCTGGTCGCGACGTCTGTGACCGTACCCCTACCGAATCCCGCTCCAAGAGGAATTGGGCTCTGGTCGTAGTGCCGTGAGGGACGCTGCGGAGGTCGCTACCCAGCAGCCACGACCTGGCCGGCCGTGACCTGGGGAGGATTAGGGAGCAGTGACGCGAGGCTGTCCCGCACGAAGTCCGCCGCCCTCTGGATCGGGTGGGCCGTGAGGCGTGGTCCTACAGCTTGATCTGACCCGTCAGCCACCATTCGAGGTACTTGACCAGGCTGGGTGCCACCCAGGTGCGGCTGTCGTCATCGTGGTTCCAGACGAAGACATCGGGCCGGTCGATCCTGGGGAGGAGCGCGAACAGGTCTCCGTTCCCCGCGTCCGCGAAGAAGAGCAGTGGCTCGAACGGCATGTACAGGGTGGCGAGCTCGGTGTCCTCGCGAAGGGTCTGGTTCTCGGAGGCGATGCGCTCGGCCGACCAGATGAGCCCGTCTCCGTACTCGCCCTCGATGCCGTCGCTTTCGCGGAGCAGCGCGACCAGGTCCGCAGGCAGTGGGTGACCGAGGATCGTGGCACAGCGGATCAGTGAGGACTCCGATGCAGGGGGCTGGAGGACCGCTGTGACGGACAGGGCCGAAACGGCTTCGGTCCACATAGTTGGTTCGACCTCCATGAGCCGGGGCCCGTGATCGAGCCGACCTGTAACCCCGTCAACGTGGGCCGAGGACCGCGACTCGACCAGCGTGACTGATCACCGAATGAACAGTACGGTCCCGGCCGAGTCAGCCGCTCGCCGGCCGTAGGGCATGGCGGGACAGCTCTTAGCTAGTAGCAGTCAGCGCGATCAAGGCGGGCAGAAGGCGCAGCCCGCGGGAAGCGCCTGGTAACAACTGCCTCGATCAAACACACCGCGCCGCCCGGGGCCGTCCCCATGGCCAAGGCCCGGCCGATTCATACCCCGGGGGCTCACCGACCGGTAGCCCGGGCATCGCGCTCCGTGCAGTTGTGGCTTCCCGGCGGTCCCGGGTGTGTCCGCTCTGGCATGAATGCCCGTTCAGGCACTGTGTGCCGGGGAGGTGGACGAGCCGGGTTGCGGGAGGTTTTGAGTTTCGTCCGGTTGGCACTTGCGCTGGCCGATTTGAGCGGGGCGTCTCAGCTTCAGGCCGTTTTCCGGTGGCGTTCGACCGAACTTGCGCCACCGTCGATCAGTACTGACCGTGTCTGGGCACTTATGGGATTGAACGGTCGTATCGGCGGTTCGTTTACGTGATGAATGCTCGACTCAGCGTGTCGGACAGGGGGGTAGGGTCCCCGTACGGATGAGCCCCGGACCAATGGCCTGGTAACCGGGGCCGGGGCTCAGCCGCTGACACATCATCACGACCAAGGAGTTCCGATGACTCTTGACCGCAGTGGCCGACGGGCTCTCATGCTCCCGGCGGCGGGATGCCCCGAAACTAACATGCCTGATCTGCGCGCCCGTGAAACCCGGCAGGTCGTTGACTGCTGGGCAATGTTGAGGTTCGGGCTTCTGGTGGCCGTTCCGGGAGCGATGGCCATCGTCATTCACGGACAGGCGCTCTCCTGCGGCGGGGCCCTTGCCCTGGCCGGCGCCGGCGCCGTCGCCAACCGCTCCTACGTCTGCTACCAGCGGCGCAGCCTCTGAGATGCCGCCGGGCCCGGGGTTCACCGTGCCGGTTCTTCCGCGCCGGTGCCCCGGGCCAGCCGTCGGCTCCCGCCCTGGGACATCAGACGCTTTTCGCACGCGCGACTGCGTCAGATTCCTCTCCGCTGCGTTGCAAACCGCGCAGCGGTCTCACCCTATAGCGCGAATTTTCAGTTGGAGGACGACCCGCAGATGTCCGAGACCCGGCAGATCATGGTGTGTCAGCAGTGCGACAGCGACTTCACGCGGACAAGCGCGAAGGGCCGACCGCAGCGCTTCTGCACCCCGCGGTGCCGCGCGGCCTCCAGTCGCGCGGCAGCGCGGCGTGCCGCGGCGGGTGGCCCCCAACCAGAACGCGGCCTCTACGACGTGACCGTCTCCAGGCTGTCCCATGAGGTCGTGACCCAGGCCCGCAGGCTGCAGAGGCTCGCCGACTCCCAGGACGACCGCCCCGGTCCCTGCGCCGAACTGGAGCTGCTGACCATGCTGCGCAGGGAGCTCGAGGCGCTCACGGCCGCTGTGGTGCTTCAGGCCCGCGAGCGGAAGGTCAAGTGGGCCATGGTCTCGGAGATCCTCGCCGTCAGTCCGGGTACGGCCCGCTCGCGATGGTCGCCGGAGAACGGCAGCCGCGCCCTGCAGCACCACGGGGATCGCCAGCGGACCGCGGCCCAGGCCGCCAGGCGACGCGGCGCCAGCAACCGCCGACGCCGCGCCCCGGGCGACCACGCCCTTCCGGTGGTCAGCTCCACCGACCCCGAGGCCCAGCTCACCAGCGCCCTCTCCCATCTGCAACGGTCCTCGGGCAAATCCATGAGCCGCATCGCCGACGAGACCGACCTCTCGACCTCGTTCGTTTCCCGGCTCATCTCCGGTGAGCGCTTCCCCTCGTGGCCGACCGTCGAGCACCTCGTGACCGCGTTGGGCGGAGTACCCGAGCACGTCCGGCCACTGTGGCAGGCGGCGCGCGGAGAAGGGATCTCCCGGCCCTTCCTGCCGGGCCTGCCAGGCGCCCGCCGGTACGCCACCGCCGGCCTCCAGGCAGCCGTCCAAGGCCTCTACCTCGCCTCGGCATGCCCTCCCGAACAGGAAGTCGTCAGTCGGGCCACCCGGCACGTGACCGTCTCCCAGGTCGCCTCCGTCCTCGACGGGCGAGGCGTGGAGTCCTGGTCGATCGTCTCCGCGGTGGTGGAAGCCCTCCGAGGCCACCCCGACCAGGTACGCCCCTGGTGGGAGCGCGTCCAGCTCTCCCTCGACCCCCGCTGGACACCGCAGGAGACGGCCTCGACCCACAGCGCCGGCGCCTTCGGCTGATTGTTGCCCGTCCTAGTTCTACCCACCGCCCCGTGCCTGATCCCGGGGAGACCCATGCCGACTGCACCCTCCCACCAGCCCGCCCGCCCCGCCGTGACCAACCGTTTTCCCGAGATCGGCCTGCGCGCCCTCTACGACCTGTATCACCAGCGCTATCTCGATTACGCTCACCTTCTCCTCGGCCCCACGGACGCCCACCTCGCCGTGCGAGCCTCCTTCGAGTACCTCGCCGAGAATTGGCCCGACATCCTGGGCGCCGCCAATCCGGCCGCATGTATCTGGCAGGCCGTGCGGCAACGGATCCACCTCCTCGCCGGAGCGAAGCCCCTACGACCCGTCGCCCACCTGCAGCCGGCCACGCAGGACACCGTCCTCCTGCATCTAGCCCTCGGCCTCCCGGTGCAGGACGTGGCGGCCGTGACGGGAGCCGACCCTGCCCAAGTACGAGCTTGCCTGCGCGCTCTCCGCTCACAGCCAGAAGACAACTGACGAAGTCGCCGGTGCGCACCGAAACCGGTGGAGGCGGCGCGCCAGTGCGTGGCCGCCCACACCGCTTCAGCGCAACCGTGCGGGCCGAGCCCCACGCCACCGCGCACCGACCGCGCATCGCCGAGCTGTGGCTGCCTGACCAGAACGGCGCCGTCACCCCTGCGGCGGCAGGCCCTCCGGTGTGCCCGTCACTCGTTGCGGTCGCGAGATCCAGAATTCATGGGATTTATCCATGAAACATGGATAGGATGCACTATATGACGCTCAGCACGTTGGAAACGCTGCGGATCACGGTGGCCGCGCTGCGGCAGCGCACCGGGGAGAGCCAGGCGCAGCTGGCTGTGGCTGTCGGGCTGTCGCAGGACAAGGTGTCCCGTCGTCAGTCCGGTGCGCAGCCGTGGTCGATCGATGAGGTCGACCTGCTGGCGCGGCACTGGGGCATGGAGCCGCTCGACCTGTTGGCCGGGCCCACCCACGCCGCGAACCGTCTGAAGTGGCCGCCCGCGCGGCGCCGGTCCAGGGCCGCCGCGAAGGGAGTCGAGCAGTGAGCCCGGCCGATCCGAACAACCCGAACGAGGCCGCCCGCCTGACGCAGCAGCTGATCGACCAGGGCTACACCAAGCGCCAGGTCGCCAAGATGCTCGGCCGCGACGCCTCGCTCGTCAGCCAGTTCTTCACCAAGGGCAAGGGCAAGGCGTTCGTCGGCGCGCTGCGCCAGGTCGTCCGCGCGGTGCGCGGCGGCGAGCGAGACACCGAGGCACTCGGCGCCGTCGCCCAGGAGAACGTGGAGCGACGCCGCACCAAGACCGGGCAGAAGGCCCGAGTGCGCGGTAAGGACGTCGTGGGCGAGGCGGGCGGCAGCATGGCCGGCCGCGCGGGGAAGCAGGCCATCAAGTCCGGTGCGAGCCACCTCGCGCCCGTGGTCCACGAGACCGGCCAGGCCGGTGGCCGCCTCGCCTTCACCGTCCGGATGAAGGCCGACCAGTACGTCTACAGCGCGGGCTCGGAGAAGGACTCCGGCGGCATCCGCCGCGGCTTTACCCCGCGCTCCGACGGCACGGAGGAGCGTACCTACGGCTCTGCCTCCACGGGTGGCTTCGACGCGGCCGAGTGGTCCCAGCGGGTCGCCGACCACCACGGCGACGTCACCGAGGCGATGCGGGAGTGGCTGGTGGAGACCGGCCGCGCCGTCGAGGACGCCGACATCACCTACCTCGAGGTACGCGGCTGGATCCCCGAGGACCAGCAGTAGATCCGGTCGGCCTCTCCCCATCCATGACCTGGCCCCGGGGAGAGGCCGCCCGCCCCGACCCTCCCACAGCTCCGCCCGCACCGGCCCCGCCGTCTCACCATCCGAAGGAGAAGCACCGCCGTGGAGACCACCACCGCCACCGCCGAGCAGACCGCGCCGGCCGGACTGCGCGCCCAGGCCCTACCGCCGCTCCCGGCCCAGCAGACCGGCACCGCCGTGAACCCGCTGCCGCTGCACTGGTTCCAGAAGGACGCCGTCGCCGCCGCGGTGCGCGAGGTGAAGGACGGCGGCCGCGCCACCATCGTCGCGGCGACCGGCTCCGGCAAGACCCTCATCGCCGCCGGCTGCGCCCGCCGCCTCGCGGCGCGGGGCCGGGTGCTGGTGCTGGTGCCGACGATCGAGCTGCTGGAGCAGACCGCCGAAGCGTGGTCGCTGCGGGGCGGGCGCCGGGGCCTGGCCGTGGCGGCGTGCTCCCGCGAGGAGGCACTGGAAAGCGCCGAGGCCGGCGGCCGCGTCCACGCCCAGGTGACCACGCAGGCCGTCCGGATCACCGACCTCGTCAACGGCGCCCCGGACAACCAGCCGGTCACCGTCTACGCCACCTACGCCAGCCTGGAGCGCATCGTCCAGGCCCACCAGGGCTGGGGGCTGGCCCAGTGGGACCTCGTGATCATCGACGAGGCCCACCGCACGGCCGGTTCGGAGGGCAAGGCGTGGGCCGCGATTCACGCCGACGCCCAGGTCCCGGCGAAACGCCGGCTGTACTTCACCGCCACCCCGCGGATCGCCGACGACCGGCGCGCGAAGGACGGCCTGGCCGACCTCGCCGACACCGATGGCGCCGAGAAGCTGCCCGTCCTGTGCTCCATGGACTCGGAGGAGATCTACGGCAAGACCTGCTTCACCTGGACCCTCGGACAGGGCATCGAGCACGGCTACCTCGCCGACTACCGCGTCCTCGTGCCGGTGGTCACCGACGAGGACCTGCGCGAGCTGCTCAACCTCCCCGCCGTCGCCGACCTGCGCTCCCAGCGCAGCAACGAGGAACTGCTGCGCCTGGCCCTGCAGATCGCGGTGCTGCGCGCGGTCGCCGACCTCGGGCTCCGAAGGGTCATCACCTTCCACTCCCGGGTGTCCGCGGCGCGGGAGTTCGCGAGCACCCTGCTGGAGGCCTCGGAGCTGCTGGAGGACGCGGAGCGCCCGGAGAGGATCTGGGCGAAGGCGGTGGCCGGCACCGACCGCCTCAAGGACCGCCGCGCCGCGTTCGCCGACTTCAAGGCCCACACCGGCGAGGACGGCGAGGAGTGCGGCATCCTGTGCAACAGTCGCCTCCTGACGGAAGGAATCGACGTCGCCGCCGTGGATGCCATCTGCTTCGCGGACCCGAAGTCGAGCGTGATCGACATCGTCCAGGCAGTCGGGAGGGCACTGCGCCAGTCCTACCGTGAGGGCAAGGTCAGCTGGGTCATCATCCCGGTGTACCTGCCGACGCCGGAGGTCGGCGACGACACCGCCACCGCGCACCCGGCCGAGGTCCACGACGCCGGCGAGGCCGTGAAGGCCGAGGCCGACGCCGAGATCGAGGCCAGCTCGTTCCGCACCATCTGGCGGGTCCTGCGCGCCCTGGCTGCGCACGACGCCCGGGTGGTCGGCCGGATCACCGAACTGCGCGTCCACCGTTCCCAGGGCACCGCCCACACCACCGCGGCCAAGCCGGCCGAGGGCGAGGCCGCCGAGGCCGGGGAGGGCGAGCAGCAGCCGGCCCCGGCGGAGTCGCCGATCGAGTGGCTACGGATCAACGCGAAGCAGCACGCCGCCCGGATCCTCCAGACCGTCAAGCTCCGCGCCTTCAACCCGCGCGCGGTCGAGTGGCAGCGGATGCACGCCGTCGCCGCCAAGTTCCACATCGAGCACAGCCACCTCGACCCCACCGACAAGACGAAGCACGCGGACCTGATCTCCTGGCTCACCCGCCAGCGCCACCTCAACGGCCAGGGCCTGCTCGACCCGGCCCGTATCTCCGAGCTGGACGCGCTCGGCATGATCTGGTCGAAGAACGCCAACGCCTGGGAACGCGGCTACGCCTACGCCGCCGCCTTCCACCACCAGCACGGCCACCTGGCGATCCCCGCCACGGCGAAGTTGGACGACTACGCGGTGGGCGCGTGGATGCGCCGCCAGCGCAAGGCCGACAACCTCACCGGCGACCAGGTCGCCAAGCTGGACGCGCTGGACGAGCTGTGGCGGCTGGAGCCGGACTGGAACAGGTCGTACCGCCGCCTGCTGGCCTACCTCGCCGCCGGCGGAACTTTGGACGGCCCGGCGAACCGTACCGGCCTCGGCGACGACCCGGCGTTCCGTCCCGGCACCTGGCTGCGCAAGCAGGACAAGGCCCGCAGCGACGGCAAGCTGACTGACCAGCAGGCCGCGCTCCTGGACGCCCTGGACCGGCACGCCGAGACCGTCGCCGGCTGACCCGCCCTGGCACACCTCGCCGCCCCGCTCCCGACTCCTGGAGGCACACACGATGACCGACATCACCCCGGAGCCCACCACGAACGAAGACCGCTTCGACGAGCGGTTCCCGCTGGTGCTCTACCGCCACGACAACGGCGAGCTCATGATGCCGGCCACCCACGTCACCGCCCTGCTGCGCCATGTCGCGGAGACCGTGCGGCTGTGGCGGGTTCGGGGCCAGGTGCCGCTGGACCTGATGACCACCGCTCGGATCTACGACGCCCTGGTGCACTACGCCGCCGACCTCGACACCGCCATCGCCGACGCGCACGGGCAGTGCGACCCGGCGGACCGTACCCGGGCCGACGAGATCGCGCGCCACCTGGACGAGGTGGCCGGCGCCTATCTCGCGGCCGGCTGACCCGGCCCGCACCGACACCGCCGTCCCGGCCAACCGCGGGCCGGGACGGCCGCCCGCACCTCATTCCCGACGTCCGGAGGTACCGCGCGATGACCGACACCACCAGCCCCGACCCCGACCCCGCCGCACCCTGGCGGCTGGAGCTGGCCTCGCGCAGCAGCCGGCCCGCGCCCGCCGACCGGGACCTGGGTCACCCGGTCCTCGACTCCCCACTGGTGCGCGGGGCGATCTGGCTGCGCTGGACCGGCCATGACGGCATCCGCACCCTCCACCAGGGCGCCGGACTTGCCCGCGGCTGGACGGAGCGCGACGTCGATGGCCTGGACGGCTGGGTGGCGCTGGTGGATGGCCGGGTCGTCCTCGGTACCCGTCCGGGCCTGGCCGTGCCGGAGCCCGTCGTGCACGCCGAGGCGTGGCAGGCCGGCGCGACACTGCACGCCGCCCTCGCCCAGCACCCCACCCACCCCGACCACGCCCCGGACGAGGACGAGCTCGACGACGACCAGGAGCACGCCCTGCTCGGCGACGTCCCCCACCGGGTCCGCCGCCGGGCGGCCGGGATGACCCTGGAGAACATCCAGCAGGCCCTGCACCGGGCCTGGGACGATGAGCACTGCGCCGACCGGCACGCCGACGCCGGAGACGAGACCGCCTACGCCACCGAGGCCGACACCCTCGCCGAGTGGCAGCGCGTACACGACCACACCGCCGCCACCCACGCCGAGCGCTACGACCCCGACCACGACACCACCCTCCAGCACGCGCTGCGCCGTGAGCGCCACCGGCAGGACGTCGCGGCGTGCGCCCGCGAGGCCGCCCACCAGGCCCGCCAGACCACCGACGTCGCCCACCGCCGCCTCGCCGGCACCGCGGCCCAGCCCCTCTACACCGCCCTCGACCGCGCCGGCCTCTACAACCTGACCGACGACGACCACCAGGCCGTCCGCGACCTCACCCAACACCTCGACCCCGCCACGCTGCGCCAGGTCATGAGCTGGCTGGAGCGCACCCGCACCGCGGCCCTCGCGCTGCGCGGCACCGAGCAGGCCCCTGCTGCCCGGCCTGTCGTACGCCGCCGCCGGTTCTGACGGACTGTTCCCGCCAAAGGTGTTGACCTTGCTGTTCGGCGGGCGTTGGATGGCGCTCCGGGCCGGGCCCCACACCCGGCCTGCAGCACAGGAAGGAACCGATGCCCTGTGACCGACTCCCACGCCGAGCAGCCGAGCACCCGCCGCCGTATCGACTGCGAGGACTGCCAGGCCGGACCGGACGGTGGCGACATCCGCACCATCTCGATCGGCCGTGACAGGACCGTCACCGAGATCTGGCACACCGACCAGTGCCCCACTTACACGATCGAGCGGATCCTGATGGAGGCCAGCGCCGCGAAGGCCAAGGAACAGGACGCGCGGGCTAAGGAAGCCTTCCCCGCCGCCCACCTGCGGCTCCAGGACGCCGCAGCAGCCATCCCAGCCGACGGTGCCGCTGCCCCGTTCGTCGCAGCTCTGCTGGAGCTCGTCCAGGCCCAGGCCGACGACACCGGCCTCTTTGTCACCCTGCCCACGTGGGCCGAGATCCTGGAGCGGCATTTCCCGCTGAAGGACTCGGCCTAGAGCGCGAGGGCGGTCCGGCCAGCCGGGTGAAGACGTCCCCGGCCGGGCGACACGCCTGCTCCATTCGTCCTACAACCTGTCAGAGGACGTTCCTAGCGTCCTCGGTATGACGAACCACTCGCGCACCACAACGCCCACCACGCCCATCGCGCTGCTCACCGCCGGCCCGGCCGGCAGCAGAGTCACAGCGGGGCGGTGGACGGCATGAGCCTGACCTCCGGCCTCAGCTGCCCCCGCACACCGCTGCGCCGCTTCCTCGACCGTGAGATGTCGGCAGGCCCCAAGCCACTTCGGGAGAACTTCCGCGCCCGCTACGCCACCGAGCCCGTGCTGATGCCGCCCGAAGGCGTGGGAACGGAAGCCGGCACCGTCGGGACGGCGATCGACCAGCGTCTGCGCCTGGCGTTCACCGCCGCGGCCCCCGTCGACCTGGTTACCCGCCTGGGCATCGGCATCAGCGCGACCATGGGTGGCCGCCGTGCCGGCGAGCGCATGGACGTCGTCGGCGCCCAGCTCCTCCAGCGTCTGGCCGAGACCGTTCACGCCCTGGACCCGGACAACCGGGACCTGCCGATGGACCGCGCCTGGGAAGAGGAACAGGATCTCGCACGGCTCCTGCTCGCCGCAGCCTGGTACCAGGTCGCCGCCCGCAACCCCTACGGCTTCACCTACACCCCGCTGTTCCTGGCCGCCACCGAGGCTCCCAAGGGCTTCACCCTCGAACTCCTCCTGGACCTGCCCCACCGCGACCTGGTCGACGACGTCACCGCCCAGCTCCACCTCGCCGCCACCGGCCCCCTCCAGGCACTGCGCGCCACCACCGACCCCGCCCAGTGCAAGGGCGGTGTGATGTTCGCCGGCATCGACATCACTGCCGACGCCGACCTCCTGGCCGACGGCACGCTGATCGAGATCAAGAGCACCCGCCACCCCCACCGCTTCGAGAAGGCCACCGCCTGGCAGATCCTCGGCTACCTCCTCCTCGACAACCCCGACCGCCACCGCATCGACACCGTCGGCCTCTACCTCACCCGCACCGCCACCCTCGCCACCTGGCCCGTCGAGGACTACCTCGCCCTCCTCGGCGCCCGCTGCCGCGACCTCCCCCAGCTGCGCGCCACCTTCGCCGAGCTGCTCACCGACTGCACCGCCGACGAGGAGCCCTTCGAACGCGACGAGCAGCGCCGTGTCCAGCGCCTGCTGGAACGCCTGGCCACGCCCGTCCCGCCGGGCCACTGTCCGGTCTGCGCCCAAGCGGTGCCGCCGCCGGCAGCCGCCGGCCGGGCCCGCCGCTACTGCACCAACTGGTGCGGTCGCCGGGCTCCGGGGCTACGGCAGCGGGGATGGATTCCCGACCGGCTGCCGGACCTGGCCATCGCCGCGTGACTTCCGCGTCCCACGCTGAGCCGGCACGCCGCGGGCAGCGTGGGACGCACACGCGGCGCAGCCGTCCTCGTGCCCCCGGACCGCCCCGTCGTTGAACCTGGCCGTCAAGGCAGGCCAGGTCCCTTGACGGATACCTTGATGCCGCACGTCAGGGCCATCCCCTCGCGGCCGCGCACCACCAGCGCGAGCGGGCCGTCAAGGTACCCGGCGGGTACCTTGACGGCCCGCGGCTCCAACTTTGATGGCCCCGCTGGCGGAGTCTTGCGCCGGACGTTCCCGGCTGCGTTCTCGTCCCGCTGCGCCCGGTTGCGGCACGGCGCTGCGCCGCCGCATCCGGGAGAGCAGCCGGTCGTTGATCAGCCCGTGACAACAGAAACCACCGCCACCACCGCCGAAGTGGACGTCCGGTCACTGCCCGCGGACAGCTTCACCGAGTCCGACAGGGCCCGCATCGACTTCGCCCAAAAGCTGGCGGTGCTGGTCGGCTCGGCGGAGGACATCCTGGCGACACTCTGCGCGGACGAAGCCGTCTCGGGGGACTACGCGGCCCAGGCGGACACCGTGCAGGCCGTCGCCCTCCACGGCGTGGTCGCCGCCGCGGTGATCGCCGAACGGGTACGCGGGAGCGGCTGGGACCGCATCGGCAAGCCGTTCAGCCTCAGCGCCGAGGAGGCGGAGGCCAAGTGGGGCCCGAAGGTCGAGGAGTGGCGCTCCCAGACCAAGGTCCAGAGCGACCTGGTGCGAGACCCCGGCCAGGCCCTCGACTACGTCGACCGTCACATCACCATCGGCGCCCCCGCCACGCGCGGTGAGGAACGGCGGAAGCTGAGCAGCGTCATCGATGCCGCCGCCCCGCTGACCGGCCGGGACGTCGCCGCCGCGGACCGCGCCTTCGCCGGCCAGGAGACGTGCTCCCACTGCCACCGCTGACCTCCGGCCCGTGGGTGATCCCGGCCCATCGTAGATCGCACACAAGGTGCGACCCGGTGGTGCCCCCGCAGAACCCCTGGGCAGCCGTCACCCGGACGCCGCAGTCGCGGGATTCCGGGACGGCTCCCTCCTGTTGAAACGACGGAGGGGGCACCCGGCCGAGCCAGCCGGGCACCCCCTCCCCGCGTCCACCGAGGGCGGACCCGGGCCGCTACTGCTGCTGCGCCTCTGCGAGTTCCCGGACCGCGCGGGCGAGATCGAGGATGGCGAGGGCGATCGCGCCGAGCCCCTCACCGATCGCGTCGGTCTGATTGTCCGCGCCCTGACGCATCATGGCCCGCTGGGCGGCGCTGTCCGCGACTTCCTCGTAGTACGACACTGCTTCCTCTCCTGGTGTACGAGCACAACGAAGCGGATCCTCCCCGCCGAAGACGCCCGCTACGCCCCGAATCACCAGGGCGGCAACCGAGTTGAACGTAGGTGACCTCGCCCCTTACGCTCTCCCGTGGGCCGCGTGCCCGGCATGCCGTCGTGCTGTTTTCCGACGGCCTCCTCAAAAAAAAGCCTACTGAGTTGTGTTTGTGCAAAACGTTCCACGAAGCTCCAAACACGTAAGCATCGGCGCGACTCGGCAGGCCCGACCCCGCACGTCGCGGATTGAGGCTGGCTGTTCGTTGAATTCTGTGGTTGTCCGGCACGCCCTGATCGGGCTGAAGGTCATGCCCGTGGTCCTGATCGTCGTACTGTCCGCCCCGGCTTGGCTGTCCTGGCCGTTCCTCCCGGAGCAGCGCCAGCAGTTCGTGCTGGCCATGGTCAAGGCGCTGGCCGCCTGGACGCAGGGGACCTCCCGCGAGGACACCGCCGACACGACCGTCGGCACGGACCAGGCGGTGCCGGTCATCCAGCCGGCCACGACTACCCCCGACCCCACCGGACTGACGCCGGAACCGGCCGAAGAGGTCGGTAAAGATGCCGGCACTGCGGGCTGACACCGCCTCGGCCCAGTCCGGGCTGCGCCGGGGCCGGTGTTCGCGCACCGTGGAGGGGCCGGTCCGCGTCCGAGCCCCCGAGCGGCCGCGGACCGGCCCCCGGCCGGACGTCAGCGCCAGGTCACCTCGATGTGCTGCGCCAGGCCGGCCGCTCGGGCTGCGCCGGATCCTGGGGCCGCGGGGTGGTCCCGCTGGTGCGCGGTTCCGGGCGCCGCCGCCGTGAGGTGCGCGTGGTCATGTTGGTTCCCCTCCGAGTTGTGGGTGGCTGGACGGACGCGGCCGCACACGATGCTGCGCAGTGGTGCGGCGCCCCAGGCAGGGCCGGGGCGGGTCCGTGGCACCGCATGGTAGGGGAGCGAGCACGCCGGTCAAGCCCCCCAGAAACCCGGCAACAACGCGGGCGACCAGCGTCAGGGCCCACCGGGAAGCCGGCGGACACTACACCGTTCTGGCGGCTGGTCAACCCCCGCCGACCTGCGGAACCACCTCGGGACGACTACACCGGCCCCCCGATGGACTGGTGACCCCCGAGCGGGAACGTGACGAAGGCGCCGGCCGGGACAGCGAACTGTCCCGGCCGGCGCCTTCGTGGTGGGTGATCAGCTGTCGGCGGCCGGGGTGGCCAGGGCGCCGGGGCCCAGCGGGCGGCGGGTGCCGGGGACAGCCCGCGGGGCCGGAGTTTCTACGGGTTCGAGGAAGGGGGCCCGCTCCACCGCGGTGAGCCGGGCCGCGGGGGAGGCCTGGACGGCGGCCGGGTCGGCGGGGGACTCGGAGAAGGGACGCCACAGCGGGCGCCGCTCGGAGTTCGTCATGATCGCCAGTGTGGCAGTCAAGGGGTGGCGGCTGGGAGGCCCTGGACGCCGGAGGGTCCACAGGGAAGTAGTCGGCGGACTCGTACCCCCTTGACCACCGGCGCTGACCTGCGGTGTTTCTCTGCGGGGCACCAGCGGCGAGGCAACCCGTAGGGCCACTCGTGCGGCTATTTGTGGGGCAATTCGTGGGGCACCTTGTACGGCAACCTGTAGAGCAACGCGGTCGGCGGGACGCCGGCAGGGTTCACCGGTACTCCCGGACGCCATCGGCCGTCGCTGGCGGCATGGCGCAGCAGGGCGGTGTCACCTCGTTGCTCGGACAGGTGTCATGTGGCCTCCCCGCAGCCGTGTTCTGACCGTGCCTCGGGCAACGTGCCGCCGCCATGCCAGCGCTCCTGGAACGCTGTCTGGCGACCGCTGCTGCCTGGCGGGCGGGCCCCGCTGCCGAGACAGTCGGCGAACCTCTTCAGATGATCCCGCGGATTCTGGGTTCTGGGGCAGTTTCGTACAGGAGCTGTTCCAGCAGGCCGGTGAAAGCCATGGCGATCTGCCAGCCTGTCTCGTCCTGCGCTTCGATAGTCGCCAGGCAGGCTTGTTGGGCCTGAGAGATTGCGACCTGGTCGTCGAGCGGTGCTGCCTCCAGTGGATGATCGGGCTTGACCCGAGCAACGGTGTACCCGTCGATGTCTTGGAGGTAGACGGGGTGGTGATGGAGAAAATCGATGAAGAACTGGACCTCCGGATTCGCGGTCTCTGCGGTGATGAAGGCAGCGAGGGTGGAGACCTTGTCCTCGGTGGGGGTGTAGACGGGGAGCCCGGGCACTGGTAGCGCCCAGGTCCCCTCGGCAGAGAAGAGTCTGGCAGCGGCGCGTTCTGGTGGCGTCATACGGCGTACGGCAGTGTCGAGGAGCTGACGCGAGAGTAGGCCCAGGGGGCTGGGTACCTTCGCCCAGCGGGCGATGACCTGGCAGGCGTTCATCAGGCGTTTTCCTCGGCTGTCGGCAGCGACCTTCGCAGCACGCTCCAGATGGGCGCGGGCTTGGTCATGGCGAGCCGCCGCCTGGATGAGGATGTTGGACACGGCATGCGCGTCACCGGGGTGCTGGCCGATCAGCTCGGCCGCGTGCTGGACGAGAAGGTTCTGGTATCGGGGATGCTGGCGCGCCAGGTCTTCGTCGAGGAGACTGAGCGCCAGCTGCGCCCCTGGCAGAAGCAGCATGGCCGCCTCGTCGTGCGCATCGACAGTCCGCAGAGCCCCGACGAGATCGCCCCGCAGGTGGTAGTGCTTTGTGAAGATACCTGCGGCTGCCAGAAGCCAGGTGTTCCGCCAGGAGGGATGCCGCGCGAGAGTTTCCAGGCGAGGGATGATCTGATCGTCGGGCCCTGAAATAAGGGCACGGGCTGCGGAGTACTCCTGCAGGCTTCGGACCTCGAAGCCGATGTATCCAAGCTCTGGTGCGACCAGGAGGACCAGTCGGTCGGTGGCCGCGTTGATCAGCTTCGCACCGAGCGCTGTTGCTTGCTTGAGGTCGTCGGTTTCCTCAAGGAGGCGCTCGTGAAGGCGCTGCTCCAGCTCCTCTTTGCGCATGATGGAGTCCCGCTCGCCAGTCTGTGCTGCTCGTGTCTGGAGGAGCACACCGACGTGCTGGTGCAGCCAGTCGACGTGCTGTCGGTTCTCGGCGAGCAGTTGGCCCGTCTCGTTGGGCTTTCCGGCCTCCCGCTCATAGATCGTGCTGTAGTACGCGTCGAAGAGCTCGAAGCGGTTCTGAGGCATCCGGGCGTGCTTCTCGACCAGTAGCGACATGATGGTCACTTGCAAGGGGGAGCGCATCAGTCGGGCTGTCGAGACCTCCCGCGACGCCTCGACGATGCGCTTGCCTACCTGTTCGTGCATGTCGGGGTCGTCGCGATGCCGTGCCTTGGCGAGCCGTTCCGCGTAGCGCATGGCGTCGTCCAGAGACATCTCGGTCAGCTCGACGGCCTCGTAGTCCCCGTGGTGGAACTCCCCCTTGTATCCCTGGGGACGAGTGGTGCCCACGACGAAGAGATCAGCGTCGAGCCCTCGTGCGTGTAGCAGGAACTCGGAGATCCGGCTCATCACGAGGTCCCGCATGTAGGGCGAGGCGACCTCATCAAGGCCGTCGAGGACGATGGTCGATGGCCACGTGCGAAGCCATCTGGAGAGCGTCGCGGCTGTGACGCCTGGAGCGCGCTTGCCGACCCTCTGCGCGAGAAAGTGCAGCAGGCTGAGTTCTTCCCCGCCCAGGACCGCGTTAGCGTAGTCGTGCAACGCGATTCGCAACGGCCACCGCTTTGCGCGGGGCGTGGGGAAAGAGATCTCGCCCAGATCCGTGCGAAGGGCACGCAGTACTTCGCTGGCTTGGGCGGTCAGCATGCGCTCCCCCTCCTCGTCGAGGAGTGCGACGCGGTATGCCTGGCAGATCAACTGCCCAAGGGTGCTCTTTCCCTGCCCTGGCCCACCGATGATCAGGACGTGGCGAGGGTCCTCTGCGGTCTGCAGGGAGGGACGCATGATGCTGTCACCCCGCGCGATTGCGTACGCGCCGGCTCGGACTGTCGCCCGTTCCTCAAAGGCGGCGCCGACCTTAGCTTCCAGATCGACAGCCACTGGTCCGAGGCCGATCTTGCCGCTGGCCTCTGCCCCTGCTTGCCCCAGGCGCACCCACTGGTCGGCTACCAGCTCCATGCCAGCGTGGATTCGGATCATGTCTGCGGTTTCGGCTACGGCATCCGGAAGGACATCGAGGAGCCGACTCAGGACATCGCCGGGGGTGATGAAGGCTGCGTATGCCCGTCGGACACCATCGTGATCGTCGAGGTAGCGGCAGATCTTGTCGTAGTGCCACACATCCCAGTCCTTGAGTGGGATCTTGAAGCGTTTGATCTCCTTCGCGATGTGCGCGTCGACACGGTCGATGCCTCCAGTCTTAAGGACAGGAGACAGGACCACGTTGGTGGTGAATAGCATGAACTCCGGTAGCTCGCCCCGCCTGGAGGTCGACGCAGCCCACTTCTGCAGCTCCTCAGTGACGGAGCGTTCCATCCAGACGGTGTCGGGTAGCCGATGGTTTGACCGTTGGTGAAACTTGGCCTGCACGACCCCGTACCCGTCCCAGGCCTGCCCCGTGCGCTGGTAGTTCACCGGGCCGCGAAAGGTGGCTTCCCGGCCGCCGTCCTTGCCGTCCCCGAACACGCCGACACCAGGTCCCAGGACAGCCTGCGCCAGTGTCTGGCTCAGGTGCTCGAACTCGCGGGTTCCCAACGCGCTGAGGTTGTAGTCCATATGTCCATCCTTCCGCGATTCCGAAGCCGATTCGTGTGTTTGGTGGAAACCTTCCGGTGGCTTTGGAGCTGACGGGCGTTCCGTCCCTGCTGGCCGCCCGCAGACCGATGGGGCGTCGGCTGTGTGGCGTTCTGGTCGGTGTTCGCCGGCCGTGTCGGGGGAGTGCGGGGTCTGTCGTCCTCGTTGTCCCTGCGGCCGTGTCGGTTGCGGGTCGGGTCCGGCTCCTCTGCTGCGCCCTGACGCCCCTTCCGGGGTGTGACCTGTGGTGGGTTTCCTCGGATGTTTTGTGGTGTTTTGGGGGTTGTGCCCGGTTCTGGTTGGACCGGTGTGGGTGGGGTCGGGTGTCGGCTTCCGCCTGTTTCGCTGGTGTGTGGTGGGGCTGGGTTTGGTTGCTGCCTGTGTTCGTCGTGGGCATGTCATGCGACTGGCGGTGGGGTGTTGGGGGTGGGGTTTTGACGGGTTGTTTGGGCGGGTTTCCGGAACGGGCTTCAGCCGTGTTTTCTGCCGGGTTTTTGCCGTGTTTTCAGGGTGTTTTTGGTGGGGGTTTTCGGCCCCGCTGTTCCGTGTGTGGGGTGGTGCGCGTCACGGGCAATGGGGTGTGACGCGCACCGGGTGGTGATCTTGTCAGGGCCGGTGTCGGCGGCCTTGTCCGGGGCGGTTGGTCGGTGTCCTGCTCGCGGCCGTCGGGGCGGCCCGTGGACGTCTGCCTCGGCGCCGCCCCGTTGGGGTCTGGTCGACGTCCTCGCCGCCTGGCCGTCGGACGGGAGGTCTTCCCGTGTGAGGGCGTGAGCTCCGCCCTGTGGGCCGGAAATTCTGCGGTCTGGGCGAGGCTCCGGCCGCCGTCCGGGCCGCCGTCGACGCCCTGGGGCTGCTCGGTGCCGTGCTGCTCGCCGCCGTCCGGCCTGGCCGCGTGGGGCGTCCGTTCCAGAAATCTGGAACGCCCGCCGGCCTTGCGTCGCCTGCTGCTCGCGGCTGTCCCGGCGGCGCCTGAGGGATGGCTCGCGCGAGTCATCAAGTGGCGCGTGGCTGCCGTCCTCGCCGCCGTCCGGGTGGCCGCCGGTCCGCGCCGCTGTGCGGGTCGCTTGGGTCGCTGCTCCTGGTCGTGGTCGGTGGTCGGGAGCCGGCTGCCCCGCGTCGACCTCGGCGTCCGCTGTGCCGCTGGTTGAGTCCCGCCGCTGTCGGCCTGGTCGCCTGCTGCGCGGCCTGCCGGGGTGTCCCAGTCCTGTCTCAGCTGTGTCCCAGCCCTGGCTGTTATGTCCGTTTTGCTGGGACGGTCTCAGGGTGTTTCTCCTGGTGGGAGCGTTTCGTCGCCTGCTGTCCCAGCCCGGCCAGCACCCTCGGCGGACGGCTCGCGCGAGCCATCAAGTGACGCCCGGTCGCATGGCCGCCGTCCGGGCGCTGTCCGGGGGCGGTCCGGGCCCGCCGGGTCGGTCCTGCTCGTCGGCTTTCTGGCCGCCTCGGTGCTTGTGGGGTGGGGCTGTGAGGCTGTGGGGTTGTGTCATTGGGGTGCTGTTTTCCCTGGTGGTGGGGGTGGCCTGTAGGGGTTGTGAGCCTGTGAGCCGGTTGCCCTGCCCGGGGGCGTCCGGGCCGCCGTCCGGGTGCGTCGTGGGCCTGGTCGTCGTCCTCCTCGGTGCCGTGCTGCCCGGTGCCGCTGCCGTCCGCCGGCCTGGCGGGAGTGGCTCGCGCGAGTCATCAAGGAACGCCCGCCGTCCTGGCCGCCGCCCGGGCCGCCGTCCTCGGCGCGGTCCCGGCCGCCGTCGCGCTGCGCCCCGCTGCATCCGGCCGGCCTGTGGTCCCGGTTGCCTTGGCGCCGTTCTGGCGGACGTCGTCGGGATGCCTCGCGCGTCCCATGGAGCCGGTGGGCGGCGGTTCCCTGCGGCCGCCTCGCCGCCCGTCTCGCCGCCGCCCTCGGCGCCGTCCCGGCGCCGTCCTGGCATCGGGGTCCGGGGGTGCGGGTGTGGGTGGCCGTCAGGCCGCCGTCCAGGAGGTGCTGTGCCGCCTCGGGAGAGGCCTTGGCGGTGGGGCTGCGCCCGGCCCCGCGGTCTTGCCCCCGCCCGGCCGGTGCTGCGCCGCCTCGGCGCACCCGCGCCGCTCACCGTGCCGCCGCAGGCTTCGCCGGCACCTGCTCGGGTGGCGCCGCAGGCGCCCGCTGTCCGTTCTCGGCCGAGGGCCGCCAGGCCCGTTTCCGGCCCCTTCTGGCCCGTCTGTGCCGCCCCTTTTCCGGTGGCGCCGCAGGCGTCACTCTCAGCCCTTTTCGAGGGGCCGTCAGGCCCCGGTCCACACCGAAGGCCCGCCCTTTTCCGTCGTGCTTTCTGTGTGGGCCTCGTGGTGTTCGGCAGGGTGTGGTCCGGTCGTTATCGGCCGGTAGGAGCGGGCAGGCGGGTTAGTGCTTGTTGTGACATTAGGGGCGGAATGCCAGGCGTCCGTCGGGCGGGTTCTCAGCCGGATACCGGGTGGTCTTCCAGCCCGTTTTCCGTGCGCCTGTCCGGTGACATTCACGTGCGTTTCAAGGGCGCCCCGCGCTGCGCCCTGGCCCGGCGCTGCACGGGCCTTTTGACCAAGCGGGTTGTGACGGTTGGTGGGCTGTTCCCCGGGCAGCTCCCTGGCCTGATTCCGGGGGTGGTGCGGGGCCGGATCGGTGACAGCTCTTGCATCTTTGACGCCTCGCCCCGGGCATGGGGCGACAGGGCCGTAGGGAGGCCTGCCCGGGGGCCCTTCGCGGGCCCGCTGGGACAGGTGGGTGGTGGAGGCCCCGGCAGGGGCCCCACGACTCGGGTTAGACGCTTCTTCCGGGGATTTACGCCATATCGTCAACGGGTGCTCCACCGGATACCCCCTCCCCGTCAGGGGAGGGCCCTCTATCGGAAATTCACGTCACATCGTCAACGGTGCCCGGACGGGGGTGGGGGAGGGGGTGCTACCGGAATTTTGCGTCACATCGTCAACGCGCCTGGGGGCCGGGCCGCAGGCCCATGTGTCCACCCCTCAGTCGATGCCCCGTCAGGGGCCATCAGGTGTGCCTCCGAATTCGCCGCAGGCGAATGGCCCCGGCCACCCCAGCCCGGCGTAGCCGGGCCCCGAGGCGCAGCCTCGGGACACCACGCACGGTGACGCCGCCAGGCGTCCCCCCCGCACCTGGCGGTGCGTCAGCACCGCCCAACGGGCCGTCAGGCCCGTTGCAAGCCGCAGGCTTCCGCCCC
>NZ_JBVIRL010000050.1:0-29060 GCF_055576085.1 Kitasatospora sp. NPDC033851 | reverse complement strand
CACCCGCGCAAACACCGGGAACACCCGGTACAAACCCCGCCCCATCCCCGCCCACTGACC
Organism: Kitasatospora sp. NPDC033851; assembly: GCF_055576085.1. NCBI lineage: Bacteria > Bacillati > Actinomycetota > Actinomycetes > Kitasatosporales > Streptomycetaceae > Kitasatospora > Kitasatospora sp. NPDC033851. The sequence goes on along the minus strand of NZ_JBVIRL010000050.1, from coordinate 29,000 downwards.
ACCCTGACCAGAGAACACAAACGCCGACCTACCCGGGGAGGCAGTGCCCGTGACGATTCCGGGTTCTCCGCCGATCAGCGCGTCCAGCCCGGCCGGGTCCGTCAGCACAGCGCGGTGCGGAAACCGGGCCCGCGCGGCCAGGTCCGCGGCCACCTCGGCCGGTGTGACCTCGGGGTGCTCGGCGAGGAACCCGCGCAGCCTACGGGCCTGGTCGCGCAGGGCCGCCTCCGACTTCGCCGACAGCAGCCACGGCACCGGCACCGCGGGCGTGGGCGTGGGCGTGGAAGCGGCAGGGGACCCGGGATCCGAAACGGGATCGTGGGCGGGGGAGTCGGGCGACGTCTTCTCGGCCGGGTCCGGGGCCGGTGCCTCCAGGATCACGTGGGCGTTGGTGCCGCTGATGCCGAACGCCGAGATGCCCGCGCGACGCAGGTGGCCGTTGTCGGGCCAGGGCCGGGCCTCGGTGAGCAGCCGGATGTTTCCGGACTCCCAGTCGACGTGGGAAGTCGGCGCGTCGACATGCAGCGTCGGCGGCAACTGCCCGTGCCGCATCGCCATCACCATCTTGATCACACCAGCCACGCCGGCCGCCGCCTGCGTGTGCCCGATGTTCGACTTCACCGACCCCAGCCACAACGGCTCCACCCGGTCCCGGCCGTAGGTCGCCAGCAGCGCCTGCGCCTCGATGGGATCACCGAGCGTCGTCCCCGTACCGTGCGCCTCCACCACGTCCACCTCGGACGCCTCCAACCCGGCGTTCGCCAACGCCTGCCGGATCACCCGCTCCTGCGACGGACCATTCGGCGCGGTCAACCCATTGGACGCCCCGTCCTGATTCACCGCCGAACCCCGCACCACCGCCAGCACCTGATGGCCATGGCGACGGGCGTCCGACAACCGCTCCAGCAGCACCAACCCCGCGCCCTCACCCCACGCCGTACCATCGGCAGCCTCGGCAAACGCCTTCACCCTGCCGTCGGCCGCAAGCCCCCGCTGCCGCGAGAACTCGACGAACCCCGCCGGTGTCGCCATGACCGTCACACCACCGGCCAGGGCCAGTGAGCACTCCCCCGAGCGCAGCGCCTGCGCCGCCAGATGGATCGCCACCAGCGACGACGAACACGCCGTGTCCACCGACAACGCCGGACCCTCCAGCCCCAGCAGATACGACACCCGCCCCGAGGTCACACTCGTCGCCGTGCCCGTCGAGAGGTAGCCCTCCAGGTCGGGCGGCTGTGCCCCGGCTCCATAGCCCGAGGACCAGATGCCGGTGAAGACGCCCGTCTGGCTGCCCCTCAACGACGTCGGATCGATCCCCGCGTCCTCGAACGTCTCCCACACCGTCTCCAGCAGCACCCGCTGCTGCGGATCCATCGCCAACGCCTCACGCGGCGAAATCCCGAAGAACGCGGCATCGAAGCCACCCGCATCCCCCAGAAAACCACCCGACCGCGTGTACGACGTCCCCGGACCACCGGCCGGATCATAGATACGACCCACATCCCACCCACGATCCGATGGGAACTCCCCCACCGCGTCCACCCCACCCGCCACCAAATCCCACAACTCCCGCGCCGACCCCACACCACCCGGATAACGGGCCCCCAACCCCACCACCACCACCGGATCATCCGACACCGGAACACCGACCGGCACGGGTGAGGCAGGGGCCTGGCGCCGGGCGCCGACCAGGACGTCCCGCAGGTGGCCGGCCAGCGCGTCGGGGGTCGGGTAGTCGAAGACCATCGTCGCGGGCAGCCGTACCCCGGCGGCCGCGGACAGGCGGTTGCGCAGCTCCACCGCGGTGAGCGAGTCGAAGCCCAGGTCCTTGAAGGCCCGCTCGGCGCTGACGGCCGAGGTGTCGGTGTGGCCGAGGACCACGGCCGTCTGGCCGGTGACCAGTTCCAGGACGCGGCTGTGCTGCTCGGCCTCGGGCAGGGCCGCCAGTTCCCTGCCCAGGGTCGGCCGGTCCGTGCGCCGGGCGGGCCTGGTACGGGTGAGGCGGCTGAGCAGGGGGCGGGTGGACGCCGCCGACAGGTCGAGGTGTGCGGGGACCAGCACGGGATCGACGGCGCCCAGGGCCAGGTCGAACAGTGCCAGCGCCTGGTCCGTGGGCATCGGCAGCACGCCGGTGCGGGCGAGGCGCTTGAGGTCGGTGTCGGTGAGGTGTTCGGTCAGCCCGCTGGCCTCGGCCCACTGTCCCCAGGCCAGCGACACGCCCCGCAGACCCAGGGCACGCCGGTGCACGGCGAGGGCGTCCAGGAAGGCGTTCGCGGCGGCATAGTTCGCCTGGCCCGGGCCGCCCAGCACACCGGCGGCGGACGAGAAGAGCACGAACGCGCTCAGGCCGAGGTCCTTCGTCAGCTCGTGCAGGTGCCAGGCGGCGTCGGCCTTGGGCCGCAGTACCTGGTCGATCCGGCCGGGCGTGAGGGATTCGACGACGCCGTCGTCGAGCACGCCGGCCGCGTGCACGACCGCGGTCAGCGGGTGCGCGGCCGGGATCGAGTCCAGTACGGCCGCCAGCGCGTCCCGGTCGGCCGCGTCGCAGGCCACCACCTCGGCGTCGAAGTCCACCTCCGCCGCGGTCCTGCTGAGCAGGAGCAGGTGCCGGATGCCGTGCCGGTCGCGCAGGTGCCGGGCGACGAGGCGGCCCAGTGTTCCGGTGCCTCCGGTGATCAGCACGGTACCGTTCGGGTCGAGCGGGCCGGGTGCCGGGGCCGCTTCGGCCCGTACCAGGCGGGCGGCGTGGGCGGCGCCGTCGCGGACGACGAGCTGCGGTTCGTCCCCCGCGACGAGGACGCGGTCGTCGGTGTCGACGAGCACGAAGCGGTCGGGGTGTTCCGCCTGGGCCGCGCGGACCAGGCCCCAGACGACGCTGGACGGCAGGTCGACGGGGTCCGGCCCGACCGCCCCACGGGTCACGACGGCCAGCCGGCCGTCCCCGTCGCGCAGGAAGTCCTGGAGCACGCCCAGCGTCTCGGCGGCGACGGTGTGCGCGGCGGCCACGGGGTCTCCCGCCGGGGGCGTCACGTGGTGGACGGCCGGGGGTTCGCCGGTGCTCTCGACGGGCACCCAGTCGAGGCGGAAGAGCTGGTTGGCCCCGGCGCCCGGTATGCCCGGCGGCCGGTGGCGCACGGTCAGCGCGTCGATCACCGCCAGCGGCCCGGATTCGTCGGCGAGCGCGACCCGGAAGGTGTCGGGGCCGGTGGGTGTGAGGCGGACCCGGGCCGTGGAGCCGGCTTTCCGCATCGACACCCCGGCGAAGGAGAACGGCAGGCGGCCGGCCGCCAGCAGGGTCAGCGGCTGGAGTGCGGCGTCGAGCAGCGCGGGGTGGAGACCGAAGCGGTCACGGGTGTCGGTGGGCAGCGCCACCTCGGCATAGAGCTCGTCGCCCTGCCGCCGGATCTCGCGTACGCCCGCGAACACCGGCCCGTACTCGTAGCCCTGGGCGGCGAGGGTGTCGTAGAAGTCGGTCAGGTCGACGGGCTCACCGGCCGGCTGCCAGGGCTCGCCGGTGTCGTACGGGTGGGGGCGGTCGCCGGTCGCCAGCATGCCGGTCGCGTGCCGCAGCCAGGTGCCGCCCGTCCGGGAGTGCACGGTGACGGGGCGTCGGCCCGTCTCGTCCGGTGCGCCGACGACGACCTGGACCGGCACGGAACCGTCGTCCGGCAGGATCATGGGAGCTTCCAGCACCAGTTCGTCCAGGACGTCGCAGCCGGCCTGGCGTCCGGCGTGCATGGCGAGTTCGACGAACACGGTGCCGGGCAGAAGCACGGAGCCCAGGACGACGTGGTCGGCCAGCCATGGCCGGGTGGCCGTCGAGAGCCGCCCCGTGAGCAGGACGCTCTGGTCCCCGGCCAGTTCGACGACGGCCCCGAGCAGCGGGTGCCCGGCCGAGTCCAGCCCCGCCGCCGACACGTCGCCCTTCGCGGCGACGGGGGTCAACCAGTACGGCCGGTGCTGGAAAGCGTACGTCGGCAGTGGGACGTGGTGGGGCTCGCCGGGGAAGACCGGAGTCCAGTCGACGGCCATGCCTTGCGTGTGCAGGCGCGCCAGGGCGAGGTGGAATTCCTGCCTGCCGCTGCCGCGGCGCAGCGTGCCGGTCACAACGCCGTCCATCACCGGCACCAGTACGGGGTGCGGGCTGACCTCCACGAACACGCCGTGCCGGTCCTGCGTAAGGGTCTCGACGGCGAGGTCGAAGCGTACGGGTTCGCGGAGGTTGCGGTACCAGTAGTCGGCGTCGAGGGCGGAGGTGTCGATCTCCTCGCCGGTCACCGTCGAGTAGAACGGGATCACCGCCGGGCGCGGTGTGATGCCGGCGAGGTCGGTGAGCAGTTGCTCGCGGATCGCCTCGACCTGGACGGAGTGGGCGGCGTAGTTGACGGGCAGGCGACGGGCGCGGATACCGTCGGCCTCACAGGCCGCCAGCAACTCGTCCAGCCCGTCCGGATCACCCGACACGACGACCGAACCGGGGGCATTGACCACCGCCACCGTCAGCCGGCCGTCCCAGCGGGCCACGAACTCGGCGGCCTGCTCATGCCCGAGGCCGACCGACACCATCCCACCCTGGTCCGCCAGAGCGACCAGGGCCTTGCTCCGTAACGCCACCACCTTGGCGGCGTCCTCCAACGACAACGCCCCCACCACATACGCCGCCGCGATCTCCCCCTGCGAATGCCCGACCACGGCATCAGGCTCCACACCATGAGCACGCCACAGCTCGGCCAGCGCCACCATCACCGCGAACAGAGCCGGCTGCACCACATCCACCCGCTCCAACGAGCCACCGCCGACCAGCACCTCCACCAACGACCAACCCGTGTACGGCGCCAACGCCACATCACACGCATCGATCGCCTCCCGGAACACCGCCTCCGAGCCGTACAACTCCCCACCCATACCCACCCACTGCGCACCCTGCCCCGGAAACACGAACACCGAACGACCCAGCGAACCGGCCACACCCGTGATGACGCGGGGGTCTCCGTCGGCGAGGGCGGCCAGTTCCGCCATCAGGTCGGTCCGGGTGCTGCCCACCAGGGCCGCCCGGTGGGCGAGCATGGTGCGGGTGGTGGCGAGGGCCCGGCCGATCGCGGCCGGCCGGAGTCCGGGGTGAGCGGTGATGTGGTCCGCGAGCCGTCGGGCCTGGGCGCGGAGGGCATCGTCCGTCTTGCCGGACAGCAGCCACACCGTGGGCTCCACGGAGTCGTCCGCGACGGGTTGTCCGGGGGTTTCCTCCGGGAACTGTTCGATGACGACGTGGGCGTTGGTGCCGCTGGCCCCGAACGCCGAGATGCCCGCGCGGCGGGGACGCCCCGTCTCCGGCCACGGCCGGGCCTCGGTCAGCAGCCGGATGTCACCGGTGTCCCACTCGACATGCGGCGTGGGCTCCTGGACGTGCAGCGTCGGCGGCAGTTCGGCGTGCCGCATCGCCATGACCATCTTGATCACACCAGCCACACCGGCCGCCGCCTGGGTGTGCCCGATGTTCGACTTCACCGACCCCAGCCACAACGGCTCCACCCGGTCCCGGCCGTAGGTCGCCAGCAGCGCCTGCGCCTCGATGGGATCACCGAGCGTCGTCCCCGTACCGTGCGCCTCCACCGCGTCCACCTCGGACGCCTCCAACCCGGCGTTCGCCAGCGCCTGGCGGATGACGCGTTCCTGGGAGTGGCCGTTGGGCGCGGTCAGCCCATTGGACGCCCCGTCCTGATTGACCGCCGAACCCCGCACCACCGCCAGCACCTGATGGCCGTTGCGACGGGCGTCCGACAACCGCTCCAGCAGCACCAACCCCGCGCCCTCACCCCACGCCGTACCGTCAGCCGTCGACGAGAAGGGCTTGCACCGGCCGTCAGGGGCCAGGGCACGCTGGCGGGAGAACTCCGTGAACTGCAGGGGGGTCACGCTCACGGTCACCCCGCCGGCCAGGGCGAGTGTGCACTCCCCCGAGCGCAGTGCCTGCGCGGCGAGGTGGATCGCCATCAGTGACGAGGAGCAGGCGGAGTCGACGGACACGGCCTGGCCCTGGAGGCCCAGCAGGTAGGAGACCCGGCCGGAGGTGATGCTCGGCGAGATGCCGGTGGCGAGGTAGCCCTCGGTGTCGGGCGGTGCCTGGTCGGGGCTGCCGACGTAGCCGGAGGACCAGACGCCGGTGAACACGCCCGTCTGGCTGCCCCGCAACGACGTCGGATCGATCCCCGCATCCTCGAACGTCTCCCACGCGGTCTCCAGCAACACCCGCTGCTGCGGGTCCATCGCCAGCGCCTCACGCGGCGAAATCCCGAAGAAATCGGCATCGAACCCCGCCGCGTCCGCGAGAAAACCACCCGACCGCGTATACGACGTCCCGGGATGATCCGCATCCGGATGGAACAACCCCTCAACGTCCCACCCGCGATCACCCGGAAACGCCCCGACCGCATCCACCCCACCCGACACCAGGCCCCACAGCTCCTCCGGCGACCCCACCCCACCCGGCAACCGGCACCCCATACCCACGATCACCACCGGATCAGCCCCATCACCCACCGACACCACCGGCACCACCGACACCGGCACCACACCCGCACCGGAGAGTTCGGCCGTGAGGTGGTCGGCGAGGTCGGCGGGGGTGGGGTGGTCGAAGACGAGGGTCGCGGGCAGCCGCAGGCCGGTGGCGCCGGCGAGGCGGTTGCGCAGTTCGACGGAGGTCAGGGAATCGAAGCCGAGGTCGCGGAAGGCGAGTCCGGGGGTGATCGCGGCGGCGTCGGAGTGGCCGAGGACGGTGGCGGTGTGGGCGGCGACCAGGGACAGCAGGTCCGACGCGGGGGCCTTTGACGTCGGCAGGGTCTGCGGCATCGAGAGGTCGGCCGTGGTCAGCGCGGGACGTCCGGCAGCCAGCGCGGTGTCGAACATGGCCAGGGCGCGTTCGACGCTGATGGGGCGGATGCCCTTGCGGGCGAGGCGTTGGCGGTCGGCCGCGGTGAGGTGGGCGGTCATGCCGCTCTCCTGCTCCCAGTAGCCCCAGGCCATCGACACGGCGGGCAGTCCGAGGGTCTGCCGGTGTGCGGCGAACGCGTCGAGGTAGGAGTTCGCGGCCGCGTAGCCGGCCTGGCCGGCGTTGCCGAGTACACCCGCGGCCGCGGAGAACAGCACGAAGGCGGCGAGGTCGTGCTCGCGGGTCAGCTCGTGCAGGTGCCAGGCGCCGTCGACCTTGGGACGCAGCACCCGGTCGAGCTGCTCTGCGGTCAGCCGTTCCACAACGGTGTCGTCGAGCACGCCGGCCGCGTGGACGACGGCGGTGAGCGGATGCTCGGCCGGGATCGAGTCCAGTACGGCCGCCAGCGCGTCCCGGTCCGCGACGTCACAGGCCACGACCCGCACGTCGACGTCCCCTTGAGCCTCCAGGTGCGGCACCGCGCCGCCGCCGCGGCTGACGAGCAGCAGGTGCCGTACCCCGTAGCGGGACGCCAGGTGCCGGGCGACGGCCTGGCCGAGGGTGCCGGTGCCGCCGGTGATCAGCACGGTGCCGTCAGGGTCGATCGGCTGGGGGACGGTGAGGACGATCTTGCCGGTGTGGCGGGCCTGGCTCATCAGCCGGAAGGAGTCGACGGCCTGGCGGAGGTCCGCGGCGGTGACCGGCAGCGGCTCCAGCGTCCCGTCGGCGACCATCGCCACAACCCTGGAGAGGATGTCGCCCTGCCGCGCGGGGTCGACGTCGTTGAGGTCGAAGGCCCGGTAGGTCAGGCCCTCGGGTGAGCGGACGTCCGTCTTGCCCAGCTCGACGAACCGTCCGCCGTCGGCCAGCAACCGCAGTGAGGCGTCGGTGAGTTCTCCCGCGAGCGAGTTGAGGACGACGTCCATGGCCGGGAACCGGTCGGCGAACCGGGTGTCGCGGGACGAACCGATGTGGTCGTCCGGCAGTCCGAGGCGCCGCAGGGTGTCCCACTTGGCGGGGCTCGCGGTGGCGAAGACCTCCGCGCCGCTGTTCAGGGCCAACCGGATGGCGGCCATGCCCACACCGCCCGCGCCGGAGTGGACCAGGACCCGGTCGCCGGGGCGCAGTTCGCCGAGGTCGAACAGCCCGTACCAGGCGGTGGTGAACGCGACGGGCACCGACGCCGCCTCGGCGGAGCTCCAGCCGTCGGGGATCGCCGTCAGGAGCCGGTGGTCGGCGACCGCGCGCGACCCGAAGGCGCCGGGCATCATTCCCATGACGCGGTCGCCGGGCCGCCAGGCCGTGACGCCGGGGCCGACCTCGAGGACGGTGCCGGCCCCTTCGCCGCCCAACGGGGGCCGGTCCGGGTACATGCCGAGGGTGATGAGCACGTCGCGGAAGTTCAGGCCGGCCGCGTGTACGGCGACCCGGACCTGTCCGGGTTCCAGCGCGGCCTCTTGCCAGGGCAGCAGGGCCAGGTCGTCCAGTTGCCCGGTGCCGGACTCGCTCAGCCGGTACGCGCCGTCGGGGGCGGTCGGTTCCGGCGCGTACCTGGCCTGCCGCGGCACGAGGACGCCTTCCCGGCGCAGGGCCAGTTCGGGTTCGTCGCCGGCTGTCATGGCGGCCCGGACCGCGTCCTCCTCGGACGCGTCGCCCATGTCGACCAGGACGAACCGGCCGGGGTGCTCGGCGGCGGCGCTGCGGACCAGGCCGCGTACGGCCGCGCCGGCCACGCCGCGGGTCAGGACGGCCAGGCGTGCGGCCGCCCGCTCCGGCTGCTCGGCCAGGAAGTCCTGGACGAGCGCGCGGGCCCGCTGGACGAGGCCGTGCACGGAGTCCGCGTCGGCTTCCGCGGTGAGTACCGGGCTCGGCACCACCTCGGTCGGTGTGCTCGCGGTGAGGGGCACCCACTGGGTGTGCAGCACCGCGGCCCGGGCCTCGGCGGCCGGCCGGACGGTCAGCGCGGTGATGTCCGCGACCGGGTTGCCGGACAGGTCGGTCAGTGTCGCGCGGTAGGTGTCGGTGCCCGTGCGGGCCAGGTGGACCCGGGCGGACGACACACCGGTGGTGTGCACGGCGACGCCGGAGAAGGAGAACGGCAGCCGGACCCGGGTGTCGGGGCTGAGCAGGATCAGCGGCTGGAGTGCGGCGTCCAGGAGCGCGGGGTGGATGCCGAAGCCGGCGCCGTCGGGGACGGACACCTCGGCGTACAGTTCGTCCTCGCCCTGCCACAACTCCCGCACGCCCCGGAACGCGGGTCCGTACTGGTATCCGAGTCCGGCGAGGAAGTCGTAGAACTCTTCAGGGTCCACGGGTTCGGCGTTCCTCGTGGGCCAGTCGAGGCGTCCGGCCGTCACCTGGCCGCCGAGAGTTCCGGACGCGTGGCGGACCCAGCCGTCGCCGCCCTTGGAGTGCACGGTGACCGGGCTGCGGCCGGCGTCGTCCGGGGCGCCGACCGAGACCTGGATGTCCGTGGGTGTGTCCGAGAGCGCGAGGGGCAGGTGCAGGACGAGGTCGTCAAGGGTCCCGCCGGCCAGGGTTGCGAGTTCGAGGAAGGCGGTGCCCGGCAGCAGGACCGTGCCGTCGACGGCGTGGTCGGCCAGCCAGGGGTGGGTGCGGGTGGAGACGCGGCCGCTGTGCACGGTGCTCCCGTCGGGCAGTTCGACCGTGGTGCCCGCCAGCGGGTGCCGGGTGCCGTGGTCGCCGGCCGCGGGGGTGAGCCAGTAGGTGCTGCGCTGGAAGGCGTAGCGCGGCAGCCTGACGCCGTGCGGGCGGTCGTGCGGCCAGGTCACGGCGACGCCCTGGACGTGGAGGCGGGCCAGGGCGGTGTGGAATTCCCCGATGGCGCCGTGGTCGCGGCGCAGGGTGCCGGTCGCCACGCCGTCCAGGTCCTGCACCAGCACCGGGTGCGGGCTGACTTCCACGAACACCTCGTGGCCGTCGGCGGTGAGCCGGGCGGTGGCCAGGTCGAACCGTACGGGTTCGCGGAGGTTGCGGTACCAGTAATCGGCGTCGAGGGCGGAGGTGTCGACCGGTTCCGCGGTGACCGTGGAGTAGAAGGGAATCGCCGCAGGCCGGGGCCGGATGTCCGCGAGGTCGGTCAGAAGCCGCTCGCGGATCGCCTCGACCTGCGCCGAGTGCGCCGCGTAGTCGACGGGGATGGCGCGGGCGCGTATGCCGTCCCTGGCGCAGGCTGCCAGCAGTTCGTCCAGGGCCCCGGGTTCGCCGGACACGACGACGGTCGAGGCGGAGTTGACCACCGCGACGGTGATCCGGTCGCCCCAGGGACTCAGGTAGCCGGCGGCGTCGTCCGCGCACAGCGCGACCGAGACCATGCCGCCGTGTCCGGCCAGGGCGACCAGGGCCTTGCTGCGCAGGGCGACCACCTTGGCGGCGTCGTCCAACGACAACGCCCCCACCACATACGCCGCCGCGATCTCCCCCTGCGAATGCCCGACCACGGCATCAGGCTCCACACCATGAGCACGCCACAGCTCGGCCAGCGCCACCATCACCCCGAACAGAGCCGGCTGCACCACATCCACCCGCTCCAACGAGCCACCGCCGACCAGCACCTCCACCAACGACCAACCCGTGTACGGCGCCAACGCCGCATCACACGCATCGATCGCCTCCCGGAACACCGCCTCCGAGCCGTACAACTCCCCACCCATACCCACCCACTGCGCACCCTGCCCCGGAAACACGAACACCGAACGACCCAGCGAACGGGCGGTCCCGGTGACCAGACCCGGCGCCGACCGCCCCTCCGCCAGGGCGTCCAGGGCCGCGGCAGCGCCCACCACCACGGCCCGGTGCTCGAACACGGTGCGGGCAGCCAGAGCGCCCCCGACCGCCGCCGGGCCCACCTCGGGACGTACCGCGGTGAAGGCACCCAGCCGGCGCGCCTGCTCCCGCAACGCCGCCTCGGACCTGGCCGACAGCGGCCAGAGGACCTGGTCGTCCGCGCGGCCCCGGGGAGAGGGTGCGGCGGAGTCGGCCTCGGCGGGCTGTTCGAGGATGCTCTGCTCGATAATGACGTGGGCGTTGGTGCCGCTGATGCCGAAGGCGGAGACGGCGGCTCGCCGTGGCCGCCCGGTCCCGGGCCAGGCGACCGGTTCGGTGAGCAGGCGGACCTGGCCGCAGGCCCAGTCGACGTGCGGGGTGGGCGCGTCCACGTGCAGGGTTCGCGGCAGTTCGCCGTGCCGCATCGCCATGACCATCTTGATCAGGCCCGCGACGCCGGCCGCTGCCTGGGTGTGGCCGATGTTCGACTTCACCGACCCCAGCCACAACGGCTCGTCCCGGTCCCGGCCGTAGGTCGCCAGGAGTGCCTGAGCCTCGATGGGATCGCCGAGAGTGGTGCCGGTGCCGTGGGCCTCCACCGCGTCCACCTCGGACGCCTCCAACCCGGCATTGGCGAGGGCCTGACGGATCACCCGCTCCTGGGAGGGGCCGTTGGGCGCGGTCAGGCCGTTGGAGGCGCCGTCCTGGTTGGTGGCCGAGCCTCGGACGACCGCCAGCACCTCGTGGCCGTTGCGGCGGGCATCGGACAGGCGTTCCAGCAGCAGCAGGCCGGCGCCCTCGGCCCAGCCCGCCCCGTCGGCCGCGGCGGCGAAGGACTTGCTGCGGCCGTCGGGCGCGCTCGCCCCCTGCCGGGACATCTCGGTGAACAGCGTGGGTGCCGCGTTGACGGTGACGCCGCCGGCCAGGGCGAAGGAGCATTCTCCCGAGCGCAGGGCCTGCGCGGCCAGGTGCAGGGCCACCAGGGACGACGAGCAGCCGGTGTCCAGGGACAGTGCCGGGCCGAGCAGGCCCAGCTGGTACGCCAGCCGGCCGGACCCCACGCTCGACGCGGTGCCGGTGACCTGGTAGCCCTCCAGGTCGTCGGGGACCGGCCCGGCGGCGTAGCCGGTGGACCAGATGCCGGTGAACACGCCGGTGGGTGTGCCCTCCAGCGTGGTCGGGTCGATGCCGGCGTACTCGATGGTCTCCCACGCGGTCTCCAGCAGGATGCGCTGCTGCGGGTCCATGGCGAGCGCCTCGCGGGGCGATATCCCGAAGAACGCCGCGTCGAAGTCGCCGGCGGCGTCGAGGAAGCCGCCCTGGGACGTGCTCGACGTGCGGGGGCGGCTTCCCGTCGGGTCGTACAGGCGGTCGATGTCCCATCCCCGGTCGGCGGGGAAGTCGCCGACCGCGTCCACGCCGTCCGCGACCAGCCGCCACAGGTCCTCCGGGGTGCCGACGCCTCCGGGGTAGCGGCAGCCCATGCCGATGACTGCGATCGGCTCGTCCGTCGCGGCCGGGGCGTGCGGCGCGTCCTGCTGGCCGGACTCGCCGGACAGGTGGGCGGCCAGCCGTGCCGGGGTGGGGTGGTCGAAGACGAGGGTGGCGGGCAGTTTCACCCCGAGCGCGGCGGTCAGGCGATTGCGCAGTTCCACCGCGGTCAGTGAGTCGAAGCCCAGGTCCTTGAACGCCTGCCGGGGGTCGAGCCGCTCGGGGGTGGCGTGTCCCAGCACCCCGGCGACGTGGGTGGTGATCAGCTCCAGCAGGTCGGTGCCGCCGGCGGGGGGCGCGGGTCGGGGGGCCTGCGGCCGGCTGTGGGCCTCGGGCAGGTCCCGCAGCAGCCGGCTCGGCCGCGCGTGGGTGTAGGCGCGGGCGAACTGTGCCCAGTCGGCCGAGGTCACGACCGCGAGGGCCTCGTCGTGGTCGAGGACGTCCTGCAGCGCGTCGAGTGCCCGGCCCGGGTCCAGTTCGCCGAGGCCGAGCAGGGTGCGCTGGCGCTGCACGGACTCCAGGGCCGCCATGCCGCCTTCGGCCCAGATGCCCCACGCGACGGAGGTCGTGGCGCGGCCCTGGGCGCGGTGCTGTGCGGCCAGGGCGTCGAGGAAGGCGTTGCCGGCGGCGTAGGCCGCGCCGTGGCCGTCGCCCCACACGCCCGCGGTGGAGGAGAACAGGACGAAGGCGTCGAGGTCCGGCAGGAGTTCCGCCAGGTTCGCCGCCCCGGCGACCTTGGCCATGATGACCTCGGCGAACTCCGCCGGTGTCGTGTCGGCCAGCCTGGTCGCCCTGATCACGCCGGCGGTGTGGAAGACCGCGCGGATGTCGCCGACGCGCTCGACGAGGTCCCGCAGGGCGTCCCGGTCGGCCACGTCGCACGCCGCCACGGTCACCCGCGCCCCGGCTGCCTCCAGTTCGTCGCGCAGGCCGGCCGCGCCGGGTGCGTCGGGGCCGCGGCGGGCGGCCAGCACGATGTGCTCCGCGCCCTGCCGCGCGAGGCGGCGGGCCACATGTCCGCCGAGCGCGCCGGTGCCGCCGGTGACCAGCACCGTGCCCCGCGGCCGCCAGGGCCGCGCGGCCGGGCCCGATGAGGCCTTGCGGCGCAGCCGCTTGGCGAAGCGCCGGGTGCCGCGGATCGCCACCTGGTCCTCGCCCGTGCCGGCGAGCACGACGAGCAGCGCGTTCACGCTCTCCTCGTCGGGCACGGCGGGAAGGTCGACCAGGCCGCCCCAGCCGTGCGGGAACTCCAGCGCCGCGGACGCGCCGGTGCCCCACGCCAGGGCCTGGGCCGGGCTGGTGACCGGGTCGGTGCCCGAGGTGCTCACGGCGCCGCTGGTCGCGCACCACAGCGGGACGGCCGGTGTCCGCGCCGGGTCCAGGGGGCGGACCAGATCCAGGGTGCGGACCAGGCCCGCCGGGAGCACCGGGTGGTCGGGGTGCGGCTCGTCGTCCAGCGCCAGCAGCGACAGCACACCGTCCGGCCCGGGCCGGGCGTCCCCGGTGTCGGCCACGTCCCAGGTGTCGGCCACCGCGAAGCCCCGTTCGCGCAGGGCCTCGGCCCACGGGTGCCCGGTCGTGGCCAGGACGAGCCAGCGAGCCGGGTCCACCGGGGCCGCGGTTCCGCTCGTCGGCGCCCATGCCACCTCGTACCGCCAGTCGTCACGGGGCACCGGCGGGGTCGCGGTCACCCAGTAGGGCTCGCGCTGGAAGGCGTACGTGGGCAGGTCCGCCCTGGGTGCGGTGCGGGGCAGGACCGGTATCCAGTCGACGTCGGCTCCGGCGGCGTAGAGGCGTCCCGCCGCGGCGAGGAACTCGGTGAGGCCGCCGTGATCGCGGCGCAGTGTTCCGGTGGCGGCGACGTCCAGCGCGGGCACCAGCACCGGGTGCGGGCTGACCTCCAGGAACAGGTCGTGGTCGTCGGCGGTGAGCCGGGCGGTGGCCAGGTCGAACCGTACGGGTTCGCGGAGGTTGCGGTACCAGTAGCCGGCGTCGAGGGCAGAGGTGTCGAGCGGCTCGCCGGTGACCGTGGAGTAGAACGGGATCGCCGCCGAGTGGGGGGTGATGTCGGCCAGTTCGGTGAGCAGTTGCTCGCGGATCGCCTCGACCTGCGCGGAGTGGGCGGCGTAGTCGACGGGCAGGCGGCGGGCGCGGATGCCGTCGGCCTCGCAGGCCGTCAGCAGTTCGTCCAGCACGTCGAGGCCGCCGGACACCACGACCGCCGCAGGTCCGTTCACCACGGCGGTCGTCAGCCGCTCGCCCCAGCGGGCCAGGTAGCCGGCAGCCTGTTCGACGGACAGCGCGAGGGACACCATGCCGCCCCGGTCGGCGATGACGGCCAGTGCCCTGGACCGTAGCGCCACGACCTTGGCGGCGTCCCGCAGCGACAGCGCGCCGGCGACGTACGCGGCGGCGATCTCCGCCTGGGAGTGGCCGACCACGGCGTCCGGCTGCACGCCGTAGGACCGCCACAGGTCGGCCAGCGCCACCATGACGGCGAACAGGGCCGGCTGCACCACGTCGACGCGGTCCAGCGAGCCGTGGCGCAGTTCGTCGACCAGCGACCAGTCGGTGTACGGGGCCAGGGCGGCGGCGCAGGCGTCGATGCCGGCGCGGAAGACCTCGGACTGCTCGTACAGGTCATGGCCCATGCCCGCCCACTGCGCCCCCTGTCCGGGGAAGACGAACACGGTCCCGCCAGTACGGGCCTGCAGGCCCGGCAGTCCCGTCAGTCCCGGCGGGAGCGCGGCCAGGCCGGACAGCAGGTCGTCCCGCTCGGCGCCGACCACCGCGGCCCGGTGCTCGAACCGGGTGCGGGCGGCCAGTGCGCGGCTGATCGCGGCGGCCGGGACGTCGGGGTGGGCGGTCGCGTACGCGTGCAGCCGCTCGGCCTGGGCGCGCAGCGCGGCATCGGTCTTCGCGGACAGCAGCCAGGCGGTGGGGGCGGCCCGGCCGGCGGGTTCGGGAAGGTGGCCGGGGTCCGGGTCGGAGGACTGCTCGATGATCAGGTGGGCGTTGGTGCCGCTGATGCCGAAGGCCGAGATGCCGGCGCGGCGCGGGTGCTCGTGCTCCGGCCACGGCCGGGCCTCGGTGAGCAGCCGGACGCCGCCGGAGGCCCAGTCGACGTGCGGGGAGGGGGCGTCTATGTGCAGGGTTCGCGGCAGTTCGCCGTGCCGCATCGCCATGACCATCTTGATCAGGCCCGCGATGCCGGCGGCGGCCTGGGTGTGGCCGATGTTCGACTTCACCGACCCCAGCCACAACGGCTCGTCCCGGTCCCGGCCGTAGGCGGCCAGCAGGGCGTGGGCCTCGATGGGATCGCCGAGAGTGGTGCCGGTACCGTGCGCCTCGACCGCGTCCACCTCGGACGCCTCCAACCCGGCGTTCGCCAACGCCTGACGGATGACGCGTTCCTGGGAGGGGCCGTTGGGCGCGGTCAGGCCGTTGGACGCGCCGTCCTGGTTCACCGCGCTTCCCGCGACGACCGCCAGCACCCGGTGGCCGTTGCGGCGGGCGTCCGACAGACGTTCCAGCAGCACCAAGCCGGCGCCCTCGGCCCAGCTGGTGCCGTCGGCCGCGGCGGCGAAGGGCTTGCTGCGGCCGTCCGCCGCGAGGCCGTGCTGGCGGGAGAACTCGGTGAAGCCCAGCGGTGTCGCCATGATCGTGACACCGCCGGCGAGCGCCAGCGAGCACTCGCCCGCGCGCAGGGCCTGGGCGGCCAGGTGGACGGCGACCAGGGACGACGAGCAGGCGGTGTCCACGGACAGCGCCGGACCGCGCAGCCCGAGGTGGTAGGCGACCCGGCCGGACGTGACGCTGGTCGCAACGCCGGTGAACAGGTAACCCTCCAGGTCCTCCGGCAGGCCCGGCCCGGTCGCGTAGCCGGACGACCAGACGCCGGTGAACACGCCGGTGTGGCTGCCGCGCAGCGAGGCCGGGTCGATCCCGGCGTGCTCGAAGGTCTCCCAGGCCGTCTCCAGCACGAGCCGCTGCTGCGGGTCCATGGCGAGCGCCTCGCGGGGCGAGATGCCGAAGAACGGAGCGTCGAAGCCGGCCACCGCCTCCAGGAACCCGCCCCGGGTGATGTACGTGGTGCCCGCGCCGCGCAGTTCCGGGTCGTACAGGCCGCCCAGGTCCCAGCCGCGGTCGTCCGGGAAGTCGCCGATCGCGTCCACGCCCTCCGCGACGAGCCGCCACAGGTCGTCCGGCGAGGCCACCCCGCCGGGGAAGCGGCAGCCCATCCCCACGATGACGACCGGGTCGTCGTGGGCGGCCTGGGCGGCGGGGGCCAGCCGGTCGCCGGGGCCGGTGCGCAGCCAGTCGATCAGCTCCGCGGGCGTCGGGTGGTCGAAGACGAGACCGGAGGGGAGTTGCCGATCCAGGGCGCCGGCCAGGCGGTTGCGCAGTTCGAGCCCGGTGACCGAGTCAAAGCCGAGGTCCTTGAAGGTGAGCGCGGGATCGATGTCTGCGGGGTTCTCGTGGCCCAGCACGAGCGCGATCTGCGCGGTGACCACGGCGGCCGCGTCGACCGTGTCGCCCGACTCGGGGCCGCCCGTGTCCGTACCGCCCGCCCCGGTGTCCCCGGTCTCCGGGCCGCCGTCCGGCCGGCCGGGCGCGGCGGTCTCCGCTGCGTGCGTCCCCGGGCCGGCCGGGGTCCGTCCGCTCTGCCCGGCTGTCGCTTCGGGCAGCCAGTACGAACGACGTTGGAAGGCGTACGTGGGCAGGTCGACCGGCGCGGCCTCGGCGACGGCCGGGGACCAGTCCACCGGCACGCCGGCCACGAACAGCCGGGACAGCGCGGTCAGGAAGACGTCCGGCCCGCCCCGGTCACGGCCCAGCGTGCCGGTGGCGACGCCGGGCACGCCGGTCCGCTCGCGGGCCTGTTCCAGGATCTGTTCGATGGCGGGCAGCAGCACCGGGTGCGGGCTGACCTCGACCACGACGTCGTGCCCGTCCGCCAGCAGTGCGGCGGTGGCCAGGTCGAAGCGGACCGGCTCGCGCAAGTTGCGGTACCAGTAGCCGGCGTCGAGCTCCGTGGTGTCGTCGAGGACGCCGCCGGTGACCGCGGAGTAGTACGCAATGGTGCCCTGCCGCGGCCGCACACCGTCCAGTTCGGTGTGCAGCCGCTCACGGATCGCCTCGACGTGCGCGGAATGGGAGGCGTAGTCCACCGGGACGACGCGTGCGCGGACACCGTCCGCCGCGCAGGACTCGACCAGTTCGGACAGGGCCCGCGTATCGCCGGACACCACGACCGAGCCGGTGGCATTGACCACGGCGACCGTCAGCGCGCCGCCCCAGCGCGACACGTAGTCCTCGGCCCGCTCGGCGGACAGGGCCACGGACACCATGCCGCCCCGGCCGGTCAGCGCCACCAGCGCGCGGCTGCGCAGTGCCACGATCCGGGCCGCGTCGGACAGCGACAGCGCGCCCGCGACGTATGCCGCGGCGATCTCGCCCTGCGAGTGCCCGACCACCGCGTCGGGCTCGACACCGAAGGAGCGCCACAGTTCCGCCAGGGACACCATCACCGCGAACAGGGCGGGCTGCACGATGTCCACGCGGTCGAGCGGGGCGCCGTCCAGGACATCGGCCAGGGACCAGTCGGTGTACGGGGCCAGGGCCTGGGCGCACTCGTCCATGGCGGCCCGGAAGACGGGGTACGCGGCGTACAGCTCCCGGCCCATGCCGACCCACTGCGCGCCCTGGCCGGGGAACACGAAGACGGTACGGCCCGGGGTTCTGGCCCGGTCGGCGGCGACCTGGGCGGAGTCGAGCAGGACCGCGCGGTGCGCGAAGCGGGTTCTGGTGGTGGCCAGCGCGTGCGCGACCTCGGCGCCGGTCAGGTCCGGGTGGCTGCGCACGTGTTCGCGCAGGCGCTCGATCTGCGCTCGTAGCGCCTGCTTGGTCCGCGCCGTGACGATCCACGGCGCCGGCCGGGCCTCGGGAGCGGGCCGCCGGGCCGGCGGCGCGGCCGCATCGGGCGCCTGCTCGACGATCACGTGCGCGTTGGTGCCGCCCATGCCGAACGACGACACGCCGACGAGCAGGGGCGCGTCCGGCCGCGGCCAGGCGGTCAGAGCGGTCTGGACCCGCAGCGCCAGTGCGTTGAGAGGGATGCCGGGGTTGGGGGTTTCGTAGTTCAGGCTCGGCGGCAGTGCGCGGTGGTACACGCTGAGGACAGCCTTGAGCAGACCGACGATGCCCGCGGCGCCTTCCAGGTGGCCGACGTTCGTCTTGGCGGATCCGACCCGCAGGGCGCTGTCGGCGTCGCCGGACTCGGCCGGGTCGCGGTAGGCCGCCGCGAGGGCGGCGGCCTCGATGGGGTCGCCGACAGCGGTGCCGGTGCCGTGCAGCTCCACGTACTGCACATCCGCGGGACGCACGCCGGCGCGGGCCAGTGCTTCGCGGATGACCTGTTCCTGGGCCTGCGCGCTGGGCACGGTCAGGCTCTGTGTGGCGCCGTCGTTGTTGACCGCGCTGCCCCGGATGACACCGTAGACGCGGTCCCCGTCGGCCAGGGCCCGGTCCAGCGGTTTCAGGACGAGGAAGGCGCCGCCCTCGCCGCGGACGAAGCCGTTGGCCCGGGCGTCGAAGGTGAAGCAGCGGTCGTCCGGGGACAGGCCGCCGAACTCCGCTGCTCCCTCCTCGCGGGCGGCGGTCAGGTTGAGGTTCACCCCGCCGGCCAGGGCGAGCGCCGACTCGCCGCGGCGCAGGCTCTCGACCGCCAGATGCACCGCGACCAGCGCCGACGACTGGGCCGTGTCGACCGTCATGCTCGGTCCGCGCACACCGAGGAAGTGCGAGACACGGTTGGCGATGACGCCCCGGTTGGTGCCGGTCAGCGTGTGCGGCGTGATGTGACCGGGGTAGGCCAGGGACGTGTAGTCCTCCCACATCGAGCCGACGAACACCCCCGTCGGGCCGCCCGTCAGCGTGCTCGGCACGATCCGGGCGTCCTCCAGGGCCTCCCAGGCGAGTTCGAGCATGAGCCGCTGCTGCGGGTCCATGCCGACGGCCTCACGGGGGGACACACCGAAGAACGCCGCGTCGAAGCCGTCCACCCGGTCCAGGTAGCCGCCGTGCCGTACGCCCTGCCGACCCACGGGCGGCGCGGTGATCGCGTCGGCCCCGTCGCACAGCAGTCGCCAGAACGCCCCCGGATCCGGGGCTTTCGGCAACCTGCCCGCCATTCCGATGACAGCGACACGATCAGCGTCCGAATCCAGGGGGAAGCGCATCACATCGACACCTCGTGAGCCGGGGGGATGAAGGAAGGCGGGGTGTTTCCGTAGCAGTCCCGATGGTGCGGCTCCGGCCGCGCAAGCGGCCGGAGCATCGAGCGCGCGGGCAGCCCGGCGACCCGGTGGTATCGGAACCCGGACTCGCCCGCGCTTCGGGCCTCTGGATCAGTGGAGCGGTCCTCGAAAGCGACAGCATTGGCACGAGGAGGATGCACTGGTGAGCTGAGCGTGAGCGTAGGGGTCGAGGCGATGATCGTTCCGCCGCGCAGATGAGCATGGCAGCAACATCACGCCCTCGCCACAGGTCAGGCGAAGGCTGTCTCAAAGGAGGCACATCACAACGTCATATGCCTGCACGAAAGAGGCACCGTGGCAGGATCCGTCCCGTGCCCCATGAAACGCGTCGTTCATACGGGCGGCCCGTCGCAGTGTCCGCCGGCGGACCTGCCGGCGAACCTGCCGGTGCGGTCACGGAAGTGCGTCCACGCCCTGCACCGCCACGACCGGGCCGGGTTCATGGGCACCGTCGACGCCGCCGGTGACAACGCCCTAGAATCCCGTTCGCACTCGCGCAGAAGAACGTCCTCGCCCGTCATCCGGCCACCCGGGAGAACTCCGCACGGCGATCACCACCCGGATCGAGCGAACCGCCCACCGGCGCCGCCGACAGCTCCGGCTGAACCGTTCGACCCCCATCCACTTCGAGACGATCGCGAAGCGCCACCGCCCCCGGCGGCACACAACCCAGCTGTCACCGATCCGCGCATCGGTCCCGGCCGTTCGCGCCCGGCACCCGGCGCCCGGGCCTGGTGACATCCAGTCAGGAGGCAGCGATGCAAGCCACGTTTCCCTTCACCACACCACACCACCTCGACAACGAGCCCGAAGCCGAGGCTCTGCTCGCGCGGGCTCCGGTCGTCCTCGCGACGATGGGTACGGCAGACGTCTGGCTCGCCCTTTCCCACAAGGCGGTGCGCCAGGTTCTGAGCGACAGCCGGTTCAGCCGGGAGGCGGCCACACTTCCGGGCGGCCCGCTGAAACTGTCCGTCGCCGCCGACCCGTTACTGGTCTCCAGCCTGGACGGCGAGCGCCACGCCCGCCTGCGCAAGCTGATGTCGCAGGCGTTCAGCCCACGCATGGTCGATCAGCTCGAGCCACGCGTGCAGTCCACTGTGGACTCCTTGCTCGACTCCCTCGATCCGACCGCGGATCTTGTGGCAGGTCTCTGCGCTCCACTGCCGTTGATGGTCATCTGCGAGCTGCTCGGCGTGCCCTACTCCGAGGCGGAGGCCATCCGCAGGTGGACCAGGCGGCTGTTCGTCACGGACATCACTACGGACGAACTGCGGGCCGCACAGAGCGAGATGCAGGACTGGCTCGCCGATCTGGTGCGTCAGAAGCGGGCTCACCCGGACAACGGGTTGATCTCGGCGATGGTCGCCGCCAACGACGAGGGCGACCACCTCACCGAACCCGAGCTGCTGGCCAACCTCGAGGGCCTGCTGATCGCCGGCCACGAGACGACCGTCAACCAGCTGGGCAACTCGTTGCTGACCCTGCTGCGCCACCCGGACCAACTCGCGCTGCTGCGGTCGTCACCGGACCTGATCGGACCGGCGGTCGACGAACTACTGCGCTACAGCAGGCTTTTCACCTCGGCCGAGGTCCGGGTCACGACCGAGCCCGTCGATCTGGAGGGCGTCGAACTGGGGGCGGGCGAACCGGTGTTACCGGTCATCGTCGCGGCCAACCGCGACCCCGGTGTGTACCCGGATCCCGGCCGCTTCGACATCACGCGCGAAGGACCGGCAGCGCACCTCGCCTTCGGGCACGGGCCGCACTTCTGCCTCGGCGCGATACTGGCCCGCCGGGAGATGCGGGTGGCGATCGGGTCCGTGGTGAAACGGTATCCGGGACTGCGCCTCGCCGTTGACGAGTCCGAGCTCACCTACGTGCCGGAACTGGTCTTCCGCGGCCTGCAGGCGTTGCCGGTCACTTGGTGATCCGTGGTCTCTCATACCGCAGGCGCGGGAACTGGACCGGATCGACCGGTCGGGGCACGACACGACCGATGGCGGCCCTTCCACCACCTTCGACCTGCGGTACGACCGGCACGGCGAACTCGTCGGCGTCCATGCGGTCTACGGGGCCGCCGAGCGGTTGACGGCCCAGGCCGGGCGCCGGCCCGGCCGGACAGGACGGCGGTCGCGGCGGCGTAGGCGTCGACGGGATCGGACTTGCCGTGTGCGCGGCGGGCCTTGCGGTCGGGCCGGTCGACATCGACCACGGTGATCCGCTCGGCTCGCAGGAAGCGGACGAGTTCGGCCACGCCATCGTCGACCGGGCCCTGCACCTGACGAAGGACTGGGCCGCCGACGACGAGCGCCGCGACCTGACCGGTGTCCCGGACGAGCTGGCCTTCACCCCCAAGCCCCAGCTCGCCGCCGCCATGTTGAAGGGCGCCCGCGACGCCGGGCTCCCGGCCCGGTGGGCCGCCGCCGACGAGGTCTACGGCGGGCGTGAACTCCGAGAGCGGATACGCGAGCTGGGCTACGACTACACGGTCGCCGTCCCCGCGGGCCACCGCGTCACCACCCCGGCCGGTCGCTTCACCGCCACCGCCCTGCTGGCCAAGCTGCCCCGGCGGGCCTGGCAACGGCTGCGGACCGGGCACGGCACCAAGGGCGACCGCCACTACGACTGGGCGATGATCAGCATCAACCCGGACGACACCCCACCCGGCCACGACGGCGGGGCACAGCTGGCTGACCCCCGCGGGTGCGGGGAGGACTGCCCGAGGAGGACGGCATCACTCGCCGGTCTGCGCGACCGGCATCCCCATGTCCCCTATGAGCTGAGCTGCCGGGACCGTCGACAGGTTCGTGGTTCAGGCGAGCTTCCGGAGCGGCAAGGTCAGCCTCGGTCGCCGGGAACGGGGATGAGGCGGCCGAGCATCGCCATCACGGTGATCCGCGCGTCCTGGTCGTTCGTCACCGCGCAATGGGCGTCGACGCCTCGCTCGTCCGGTTCCTGGTCCGGGTCGGTCAGGCCCACCCGGACCAGGTCGACGGCGTACTCGTGGTAGCGGGAGTAGTCCGCTGCGGCGCTCACGGCTTCGACGTGGTCGATGCGGCCGGGGTCCGCGGCGCGCAGCAGTGCCGGGGTGGGCGGCGGGCCCAATTCCCGCCCGATCCACTCCGAGACGGCGTCCCGGTGGCAGCCCGGTTCGAGCTTCGAAGCGGTCGCCGCCGTGAGTGCCAGGTGGATGAGGAGCGTCCCGAACCAGGTCGCGGCCTCGGCCGGTGGTGTGTCCGTCCCTGTCGGTGGCATCACGGCCCGGTACAGCGCGGCCACGTCATCGGCGTGCGCGGCGGTGGCAACCGCCCTCACCGCGCGGCCGAGGGCGGCCTGGTCGATGGTCATGTCGACGGTTCTCCCCACAGTCGGCAGCCGCCAACGTAGCGCTCCGGTGCGGTGAGTGGCCGGCGAAGCACGGATTCTCCACAACACGCGCGGCAGTGGCAGTCGACGGCGATCCCCGAAAGCGGTCTCCGGTGCGGGGCCGGACAGGGCTGCTCGTGGTCGTTCCCCAGGCGGTTGACGGGTTCGACTGCGGGGGCCATCGCATCCCCGGGGCAACCCCAGGCAACACTCGTCCGCCAGCCTTGACCGGGTGACGGCTGGCCTCGCGGGTGCGGGGAGGACGCCCGCCCGGCCGTGACGAAAGGAGGTCTCCGCGCCACCGCCTGGGATACGGCGCGGTGACGGGACACAGTCCCAGCCGTCCGTACCTTCCCGCCGACCTGCTGCCCACAACGCCAGCCGAGAGGTCATCAGCAGCAGCGCCGACACCGTGCGGCTCTGGGCCCTGTGCACACGGGAAGTCATCGCGTCGTCCCCGTCGACGCACCGCACGCTGCCGCGATCGCCGCCACTGGCGACCTCGCTTCCGGCTTCCGGCTTCCACGACGACATCGCCCGCCACCGCCGTCAGCCCCCACGACCACGCCTCGTACATCTGGCCGAGCACCGCAGCCCTGCAGCCCGCACAGCTCGCGTGAACGACTGCCGGATCCTCCCGCCACCGCAGGCGAAGAGCGGATCCGGAGCGAGCACCCGACCGCTCTCGCCGCCAGCGACGGGGTCCCGCAACGGGCCGGGCGCTCACCTCCGGCCGGGGCCGGTCTTCGGGGCCTCGCGACCGTCGCCTCCGGCGGCGTTCACCCGCACGACGGCCCGCCGCCCCGTCCACCTAAGCTGTCCCCCACGCGGTGACCGGGGGAGGACAACGGGTGGATCGGTACAACGTCACGAACACCATCGGCGGGGGGAACCAGAAAACCGTCATCCAGGTGGGCTCGATGACGCTCCAGACGACCCCCGCTCCGGCCGATCCCGCCCCGCCCAGCGAGCCGTGGGTCCGCGCCGTACTGGAGTCGGGCGTCTGGGCCCACGCCGCACCGCGCGACGCCGAGCCCCACCGGCAGCACGCCGCCCGGCTGGCCGAGCGGCTCGCCGCCGTCCGGGACCGCGCCGAGCAGAGGACCGCCGGGGACCCGTGGGCCGACCCCGGGTTCGCGACGCGGTTCGCGGACCGGGTGGAATGGCTGCTCGGCGAGCCCGACGGCGCGCTCGACCTCTACCCGGCCGAGGCCGGGCTGCTCGTCCTGCTGCCCTACCTCTACCAGACCCACCAACTCCTGCTCCTGGCCTCCCGGCTGGAGGCCGACCCCACCGACCTGCGCCCCCGGCGCGCGGCGACGGGCCAGCGAGCCGGCTACCAGTCCTTCCTGGCCGGCCACGACCTGCTGGTGAACCGGGCCCGGCTGCGCCCGCAGGCCGCGCCGGCGACCGGGTGGTGGCTGTACCGGCGCTGGCTCGCCGAGGAGGACAAGGGGGCGGACCGCCTCGCCGGACTCGAAGCCGAACTGGCGCCAGATCTCGTGCCAGATCTCGTGCCAGATCTCGCGTCCACGCTCGCGCCCGAACTCACCGCCGGGAGCGGCCCGCTGACCGAGGCGCTGAACGTCCGGCGCCTGGCCCGGATCCTCGCCGGCCTGCGGATCGGCGCCGACATCTGCAACCCCGAGCACCTCGGCCAGCTCGAGGCCGACGAACTCCTGCCCGGGCCCGGACGCCAGCGCATCCGCGAACGCCGGGCCGGCCTGCTGCTCGCCGTCGCGTACGGCGCCGCGATCGAACCCGCCGTCCTCCCGGACACGGTGGTCGAGCACATCGGGGTCCCGAACCCCGTCGACCTCGACGGGCTGCGCCGCACCCTGGCCAGGTCGACGTGGAGCGGATCCCCGGAGCTGCCCGTCCTCAAGGCGGTCTGCGAGCACGAGGCCGTCGTGGAGGCCCTGCGCGAGCACGCGCAGCGGCTGGACGGACTGCTCCTCGCGGTCGGGCGCGCCCTGTCCGACCGGATCGCCCTGCCCGACCGCATCGCCCGGCCCCTGCCGCCGCTGCCCGCTCGGATCTCCGCCGACGGCGTCGTCCCCGCGCCGGGGACCTTCACCAGCAGCGCGCGCTTCCGGCTCGACGACCGCCGTGTGCGCGGCCTGCTGACCGGCACCCAGCTCTACAAGGACCACGGCCTCGCGGTGCGCGAGCTGTACCAGAACGCCCTCGACGCGTGCCGCTACCGCCGCGCCAGGACCCAGTACCTGGAGCGCTCCGGCCGGCCCTTCCACCCGTACGAGGGCAGGATCGACCTCGTCCAGGGCGTCGACGAGGACGGCCGCGAGTACCTGGAGTGCGCCGACGACGGCATCGGCATGGGCGAGGCGGAGCTGCGCGGCGTGTTCTCCAACGCCGGCGCCCGCTTCGCCGAGCAGCCCGACTTCCTGCTGGAACAGGCGCAGTGGGAGCGGGTGGAGCCCCCGGTGCGGCTGCACCCCAACAGCCGGTTCGGGATCGGGGTCCTGTCCTACTTCATGCTCGCGGACGAGATCCGGGTGACGTCCTGCCGCATGGGACTCGACGGCATGCCGGGACCGCTGGTGGAGGCCCACATCCTCGGGCCCAACCACCTGTTCCGGATCGTCGAGAAGGAGGAGCGGGGCACCCGGCCCGGGACCACGGTGCGGCTCTACCTGCGGGACCGGCGCCGCTCCTGGTCCGGCCTGGACGCGCTCGCGGCGGTGCTGCACATCGCCGAGTTCCCGACGACGGCGCGGCACGGCGGGCGCAGGACGGAGTGGGAGCCCGGGGTCCTCCGGGGGCCGGGCAGGGTACAGACGGGCGGCCCGGACCTCAGCAGTCTGGTGGAATGGACGGACGGCCCACCGGGCGCCCAGGTCATCTGGCGCGAGGACGGCGGCCTGCTGCTGGTGGACGGCCTCACGATCGAGCCGGGACAGCGGGTCGGGGTGCTCACCGGCCTCCACGGCGTCGTGGTGAACCTCTCCGGGGACCACGCCCCGCGCCGGCTCAGTTCCGACCGCCTCACCGTCCTGGACGACATCTCGCCCCGGGTCGAGGCACTCCTGGCCGCGGCGGCCGGCGCCCTGGTGACGAGCGGCGCGGGGTTCCTCACCCTGGAGTGGATGGAGAAGGTCGCCGAGAGCAGCCCGCGCATCGCGGACCTGGTGGCCGAAGCCGCGTTCGAAGCGGGCGCGGCGTTCCGTATTCGCGGCCGGGCAGCCGTACCCGCCACGGCCGGCTGCTTCCCGCTGGACCGCAAGCTCCTCGACGGCCTGCTGACGAACCGGCGCGCGGAACGGTCGTCGGACGCCGTGTACCTCTCGATACCGGACCACATCCTGCTGTGGCGCGTCCTCGCCCACCCCGAGAGCGATCTGGCCCGCGAGCTGACGGAGCTCGTACCGGAACTCGCCGAGCCCCGCCGGACGGTCCGAGCCCGCCCGTCGGACCCGGAGCTGTTCACCGGCAAGCGCGGCGTGTTCGGGCTCACCCGGCCCTCGGACGCCTTCGGCGTCGCCCGGCGGCTCGGCTGCGACCCGGCCGCCACGGCGCAGCGGCGACGGCTCTTCGGCGTCAGCGACCTGGTGGTGCCCGCCTCCCCCGACACGCAGGAGTGGGCGGACACCTCGGACATGACCTGGCTCGACCAGCCGTACGATCGCCGCCGTTCGCACGCGACGATCGGCGATCTGCTGGAGGTCGGAGAGGGACTCGGCGTGAGCGTAGCGCAGGCCGCGGCCGCCATGCGGGCCCACGGAATCACCGTCCTACCGGACGCTACAGCGGCGGGCATGCCCGACGAGACGGACCTGCGACTGCTCCACCAGGACTGCGAGGTCGTCGAATACCGCGGCATCTCGGACACCGGCCCCGTGCCGCCCGGCCACGTGGCCCAGGCCGCCCTGAAAACGGGACTGAGCCCGGCGCAGGTGCGGCACCGGCTGGAACGCTACGGCCTCGAGGTGGAGCCCTTCGACTTCCCCGAACGGCCGGACGAGGACTATGTGCGGTGGCTCAGCCGGGACCACACCGGCGCATGGCCATGGGTCAGCGCCACCGGCCCGCTCCCGCCGTGGCAGCTGGTGGCCGCCCAGGACTGGTTGGAACTGCCCGCCCACGAGGTACGGGCCGAGTACGCACGCCTCGGCTTCACCCTCCCGCCGCCCGCGCAGTGCCGGGAATCCCCAGACGACTTCGGCCTGCTGGCCGGTGACTGGGAGGTCGAGTGGTCGCCCTTCCGGACGGACCGCGCGCCGAGCTTCCACCAACTCATCGAGGTGTCCCAGGAACTGGGCCTCAGCCTGCGGAAGCTGACCAGCCGACTCGCGGCCTACCGGGTGCGGGTCGGCATGGTCCTGCCGCAGCGGCCCGGCGAACTCGACCGCGAGCTCTTCCGCCACGACGACCTGCTGCAGATCGACGTGGACAACTACGACCGGCCGGACACCCCCTGGTGGTTCCGGCTCAGCCCCGACGACGAGATCCCGTTCTTCCTCCTGGCCCTGGCCGCCCGGGACCTCGACCGTCGCCCCAGGGAACTAGCCACCCGGCTGCGCTCCTACGGCCTTCGGGTCTCCCACGACGACCTCCCCCCGGACCTGACCCAACGCGAGGCCCTGCGCCTGCTCACCGCCGACGAACATGCGATGCCGCAGCCCATGGACCCGCCCATGCCGCTCGCCCAACTCGTCCGCATCGCCCACCGCGTCGACCTGCCCATCGCCCAGACCGCCCGCCACCTGCGCGACCTCGGCGTCCACGTCGGCGACCTGGCGGCCACGGTGCGCGCGGCCCTGGCGCGGGTGCCGCTCGCGTGACCGTCCGGACGCCTCGCCACGGTAAACGCCCGGCAGGCCCCGCGGACGCGGGGAGGACCTCAACGCCGGCGGCGACGTCATCAACAACGGCTGACCCCCGCGGGTGCGGGGAGGACGATGGCCCCACGCTCGCGAGGGTGACCCGTGGCCCTGTTTCGCCGGAACGTTGCGTCTGCGATCGCGGGCAGCATAACGCCCCCGCCCGGGAGGGGGCGTTGTCGTGTCAGGCCTCGGGGAACCCGTGGTACTTGGTCACGGTCTTGCGGCCGTGGCGGGCCATGAGGAGGACGGGGGCCACAGGCCGGCGGTGCAGATCACCATGAAGGTGTGGTCTGCGAGGGCGAAGGGGCCCCATCTTGCGGCGGGTGACGGTCTTGGGCACGGGTCCTCCTGTGGCTGGTGGGCACGAACCTACCGGCGCCGAGGGCTTGACCGTGGTGCCGTGGCTGACCAGTGACCAGACCGATCAGCCACGCCGGGACAGCCGGTGCGGGCCAAGGTAGTACGACAGTGCGGTGTGAGACGGGCCGTCCGGGACCTCGCCGCTCACCAAGAGTTTGACTACCTCGGCCTCCGGCACCCACTCCACCCGGGCCGCCTCGGAGACGTCCTCCGGCTCGCTCACGCGAGTGCATCCGGTGACGTGGTAGCAGCGGAAGTGCGCGTCGCTGATGCCGGCCATTGCGTCGTACTCGGTCAGCAGATCGACGCGGCCGGGGCGCCAACCGGTTTCCTCCTCGACCTCGCGGGCGATCGCGGCGGCCGGGTCCTCGCCGGGCTCGGCCCAGCCGGCGGGTACTTCCCAGCCCCACCGACCGGTAATGAACCGGTGCCGGTAGAGAAGGAGGAACTCGCTGCGGTCGTTGGTGACGACGGAGGTGGTCGATGCCCGGGGGTAGCGGACGACGTGGTGGTCGATCCGGC
This sequence comes from Kitasatospora sp. NPDC033851, assembly GCF_055576085.1. NCBI lineage: Bacteria > Bacillati > Actinomycetota > Actinomycetes > Kitasatosporales > Streptomycetaceae > Kitasatospora > Kitasatospora sp. NPDC033851. The sequence continues at coordinate 387 of NZ_JBVIRL010000050.1, read as the reverse complement.
CGAGCCCGGGCACCTCAACGTCGTCCAGCCAGACCTCGACCCACGGGCTGCCGTAGACCTTGCGGCGTCCGAACGTCTCCCACTCCATGGTTAGCCTCCCTAGGCGCGAACCAGTTGCGCTTCCGACTCTTTCACGCACGCGGTCAGCTCCAGCACGGGCCTCTCTCGAGCCCACGGGGCGAGGGCCTTCTCAAGGGCCTTGGCCCGCAGGACGAGCGGCTTGACCATAGTGGTGCTCGCCAGGTCGAGGGCGGCGCGCGCGGTGGCGCACGCCTCGTCGAGGTCTCCTTGGCTAAGGGCGTCCGCCAGTAGGTCATCGGATGCGGGGGCTTCGAGGCCGGGTATCCCAGCGGTAGAGGGTCCAAGCCCGTCTGATTAGGCAGCGGA
>NZ_JBVIRL010000049.1:0-30969 GCF_055576085.1 Kitasatospora sp. NPDC033851 | reverse complement strand
GCGACAAGACACGACTCAGCCCGAACCGGGAACCGGTGTTTCAGGGGATTGGCCGCTCCGGGACCGTCCGCGCAGATGCGTGTCCGGTGCTCCCAGCCAAGCGACTGGGAGACAGTACTCCTACTCCGTGCCCAAGAACAAATGCACCGGCCGAGGCCGCACAGCAGCAGCCTCGGGCCGCACCCGGTCTGCACCGGGTGCGGCCCGAGGCTGTCCCCTACGTGTACCTGTCCCCTACCTGTCCGCTATCTGTCCTCTCACTTGAACAGGCGGTCGCCGCTGGTGGCCATGCGGTGGGTGGAGCTGTGGTGGTTCACCCAGTCACGGACGAGGTTGACGGCGTTGGCGCACTGCCAGCTGTCGTCGTACTCGCGCACTCCGGTAAAGGCTCCGTAGCCGGCGATGATGCCGTCGACCCGGGCGTCGCCCAGCAGCTTGTCGGCGTACCAGGGGTCGTTGTAGGTGGTCGTCCAGGAGAGCGTGGCCGCGAGCTGTCCCGAGGCGCGGTCCGCTGCTCCCTTCTTCAGTTCCGCGCAGGTGTTGTAGGTGGCCTCGGTGCAGTTGCCGAACCCCTTGGTGATGTCGCTGTCGCCGTAGTCCATCGCCCGGTGGCCGGTCGGGAAGCCGGAGCCGGAGCGCTCGAAGGCGCTTCGGACCGTGTCGCGGCTTCCGGTTGTCGTGATGCCCTCCAGGGAGCCGAGCTTGCCCTCGAGGCTCTTCCAGCCCCGGCCGCCGACGTCCGGCGTGTTCCCGCCGTGGTACTCGTAAAAGCCGTAGAGCACCTGGATCCCGGCGGCCGTCAGCCGCTGGGCCTTGTCCCGCAGCCCGGCGACGCTGCACGTGCGGTTCGGTTCTTCCCCGCAGTAGTTCGGGTCCTTGATGTCCAACCAGACCAGCGACAGTCGGCGCCCCGCGTTGGCGTTGGAGAGGATGCGGTCGATCATGCTGTCGAAGCTGGGGCCGAGGCGGTTCTCACCGGCCGAGGAACAGTCGTGGTAGGCGCGCCATTCGTTCGGGTTCCACCAGGCGCAGACGTCGATCTCGATGCCGTTGGCGCCGTGCTTGAGCGCGGCGTCCACGCCGTCCACGGTGTCGACCCGGTGGGCGATGGCGTAGATCGGGTGACGCTGGTCGGCTGCTGCCGCCGGGGTCGCGCCGACCGCCGTCGCACCGACGATCCCGCACAGCGCCGCCGTGATCGCCGGAACCGTCCGCCGGGCGGCACCGTACCTGGGGTGAGTGGTCAAGGAAGGCACTCCTTCTCGTCGATGTCCTGATGTGGACATGTCGATCCCACCAACTGTACGTTGACGCACGGTAAATGAGCGATAAACGCGGCCATCGCCCAGTTGATCGCCGCCGTGCTCAGGTCCGTTTGAAGAACTCCACCTCCGCCAGAGCGATGGCCCGGCCGGGGCCGGTCCCGGCGGCCTCGCGGACGGTGAGCTTCACCTGGACGACGTCACTGATCCCGGTCGCCACGGTCTGCGGGCCCGGCTGGTCGTTGAGCGTGATCTGCTTCCGGTGCTGCTCTCCGTTCGAGGCCGTCATCTCCAGGGACAGGACGAGCGGACGGGCCTGCTGCCGGAAGTGCTCCGGGTCCGTGGAGTCACCGGTGTGGATGATCAGGTCCACCAGCCGGAACGGGCTCCGGAAGCCGAACGTGATCGAGTCCCCGATCGCGGGTGCGCCCCAGTAGGTGTTGGTGAGACCGTCGTCGGCCGAGGACGCGGGACGGCCCTCGACGGCGGCGCTCGCCGAGGTCTCGGAAGGGGTGATCGGCGCGGTGCTGCCGAGCTTGTCCAGCACGTCCTGGTAGGCGTTCTTGCCGAGCGGGCACAGCAGGACCCCGGCGACCACCACCGCGACCAGCACGAGCAGGGCGATGGTGCGGCGCAGCGCGTTACCCGAACCACCGATCCGTACCCGGCGCCGGAACGGCCAACGGGTGCGCCACCACGGCAACTTGGGCGCGGCGGCGGTGACGGTCAGCGGAGCCGCGCAGCGGCGGCAGAACTTCCGCTCGGGCAGGTTGGGCGTGCCGCACCGGGGGCAGGGCGGGCCGTCCTGCGCCTCGTCGGCCGCGGAAGCCCGGACGACGGGGCGGGGTGCGACGGGCTTGGCGGGTTGCACGGCCACCGGGTCGGCCTGCGGTTCGGGAGTCGCGGGCGGCTCGGGAGCCGTCGTCGGGGCCTGCTCGGGAGTCGGGACCGGTGTGGAGGCCGGGACCGGTTCCGGATTCGGCGGCGTAGCCGGCGTCGGCGTGGGAGCCGGAGCCGGAGCGGGTGCCGGACGCACGCGGGCCGAGGTCGAGCGCGAGGTCTCGGCGGCCGGCGGGGCCGGCGGCTCCTCGAGGGGCGGGGGCGGCGTCTCGGCGTCCCGGACGGGCGGCTGCTCCCTCCTGCCGCGCGTCACCCGTCGCGATACGGTCCGCCACGTGGATTCGGTGCGCGCGGGCTCGAGCACGGCGGGTGCAGCGGGCTCCGCAGGCGCAGTGGGAGCGGCGGGCGCATTGCGAGCGGTAGGCGCAGCGGGCACAGCAGTCGCGGCAGACGGAGCAGTCGCGGCAGGCTCAGCCTCGGGCCCGGCAGCCGCCCGCGCGGACGCAGCCGGAGCGGCGGTCCCGCGCGACCACCCCAGGTAGGCACCGCAGTTGCCGCAGAAGTCGTCACCCTCCCCGTTGGCCGTTCCACATTCGGGGCACACCGGCATCCGTCAAACCTCCACTCGCCCGGGTGGACCGGGCAGGATCTCCACCCGGCACGTCAGGTGGACCGGGCAGCCCGCCCTGACGACGGACAGCACCTGGTCCTCGTCCAGCGCCGGACCGCGCAGCGGCCAGACCCGGATCAGCACGTCACCGTTCGGCGCGGACGGCAGGGCGGCACCGGAGTCGGTGGACCAGGTGGCGCCGCCGCCGTCCACGATCTCGGCGCCGGCGTCCAATACCAGCCGCAGCCGCTCGGTGAGTCCCCGTCGGGTACCGCGCCAGCGGTGCAACTCGACGGCGCGCTCGACCACCGCGCGGCGCACCTCCGTCGGCCAGGCCGCGTCGACCTCCACCGCGACCCAGGACCCCAGCCAGTCGAGGAAGTCGGCCGGCGCGAGGCGGGGCTGGAAGTAGGCGGGCAGGCTGTCCAGGGTGGCGAAGACCGGGGCGAGGACGGTGTCCAGGCCCGCCGTGAACCGCTGGGCGAAGTCGTCGTCGGCGAAGAGCGCGGGAAGCAGCTCGCCGATCGGGTGCGGGCTGGGCAGTCCCGGGACCGCCGCGCGACTCATGCGCCCACCTCGCTGCGCTCGGCGGGGGCATTCGCCCACACGCACCCCCCGATGATGAACTCGCTGCGCTCGCTCATACGCCCACCCCGATGCGCTCGGCGGGGGCATTCGCCCACACGCACCCCCCGATGATGAACTCGCTGCGCTCGCTCATACGCCCACCTCGCTGCGCTCGGCGGGGGCATTCGCCCACACGCACCCCCCGATGATGAACTCGCTGCGCTCGCTCATACGCCCACCCCGATGACGCCAACCCCGCTGCGCTCGCTCATGACTGCCCGTCCTCGGCGACCGAGGTGACCACGATCTGGTGCTGGTGGGAGAAGACCAGGGCGTCCGGCGGGACCTCGACCCGCTCCGCGGGTGCGCCCCGGCGCCCGGTGATCGGGTCCGCCGGGAACAGTCGCAGTTCCTCGACTCCGGCGACGGCGGCCTCCCGCTGGAGCACGGCGAACACCTCCCCGTACTGCACCGCCCGGCCGAACGGCCAGCCCGAGCCGTCGGCGCCGCCGCGCAGCGGGTTGAGGTACCCGTACAGTGCGGCGAGCACCGCCTCCCGGACCCGGTCGGGGTCCGGGGAGCGGGTGGTGAGCCGGGCGACCACCGTCACGCCCTGGTAGGCGGGGGGCTGTACGACGATCCGGGTGCCGATCAGCCGCCGCTCGTCGAGGGCCGTCGCGACGGTGGCCAGCATCTGCTCGTCGGGGATCAGTTGCTCGAACCGCAGCCGCTCGCCGTCGTCGGCGACCGCGTCGGGGACCACCAGCACCCGTACCGCGCCCGCCTCGCCGCCGTCGGCGGGCACGCAGCTGATCCGGGCGGCGGACGGTGCGGCCTGCCCGGCGATCAGCTCGAAGTCCCCGGCGGTGACGGCGCGTTCCTGCAGCCTCAGCTGGTGCGGGGCGCGCAGCTTGGCGTTCTCGACGGTCTCGCCGTCGACCCCGCCCCTCGCCGCCTCGCGGTTGTCGACCCGGGCGATGTACGGGACGGAGCTGCGCAGCACCGTGATCGTGCTCCGGGCGACGTTGCCCGCGATCCCGCCGCCGGTGCGGTAGTGCGGGACGCGCAGCCGGGCGCCCTTGGGCGGCACCGCGCCGAAGGCGCGCAGGCTGCCGTCGGGTTCCCGTACCGCGGGCGGGAAGAGGAACTCGCCGGTGGTCGCGTCGAGCACCACGTGCCGGTCGGCGGGCGAGGAGTCGCCGAAGTGCTCGACGACCGCCCACGGCTCCCATCCGTCGCCGGCCGCGACCTCGACCACCGGGGGTTCGCCGTCGAGCAGGACCGGCGGTCTGGCGAGCCGGAAGCGCTGGCCCGCGACCCCCTCGGAGGAGCCGAGCGACGCGTCGGTGACGGTCTGCGCGTGGACGACGGTCGCGGTGCCGCCGACCGTGAACACCTCGGCCCGGCGGATGGTGGGGGACTCGGAGTAGAACGGCTGGCCCGGCTGCGGCTCGGTGACCCGGCAGCGCAGCCAGCCGGCCCGCCGGCCGGCGACCACCGACGCGGCGTGTCCGGCGGGCACGAACACCGCCACCTCGCCGGGCCGGTTCAGGCCTCCGGTGGTGTCGCTGCCGGTCTCGCAGGCGATCCAGCGTGCGCCGTCCCACACCTCCCAGGCCAGCGGCGGCTGGCGCGGGTCGACGCCGACGCCCTCCACCCGGCTGTCCAGCCGGACGACCAGGATGCAGCGCGGCACCACGGCCGGCAGGGCGAAGAGCATGGCGTCCCCGGCCATCGGACGCGGCTGGAAGCACCGGACGTCCGCGCCGTCGGCCAGCCGGGCCGTGCAGTCGGTCTGCTCCCCGGAGGCGTTGACGGTGACCAGCCGGTCCAGCGAGCTGGGGACGATCGGGAGGTCGTCGGCGGTGGAGAAGACCACCGCCTCGTCGGTCTCGGTGCGCAGCGTGGACACTTCGGTGCCCGCCCGCAGCAGGACCGTCTCGGGCTGCGGGGCGGAGAGCCAGAAGTCGACCTCGGCCCGGGCCGCGGCGGGCGGGAAGAGCCGGATGCCCAGCAGGTCGAGGAAGGCGGCGTAGTTCTTCTCCGGTACCCGGTTCAGCCGGTAGAGCAGCTGGTCGACCAGGTAGGCGAAGGTCTCGATGAGGGTGACGCCGGGGTCGGAGACGTTGTGGTCGGTCCATTCCGGCGCGCGCTGCTGGACGTACCGCTTGGCCTCGTCGACGAGCTGCTGGAAGCGGCGGTCGTCCAGGTTCGGGGAGGGCAGGGCCATCAGCTCGCGCCCCCGCCCGCGGTCGCCGGGAACCAGGAGCCCGGGAAACCTGTGGCCGGGAAGCCTGTGGCCGCGGACTCAGCGGCGGAGAACTCCGCGGCCGGGGACTCCGGGATGGTGTAGAAGGGGAAGACCAGGTTGCGGCGGTCGTTGGTGGCGCGCACGGTGTAGTGGACGTCGATGTAGAGGGTGCCCTCGTCGACGCTGTCGAAGGCGATGACCACGTCGTCGACCTCGATCCGCGGCTCCCAGCGTTCCAGGGCGATGCGCACCTCGCGCGCGATCCGCCCGGCGGTGGTGCTGTCGCCCGGGGCGAAGACGTACTCGTGGATGCCGCAGCCGAATTCCGGGCGCATCGGCCGCTCGCCGGGGGCGGTGCCGAGGATGAGCCGGATGGCCTCCGCGAGTTCCCGGTCCCGGTCGACCATGCCGATGCCGCCGGTGGCGTTCACGCGCAGCGGGAAGGCCCAGCCGCGGCCGATGAAGCTCCCGCTCATGCGTGCCTCTCCCTGTTTCGCTCGCTCACGCGACGCCTCCGATCAGCACGTTGAACGCGCCGGTGGTGATGGTGGCGCCGCAGGTCGTCTTGTCCCCCAGGCGGGCGGCGGGGAGGCCGCCGATCAGGACCACGCCCCCGGTCACCGTGCCGAGTTCGGGCTCGACGAGGTTGGCGGGGCCCATCTCCACGTGCGGGACGCAGGCGTGGATGCTGCCGACCACCGCGGCGGGCCGGCCGCCGATCAGCACGGTCGCCACCCTGAGGGCGCCTGGCGGCGGGGTGGTGAGGGCGCCGCCGTGATCGGTCATGTCGCCGGTCCGGGCTGCGGGGGGCATGTACGGTCTCCAATGCTCTGATGCTCTGCTCTGATGGTGCTTTCCGACGGTCCGTCAGTTGATGCGCACGAACGCCCCCTTGATGACCGCCTCGGCCCCGCCGTCCACCGTGACCGCCGTCGTTCCCCGGACGGTCACCGATCCGCCGCGCACGTCCACCGTTCCGGTGCCCGCGTCCAGGGTGATGCCGGAGGAGGAGAGCCGCACCGTGCTGCCGGCCGCGCCGCCGAGGCCGTGGACGGTCAGGACGATCTCCCCGTTCTGCTGGTCGAGTTTGACCTCCAGCTTCTTGTCCCCGCTCGCCAGGCGGACCCCGGAGGCGCCGCCCGGCACGTCCAGCAGTTCCAGGCGGTGGCCCGAACGGGACACCACGGAGCGGCGGTTGACCTTGCCGGAGGCCGCGTCGACCAGCGGCACGTCGTGCGACGAGGGCCGGTCCACGCCGTTGTAGAGCCCGCCCAGCACGTAGGGGCTGTCCAGGTCGCCCTGCTCGAATCCGACCAGCACCTCGTCGTTGACCTCGGGACTGACCACGCCGCCGCCCCCGTGGCCGCCCCACTGCACGGTGCGCACCCAGTCGGAGACGTAGGTGTCGTCCAGCCACGGGAACTTGAGCTTCACCCAGCCGCGCTGCCCGTCGCCCGGCTCCCGGACGTCGGTGACCACGGCGACGGCCAGGCCCGGCATCCGCGGCCCGCGCGGCGGCGCGTTGCCGCCGGTGACCAGCCCGGCCAGGGAGCGGTCGGGCGACGCGCTGACCACCACGGTGGTCCGGTAGCCGCGGAACGGTTCGAGGAGGTGGCGCGCCCCGGTGACGGTGTAGCGGCCGGAGAAGGCGGCGCCGACGTTCCCCAGGGCGACGGCGGTGCCCGCCCGCAGCCGCGGGTTGCCCTCGGCGACCACCTCCAGCTCGCCGAAGCCGGCGGCCACCGAGGCGGCCAGCGACCGGGCCGCGGCGGTGGTCTCCGCCTGCGTGCGGTACGGGGTGTCGGCGACGGTCAGCCGGGCGGGTCCGGGGAAGGCGGAGGTCACCGTCGAGGGGCTCATCCCCGGCACCACCGTTCGGGAGGTCACCGACGGCTCGGTGGCGACCAGGGCGCTCTTGGTGGTGACGTTCCAGCCGCGCGCCTCGACCGTGTCCGCGCCGGCCGCGCCGGTCAGCACACCGCGCAGCTCCAGCAGGTTGCGGCCGTACTCCAGGACCAGCGGGCTCTGCGGCGCGGGGGTGGAGGGGGCCGGCGCCCCGGACGCGGGCTCGGGCCGGACGAACTCCAGCTTCCCGTCGTCGTCGACGCGCACGTTGGCGCCGCTCTCCTGCGCCAGGAACTGGAGGAACTCCCAGTCCGGGACGTTCGCCTGGGAGAGCTGCTGGTGGACGACCGGGAAGGAGTCGATCCGGCCGCAGGCCAGACCCGCGCCCGCGGCGACCTCGCGGACGATGTCGGCCGTCGTCATGTTCCGGAAGGCCTTCACCCGGCGCCCGCGCATCAGGCGGTGGGTGACCGCCGACGCGCGCACCACGGTGTACGAGCCCGTGGTGTCCACCTCCAGCTCCAGCGCGGTCACCTCGCCGGTGAACAGCCGCGCCCGGGTGTGCCCCTGCACGGTGACCACGGACACCCGCAGCTTGGTACCGATGGTGATCCCCGTCGCGGCGAGGAAGGTGTGGTTCGCGTCCCGGAAGGCCAGCACCGCGGTGTCGGGCAGGCCGACGCTCTCCTCGATGTCGCAGGAGACCAGCTGGGTCGCCCAGATCGGCGGCAGCGGGCCCGGCGCCTCGACGACCGGATCCGCGGCGAACGACCGGCCGCCCCGGGCCTCGGGAGTGGTCATGGCCGCCCCACCCGGGTGAGCTCGTCGATCCCCGGCACGATCAGCTCCGCGCCGGGGACAAGGGCCAGCGGGTCGTCGATGTCGTTGGCCTCCGCGATGGTGCGCCACGCCGTCGCGTCCCCGTACGCGCGCCAGGCGAGCAGCGGCAGGCTGTCGCCCGCGATCACCCGGTGGGTGCTGCGGGCCTCCGGCGAGCCGGAGGTCGGGTTCTGGCCCGCCGGGTCGACGCTCGCCTCGTCGATGGTGAGCGAGCAGACCGCCCGCAGCGGATTGCCGTTCACGTCGAACAGCGTGTAGGTGACGGAGAGGCCGGTCAGCACCCCGTTGAACGACGTCGTCTTCAGGGTGCCCCAGTCCAGCCGGATCCACGGACTGGCCGGCGTCTTGCGCGCCAGGCTGGTCGGCGTGGGCACGCACGCCGTCATCAGCTTCTCCACCGCCCGCTCCACCGAGTTGTCGTGGGTCGCGGTCGAGTCCAGGAACACGTCGAGGGAGAGCGAGCGCGGACCGCTGCCGACGAACTCGGGCAACGCCGACTCGCCCGCCATCCGGGACGGCGTCCGCCGCCACTCGGTGGTCTTGCGCAGCACCAGGGTCGCCGGGTTGAACTGGAGCTGGAGCTGCGCGAGCGCGCCGCCGGGCTGGGCGCCGACCGTCGACGGCGGCTCCATGATGGTCAGTTGGGCCCGGGTGACGCTCGCGGGGACCGCCGAGGACATCCTGGGTGCTCCTTACGTGGCTGGGACGGCTGGTGGGACGGCCGGGGGACGACTGGTGGGACTGCCTGGGACGTCAGGACGGGCGCAGGCCCGCGTGGGCGATCTCCAGGGTCTCCATCGCGGCCTGGGAGCTGGAGGGGTCGAAGGACGGCCCCTCCCACCGCACCGGGACGATCCCGAGCACCTGCCAGCCGACGATCCGGCTCAAGTCGGGCCGCAGCGCCACGATCTCGCCGTCCTTCGGCTCGACCTTCCGGACGATCTCGTTCAGCCAGCGCGCGATCTTGACGGTGTCCGCGGTGACCGCGCGGGTCAGCGTGATGTTCGACCAGGTGATGCGGCCCGGCAGCTGCCAGGCGAAGCCGTTGTTGCCGCCCTCCGCGTACTGCTCGATCTCGACCTGGGCGCCGAGCCCCGAGCAGGTGGTGAACTCGCCCAGGTCGTTGCCGCCGATGGTCAGGCTGAAGAACACGCTGGTCGCGAAGATGTTGTCGGTCATCGGTTCCGCATCCTGATTCCTGTGTACTGCTTCCGGTCACGTTGCTGCGGTCGCCAACCGGCCGCCTGTCCTGTCCTGCTGCGCCCTGCCTGCTGCGCCCTTTCGCTGCGCTCTGCTCGGTTGCGCTCAGCGGCGCCCGTCGTACGGCCGCCCGCTGCGCTCCCTCCCCCTGCGCAGCTCGGTGCGCAGCAGCCGCCCGACCGGTTCGACCAGGCGCCGGGCCAGCTCGTCGAGGTCGGCGGGCCCCTGGCCCCCCGTCTCGGCCGGTGATCCGCCGGCGGGCGGCGAGGAACCCGTCCGGGAGGGCGAGTTGATCGGCGGGGCGGCCTGCACCGTGGTCGGCGTACGGGCCGGCACGGCGGTCAACGGCACCCCGACCAGGCCTGCCTGCTCGGCCACCCGCTGCAACACCCGCGCCGTGCCCGCCGGTGGCGGCTTGGGCGCCGGTGACGCAGGCCCGGTCGTCGCGGAGAGGGCGGACGGTACGACAGGAGCGCTCGTGGCGCGCAACGCGACGGGCGAGGTTGCCACGGGAAGCTGCGGGTCCGCCGCCCGGCCCGGCGGCGGCGCGGAGGCTTGGGGAAGCCGGCCGGCGGCCGGGAGCCGCTGGACCGACGGGGCCGTCAGCGTCGCGAGTCGGACCACGGGCGGGCGCGGACCCGTGGGCGCGGCAGCGGACGGCGAAGCGGAGCCGCCGGGCCCCGGACGCCCTGCGGACGCCGGTGCGACGACACGCTGTATGGCCGGGCCACCCGCGTTGGTGGTGCCACCCTGCGGCCGCCCGAGCGCCGGGGGCACCGGGCCGCCCGCGGTCGGAACCGCCGCACGGGCCCGGCCGGGCAGGGCGCGCGGCGGGTCCGTGGGCCCGGTCGGGGCGGCCTGGCCAGCGGTGCCGGGTGGGCCGGATGGCGCCGAACTGCCTCGCGCCGACGGGTGATCGCCCGCCCCCCGGCCGTCCACCCGGTCGGAGGGACGCCACGCACGCGAACGCTGCAGCGCAGCCGCGACCCCGCGCACCGCACCGGACGAGCCGCCCGGCACCGAACTCCCCTGCGCCGACGGGTCATCGGTCGCCGGCCGGGCGTCTCGCCGGGCCGATGGACGCCGAGAAAAAAGCGAACGCTGCACCGCAGCCGCAACCCCCCGTACCGCGCCCACGCCGGATGGCCTGCCCGGCGCCGTGGCTGCCGGACCGGGGCCCGGCAGCGCCGAACTCCCGCGCGTTGAAGGGTGATCGGCCGTCCCCCGGCCGCCGCCTCGCTCCGACGAACGCTGCACCGCAGCCGCGCCGGATGACTGGCGGCCCTGCACGACTGCGGGCCCCGCAGCGCCGGTTCCCAACGACCTTCCCTGCGAAGCCGGTTGCCCGACGGCGGTACGGCCGTCCCCCGCGCCGGGCGTATGCCGCGAACGCGAACGCTGCCGAGCAGCCGCAGGCCCGCGACCCCGGCCTCCGGGCGCCGCCGGCTCGGCAGCCGATTCGCCGTCCGTGCGCGGCTGGAGCGCCCTGGGCCAGACGGCCGGCACCACGGGTGGGGCCGGCGCCGCCGTGCCTGCGCCGGGCCGAGCGCCCGTCCCGGTCGCGGGCGGCGTCGGCGGGGCGGCGAGGGCGAACCTCATCGGGCGCTCACCGATCAGCCCACGCCTCGGACCGGTGCGTGCCACGGCGCGCTGCACGCCCCAGCCTCCGGTCACCGGCCGCGCGGGAACCGCCGGGCCGACACCGGCACCGACACCGACACCAGCACCGTTTCCGAGCGGAGCGCCACCGTGGCTCGGGTCCCCGGCCGGGCGGGCCCGGGTCGCAGGGGCGACCGGCTGCGGCGCGGTGCCCGCCCGGTGCTCCCGACTCGTCTGCGCACCGGAACCACCGTCGGCCGGGCCGCTTCGGCCCGCCGACCGTCCGTCATCGCCGTTCTGGGACCGGGCTGCCGACTCCGCCGGGCCGTCGCCGGAACGCCGGACGGCGCGCTGCACCCGCGGCCCCTCGCCGACCACGGGCGCGGCTGCAGCGGTGGGCACGTCCGGTCCACCGTTCTGAGGTCGAGCTGTCGACTCCGCCGGGCCGTCGCCGGAGCGCCGGACGGTGGGTGGCACACCGGGCCTTCCGCCGACCGGGCCCCGGCCTGGGACCAGTCCGTCGTTGCCGCCCTGAGGTCCGGCCGGCGACTCCGCCGGGCCGTCGCCGGAACGCCGGACGGCGCGCTGCACCCGCGGCCCCTCGCCGACCAGCGGCGCCGTGGCGGCGGGCGTGCCCTGCTCCGCCGCGCTCCCGGTGCTGCCGCCTGTGGCAGCACCCGTCGTCGGGGTCGTGATCCGTCGGACCGGTGCTCGCCCACCGAGCAGCGGGGCGGTGCGGCCCGGCGCAGTGGCCGTCGGCGGCAGCGCGTCGAGGGGCGCACCGAGGCCCCCTCGGGTACGGGCGGCGGGCGACGGGTCGGGGCGTACCTGTCCGGCACGTTCGGGAGTCGGCGCCGACGGATGGGATGACGGTGCGGACGGTGGTGTGGACAGCGGTGGCTGCGAGGAGGCACCGGCCCCGGACGGCGTGCGCTGGACGGGTCCGGCGCCGACGGGCCCACGCGCGGGGCGGGGCGGCGCCGCGCCGCCCGGCTCGACAGCCGTACGGGCACGCCGGTCCTGGGTGGCGTCGAGTCCACCCGACTCGGTGCCGGTGGACTTCGCGTCGGCGGGGACGACCGGCATGGCCTGCGGGCCCGAGGCTGCGTCGGGGAGCTGCGGGCCGGTGGCGGCCCGGGCCACGGGTGAGGCGCTCGCGGGAAGGGAGGTCATCGGCGCACCGAGGACCGGGCGGGCGGGCGCAGCGGTGCCCGGCAGGGCAGCACGCTGGACGGTCCCTTCGGCCGGCCCGCTTCGCGCGGTCCCGGCGGTGACACCCGGGCCGGCCGCCGTCCGCACGGCGGCCTCGCCGGTCGCGGGCGAGCCCGTGCCACCGGCCGTCTCCGGGCTGCGGCTCGGCATCCCGGAGACGGCACCCGGCGTCCCACCTGCCGCTGGCACCGCCGGCACCGGAACCGCCGTCACCGGGACCGCTGTCCCGGGGACCGCCGTCACCGGGCGCGCGGGCAGCGACCGGGGGCGCCGCGCCACGATCAGCGCTTCGCCGACGGGGCGGGGCCGCACCGGGCGGGCCGGACCCACGGCTTCGCTCCGGCGCGCCGACGCGGCAACCGCACCAGGCACTCCCGCACCGGGCATTCCCGCGCCGGGCGTGAGCTCGCCAACCGTGCGCTCACCAACCGTCGGCACACCACCGTTACCGCCGCGACCGCCCTCCGAAGCCGCCGGCCGGTCGGCCCGAGCCGAGCGCGCCGTTCGCGGCGCCGACCGCACGGGAAGCCGCCGTACCGCGCCGGACCGCTGAACCGGCCGCGCCTTCCTCGACGCCCCCGAGTCCGCCGCCGGCTCCGCTTCGTCCGCCCGTGGCTCTCCCGCCCCGAACGTACCCGTGGCGACCGGCATGGCGAGCTGGTCCCCGCCCGCGACGGGTGCGGCCGGCGCGACCGGCCGCGCCATCGCCCGCAGGATCCCCGCCGGGGCGGACGGCAGGACCGCATGGCCGAGCGGGCCGCTCAGCGAGGGGTCCTGCCACGCGGCGAGCCGGGACCTGAACGTCAGGCCGTCGCTGACCCCACGCGCCGCCCCGGACAGGGTCGGGGCGAGCGGCCGTACCGCGCGCCACCCTCCGTCCCCCGCGGCCGGGCCACGCCGACCGGCACCGCCGGCACCGGAAACCCCGGCCATTGCCCCGGCACCGTCGCCGGAGCCACCACCGACACCGTCGCCGGAGCCACCATCGACAACGCCGGCACCGCCGAGACCGCCGACATCACCGTCCGCCGCCTCACCCGCCTTCCGGCGGCTGATCCAGTCCCGAAGCCCCACCCGGCTCACCCGCCTTCGCTGACACGGGTGTTGATCCGCGCGATCTCGCGCACCCACTGCCCGCGTTCGCGGTGGGTCAGGTCGAGGATGTCCTCCCGCTGCCAGTGGAAGTGATAGGCGATGTACGCGATCTCCTCGTACAGCCGAGCAGGCGCGTACGTCACGATTCCCCCAGGCGCCCACCGGCGAGGTCGACCTCGAAGGCGCCGTCGCAGTGCGGGCAGGTCACCGCGGCGCGCGTGTGGCCTTCACTGTTGATCCGCTGGTAGAGGTCCTGGAGGAAGGCGACGTCGGTGGCGTACATCCGCTCGACGATGCCGGTGTGCACGTCGGTGAGGTCGCCCAGCCTGGTGATGACGTGGCTGAGCAGCACCACGCTCAGGTAGGCCGGGTTCTCCTTGACCCGCAGGTCGATCTGCGGCATCAGTTCGTCGCGGGCGGTGGCCAGGCGCATGGTGCCGTGCCGGTGCACGCCGCCCTCATCGTCGACGTAGCCGAGCGGCAGCTCGAACTCGAACTCGGTGTGCGGCGCGCGCCGTTGGGGCCCGGACGGCCCAGGATACCCGGACGGCCCGGCGGGCTGCTGTGCCGGTGGCGCGGTGCTCTGCGCGGCCGGGGCCCGTTCGAGGAGTTCCTCCAGGCCGATCTTCCGCCTCACTCTACGCTGATCTCCTCGAACACGATGGTCACGGTCTCCGACGCGGCACTGGACTCGCCGGCGGTGAGCGTGGGGCCCTCCCAGCGGCTCGCCCAGGCGTTGGTCAGCTGGATGCGCCGCAGGGTGGCGCCGGTGGTGTCCTTGACCTCGATGGTGAGGTTCTGCCGCGCGGTGTTGATCGCCCCGTTGTTGAGCGTCTCCTTGATCCAGTTGGAGAACGCGCTGCTCTTGTCGAGGCCGCGGGTGATCGTCACCTCGCCCGGCATCCGGGCGCCCGGCTGCTTGCGGACGATCAGTTTGCCTTCTTGGGTCACCTGCTTGTACTCGACGACCTCCTGGTCGACCGTCAGGTTGCTGATCTCCTTGACGGACTCGACGTTGTAACCGCCGAGTTGGACGCCGAAGATGTGTGTGGAGAGCGGATCGCCTTCAGCCATGACGTGCTGTTACCTTCCGATGGATGCCGACCGTGCCGGTCACTCGTTGACGAGGCTCGTGCTGTCGGAGAACTGGGACAGCCGGAACACCACGAACTCCGCCGGCTTCACCGGAGAGACGCCGATCTCGCAGATCACCTGGCCGAGGTCGATGGACTCCGGCGGGTTGTTGTCGCGGTCGCACTTGACGTAGAAGGCCTCGGCCGCGGTCTGGCCGAACAGCGCCCCGCGCCGCCACTCCTCGGTGAGGAACGCGGTGATGTTCCGGCGGATGCTGGACCACAGCCGGTCGTCGTTGGGTTCGAAGACCACCCACTGGGTCCCCAGGAGGATGGACTCCTCCAGGTAGTTGAAGAGCCGGCGCACGTTGAGGTAGCGCCAGGCCGGGTCGGAGGAGAGGGTGCGGGCGCCCCAGATCCGGATGCCGCGCCCGGGGAAGGCCCGCACGCAGTTGACGCCGATCGGGTTGAGCAGATCCTGCTCGCCCTTGCTGAGACGGATCTCCAGGTCGACCGCGCCGCGGATGACCTCGTTGGCGGGCGCCTTGTGCACGCCGCGCTCGGCATCGCTGCGCGCCCACACGCCGGCGGCGTGCCCGCTCGGCGGGACCATGACGTTGCGGCCGGTGGCCGGGTCGAAGACCTTGATCCACGGGTAGTACAGGGCGGCGTAGCGGGAGTCGAAGCCCGCCTCGTCGTTGCGCCAGCTGCGCATCTGCTGGGCGTTGAGGCCGGGCGGCGGGTCCAGGACGGCGATCCGGTCGCCCATCTGCTCGCAGTGCGACATGACGGCCAGCTGGACGGTGCGCAGGCCTTCGGCGTCGATGTCGCCGCGCTGGAAGGCGCTCATCAGGTCGGGCACCGCGACCATGGTGATCTCGTCGATCGCCTCCAGGCCGGAGAAACCGGTCCGGGCGGCGGAGTCGCCGACGTACTCGGCGGGGTCGAGCCGGGCGGCGGCGGCCGCGACCGGCCCGGTGGCGGGCGCGGGGGCGGCGGCCAGGGCGTGGGTCCGGCGCTCGGGGCGGCTCGGCGCGGTGCCGGCCTGCTCGGTGACGGCGACCAGCTTCGACTCGCGCAGCTGGGTGACGACGTAGCCCTTGGTGCTCTTGCGGGTCGAGACGTCGTAGGTCTCCACGACCTCGGCGCCCCGGCGGACCAGCAGGCGGAAGCGGTCCTCGGGGACGTTCTCGCCCTCCGCGTCGGCGATCTCGACGGACACCTCGCCGCCGGCGCCGGGCAGGGCGGAGAACAGGAAGCCGGAGACCGCGACGGGCGCGGGCGCTCCGACGGCCGGGGCGGGGGCACCGGCGGCGGCCTGCCGAGCCGGGTCGCCGACCCGCACCACGTAGGCGGAACCGCCGCCGTTGGCGAAGAAGCCGTAGACCGAGTGGGCCAGGTAGGTGCCCTCGGTGAACCCGCCGAACCGCTGGACGTACTGGTCCCAGTTGGTCACCAGCGTGGGTTCGTGGAAGGGGCCGGTCTCGGCGAAGCCGACGAACGCGGCGACGGCCGTGCCGACGCCCTCGATCGGCCGGGCACCGGACTGGACCTCCTCCACGTACACGCCCGGGGTCAGGTACGACGGCATTCGCGCTCCTTCGGGTGGCCGGTCATTCGTCCCCGAGTCTGCTGCCCGGGCACCGTCCGGGGACATGTCCCGAGGTCCCGGACCGGGGGCAAGAACGACTGCCCCCGGCGGCCACCACGACGGGTACCCGCAGGCCCCACCGCCCGCCGCCGAGCGGGCGGGCGGACGTGCGGGCGGACGGGCGGACGGGCGGTCAGGTGCGCCCGGCGTCCCCGAGGACGCTCAGCCACGGCCCGAACTCGCTCTCCAGCACCAGCCGGCCGAGCTTGCGGTACTCGCCGACCACCGCGGCGACCAGCTGTGCCATGCCCAGCGGAGCGCCCGCTCCGGCGGCCAGGTAGGCCGCGGACACCGCGCAGGCCCGGATGGAGCCGCCGGTGAGTTCGAAGTGCCGGGCGCAGAAGTCCAGGTCGAGGTCGTCACCGCGGGGCAGCCGCGGCCCCAGGCAGCGGTCCCACAGCACGAGCCGCTGTGCCTCGTCCGGCAGCGGGAACTCCGCGATGACGTCGATCCGGCGGGTGAACGCCTCGTCGAGGTTGGCGCGCAGGTTGGACGTCAGCACCGCGATCCCCTCGAACGACTCCATGCGCTGCAGCAGGTAGGCCGTCTCCACGTTGGCGTGGCGGTCCTGGGCGTCCTTGACCTGCGAGCGCTTCCCGAACAGCGCGTCCGCCTCGTCGAACAGCAGGACGCCGTTCACCTGCGCGGCCTCGGTGAAGATGCGTTCCAGGTTCTTCTCGGTCTCACCGATGTACTTGTCCACCACGGTGGACAGGTCCACGACGTACAGCTCCATGCCGAGCTCCGCGGCGACGACCTCGGCCGACATCGTCTTGCCGGTGCCCGACTCCCCCGCGAACAGGGCGATCACACCGTTGCCCCGACCGCCGCCCGGCCGCATCCGCCACTGCCCGAGCACCTGGTCGCGGTGCCGGGCGCGCAGCACGAGCTCGCGCAGCCGGCCCGCGGTGGGATCGGGCAGCACCAGGTCGGCCCAGCCGACGGCGGGTTCGATCCGGCGGGCCAGGCGGGCCAGGCCCGCGGCGTTCTGCGCGCGCACCGCGGCCCGCACGTCCTCGGCGCGCACGGGGCGCCGTTCGGCGGCCGCCGTCCTGGCCGCCACGGCGGCGGCCCGCTCCAGCTTCTCCTGGTCCACCCGGTAGGCGGCCACCGCCTCGGCCAGCTCCTCGCTCAGCGGGTCCGGCTCACCGCCGTCCGACGGACCGGTCAGGGCGCGGGCCCAGCGTTCGGTCCGACCGCGCGCGTCCGGCGGCGGGACGGTGACCACCAGCGGGCTCTCCCGCGACCAGGCCGGGTCCCACACCTGCGGGCCGTGCACGATCAGCGGGACGCCCGCGAGTTCCGCGCACAGGTCGCGCAACAGGGCGGCCCGCTCGGGCCGTTCGGGTTCGAGCCGGTCCAGCGGTCCGAGCACCACACCGCCCCCGGCCAACCGCGCCTCGCGGGCGAGCACCCGCACGATGCCCGGCGACGGGCGGGCGGCAAGCGCGGCGGCGTCGATGACCAGGGGCGGCCGGCCGTCGGCGGCGAGGGCGGCCACGGCCGGCGGCCCGGCGTGCCCGTCCCGGTCCAGCAGGTGCACCAGTCCGCCGTCCGCCGCGGCCGCGCGCACCCGGTCGACGAACTCCGCGGCCGCTCCGGCGCCGGGGTCGGGCCCGGGGGTGGCGCGGCGGGCCAGCCCGGCGAGCGCGCCGTCCGGCTCGTCGTCGCCGAGCAGGTGGGCCGTCACCCGGTCCGGCACGCGCAGGGTGCGGGAGAGCAGTGGGCGCTCCGGCTCGGCGACGTCCAGGAGGCCGCCGGCGATCAGCGGGGCCCGTACGGAGAACCGGAAGCGGCCGGCGCCGGCCCCTGACAGTCCGCACAGTTCGAGGGCCAGCCCGACGGTCGCCCGGCGTCTGGTCAGGTCGTCGTTGAGGTAGCCGTAGAGCTGTTCGAAGCGGGTGTCGAGGTCGGGGGCGAGGGCCACCAGCAGGAGTTCGATATCCACCGGGAGCAGCCCGAAGGCCTCGCCGAGCCGGGCGAGCCGCGAGCCGGGCGGCGGCGCGGGACCGTCGCCGGGGGCTCCGCCGTCGCGGAAGGCCGTGGCGGAGGCCGCCAGGATCCGCTCCACCGCCTCCGGGCTGAGGTACTGGCCGCGGTACGGGTCGTCCGGGTCCGGGTCGTCGGCCCGGCGCTCGCACACCGCGCTGCGGACCCGCTGCTCGACGCGGTGCAGCCGTTCCCAGAGGTGGTCGGGTCCGGCCGGTGCCCCGTCGGTGGCCTCCGGGGACGACGCGGCTTCCGTCACCGACGTCACCGACGTCACCGACGGGACTGGCGGGCCCGGGTCCGGCGTGGCTGGCGTGGCCGACGGGACCGGCGTGGCCGACCCGAGGTCGAGGCTCATCGCGCCCTGCCCCGTGGCCGGCGGCCCGGCGGCAGCTCGCGGTCCCGGGGCGCGGCGAAGCCGTCCGGTCCGGGGTCCGCGCCGCCGTGGTAGCGCAGTCGGCGGCCCGGCCCGTCGGCGGGTGCCGCACTCTCCGGGGTGCCGGCCCCGGCCTCCCGGCTGGTGTCCTCGACGCGTACGACCAGGCCTTCGGTGACCGGCGGCCCCGCGGGGCTGAGCCCGCCGGGCAGCGGGGCGAGGGCCCTGAGGTCGATCGAGGGCCGCAGTTCCCCGCCGAGCGCGGACCAGACGTCGGACACCGACGGCAGGCCGGTGTCGCGCCCCGTGATGTCGATCCCGACGGTCAGTCCGAGTTGGGCGAGCGTCCCGGTGAGCATCCGGGCGGGCAGCGCGTCCACGGTGGTCAGGCACTGCAGGACCTCGGCCAGCAGCCGGTGTTCGTCCTGCGGCCGGTTGGTCCAGACGGTGACCAGGTAGGCCAGCTCGAACCATCGGGGCGCGGCCCGGTGGCCGACCACGACGCCGTCCTCGTCGTATTCGGCGACGGCGCCGGCCTGCCGTCGGTCCGTGTCCTCGCGGATCCCGTAGAGGAAGACGCTGACCGTCGGAGCGGTGCGCCGGGCGGCGAAGTCGCGGGTGGGCGCATCAAAGACCACCTCGACTCCGCGTTCCGGCAGACCGGCTTCGGCGAGCAGCAACCGCAGTGCCTCGTCGACTTCGTGGATCACCGCCGGTCCACCTCCCCCGGCGGGCCGACGCTGCCCTCGACCACGAGGAAGGGGGTGGTCACCGGGGAGAACCCGGGGCCGTCGGCGGTGATGGTCCGCGGGCCGGTCTCGTCCTTGGGGAGGATGAGCAGCTGGCCCGCGAAGGTGCCGTCGGCCCGCGGGTACGTCGGTGCCGCCGCCGCGGTGATGCCGGGCTGCCAGGTGAAGCGGACGGGCGCGCCGGGCGGGAAGTCGAAGCCGCGCACGGAGGTCACGAAGCCGGGCTTGCCGATCGGCGGCACCGCGACGATGCGGGGCTGCAGGATGCGCAGCGGGGTGCTCGCCCGGTGCGGTCCCGGGGTGGCGTCGGTGCCGGTGGTGGTGAGCTCCGCGGTGATGGTGGTCTGCAGGGCCGCGTCGGGTGACAGCACCACCCGGACCACCTGGCTGCCGCCCGGGGAGAGGTCGACCAGGTCGCAGGTCCCGGCCCGGCAGCCCGGGGGCAGCGACTCGGTGGGCACGCCTGCGGGCAGGCCGAGGGTCAGGCGCAGCCCCGTCGCGAGGGCCTGTCCGGTGTTGCGCACCGTGTAGCTGACCGTCACGTGGCCGCCGACGTAGCCGGGGTTCGGTTGGGCGTCGACGGACACCCCGGGTCCGGCCTGCGGCGGCGGTGCCGGGGCCGGGGCCGGGGCAGGGGCGGGCGGCGGCGGAGGTGCGGGGGTCGGGGCGGTGGTCGGCGTCGGGGCCGGGGTCGGGGTCGGGGTGACGGTCGGTGTCGGCGTCGGGCTCGGTGACGGCGTGGGCGTCGGCGAGGGCGTCGGCGCGTCGAGCACCGGCAGGAAGGTCCGGGCGGAGTCGTCCCCGGGGTTCGGGTCGGCCACCGTCCCGGTGACGCTCCAGCCGAACTCCTGCGTGCCGGTGCGGGTGCCGATGAGCCGGGCGGTCACCCGGACCACCGCGCCCGGTGCCAGGGTGCCGAGGTCGCAGCGCAGCGCCGCGGCGTCGCACTGCCCGACGGGGCTGGTCAGCCCGCCGAGCCGGGCGCCGGTGGGCACCGAGGCGGTGAGGACGGTGCCGGGCGATGGCGCGGGGCCCTTGTTGGTGACGGTGATCGTCACGTCGGTGCCGCCCTGGACGGGGACCGCGGGGGTCCGCTCGGGCGCGCTCAGTGCCAGGTCGACGGACTGCTGGACGGTCGGCTCCTTCTGGCGTCCCGGCAGCCGCCGGTCGAGCGGGGTGAGGGTGCCGGCCGCGAAGTCGTAGACGGCCAGTCCCTCCGGCGAGTTGGGCGGCAGGGCGCGGCGGGAGGTGAGCACCAGTTGCGCGCCGTTCGCCGTCCAGGCGACGTCGCGGGGCTGGAACGGGCCGCTTTCGGAGGTGTCGGGCAGCGGCCGGGTGCAGGCGTTCTTCTGGCCGCGGAGCGCGGTGGGCAGGATCACCGTGCAGTCGCTGCCGGTGGGCGAGGTGACGAGCACGCCGTCCCGCCGGTTGTTCCCGCCGTCACCGGCCTTGCGGTTGAAGGCGATGCGCCGGCCGTCGGGTGAGAACACCGGGCTGTCGTCGATGACGTTGCAGCTGCCCGGGCAGGCTGCCCGGCTCAGGTCGGCCTGCCGGGCGAGGTCGTCGGCGGGCACGGTCCAGATGTGCATGTTGCCGGCGTTGCCGTTGATCACCTCGGTCCTGGAGAAGGCGATCAGCTTGCCGTCGGGGGACCAGAAGGGCTCGCCGTCGGAGGCGCCCGCCTGCCCGGCCGGCGGCTCTACGGTGCCGACGATCGCCCCGGTGGACACCTGGGCGATCAGGATCCGTCCGGGACGGCCCGGTTCCTGTCCGCGGCCCGGGGTGCTGCGGCTGAACACGAGCAGCTTGCCGTCCGGCGAGAAGGAGGGGTCGGTGTCCCGGTCGGCGGGGCCGCGGCCGGCCAGGTTCATCGGGTGCGGGTTCGCGCCGTCGGCGTCGGCCAGCCAGATCCGCTGGATCCGCCCGGCCTCGGCGTCCTCGTAGCGGGTCACCGCGATCTGCCGGCCGTCGGGTGTGTAGGTCTGCCGCTCGTACCAGGGGTCGTAACCGGGGCGGGGGTGGAAGAGCGGGTCGGCGGCCGGGTCGGGGTCGGTGTTGGTGTCGGCGGCCGGGTCCTCCCGGAGCACGCTGATGCCGAGGTCGCGCGGGTCGGCCCCGTCGGGGCGGACGTCCTGGAGGTCGGCGACGTTGGCGGTGGTGGCGCTGGTCTGCTCCACCACCGGCCCGCCCTTGTCCTGGCTGCCCAGCCAGGCCGGCGTCGCGATCGACCGGTCGGTGCTGTAGAGCAGTCGGGGGTCGTCGCAGGAGCAGGTCGGCGCGCGGTACAGGTTGACGACCGGCGGCCGGGGCGGTTCGGGCTGCTGCGCCGGGGGGTTGGCCGGGGGCAGGTCGGAGCTCAGGAAGAGGACCCCGCTGCCGTCGGCCATCCAGGCGGCGGAACCGGTGCGCCACGTGGAGCCGGTGCGCAGGAAGAACGCCTTGTCGCCGCCGGTGGGCGAGGTGAGCATCAGGGTGCGGCCCTGGTCGCCCTGGTCCCAGGTGTAGACGATCTGGTTGCGGTGCGCGTCGTCGTTCACCGGGTTCCAGGTCGGGTCGACGGCGTTTCCGCTGGTCACGTCGGTGACCTTGACGGGCGCGCCGCCGGCGAACGGCCGCAGGTAGATCTGGGTGTGCGCCGGGTCGCCGGTACAGGCGTACGCGACCCACTTGCCGTCGGGCGAGACGGTCGGATGCGTCTCGTCGGCCGGGCCGTCGGTCAGCCGGCGCAGCCCGCTACCGTCCCGGTTGACGACCCACAGGGCGTGCCGGGGGGCGCCGCCGGTCCCGGTGGGCTCCAGCGCCTCGAAGACGACGGCCTTGCCGTCCGGGGCGAGCGCGGGGTGGCCGGTGTCCATGCCGGTGGTGAGCTTGTGGACCGCGCCGGCCGCGTCGCGCAGGTAGACCTGGGGCAGTTGACTGTCCCGCAGGCTGGTGAAGACCAGTTCGTCGCCCCGGGCCGAGGGGTCCTGGTCGAAGTGGATCGGGCCGGGCCCGAACAGCGGGGTGCTGGTCGCCGTGCCGGTCACCCGGCCGAGGCCGCGGTGGTCGGTGCCGGCGAAGGCGATCCGCCCGGCCGCCGGGTCGGCCGCGGCGGCCGGGACCGTGGTGGCGCCCTGTCCGCCGGGGGCGGCGGTGCCCAGGGTCACCACGGCCGCCGCCATGGCGAGCAGGACGGCGGCGGCGGCCCGGGCCGGCCGCCGGATGGAGCGGGGAGTGCCGGTGGCGCCGATCACGCTCGACCTCTCAGGATGGCAGGGGCGGTCTCCCCGCAGTCTCCCCGGCTCGGGCCCCCGGGGACAGAGTCCGGACGCCCGAGCCGGGGGTAACAATCTGTGTCCCCAAAGGGCAGGCCGCCACGGCCGCGGCCTTCAGATCAGGCCGCGCCGCATGGCGTACCCCACCGCGTGCGCCCGGTTGCGCAGGCCCAGCCGCGTGATGATCTCGTGCAGCACGTTCTTGACGGTGCGTTCGGAGTACGAGGTCTGGGCGGCGATCTCACTCGTGTCGAAGCCCTCGGCGACCAGCCGCAGCATGTCGGCTTCCCGTGCGGTCAGGGTCGACAGGGTCAGGCCCCGCCCGTCGAGCATGGTGCGCTGGAGTATCCCGATCCGGTCGAGCAGCTCGCCGAGGAGGTCCCCGGGCATCACGCCCTCGCCGTTTGCCAGGGCGGTGATGAGGTGTACCAGCCGGTCCTGGTCCGCCTCCGAGCGGCGCAGCACGGCGGCGACCCCGCACTCGACGATCGTCTGCAGCCCGCCGGCCTCGAAGTGACCCACCACCAGGCCTATCGCGCCCGACGAGGCGAGCCGCAGCCGGCGCAGGTGCTCGGCCACCGTCTCGGTCATGGCGTCGACCACCAGCAGGGAGACCTCCGCCTGCGCCGCCTCGCTCTCGCTCAGCAGCTCCACCTCGGGCCGCTGGCGCAGCTGTTGGACCACACCGGTCTGCAGGATGATGTCCTCCGCGTACACCGCCACGCGCACCTGGTCCGGCTTGGCCCGCACCTGGGCGGATGCGCCGCCTGCCCCGGACGGGCGGGCGGTGCCGGACGGACGGGCGTTGCCGGACGGGCGGGCGCGGCCGGACCGAGGTGCCACCGTCGTCCGCAGGGTGCTGACGGCTTCCTCACGGCATGTACGGGTTGTGTCGGTCGACGTCATCGAACACTCCATTCTCCAGGGGACCTGTGGTGGTGACGGCCGGCCGCCGTCGGACAGCGCGGGCCGTGGCTCTGGGGGGTGCGGGCAGCGGTCCGCGCGGTGCGCCGACGGCACCGGACGGGGTCGGTCGGTCCGTACGGGCAAGGGGTGTGCCCACGGCTTGCCCGTACGGCCCTCTCCTCGGACCGTCCGGAGGTCCTACCGTCACGCTATGACCACATCCGCCGAACTCGGCCTGCCCGCACTGACGGTGGCCCCCGGTGGCGTGGCCACCACGACCCTGACGGTACGCAACGACCTCGACATCGTTGAGGCGTACTCGCTTGAGGTGGTCGGCGACTGTGCCGCCTGGACGACGGTGGAACCGGCCCGGGTCTCGCTCTTCCCGGGGACGTCCGAGACGGTGACGGTGCGCCTGGCTCCGCCGCGTTCGCCCGCCGCGCGGGCCGGTGACTTCCCGCTCGGCATCCGGGTGCTGCCGGCCGAACGCCCCGAGCTGGTGACGGTTCCGGAGACCACGGTCACCGTGACCCCGTTCCACGAGTTGCAGGCCGCCCTCGCGCCGCGCCGTCGCCGAGGCTGGCTGCGCGGACGCTACCGGACCTCGGTGCGCAATCTCGGGAACGCTCCGGGCACCGTCGTCCTCACTCCCGGACAGGCCGGCGAGGACCTGCGGTTCCAGGTCACCCCGGAGCGGCTGCGCCTCGCTCCCGGCGAGTCCGGCGAGGTGCGGCTGCAGGCACGCACCCGCAAGCTGATCTGGTTCGGCAAGCCGGCGTCCTGGCCGTTCGAGGTCACGGTGGGCCCGGAGGAGCCCGAAGCCCGCAAGGGCCCGGACGGCAAGGGCGCAGAGGGCAAGGGGGCGGACGGCAAGGGTCCGGAGGGCACGGCCGAGACCACCCCGACCCCAGCCCTGACGGCTGCTCAACGTCCGACCCTGGACGGTGAGTTCATTCAACTGCCGATCCTCCCCAAGTGGTTGCTCGCTCTTCTGGCGGCGCTGCTCGCCCTGCTGCTGGCCTGGTTCGCCCTGGTCCGCCCGGCGGTGCGCAGCTCGGCGAAGCAGGCCGCCGAGAAGGCCGTCGCCCAGCAGTCCGCCACCCCCGCCCCGGCTCCGACCCCCGGCGCCCCCGAAGCCGGCGCGACGCCGGCCCATTCCGGTGCGAGCCCCGGTGGCCAGAACAAGCCGGGCGCCGGGCAGCCGAGTTCCGGTCCCGGCGGCCGCACCC
This sequence comes from Kitasatospora sp. NPDC033851, assembly GCF_055576085.1. Lineage (NCBI taxonomy): Bacteria > Bacillati > Actinomycetota > Actinomycetes > Kitasatosporales > Streptomycetaceae > Kitasatospora > Kitasatospora sp. NPDC033851. The sequence goes on along the minus strand of NZ_JBVIRL010000049.1, from coordinate 6,421 downwards.
CCGGCCCGGGCGGCCTCGCGGTGCCGGGCACCGGTTCGCAGAGTTCCGCGACGATCGACGTACAGAGCGCGAACGCCGCCTCCGCCGTGGGCACTTACCAGGTGCCGCACGGCAAGGTCTTCGACATCACGGACATCGTGGCCGCCAACTTCCAAGGCGACCAAGGGCTATTGACCATCACGGCCGGAAACCAGACGATCACCACGATCGCCTTGGAGACCTTCCGCAACCAGGACTACCACTGGGTGACTCCCATCCAGGTCTCCGAAGACCAGGCCGTGACGGCGAGTGTGACCTGCGAGTCCCCGGGCACCCCGGCCTCGGGCAAGCAGGCGTCCACATGTCACGAGCTCCTCAATGTCAGCGGTTCGCTGAGCGACATCAGGCAGGGCAACTGATTCGGCACGCAAAGCGATCTTCCCTTCCCCGGGCAGTCGGCCCGGGGAAGGGCGCGCCGGATACCCACGATGTCGACGAGCCCTTTCGGCCCATTCGTCTCCGCGACCTCCCCCTTCCCCCGTATCTCCTCCTACAACCCGTGACCATGTCAACACCCACCAGTAACCGTGGCCGGTTCGAACAACCCACGGACAGCGCCGCACGGCCGCACCAGCCCGGCCGGCCCTGCCCTCACGGGACAACCGGTCAGGTCCCCGCAGGGCAACCCGGCAGGTCCCGGAAGGGCAACCGGTCCGCCCCCCGCGGACGGTGAAGTCTGACCCGGCGGCACCACCGCGGCGGCCCGTCCGGCCCGTCCGATCACACCCTCCGCGCCTCCGCCCTGACTGACCGTCACCGACCGTGACCGGCACAAACGTTGATTTTACGACAAAAGCCGGCCCCACCCGCTCGAGCCTGAACAGTGGTTCAGACCCGGGCGGGTGGGGCCGGCGGCGCCCGATCGGTACGTCCGGACGATCGCGTCGATCAACGACCGGACGATCCTCCGCGGCTCCCCCACCGGATGTAGGCGGCGGCGCCCACCACGGTCAGGACGGCGGGCACCGTCCTCGAGACGTCGGTGTGGGGCTCCTGGACCATCCAGGTCAGCGCCTCTCCGGTGATGTTGTCCCGGGGTCCCACCGCCAGCATGAGCAGCGCCCAGCCGACGGGCGGGGCCCAGGCCGCCTGCGCCCCGAACAGCACCGCCGCCAGAGCGGTCATCGCGGTGAGCGCCGACACGGCCTGGACGAGGGTGCCGAGCGGCACGGCGTGCGTCTGCCGACCGGCAAGCAGGCCGACGGCGGCGAGCAGGCCGAGCAGGGCCCCGCCGAGCAGCGTCAGGTGGAGCGCGCGGATCAGCCGCCAGCGGGCGGGCGTACCACGTTCCAGTTCCTCGTCCGGGCCGGCCAGGGTGCGGGCGACAGCGGCGACTCCCAGCACCACGGCGATCAGGCGGACCATGCGGGAGCCCCCCGGATCGTCCATCCGGCACCCGGCCCAGGTGAGGGCGGCGGCGCACAGGAAGACCACGGCGGTCGCCGGAATCGCCCGGCTGCGCAGGTGCAGCACGAGGCCGCGCGGTTCCGGGGTCATCGGCCCGCTCCCTCGCCCGTGATGGCGCCCAGCGGGTCACCGCAGGTCAGCCCGGCCTTTCGGCTGTCCCCGATCCGCCGGTAACGCTCCTCGGCGGGCAGCGCGCGCAGGGTGTCGTAGGCCGTGCGCGCGAGGGGGCTCAGCTTGTCGGTGGGGGTGCCCAGGAGCAGTGCGGTGATCGCGTAGGCGGCGTCGCCCGCACGGGTCCTTTCCTGCTCTCCGGAGAAGCAGCCGAGGTCGACGACGGCGTTGTGGGCCACCACGTCGAGGAGGGTGGCCGGCTCCCACCGGATGCCGCCCTCCTGGGTCCGGTTCGGGAGCTGGACGCGCACCGTACCGGGGTCCTTGGCAGCGGCCGGCCGGTCGTCCTCGAGCTTCCAGGTCACCGGGTCCTCCTGGATCCGCTTCGGGCCGCCCGGCACCTCGGCGAAGGCGTCGAGCACCCTCCGGGCGGGAGCCAGGAGGTCGGGCAGCGCCCTGCTGTGCACCTTGGTGACGCAGACCCTGCTGTCCTCGGGTGAGCAGACCAGTTCGGTGGCCCGCGGGGCGGGGACGATCGCGCCGGAGGGCGCCAGCAGGGCACCGACCGCCAACCCGGCCACGGCCGGAGCCAGGGCCAGGACCCGGGCACGGGTGGTGGCCGCGACGGTCAGCAGCACGCCGGTGACCCCGAGGGCGGCGAACCAGACGCTCTGGGCCAAGGACAGCGAGGGCAGCACCCGGTGGAAGTCGTCCGTCACCGGCAGCATCGGGAGCACCGTGTCCACCAGGCGGTTCGCCGGCCGGCCGTCCCGTATCCGGCTCACCGTCAGGATCAGGAACAACAGCACCGCGCCCAGAGGCGCCGCGACCGGCGTCGGCGCCGCCCGTCCGATACCCAGCCCGAGCAGGGTGACCGCGACCGTGGCGAGCAGCCCCACCGCGAGGCCCAGCGGCCACTCGCCGTCGCTGAAGGTCGCGTGCCCGGAGACGATGACCGCGGCCCAGACGACCACCGCGGTCACAGCGAGCACCGCGGCACCGGCCAGCACCGCGACGGCCGGCAGCAGCCGGACCGGGCGCGGCCGCGGCGTCGCGGCGAACAGCTCGGTGACCGAGTTGCGACGCTCCCGCCCGCCGTGCCAGATCGCGGCGGCCAGCACCACCGGCAGTCCGGTCCAGGCGGTCGCCCGCATCGAGGAGACCAGGGGCGTCCAACTGGCCGCCCACTCCTGGACGTCCATCCAGAGGAAGGCACGGGTCACGGCGGCCATCACCAGGAACAGCGCCAGGGCGATCGAGCGCTTCGCCTCCAGGCGCACCATTCGGAACATCACGGTCTCCAGTGGTCGAGGGGATCAGGACAGGCGGGGTGTCGCAAGGGCGATCAGGGGGGTGATCGCAGGGCGATCAGGGGGGGTGATCGCAGGACGATCAGGGGTGACCGGGGGTGCGCCGCCTACGCGCCGGCGCCGGCCTTCGCCTGGCGGTGCCGGCGCAGGATGGCGGAGTAGCCGCGCTCGATGTCGCTGTCGCCCGGGTCGGTGTCGGTGCCCGCGGCGCGGAGCCCGTCGACGTGGCCCGCGAAGACCGTGGCGCCCTCGTCGATCAGCACGACGCCGGTGCAGGCCGCGCCGACGTCCTCGACCAGGTGGGTGGAGACCAGGACGCAGGACCGCTCGCCGATGTCGCGCAGCAGAGCGCGCAACTCCAGGCGCTGGGCGGGATCCAGGCCGACCGTGGGCTCGTCGAGGAGCAGGATGTCGGGGTCGTTGACGATCGCCTGGGCAATGCCCGCCCGGCGCAGCATGCCGCCGGAGAGCGAGCCCATCCGGTCGTCGGCCCGTCCGGTCAGGTCGACCCGGTCGATGGCGTGCTGCACCGCGTCGGCCGCCTTGTGGCCGGGCACCTCCTTGAGCCAGGCCATGTACTCGACGAACTCGCGCACCGTGAACCGCCGGTAGTGCCCGAACGCCTGCGGCAGGTAGCCCAGCCGGCGGCGCAGCTCCCGCAGTTCGCCGCGGCTGCGGCAGGCGCTGCCCAGGAGTTCCAGCTCGCCGCTGTGCGGGGTCAGGACGGTGGCGAGCGTACGGATCAGGGTGGTCTTGCCCGCCCCGTTGGGACCGAGCAGGCCGTGCACGCCGACGCCGAGGTCCAGGTCGATCCCGTCGACCGCCAGGCGGCGGCCACGCCGCACGGTCAGCGCGCGGGCCCGGATGTGGTGGGAGTAGCGGGTGGGGGCGATCTCGCTCGCGGTACCGGTGACGGGCATGGTCGGGTCTCCTCGCAGTACGGGTGCAGGGCAGGGCAGGACACGGCAGGGCAGGTGGAAGGCGGCACAGGTGGCCGCCGGCGCGGGCCGGGGAAAGGCGGGGCCGGGCCGGGGAACGGCGGCGTCCACGAAGGACGACGGGCCGGGTCAGCGCCGGTGCACGCGGGCCTCACGAGAGTGCAGGTAGGTGTTGCGGCACAGGACGACGGCGACGCCCAGGGCCGCGGCCGCGGCCGCCCACCCAGGGGCGGCGGACTCCCGCAGGTAGACCGGAACGGTCCTGTCGTCCATCGCGGGGATGACCACGAACGCGGCCCAGCCGACGCCGAGTGCGGTGGCGGCACGCTGGACGCCCAGCCTGCTGCCCAGTGCCAGGGCGGCGCAGGTCAGCGCGAGGGCGGGCAGCAGGACCAGCGCGGGCGCGGTGCCGGTGATCCAGCCGCCGACTGCCAGCGGCGGGATCACGAAGGCCAGCACGGCCACGGTCCGTCGCAGGACCAGCGCGAGCCCGGCCCTCGGAGTCGTGGCGACCAGCTCGTGGACCGGATCGGTGTGCGGGCCCCAGCTCAGGGCCACGCCCAGCAGCGGCATCGCCGGGGCCAGGAGCAACAGGGTCGGGGAGTCCCGCGCGACGGCCGACGCCAGGACCAGGGCGCAGAGGACGACGAGCACGAGCGCCGCGACCCACGGCCCGAACGCCGGGGCCGCCCACCGGGCCAGTTCCCCCCGCACCCGCCGCCACCGGCGCCGACGCACCGGCGACAGGGACGCCGACAGGCGCTCGCGCACCTGCTCCACCAGCGCGGTGGCCGCCGGGCTGTGGGCGAGCGACACCTCCGCCAACTCGGACCGGCAGACGGCGCACCGCTCCAGATGCGCCTCCACCGCCCACAGCTCCCCGACACTCGGGCCCTCGCTCCGGCCGTCAGTCGGACCGGCCGGGGCGTCGGGGCCCAGCACGTAACTCACCAGCAGCCGACGGGGGACGTGCGCAGTCATGACAGGGCCTTTCGCAGGTCGAGGCGGGCACGGCGGGCACGGGTCTTGACGGTTCCCTCGGGAATCCGCAGCAGCGCGGAGGTCTCACGGACCGTCAGCCCGTCGAGCACCATCGCGGTCAGGACCTGGTGCAGCTCGGGCGCGAGCCGGTCCAGGGCCGCGCCGAGGTCACCCCCGATGACGGAATCGAGCACCTCGTGCTCGGCCGAGGGCGCCGGCCCCGGGGCGGCGGACGCGGGCGGGAGGGCGCTGTGCCGGCCTCGCACCCGGAAGGCGTCCACCAGCCGACGGGCGGCGATCGTCCACAACCAGCCGCCGGCCTCCTCGCCGCGCATGCTGTCGGCAAAGGATCCGGCCGCCCGCCACACCGCCAGGTACGTCTCCTGCAGGACTTCGGCGACGATCTCGTCGTCCGCGCAACGCCTGCGCAGACGCGCCGTCAGCCAGGGCGCGCTGCGCCGGTACAGCTCGTCGAAGGCTGCGGTGTCCCCGCGGGAGATCCGCCGGACCAGTTGGGCCTCGGTCATCGAGGCCGGTGAACGCTTCACGTCCTGGTCTTACGGAGCGCCGGGCCCCCCGGTTTTCCCCCGGCCAGTGATGCGCGTCACATGGCCGATCCGGGCCGGGCCCAGGTAGCGGAGAACGAGCCGATCACCCGCCGCGCCCGGGACGGCCGAGGCGCGCCGGCCGCGGCCGTGGACGGCGCCCTGCAGCCCTACGGTCACGAGGCCCGGCCCCGGAGGAGGGTGCGGAATCGTGCGAGCGCGCCCACGGCCGCGGCCACGCCGATGAACCGGTCGATGCCGTCGATGGCGTCGTAGGTACGTCAGCGAACCACGCCGTCGTCGGCACCGTCACCGGCGGCCAGTCGGCGGCCCTCCGCCAGAAAGGCCATGACCCCCGTGACACCGCCGAGTTCACGCATCCGCCGGGCAGCGCCGAAGGGCGCGTTCCAGAAATCGCCCTGCCGAGGAATGTGCGGGCCGACATAGGCGTACGGCTCCGACAGGAACGCGTCACCGGGCGAGACACCGTAGTTGACGCCGTCGACGGTCACCCCGATGTCGAAGTGCTCGGGCCAGATGACCGGCTCCGCGCCGGGGAACAGCCCGCGCAACGCGGCGTCGCCAAGCGCGAAGCAGTGCAGGAGCCGGCCGGCAGCGGACGGGTCCACCTCGACCGCGTCATCGACGGCGACGCCCAACCCGTCCTCGTACAGCCCGACGGGAGCACCGACCGCGAGCCCGAGTGCCGCTCCGAGTGCGGTACAGGTGGTCCACTCGAGGGACAGCACCTCCCCCGGCCCGACCAGCTCAGCGCCGATCACCCGCAGGCGCGGCTCGACACTGGTCGCGAAGCCGCCCGCGCAGGCACGCAGGCGGATCGTGCCGCCCACCCGGTGCTGAGGCCCAGCCAGCACCAGCTGGGCCACCGCGTGCAGGGAACGGCGGGTGCGTAGGAACGTCTCGGTATCCATGGAAGCCATGGTCTCGCAGAAGGGCTCACGGCGGTGTGGACACCCTGATCACGACATACGAAAAACCCCCATCCGGGATCCGGATGGGGGTTCTTCTGAAAGATTGTTCGGCGGCGTCCTACTCTCCCACAGGGTCCCCCCTGCAGTACCATCGGCGC